>NZ_JACCFW010000001.1:2871509-3589387 GCF_013410455.1 Allobranchiibius huperziae | reverse complement strand
ACGTCGAGGCCCGCACCATCCCCGGCGCGGAGATCCGCTGGGCGGTGCTGCTCATCGCCACGCTGATCGGCTTCCTCTTCGTCTCCGGCATCAGCTCGGTCAACGCCAAGTTCGAGACGGTCGATCAGATCCCGGCGTCGATCGCCGCGGCCATCGGGATCGTGATCATCGCCAGCTGCGTCGTGATCGCGCGGCGAGCCCACACCATGCAATGGCGCACCACTTCGCTCGGCATCGCGGTCGGGATCCTCTACGCGATCAACGCCGCTCTGCTGAAGACCTGCACGCAGAAGTTCGAACACGGCATCCCGACGCTGCTCACCAGCTGGACGCCGTACGCCGTCGTCGTCGTCGGCGTCTCGGGGATCCTGCTGTGCCAGCTCGCCTATCAGGCGGGTCCGCTGGTCGCCAGCCAGCCCACGATCGCCGTGGTCGACCCCCTGGCGAGCGTCGTCATCGGGGTCGTCGTCTACAAGGAGGCCTTGCGTCCCGGGTACTGGGTGTTCCCGGCGCTGGTGATCCTGCTGGCGCTCATGTCGGTGGCCATCGCCCGCCTGGCGGCCGTGGAGCCCGCGCCCGACACCACACCGGGCGCTCTCGGGCACGACTGAAACGCTCGTCCGCAGTCGTGCTGCGCCGTACCGTGGCGCGATGGCGCACCCGATCAGGTTCGACGACGACGATCCCCTGCTGCGGCGGTTGCGCGGCCTGGCACTGGCGTTCCCGGAGGCGCAGGAGAAGGTGGCGCACGGCCGCCCGACGTTCTTCACGAACAAGGTCTTCGCCTACTACGGCGGGTCAGTGAAGGGCGACCACGGGTCGCCCCTGCTCGCCCACGCGCTCCTCTTCCTGCCGGACGCGGACGAACGGGCCGCGCTGCTGGACGACGACCGCGTGCACGTGCCCGCCTACCTCGGCCCGTCCGGTTGGTTGGCCCTCGACCTCGCCGGCGCGGAGCCGGACTGGGACGAGGTGCGCGAGCTGCTCGACGCGTCGTACCGACGGACCGCGCCGCGCACCCTGGTCGCCCGCCTGGACGCGTGATCGTGCGGACCGGCGCCGTCGCGACGTCCGGATTACGGTGGGGCACGTGACGACAGCGGATGACATCAGGGATCTGCGTGCCAGGCTCGGCCCGGTCGGCGCATGCATCGGGGTGAGCGCGTCGGCGCCCGCGATCGCCGAGCAGGTCGCCGGCGTGCGGCGGCTCGAAGCATCCGGGTACCGCGCGATCTGGACGAACGAGATCGTCGGCGCTGACGCGCTGGTGCGGTCGGCGCTGTGGTTGGCCGCCACCGCGGACGCCGTCGTCGGCACCTGCATCGCCAACGCCTGGGTGCGGCCCGCCCCGACCGCTCATGCTGCCGCCACCCAGCTCGCCCAGGCGTTTCCGGGTCGGTTCGTGCTCGGAGTGGGCGTCGGATGGCCTCAGCAGGCCGCGAGCGTCGGGCGTGAGTACGGCAGTCCGCTGCAGACCGCGCGGCACTACCTGGACCAGCTCACCGACCGCGACTACCCGATGTTGCTGGCTGCTAACGGCCCTCGGATGACCGCAGTGGCCGCCGAACTGGCAGACGGCGCCCTACCCGCCGGCCAGTCGCCGCAGTTCACGGCGCAGGCGCGCGAGCAGATCGGCGCCGACCGCCTGCTGGTCGTGTACGTGCCCGTCGGCGAGTCCGGTCCGGGCGAGCTGAACGACGTGATCTCACAGCACCGCGCCATGGGTGCCGACCACGTCGTGGTCGGGACGCCGTACGACGCCGACTTCGAAGCGGCGGCGCGCCGCCTCGCCGACCTGGCTCCCGCCCTCGGCTGAACCGACGTCGCGGCGGCCGGTCGGGCCGGGGTCAGGCGCGCTGCCTCGCGCGGTGGGCGGCGGCCTTGACGCGGCTCTGACACGCCTCGGAGCAGAAGCGGCGCAACCCGTTGCGTGAGACGTCGACGAACACCCGGTCGCAGGCGGGTGCGGCGCAGACGCCCAGCCGGTCTGCGTACTCGCTGCCGAGGACGGTCGCGAGCCCCATCGCCACCGCCGCACCCCAGCCGGAAGCGTCCGCCCTGCGATCCCCGTGGAAGTGCAGATGCCACGGCTGGCCACCGTGCGACTCGAGCCGTGGACGCGCCGCATAGCGATCGAGCAGCGCGTTCGTCACCTCGGCGGCCTGATCCATCTCTCGGGCCTCGACGAACTCGTAGACCGGGCGCACCCGCCGCGCGAGGTCGAGGAACGCCTCCACCGCGCCGGCATCAGGCACGCGCGCGTCGCGCCCGCTGAGCCGGACCGCGTCGGCGAGCCCGGACAGCAACTGCGCAGGACCGGGCACGTCGTACGACCGGCCCTGCCGTTCACCGGGGGTCGCGACGTTGACGAGTTCGCGCCCCACCGCCACGACACCGTCGACATGACTGCCGAAAGTCACTTGACTAGTCACATCCTTCTCTCTAGCGTGACTGACATGAACGACTTTACCAGTAACCAGATCGGACCGACCCCGGAACGTGCGCGTGAATGGCTGCGGCGGTGGGATGCGCAACAGGAGCGTTACGTCCCGGACCGCGACGAGCGCTTCGCGGTGATCGGCGACGTCGTCGCAGCCGTCGTCGCCGACGCTCCCTCGCCGGTCGTCGTCGATCTCGGCGCGGGCCCCGGATCGCTGTCGGTGCGGCTGCTCGACCGCATCCCGCAGGCCCGGCTGGTCGCCGTCGACGCCGACCCCCTCCTGCTCGGGCTGGCGCGGAGCGCCTACGGCGACCGTGCGGGTCTGCACGTGGTCGAGCATGATCTGCGCGACGAGGGGTGGGCTGCAGCCGCGCATCTGCGGGACGGCAGTGTCGACGCGATCGTGAGCACCACCGCTCTGCACTGGCTCACCGGCCCGCAGCTCGCTGCCGTCTACGCGACCGCCGGCAGGTTGTTGCGGCCCGGTGGTGTCCTGGTGGACGGCGACCATCTCCTCGAGACGGACGGCCGCGCGCAGCTGCAGCACCTCACCCGCGTCGTACGTGACGCACGGGTCAGTCGGGTCGGCACCGGCGAGAACGAGGACTGGGCCGCCTGGTGGGATGCGGTCGGTCGCGCACCCGAGCTCGCCGATCTCGTCGGCGCCCGAGGAGCGCGTCCCATCGAGCACGACGTGCCCGACCTGCCGTCCCTCGACGACCACGTCCGCTACCTGCGCGACGCCGGCTTCACCGAGGTCGGAACGGTCTGGCAGCACGGCGACGACCGCGTGCTCGTGGGAGTCCGTTGAGTCGCACGTCGAACTGCTTGTCGGGCTCCTCGCCCGTCGATAGCCTCGCCGGGTGAGCGAGGCGAAACGGGCCGGCGGTCTGCGCTCGGACCGGCTCGGTTCACGGCGGTCCGTGCTGTCGGGACGTCGGGCATGAGCTTCGAACTGGAGCGCTTCGTGACGGCTCAGGACGGTGGCACGTACGACACCGCCCTGCGCGAGTTGCGCGCGGGCGACAAGCGCAGCCACTGGATGTGGTTCGTCTTCCCCCAGATCGCCGGCCTGGGCATGAGCCCGACGGCGCAGCGGTACGCCGTATCGGGCCTGCCCGAGGCTCGCGCGTACCTGCAGCACCCGGTGCTCGGCCCGCGGTTGCGGGAGTGCTGCGAAGCGCTGCTCGGTGTGCGGGGCCGCTCCGCCGTGCAGATCCTGGGCGGCATCGACGGGGTCAAGCTGCGGTCGTCGATGACGCTCTTCCTGCGGGCCGATCCCGCTGAACGGCTCTTCACCCAGGTGCTGGATCGCTACTACGACGGCTCCCCCGACCCGCGAACGGACGAGTTGCTCGCGGGCTGAGTTTCGGACATGCACACCGGGGCAGATCTGCCCCGGCGTGCATGGTCGAAACGTCGGCGACCGCTAGGAGTCTCACGGTGCCCGCACCGCCACGACGGGCAGCCCTCGCTCCTGCGCCCAGACCTCCCACGCGTCCGCGGGTCGGGTGCGGAAGGTCGCCTCGAGATCACGCCGGCTGCCCTCGACACCGAGTCCTCGCACCAGCTCCTGCCAGAAGTGCGGCTCCAGCGCCGCGACGGCCACGAAACCGGTGGATGCCTCGTAGATGCCGTATCCCGGGAGCCCACCGGTCAGAGGTCCGCCCGGTGCGGTGAGGCCGTGGTGGGTCGCCTGCGCCATGTCGTAGGCGACCTCGCTCAGCACCACTTCGCGGTAGCCACCCTCCCCCGTGCGCGCCGCGTGCAGCAGCACCGCACAGGACTCGGCCGTCGCGCGTTCGGCACCGGCCAGGTCGGCCACGAGGACCGTCGGCATCTGCGGGGGACGCAGCGTGCCCGCGCTCGCCTGGTAGGTGAGGTCGTGACCGGGAAGGTCACCGGAGGCGCCAGGGTCACCGACGATCGCGACGTACGACAGCCGGGGCTTGCGCGACCGCACCGACTGCCGGTCGAGGCCGAGCCGCTCGAGGGCCCGAGGACGAGAGGAGGTGAGCAGGAGATCGGCGTCGTCGAGCAACTGCCACAGCGACGCCCGTCCGGCCTCGCTCTTGAGATCGAGCTGCACGAGCTCCTGGCCGGCCACCAGCTCGTCGTAGTAGGAGCGGCACGCCGCGGCCAGCGGATCGCCGGTCGGCGGTTCGACCTTGGCGACCCGCGCACCCAGTGCGTGCAAGCGTGCGGCCGCGACCGGGCCGGGCAGGTTGACCGCGAGCGTGACGACACGCACCCCGTCGAGGGGCAGGTCCGTGACGTCGCCACTGGTCTGCGGCATCCGGCAACTCCTCGGCTTGCGTGGCGCGTGGGCGAGCGGTCGTCCGGCGTACCCCGCCGACGACACGACCATCATGTCGACCCTGCCGGTGCTGATGCTGCCGGACCCCGGGGTGTCGCTGGGCGCGAGTAGCTTCCGGATCATGGAACAGCATCTGTCGTTCATCACCCTGGCCGTCGCCAGCACGGCCGCCTCGCGCCGGTTCTACGTCGACGGACTGGGATGGCAGCCGGCGTTCGAGGCCCCCGGCGAGGTGATCTTCATACCCGTCGGGCCGACGGTGATGTTGTCGCTCTGGTCGCGCGAGGGCTTCGTCGCGGAGGTCGGCGAGCCGATGAGCGGACTGGCACCGGTGACGCTCTCGCACAACGTGGGGTCCCCGGCCGAGGTCGACTCCGTCCTGCAGGTCGCGCGGGCGGCAGGCGGCGATGCGTCGCCGGGCGAGCACCGCGACTGGGGCGGCTACTCCGGCTATTTCGCCGATCCGGACGGTTTCCGGTGGGAGGTCGCGCACAATCCGCAGCCCCTCGCAGAGGACCTGCTGCACGCCGTACGCCGTTGGCACGCCTCGAAATCCGGCGCGAGCGAGCACACATGACGAAGCCGGGCGGGTCCACGAGGACCCGCCCGGCTCAGTCAGCTCGGCGTCAGGCGGAGCGACGCTCGGCCGACTCCTGCAGCGTCGGGTAGTCGGTGTACCCCTCGGCGCCGCCGCCGTAGAACGTGTCCGAATTCGGCTCGTTCAGCTCGGCACCGGCGCGCCAGCGCTCGGCGAGGTCGGGGTTCGCCAGGAACTCACGGCCCACGGCGACCGCGTCGGCGTGCCCCTTCTCCAGCACCTCGTTGACGTCGTCCAGGGTGGTGACGCTGGAGAAGCCGGAGTTGACGATGACCGGTCCGCCGAAGCGGGTGCGCAGATCGGACACCAGCGTCGACGCGGGGTCGGCGAGGATGCTCAGGTAGGCCATCCCGAGCGGCGCGATGCCGTCGACCAGCGACTCGTAGGTCGCACGGGTCTGCACCTCGTCCTCTTCCAGGACGCCCTGAATGTTGTGCGCGGGCGAGATCCGGATGCCGACGCGGTCGGCGCCGATGGCCTCGCTGACGGCCTGGGCGACCTCGACGACGAGGCGGGCCCGCGCCGTCGGGGAGCCGCCGTACGCGTCGCTGCGCTGGTTGCTCGACGGTGCGAGGAACTGGTGCAGGATGTAGCCGTTCGCGGCGTGGATCTCGACCCCGTCGAGGCCGGCGCGGATGGCGTTGCGGGAGGCCGAGACAAAGTCCTCGATGAGCGCGGGGATCTCAGAGGTCTCCAGCGCGCGCGGCGTGGGGTAACTCTGCTGACCGGTCGGCGTCACGATCTTGCCCGGGGCCGCAATGGCACTGGGCGCGATGGTCTCGATGCCGTTCTTGTTGTCCGGGTGCGCGATCCGGCCCGCGTGCATGAGCTGGACGACGATCTTGCCGCCACGTGCGTGCACGGCGTCGGCGACCTGGCGCCACCCCTCGACCTGGGCGTCGCTGTGCATGCCCGGCGTGGCCATGTAGCCCTGGCCGACGGCGCTGGGCTGGGTGCCCTCGGTGATGATCAGACCGGCGGTCGCACGCTGGGCGTAGTACTCGGCGTTCAGCTGGGCGGGGGCCTCGCCCTCGCTCGCGCGGTTGCGGGTCAGCGGGGCCATCACGAAGCGCTGCGGCAGATCCCAGCGGCCGATGCGGATCGGGTCGAAAGCAGTGGGCACAGCAATTCCTCCAGCAGAGAGACGGTTGAACTTTCTACTTCGGTCCAACCAGCCGGACGCTGGAGCCATTCCACGGGTCGAGGAGACACCCGTCACGCCGAACGCCGGCGCCCGCACTCCCGAATGGTCGGACACCGGCGTTCGGCGCGAAAAACGCAGTTATTTGGCGGAGCCGCGCACCAGCTTCTTGTTCACGAACTCGTCCATGCCGTACGCCGCCAGCTCCCGGCCGTAACCGGACCGCTTGACGCCGCCGAAGGGCAGGTCCGGCGCGGTGGTGCCGTGCTCGTTGACGAACGCCATGCCGACGTCGAGCCGCTCGGCGACCGCGCGTCCCTTGTCCGCGTCAGTGGTCCACACCGATCCGCTCAGCCCGAACTCCGATGCGTTGGCCGCCTCGACGGCCTCGTCGGCGGACGCCACCTTGTAGACGACGGCGACCGGACCGAAGAGCTCCTCGGTGTAGGCGCGCATGTCCTTGGTGACGTCGGTCAGCACGGTGGGTGCCATGAACGACCCGTCGCGGTCGAGGCGCTTGCCACCCGTGCGGACCGTCGCGCCCTTGTCGATCGCGTCCTGGACCTGCTCCTCGAGCAGGTCCAGAGCGGAGGCGGAGGACATCGGACCGACCTGGGTGTCGTCCTCGAACGGGTCCCCGACCTTCGACCCCTCGAACTGGGCGGTCAGGCCGTCGACGAAGTCGTCGTACAGGTCGGCCATCACGTACATCCGCTTCGGGGAGTTGCAGGCCTGCCCGCAGTTGGACAGTCGCGCGCGGGCCGCGATCTTCGACGTCTTCGCCACGTCGGCGGAGTCGAGCACGATCATCGGGTCGGATCCGCCCAGCTCGAGGACGGCCTTCTTCAGGTTGCGGCCCGCCGCCTCGGCGACCGCCGCACCGGCGCGCTCGCTCCCGGTGAGCGAGACTCCCTGCACCCGCGGGTCGGCCAGCATGTCGGCGACCTGGTCGTTGCTCGCGAAGATGTTCTGGTAGGCACCCTTGTCGACCCCCGCCTCGTGCAGGATCTCCTCCATGAGCAGCGCGGAGGCCGCGCAGATCGGGGCGTGCTTGAGCAGGACGGCGTTGCCCAGCAACAGGTTCGGGGCGACGAAGCGGGCAACCTGGTAGTAGGGGAAGTTCCACGGCATGATCCCCAGCAGGACGCCGACCGGCTCCTTGCGCACCACCGAACGCTCGTCGAGGGTGTCCTCGACGAGACCCTTGGGACCCTGCTCGGCGTAGTAGCGGTAGATCGCGGCGGCCAGGGCCACTTCGCCGGCGGCCTGCTTGAGCGGCTTGCCCATCTCGCGGGCGATCGTCTGGGCCAGCTCGTCCGACCGCTGCTCATAGAGGTCGGCGGTCCGGCCGAGGGCAGCCGCGCGCTCCTTCGCGTCGGTGTCGCGCCAGTGGGTGTAGCCGGTCTCGGCAGCGTCCAGCGCGGTCTTCACGCCCTGCTCGTCGAGCTCGGGGAAGGTCTTCAGCACCTCACCGGTCGCGGGGTTCTCCGTGCGGTATTCGCTCGTCATGCGTGATCACCTTTCGTCACCGACGGCGTCGTTGCCGTGGGCTGGCCAGATCGTGGCCTCTTGCTCCTTTGTACTCCGCATGACGCCGCGACCTCGCGTCGCGTCGGACCGCGACGAGTGATGGACGGGTAGGCGAACGCGACCACGTGGCGCCGCCGCGAGCGGGCTGCGCCACGTGGCGGGTGCGGGAACTCAGTCGACGCGCGGGCTCTTGCCCTGCAACCGGTCGATGTGTTCGGAGGCCTGCGCCTTGGTCAGGTCGGCCGGCAACTGCTCACCCGACTCCTTGGCCAGGGTGTCGAGGTAGCTGCGCTGCGCCGCGGTCATCGGCTCGTCGCCGGTCACCCAGTCGCTGGGGTCCTTCTCCAGACCCTCCTGATGCTGCGGCGTGCTGGCGCCGATCGTCTCGCCGCCCGCGGCCGCGTCGGTCGGACCGGCCTGGGAGGTGTCGGCGGGCCGGCCGTCGGCAGCCTGGTCGGGAATGGTCTCGGAGCCGGCGGGGACGGGGGTCTCTTCGGGCGTAACGCCCGGCTGATCAGTCATACCCCGACCGTAACCACGACCACCGACAGCCCCGCAGGCGCGCCTCTCGTGGAGGCGTCGCGTCGTGAGGGCGTACGACGCCGCGCCGGGTGGGAGCCGCCTGCCCACCGCTGCGCAGAGGCCAGGGTGCAGAGTAAGAGTGCTAGCGGTGATCGCCCGGACGACGGGTGGCGTCGCTGCAGGCGTGACCCTCGCCACGACGATCGGAGAAGCCGATGACCTCCCTACCCCAGAATCCCGACATCTCCCCCGCGCAGATCACCATCAGCACCGCCTTCGCCGAACGCGTCGGACCCGACAGCGTGCAGCTCTGGGCCCGCCTGGTCCAGGAGGTGGCCGACGAGTCGCGCGGTCTCACCGCCGCCGAGATCGGTGTCCTGCTGGGGCAACGCCTCGGCGCCGAAGGACTGGCCGGCCATCCGGTGGAGATGGAGCGGTTCGGCGAGATGATCGCGGACCACCCGGGCGGGGCTCTGGCGTTCGTGGACGACCGTGGCCGCCCCGTCGCCGGTGCCATGCCGCGCCCGACGGGCTCCGCGCACGAGGAGACCGAGTCCGACGACCGGCCCTTCTACTCCTGAACCAGCCGACCCCACCGATCCGCTCGAGGAAGGGAACCGCGCCGAGATGGCACACCATCCGCTCGTGGTCGTCGGCAGCGGGCCGGCCGGTATCGCCGCGGCCCGGGCCTATCTGGATGCCGGCGGCGATGGCCCGGCCACCCTCTTCACCGCCGATGTCGACCTGCCGTACCAGCGGCCCCCGCTGTCCAAGGAGATGCTGCGCGACACGACGAGCGCTCCCCATGTCGTGCCGATCCTGGACGACGAGCAGGGGCTGAGCGGCGTGGACGTGCTCCTCGGCCGGCCCGTCGCGCACGTGGACCCGCTGCACCACACGGTGACGGTGGGCGACGACGAGCACACCTACGACCGGCTGGTCCTGGCTCCCGGTGCGCATCCGACACCACTGCCCGTAGCCGACGACGACGCGCAGGTGCTCTATCTGCGGAGCCTGCGTGATGCCCGGGCCCTCAGCACGGCCGCCGCGCACGCCCGGACGGCCGTGGTGATCGGTTCGGGCTTCATCGGCTGCGAAGCCGCGGCGTCTCTCGCGATGCGGGGCATCGAGACCACGCTGGTCACATCGGAGCACGGCCCACAGGCCGCCCGACTCGGCGCGCACGCGTCCGAGGTGATCACTGGGTGGCTGACCGAGCTCGGCGTGCGACTGGTGACCGATGCGACCGTCACCGGCGTGCACGCACCGCGCACCGTGCACACCGACGACGGCCGCACCCACGCGGCAGACCTCGTGCTGGCCGCGATCGGCGTCACGCCCAGCACCGATTTCCTGCAGGACAGCGGGTTCGCGATGTACGACGGGCGCATTGTCGTGGACGAGCGGCTGCGAACCACCATGCGCGACGTCTGGGCCGCGGGCGATGCGGTGCACGCCCACCATGCCCGTGCCGGACGGACGCTGTCGGTGGAGCACTGGGGCGATGCGTCGACGATGGGTGAGATCGCCGGCGGGGGCGCCGCCGGGCACGACGCCGAATGGAGCGATCCCCCCGGATTCTGGAGCGAGATCGGCGCGCACCAGTTGAAGTACTCGGCCTGGGGCGACGGCTGGGACGACGTGTCGGTCACCGAGCGCACGGGAGGATTCACGATGCGCTACGGCCGGGACGGCCAGCTCGCCGGCGTGCTCACCTACGGCGCCGACGACGACTACGAGGCCGCTGCGGATCAACTGGGCCGGGCGCGGTTCTCCTCCGCCGGGTCCGGCGACGACCAGTGACCGGCGCGCCCACCGGGCGTGAGCCGTGGGCGGATCAGGCGCCGCGCACCGGGCGGCCGTCGAGGTCGTCGCGCAGGTAGCCGGCGAAACCGTCCGGCGTACGCCCGATCGTGCGTGCGGAGGTCAGCACCGGCAGCGCCGCGGAGGCTGCCCATCGCAACCCGACGGCCTTGACCCGTTCGGCGAAGTCGACGTCCTCGTGCGCCGGGAGCGGACGGAAGCCGCCGGTCGCATCCAGTGCCCTCCGGCTGAAACCGAGGTTGGCGCCGTAGACGTAGCCGTGTCCGTCCCCGTCGCTGTGCCGCGCCTGCCAGCGCGCGAACTGCGGCGCGGTGATCTCCGTGTCGTCGGGCACGACCGTCCCGAGCAGCAGGTGCAGGCCCGATGCCGCGGCGTCGACCTGGTGCACCAGCCAGTCGACCGGGACCGCCGAGTCCGCGTCCGTGGTGGCGAACCAGTCGGGCGCCGCCGCGACGACGAGCCGGCGCACTCCGGTCTGACGCGCCGCTCCGACGTTGCCGGCCGACGTGGGGGCGATCAGGACATCCGGGTGCCTGCCGACCGCGACGGCACTGGCGTCGACGCAGGAGTCGAGCACGACCATGACGCTGACTCGGACGTGTGGGCGCTTCACCCGCAGCCATTCCGTCGCCGCGTCCAGGGCGCCCAGGCAGCGGGGCAGCAACGCCGCCTCGTCGCGTGCAGGCACCACCACCCCGACCCGTTCGATCACGGACACGGCCCGAACACCTCCAGCAGTACGTCGTCGTCGACCTGCCGGGCGTGCACCGGCAGGCCGAGCAGTTGCCCGGCACGAGCGTGTACGTCGCGGCCGTCCAACTCCCAGCCCTCGATCGGGTGCGCCCAATGGCACAGGAGGACATACCCACCAGAGCGCAGCGTCATGCGCGCCCGACGCAACACGGCGTCCAGGTCCACCGGGCTGAGGAAGTAGCCGATTTCCGACAACACGATCAGATCGAAATCGCCCTCGGGCCAGTCGTGCGGCACGCTGCCCTGGCGCACCTGCACCTGCGGGTACGCCGCGAGCCGGTCAGTCGCCTCCTGTACCGCCGTCGCGCTCAGGTCCTGGCAGATCAGGCTGTCGCAGTGCGGAGCGAGGGCGGCGCTGAGCTCGCCGACCGAGCACCCCGGTTCGTAGGCGCGCGCGAAGCGTCGCGCCGGGAGCATCGAGACGGTCAGATCGCGTTTGCGGCTCTCGTAGTCGCTGCTGCGCACCTGCCACGGGTCGCCGCGCGTCGCGTGCAGTCGTTCGAAGAGCTCCACCTCGGCGAGCCCCGAGGAGTCGACGAACGCCTCGAAGGGCCGATCGAAGTGCGCCAGCATCCCCGCTCCGAGCAGCACTTCGTCGCCGAGCGCGTCCGACAGCGGCTCGATCTGGGACACATGGGTCGCGAGCGCGCGCCGCTTGGCCGCGCGCTGCTCGTCCTGCAATGGCAGCACCCGCAGCCGCGCCCACGGGACGTCGTCGCCGGAGCCCCAGTGCCACAGCCAGATCGGGTACTCCAGCAGCAGGGCACCGGTCTGCTCGGCGACTTGCGCGGCCACCGCGCCGAGCGCGTCGTGATCGGTGTGCCCGTCGTGCCGCCACGGCGCGGCGATCACCGCCCCGACCCCGAGGTCGGCGACCGATTCGCGCAGCGCTGCCGCCACCGACGCGGCGTGCGCGGCGAGGTCGCCGTCGGGCAGGCCCAGGTGCCGCACGCGCGCGTCGGGCGCCAGGATCGCGACGGCGTCCATCACCTCGATCCGTCGTACCAGTGCCAGCTGCGCCCGGTCGTACGTCGGGGAGTCCGGGTGCGATCCCTCGCCGTCCGAGGCGACGATCACGTCGACAGGCACACCGGCCTGCGCGACCAGGTGCAGCAGGCCGCCGGCGCCGAGCGTCTCGTCGTCGGGATGGGCCGCGATCACCACGAGCCGCCGCAGGCCGCGGCCTGGCCGGATCGTCAACGTCGGCAGACTCCCCCACCGCTCGTCGGCGAGCCACTCCTGCTCCGGGCGACCGCTGTCGAGATGGTCGAACGCCGGCGTCATCCCTCGGTCCGGTCGATGGCGAGCCGCGCGCCCAGCGCGGCCAGGTCGCGCTCGCCGTGATCCTGACGGACGTAGACCGACAGGTCGGCGACCCGGCGGGCGTGCTCCTCGTCGAAGGTGAGGGGCGCGGGTCCGGTGGCCCGGGCGGTGACGCCGAGGACGTCGTCGACGACCGAGCGGACCAGACCTCGCACGCGCCGCGCGAGCACTTCGTCGTCGGCCCGTGCCGCGGGATCGTCGACTTGAGCGGCCGCATGCGCCAGAGCGGCCCGCGCCGCGAAGAGCAGGGTGTCCGCCTCCCCGAGATGCAGCTGCGCGATCTGGTCGGGTGCACGTCCCGTGCCCGCGGGGCGCGGAGCGAGCCGGCGCGCCACGCCCGCAGCACCGCCGTACCAGCACGCGGCGACCCCGATCCCACCCCACCAGAACCCCGGTCGTAGGAGGTACCACCCCTGCTCGCCGACCGGCACCGCTGCGACATCGGCGAATTCGGCCGGCGCAGAGGGGATGTCGACCAGGCCTCGGCTGGACCACTGCCCGGTGCGGGGGCGCACATCGTGGCCGAGGGAGACGGCGAAGAGTCGCCGGTCGGTGTCCGAGGTCCACGCGGTCACGAGGGCGTGGGACAGCTGGCCGGCGAGGGAGCACCACGGTTTGACCCCGTCGACGACCCATCCGGTCGAGGTCTCCCGGGCTGCGAGACGCCCGTCGGGGCCCTCCGCCGCGAAGACGCCCCAGGTCGAGCGCTCGTCCGCGCCGACGTCGCTCGGGGACAGGTCGGCCTGGTGCAGGATCGAGAGAGCGTCGATGTGCGGCTCGAGCGCGCGGGCGATGGTCAGGTCGTACGCCGCGATGCGCGACATCGCGTCCCACAGCTGCATCGTCGACCCGCCCCCGGGCGTCGGAAGCGAGTGCGCCAACTCGCCGGCCAGGTGTAGCGCGAACGGGACCCGTTGCGCCGGGACGGCATCGGGCAGGTCGAGCGCGACCTGCGCATCCGGCGCGCACAACGTCCCGGAGGACACCTCATCGGTCCACGACATGACGCTCAACGTCCTTCCCGAGCCGACGGGCGGCCGGAGGTGCCGCACCCTCACTATGACAAGCCGCTCACGCGACCGCCTCGGAGCGTGCGCTCAGACTCCAAGCGTGCGCACCAGCTCGGCGTGCTGCTTCAGTCCGGTCTCGATCGCCTCGGGGTGCTCGGCGTACCAGCGCAGCTGTTCGTCGGCCACCTCCTGCTCGGCGACCTCGTCGCCGCGGATCTGCCAGCTCGTGCTGGCCTCGCCGTCGATCCCGAGGGCGTCCAGCGTCTCGGCGTAGACCGGCGTACGCAGCTCACCCAGGAGCACCCGGCCCGGGTCGCTCACCTCGCCGGTCAGGCCCAGCCGTTCCAGGATCGCCTGCGACTCGTGCAGCAGCACATGGTTGTGCGGGTGGTTGACGACCCACGTGGTGTCCGCACCCGCGTGTTCGAGGATCGTCGCGGCGTCGATGGTGCCGTGGTGCTCCTGGCGTCGCCGTAGCTGGGCGAGCGAGTCCTCGTGCACCGCGCGTACGCCGTCCGCGTGGACGGGTTCGAACGACACCGGCACCCTGTTCGCAGCCGCCACCAGCACCCGCAGGTCGTGGTAGGGCACGACGGGCGGATCGCCCGCTTCCACCCGGACGATCACCTGGGTGGGGAAGAGCGCCGCCCAGTAGACCGACGGGAAACGCGCGATCGACGCGCGCTCCGGGAGCTCGCGGGCGATCTCCTGCGTGCCGAGCGGCAGGTCGCGGTATCCGTCGACGATCGGCTGTGCGACCAGGTAGGACGTGTCGGCCAGCACCTTGCGCAGGTGCGGGAGATCGTCGGCCACCAGTTCGTGCACGGGCGGCATCCGCAGCGTGCGCCACCGACCGTCGGCGGCACCGTCGAGCAGCACCCGGGTCGCCTCGGCCTGGCAGTTGCCGTAGACCACGAGCAGCGGCAGGTCGGGGTCCTCCGGTGAGTGCAGCCCGTAGAACTCGCCGTAGTGCTCGCGGCGCCCCTGGTCCTCCGACTGTCCCGCAGCCACCGTTTCGTCCGTGGCGTTCACGGCCCGCTCGTGCGTCTGGTCGCTCATCGTCGGTCCATCCGTCCCAGTACCTGTTCCAGCCCGTCGTCGGGCACCGCACCGGCCCACGACGGACGCGGCACGGGCGCGGGGTCGGGTGCACCGAGTGCCAGCGCGCGGGTGCTCCGGATCCGGAGCACCCCTGGCACGTGCGCCTCGCCCGCCGCGCATGCTGCAGTCAGCGTGCCCTGCAGCAGCAGTGGTGTCCAGAGATCGACCAGAACGCGGGCACGGTCGCCGACGGCAGGCGGCAGCGGTCCGGCGTGCACCCTCGGGTCCGCGGTCAGTGCCTCCGGCACGCCCGCGTGGTCAACCAGCCAGATGCCCGCATCGCTGTCGCGCAACAGGCTCGACGCCGTGAGGAAGAGCTCGGCCTCGGCGTGCCGGCCGTGCAGCCGCACGGCGATGTCGGGCCGGGCCCAGAGCAGTCCCCGCCCTCGCACGCTGGGCAGCGTGATGCGTTCGGCGAGCACGAGGGACTCGGCGTCCTTGGCCGCGCGGGCCGCACTTCGGGCACCTGCGCGTGCACCGGCGTCCGGGCCGTCGTGCCAGGCGACGGCGTCCGGCACGTGCCGCAGCCGCGCACCGAGCAGCCAACATCGCCACGCCAGATCCCAGTCCTCGCCGCCGTACCCGGTGATCGTCGCGTCGAAGCCGCCGGCCCGTTCGAAGAGGGCACGGTCCACCGCGAGCACCGCCGAGATGACCAGTCGGAAGTCCTCCTCACCCGCGTCGCGCAGGTCGCGGGTGCGCGCGTACCCGTCGCGCAGCCATCTCGGTGAGGGGAGCCGGCGCTCGGCCGGTGGACCGTCCCGCACCCACTGCGCGACCTGCTCGTCGGTGCATCCGGCGAAGTCGGCGTGCTCGCGTCGCCCGACCCCGAGCAGGTACGTCGGCGCCTGCTCGTGCACGCGGGCGAGCGCCGCGAGATATCCGGGTGCCGGCACGGTGTCGCCGTCGAGGAAGACCAGCACGTCGCCCTCCACCGTCGCGGCGCCCAGGTTGCGCGCGGCCGCGGCTCGGAAGCCCCGGTCCTCTTGGCCGACCACGTCGCATCGGTAGGGCAGACGGGGCAGCACGGGCGTCGGAGCCGATCCGTCGTCGGCCACCACCACGTGCATGCGATCGGCCGGAAAAGACTGACTCGCAAGGGCGTTCAGCACCCACCGCAGCCGCTTCTCGTCGTTGTAGTGGGGAATGACGACCCCGATGGTCGCGCTCACGCGAGCCCGATCGCCTCGATCGCGGCGAGCTGCATCGCCGCGGCGGTCCCGGTGTCCGGCAACGCGGCGCCGTCCCACTCGGCTTCACGGATCCACGTCGACGTCGGGTCGTGCAGCGCCGCACCGATCGCTGCCGGGAGATCGGCCGCGACGGTGACGGCCCACGGCGCGCGGCGATGCAGCTCGCCGACGTACGCGCCGGGCGTCACGATGGGGCGACGGGCGGCGCTGATCCACCGGTTGATCGAGCCGGACGCCGAGATGTGGGTGTGCGCGCTGACCGGAATCGCGGCCCGGGCAGTCCAGCGCTCGAGGTCCTCGTCGGTGACGTATCCCGTGCAGACGAACGAGCGACCCTGCGCTGCCGCCTCGTCCTCCAGCTCGGTCAGGAGATCCTCGTGACCGTCGGACGGAGCGCCGACCGCGACCAGCGGCACGCCGGTCGACAGGGAGGCCATCGCCGCCAGCGTCTCGGCGTGTCCCTTGCCGGGGTAGACGAAGCCCAGCACGACGACGGCGCCGTCGGTGCTGCCCTGCGCACCTGCGGGCGGCCCCCACCGCGTCGGTCGGTCCACCGGCAGCGGCACCACCGCGACCGGCGGCATCGCGCCGTCCCCGCACGCACCCCACACCTGCTCCAGCAGACCCCGCTCGTGCTCACTGCTCACCTGCACCCCGCGCGCGCCGGCGACCACCCGCGCGTACCCCTGGCGCCGCCGTTCGAACGACGCACCGTCGGAGGGCTGGGGCAGGTCGTGCAGCGTCACCGACAGGGGGCGGGTCCCCACGAGAGCGGCCAGGCGCTCGGCGGCGTCCAGCGCGTCGCGACCGAAGATGCGGTCGGTGAAATGCAGGTGGACCGGCCCTGGGGGCAGGGCCCCGTCCTCGATGTTTACCAGGGGGGCCCCCCGGGTACGCCGACCTAGGGCCTGCGCATGCAGCCGCACCCCGTGCCGGACCGGTCCGGCGAGCACGAACGTGAGGTCACTCATGGTGCGTGTCCTCCCGGAGCTGCCTGGCGCGGAAAGAGCCCAAGGCCCTCGATAGCTGGGTCTATGGTCACATCAGCGACGCCCGCGTCCGAGCCGAACGAGGTGGACATGCTCCAATGCCGCATCGCCGTCACCCGCTCGGTGACGCCCCGATGAGCTGGCGCACGCCCTCGCTGCGCGACGCGGACCGGCTGCGCGTCGCGATGCTCGCACCGGCCCGCAACGACATCGCTCCGCCGTTCTCCGGTGGCTTGGAATCGATGGTGTGGCACCTGCGCAGCCAGCTGGTCGCCGACGGGCACGAGGTGACCCTGATAGCCCGAGAGGGTTCCGACGAGGTGGAGGACCAGTGGGCGCTCGACGGCGGCCGCTGGGCGCCCAGCGAGCTCGCGACCCAGGACCACTCGATGCCCGCAGCCGAGTTCATGACCGAGCATCACACCTACCTCTCGGCCATGCGTCGGCTGGCCGCGGTGGGCCACTTCCGGTTCGACGTCATCCACAACCACTCGCTGCACTATCTCCCGCTCGCCATGGCCGACACCTGCGAGGTGCCGATCCTCACCACCCTGCACACCCCGCCCACGCCGTGGCTGGAGTCCGCCATCGCCTCGGCGACGGGCAAGGTCGGTGGGTTCACAGCCGTCAGCGACTACACCGCGCGCTCCTGGGACCGACTCCCGGAGGTGCCGGCGGTGATCCACAACGGCGTCGACCTCGACTGGTGGCACCCGGGACCCGGCGGTGACCGGCTGTGGTGGTCGGGTCGGATCACCCCCGACAAGGCTCCCCACCTGGCCATCGAGGCGGCACGACTGGCACACCTGCCGCTGGACTTCGCCGGCCCGATCAGCGACCAGGCCTACTTCGAACGCGAGATCCGGCATCGGCTCGGATCCGACATCCGCTACCTCGGGCACCTGTCCGGCGCCGCCCAGGTCGAGCACGTACGCCATGCCCGCGCGGTCCTGGTCACTCCCACCTGGGACGAGCCCTTCGGGCTGGTGGTCATCGAGGCGCTCGCGTGCGGCACGCCCGTCGTCGCGTTCGGCCGCGGCGGCATCCCCGACATCCTCACGTGCAGCCGGATCGGTCGTCTCGTGCCTGCGGACGACGTCGCCGCCATGGCGCAGGCCGTTCAGCGCGTCGACGAGATCTCCCGGGCCGAGGTCCGACGCTTCGCCGAGCGCCACTTCTCGCTGCGCCAGATGAGCCGCTCGTACGTCGACGCCTACCGCGCCGTCATCGCCAGTTCACTGCCACGGATCGCGTCGCCCCATGTCCTCGCGCCCTGAACACCGTCCGATCCGCGTCTGCACCATCCCCGGCAGGCACTCCTACGTCGACCGTTGCCTGGCCGGGGCGCCCGACGTCGTGCACCTGCCCGATCCCGCGGGCAGCACGTCGTACGACGACCCGTGGCGCCCATCGCCGGCCCTCGAGCCGGCCTGGGTGCGCGCGTACGCCGGCCAGGTCGACCTCATGCACCTGCACTTCGGCTACGAACACCGCACGCCGCAGCAGCTGCGCACCTGGACCGAGACCCTGATCTCGGAGGACATCCCGTTCGTCCTCACCGTGCACGACCTGGACAACCCGCACACGCCCGGCCAGGAGCGTCACCACGCCTCGTTGGGCGTGCTCACCAAGTCGGCGGCAGGGACGATCACGCTCACCCGTGGCGCTGCGGAGGAGCTGAAGCGTCGTTACGGTGTGACAGCTCACGTCATACCGCATCCTCATCAGTTCGACCTCGGACTGGTGGGCCGGCGAGTGCGGGCGCGGGCCCGCCGAGGCGGCCGGATCGGTCTCAACCTGCGCTCGCAGCGTCCCAACGTCGATGCCCTCGCCGCACTGTCGATGCTGCGGCAGGCACCCGCCGACACATCCATCGTGATCCGGGTGTCGACCGCGATCCTCACCGGTGGCGATGAAGTCGGCAACGTGATCGCCGACGGAGCACGCGAGGGGCGCTGGGAGGTCAGCGCGGTGCCTGGCTACACCGACGAACGCCAGCTGTGGGAGTTCCTGTCCGGGATCGACGCCCTGATCCTGCCCTACCTCTGGGGCACCCACTCCGGATGGGTCGAGTCGTGCTGGGACGTCGGCACGAGCGTCGTCGCGCCCGCGATCGGGTACTACGGCGAGCAGCACCCTGTGGTGACGCTGGCACTCAACGCCCGGCCGGACGTCGTCCAGCAGGTGCTCGGCGAGTTGCGGCCCACCGAGGGCGCGACCGTGCAGGAGCGACGCGCGGAGCAGACCGAGGTCGCGGCCCGGCACGCCGCGATCTATCGGCAGGTGCTCGGTTGATCGGGTACTACGTGCACCACCAGGGGTCGGGCCACCTGGCGCGGCTGACCAACCTCGCTCGACACCTGCGATCCCCTGTCACGGCACTGAGTTCGCTCGACGCGCCGTCGGACTGGCGTGGCGAATGGGTCCCGTTGGCCCGGGACGACGATCCACCGCCCGGGTCGGACGCTGACATCGACGCGCACGGCCGGCTGCACTGGGCGCCACTACGGCACGGCGGATACACCGCCCGGATGGCGACGATCTCGGCGTGGATCACCACCCACCGGCCGCGCCTGATGGTGGTCGACGTGTCGGTCGAGGTGACCCTCCTCGCGCGCACCCTCGGCGTACCCGTCGTGGTGGTCGCCATGCGCGGCGAGCGAGCCGACCCGGCCCACGAGCTCGCGTACGACGTGGCGCAGGCCCTGCTCGCCCCGTGGCCCGCGGAGTTCGCCGAGCCGCACTGGCCGGAGCGGTGGATTGCCAAGACCGTTCACACCGGGGCGTTCTCGCGTTTCGATGCGCCGCGTGTCGGTCCTGCACCGGCCGCCGCCGCGACGCAGCGCTCCGTGACGTGCCTGCTCGGTGGCGGCGGTGCGGACCTGCCCGCGCGGTTCGCCCCGTCGGTCGCGGCGGCGACACCCGACTGGCGCTGGACGTTCTGCGGGGGTGACTTCGGGCCCAGCGCGACCCCTCTGCGTGACGTGCTGGCGGCCTCGCAGGTGGTCGTCACGCACGCCGGTCAGAACGCCGTGGCCGAGGTTGCCGCGCTGCGCCGTCCCGCCGTGGTCGTGGCGCAGCCCCGTCCGCACGACGAGCAGCTGGCGACGGTCCGCGCACTCGCGGCCGGGGACGTCGCGGTCACCTGCGAGCGCTGGCCCGCCGCGAACGACTGGCCGGCCCTGCTGGCGCGCGCGGTCGCAACCGGCGGCACGTCATGGTCGCGATGGAACGATCTGCAGGGGGCCCGGCGCGCAGCCGACGCCCTCGACGGACTGGGTTCGCGGTGAGCGCCGGTGAGCGCCTGGCGCTGGTGACGATCGCGCACGGTCGCCATGCGCACCTGGCCGCCCAGGTCGAGCATCTGGCGCGCGGCACCCGCCGTCCCGATCGGCACGTCGTCGTCTCGATGGCGGACGAACAGATCGCGCCACTGCTGTCGGGGGTGCCTGACACCGACGTGCTCTCGGTCGACGCCGACCCCGCACGTCTCCCCCTGGCCGCCGCGCGGAACGCCGGTGCCACCGCTGCTCTCGACGGCGGCGCGGACTCCCTGATGTTCCTCGACGTCGACTGCCTGCCCGGTGTCCGTCTGCTCGAGCGGTACGCGCAGGTCACCTCTTCAGCAGCAGACTCCGACGGTCTGACACCGGTGATCTGGAGCGGCCCCGTGCACTACCTGCCCGCGCTGGAGCGGGGCGAAGCGTCGTACAGCGCCACAGACCTGGCGCTCTCCCGACCACACCCCGCCCGCCCCGTGCCCGACGGTGACCGACTGCTGGACGAACCGCGGCTGGAGCTGTTCTGGTCGCTGTCCTTCGCGCTCACCGCGGCGACCTGGCAACGGCTCGGCGGGTTCTGCGAGGACTACGTCGGATATGGCGCAGAGGACACCGACCTCGCCCGCGTCCTGGGCCGCGAGAGCGGCCGCCTGACCTGGGTGGGCGGAGCGACCGCGTACCACCAGCACCATCCGACGAGCACGCCACCGGTCCAGCACGTCGCGCCGATCGTGCGCAATGCCAACGTCTTCCACCGTCGCTGGGGGGACTATCCGATGCTGGGTTGGCTGCGCGAGTTCGAATCGCAGGGCCTCGTGCGGCACGACGAGCGCACCGGCGAATGGTCGGTGTGCCAGGACACCCGCGCCGTCACGACGCTGTGACGAGTCGCTGGCATGCGAGAGTCCCACCGTGCCGTTCTCCTCGCTCGATCTGAGCCTCGACCCGGCGTCCGACGAAGCCGTGCGGGCCGGGTGGCAGGCACTGGAGCAGCAGGAGATCCCCTCCGAGGGGCGCCGCACCAGCCCGACGCACCGTCCCCACCTCACGCTGCTGGCCGCGCCGACGGTGCCTCCCGACATCCTGGAGCGTGCGGCCCGCGATCTGCGGCCCCTCCTGCCGGCTCGCCTGACCGCGCGCGCGACCGTCGTCTTCGGCCGCGGGCCCTTCGTCGTCGCGCACCTCGTCGTACCGGACCCGGTGCTGCGCGCAGCAGTCGCTGATCTGCGCGGCGACGAGGGCGACCTGTGGATCCCGCACCTGACGCTCTCACGCAAGGTGCCCGCAGGTCGTCTGACCGACGCGCTACGAGCCGCCGAGGGCGCTCGGCCCATCGTGGTCGTAGCACAGCAGCTGCGACATTGGGATGCAATCCGTCACATCGTCACGCCGCTGACCTAGGCCCACGCGTTCTGACAGACGCCCGTGCCCCGGCCGCCGGTCACGCCCCGGTGTCGATCAGAGATCGACCGTCTTGTTGTCACCGCCCGGCGGCTTCTCACCCGTCGTGAGGGTGCGCACGATGCCGACGAGACGCGACGGCTTGGCCGGGGTGTCCCAGTACTCCGCCGTGTCCGCGGTGACCTTGATGAGCACCACCCGCTCGTCCTCCGGCTCGGCCTGCAGCCATGCCTCGGCGAACTTGTTCCACAGCTCCCGGTTCTTGGCCGGGTCGTGCACGACCTCCGCCGTACCGCTCAGCGAGATGAAGTCGTCCGAGTCGGAGAACGCCAGGTTGATCCGCGGATCGGCCCGCAGCTCAGCCACTTTCGGCGAATCGGCGGCTGCGAAGAACCACAGCAGATCATCGTCGGTCTGCTGGACACCCATAGGCCGGGACACCAGGCGCCCGTTGTCGTCGACCGTGGTCATCATGCAGAAGCGTGCCTTGTCCAGCAGCTTCCAGACGGTGTCGCGCGCCTCGTCGTCCTGCGTGACGGGCGATCCGTGGGCAGCTTGCGATGTCATCCCAACTCCTCCGGGTCGGCCTGCGGGATGGTCTCGTCCGAGACGGTCTTGTCGGCGCGATAGTCGCGCGGAGCGCCGTCGGCCTCGGTCTGGGAGTCCTCCGCCGGGGGCACTCCGTCGTCGGTGCCGGGCGAGTCCTGCACGCTGCCGCCCGGGGTCATCATCGAGGTCTCGGATACCTGCTTCTCGTCGTCATCACTCATCTGTGCAGTATGCGCCGCGCATCGCCGGTGCCGCCCGCCCGCCGGGGGTGGGCGGCGCTGCTGACGGGCCCGCGTGCACGCCGTACTGTCGAAGAATGACCCAGTCCCAGCGTGTCCTCGTCACCGGTGCCAGTGGATACGTGGGGGGACGGCTCATCCCGGAGCTGCTGCGCCGTGGACACTCCGTGGCCGGCGGCTTCTACGACGTCGACAAGGCCGACGGTTTCTGGTGGTCGGACCGGATCGACGCAGTGCAGCTCGACGTGTCGGACAAGGAGCAGGTGCTCGCCGGTCTCGCCGGGGTGCACACGGCGTACTACCTGATCCACGGTCTCGGCGGCGACGACTTCATGCAGAAGGACCGCGACGCCGCGCAGACGTTCGCCGACGGTGCGCGCGACGCCGGCGTCAGTCGCATCGTCTACCTGTCCGGCATCGTCCCTCCCGTGGACCACGACGAACTGTCGGACCACATCAGCTCGCGCCTGGAGGTCGAGGACATCCTGACCGGCTCCGGCATCCCGACGTACGCGTTGCGTGCCGCGATCCTCCTGGGCAGCGGCTCCACGTCGTTCGAGATCGTGCGCCAACTGTCCGAGCGACTCCCGGTGCACACCGTCCCCACCTGGATGAAGTCGCAGGTGCAGCCGATCGCCATCGTCGACGCCGTGAAGGCGCTGGCGGGCTGCGTCGACCACGACGGCCAATCGCGGTCATACGACATCGGTGGCTCCGAGCGGATGCCCTACTCCGACCTGCTCGCACTCTTCACCAAGGTCGCCGGCCTCACCCGCCCCCAGATCGAGATCCCGCTGCTGCCGACCGCGCTGGTCGGCAAGCTCGCCGGTCAGTTCGCGGACGTCCCCGGTTCGACGGTGGAGTCCCTGGTGGAGAGCCTGCACGAGGACATGGTCTGCTCCGAGACCGACTTCCGCCGCGATCTGCTGCCGGAGGGGTACGAACTGGTGGGGGTCGAGGCAGCCTTCGACCGGGCCCTTGCCGACCCGGCGGACGACGCCGACCCGGCCGAGCTGGACCCCGTCGGACCGTGGCCGAACGACCCGGACTGGGCCGGTGGCAGGGTCGAGATGGACGACGACGGGACGACGCACAAGAAGGGCCTGCTGCGCTCGGTCGTCGACCGCATCACCGACTGACCGGCAGCCGGGCGAGCTGCCGACGTGGCGGCCCCTGCGGTGTAACGTCGAAGGCAATCCGCGAACCACGTCCCATTTCAGTCAATCCGGTGCTTTGCCGCTAGCTGCCGCAACATCCGGACGGACTCAGGCAGAGGAGTCACCATGGCCGTGCGCTACACCGTCCCCGGAGTGTCCACCAAGGACGCCGAGCAGCTCATCAAGACCCTGCAGAAGCGGCTCAGCGCCTACAACGACCTGCACCTCACGCTGAAGCACGTGCACTGGAACGTCATCGGGCCGTACTTCATCGCGGTGCACGAGATGATCGACCCGCAGGTCGATCTGGTGCGTGGGTACGCCGACGCCGTGGCCGAGCGCATCGCCACCATGGGCGGCTCGCCCTCCGGGACGCCCGGTGCGATCGAGCGGGACCGCACCTGGAAGGACTACTCGATCGGCCGGGACACCGTCCTCGCACACCTCGGCGCGCTCGACCTGGTCTACAACGGCGTCGTCGAGGACAACCGCAAGGCGATCGCAGCAGCCGGCGAGATCGACCCGATCACCGAGGACATGCTCATCGGTCAGACCGCGGAGCTGGAGAAGTTCCAGTGGTTCGTCCGCGCGCACCTGGAGGACCTGGGCGGCAACCTGGCCAGCACCGACTCCAGCACCGAGAAGGGCGCGGCCGAGGCGACCCGCACGGACGCCTGACCGGTTCCACACCGTCCGTCGAGCGCGGCGGTCAGGTACGCCGCTCGAGCAGCCCGCGCACGTACGCGGCCTGGCCCGCGTGCTGGGTGATGTCGTTCAGCACGGACACGACCCGGGCGCCGAGGGTGACCGGCGGGTCCCAGTGCTCATCGACCACACGGTCGTAGTCGGCGGCCGAGAAGCCCCGCAGCGCAGCGATCGTCGCCCGGTGGGTCGCCTCGTGATAGCCGGTCAGCAGGGCAGGGTCGTCGACCGCGAACTCGCCGACCTCGGCGCTGGACTGGCCATAGCCGAGTGTGTCGTCGTCGTACGGTAGGGCGAAGCGACTCACCCAGCCGTCCGCCGTCCAGACCTGGTCATCGCCGGTAAGGCCGGCGATGTGGTCGTCCTGCACCCGCGTCAGGTGCCAGACCAACCACCCCACCGAGTTCGCGTCGCGGTCGGGGCGCCAGGTCAGCTCCGCCGTACTGAGGTCGTGCACGATGCCCGGGAGGAGCTCGTGGACCCGTCCGAACGCGTCGGTCAGGAGCGAACCAGCAAGAGCGGCAGCCGAATCCGAAGACATGTCATCACCATGTCACGCCGCGCCCGTGCCGTCACGCGGCCGGAACCGATTCACCAGGCGTCGCCGGCGGTGTCGACGCCGAGACGGTGCAGACGATCGCCCTGCAGCTCGTACCGCGTCATGTCCGTCAGCGTCGGGGAGTAGGCGTGCACCGAGACAGCCAGCTCCGATCCGAGGTTCTGGACGTCGTGGACGTGATCCGCGCCGAAGCCCTTGCCCTGGCCGTCGGTCAGGTCGGTGCGGCGGACGCCGTCGTGCCAGGCCTGCTCGACGAGTGCGCCGGAGACGACGACGAAGGCTCCCGAGGCGATGCCGTGGTCGTGCCATCCGGTGCCGGTGCCCGAGGGCCAGGCGATCGCCCAGACCTGCACGGCGGGGATCGATGCCAGCTCGATCCAGTGCCGTTCGGCGTGGTCCCGGCTGATCGAGGCCAGTGCGTTCAGGCGCCAGTCGTGCGCGAAGAGGTGGGCGATGTCGAGCAGTTGGTCCGGTGTGTGGACGCCGGACCGCGGGGTGGAGGTGAGCGGGGCGGCGGTGAGAGTGGTCATGTGGGAGTCCTTCGAGGGGTATGCAGACGGTCGGGTCGGCGAGGGATCAGCCGCGGCGACAACACTCGGCGCGCGGCTGATCCCCGGCGGTACACATGCCGCGGGCGCTGTGAGCACGCCCGGACACACCCCGTCCCACCGAGAGGCCAGCGGTCGAGGGAACCTCGATGCGACGCTGAGTTATCGAATGCATAACGCGAAGTTAGATGTGCTGGGGGCAGCGAGCCAGCCCAGGTCCACCATCCGGACGCTTCCCACGGTGCGGGAGGCGAGCCCGGGTCAGTCCGACAGCGCGTCCAGCCAGACCGTGACGGCGACCGCGCCAGGGTCCGGGTGGCCTTTGACCCGGTCGCCCAGGTAGCTGGAGCGCCCGCGACGCGCCACCTGGGACGTCGTCGCGTCGGCGCCCCGCCGTGCAGCCGCCTGGGCGGCGCCCAGCCCCGCAGTGGCCTCGGTCGCAGCGGGCGCGAGCGCATCGACCATCGTGCGGTCGCCCGCCTTCGCGCCACCCAACTCCTGCACGCCCTCGCTGGCCGCCTGCAGGGCAGCTGCCCAATCACCATCTGCCCCAACGGCTTCGGCCGCCCTCAACAAGCCGGCCGCGTACAACGGGCCGGAGGTGCCACCGACCTCGCGGCGTACGACGGCTGCGAGCGCGCGCAGCTGATGACGTGCGTCACCGGTCTGCGGCTCTCCCAGCCACGAGCGGGCGCCGCGGGCCAGGGCGGTCCCGAGGTCACCGTCGCCGACCACCTTGTCCATCAGTGTCAGCTCCTCCTCGGCCGCGAGGAGTGCGTTGCAGGCGCGCTCGATGCCGCCGGCGCAGATCCTGTCGTCGACGCCTTCCTCCTCCTGCGGACTCCAGGCAGCCGCGGGCACCTCCACCTGCACCAGGCCAGGCACGTCGGAGGCACCACGACTGGGCCAGCCGATCGATGCCGTAGGCGCGTCGAGGAGTGTGAGCAGGTCGGGGTGCACATCGGTCGCGAGCAGCGAGACCGAGCATCCGGCCATCTCCAGGCTGGTCATCACCAGACCCTGATAGAGCCGGTCGACGCGAATGCCTTTCTGCTGCAGGAGTTTCACTGCAGCACGTGCCACGATCGCCAACTCCATCGGCGGGGTGCCACCCGTGGAGTTGATGAGTGCGACGACGTGGGCGCCGGACTCGAATCCGCGGTCCTGCACGACGCCGTCCACCAGGCGCCCGGCCAGATCGTCCGCCGGCGCCATGTCGACGGAGGTGACGCCCGGTTCGCCGTGGATGCCGAGGCCGAGCTCGACGCCGTCCTCGGCGATGTCGGCACCGGGCTCGTCCGAACCCGGCACGACACACGGCGTGAGCCCCAGACCCATCGTGCCGACGCCGGTGGCGACGGCCCGGGCGAGCGCGGTGACGTCGTCCAGCGAACCGCCGCGTTCCGCGAGCGCCCCCGCGGTCTTGTGCACCAGCACCGTGCCGGCCAGGCCGCGACGTCCGGCGTTCTCGTCGTCGTCGGCGAGCGCCACATCGTCACCGACGACGACCATCCGCACGTCGTAGCCCTCGGAGCGCGCCAACTCCGCGGCCAGCCCGAAGTTCAACCGGTCGCCGGTGTAGGACTTCACGATCAGCAACGCGCCACCGGTGCCCGTGACGGCCCGGATCCCATCGAGCACGGCATCGACACTCGGCGAGGAGAAGACCCCGCCGCTGACCGCCGCGGTGAGCATGCCGCTCGCGACGTACCCGGCGTGCGCGGGTTCGTGGCCCGCGCCACCCCCGGAGATCAGCGCGACCGGCAGGTCGGTGTTCGGTCCGTGGCTCAGGCGGTCACGGCGTACGACGATGGTGCGGTCGCGCAGGATCGCGGTGCCCGGCTGGGTGAGCACCACCCCCTCCATCGACTCCCGCACCACCTCGAGCGGGTCGTTGATCAGCTTCTTGGCCATGAAAGCTCCATCCGGGTCGCCCCCGCACGTCGTCGTAGGGGTCTGCCGCCACCGTGGCCCTCGCCACGGCGACGCGCAAGGCATCCGCCGAGAACTACCCCGGCAGGCCGCCCAGCCCCGGTGTCCCGACGAGCGGGAGCGCCGCCTGGCAGGAGGGCTTGAAGTTCGGCACCCGTGGCCCAAGCGCGTTCAGCACGTCCTGAATCGCGTTGTTGTCGTAGATGATTCCGAGGTGATCCGTGCCGTCGAGCGGGCACTGCTGCTGCAGGACGATGTTCGTCGCTCCGGGGCCCTTGAGGAAGGCGTTGGTGTACGGCGTCACGACGTCGTCCAGCCGGGTCTCGATCACCGTGTAGTGCACCCCGGGCACGGTGTCGCCGTGCGCGTTCAGAGCCTTGGTGAACGGCGAGGTGTTGAGCTGCTGGTCGAACGCGGGGGCGCCGGAGGCGCTCAGGAAGTCGACGCCGGTGGCGTTCTGGACCGCGCCGATCAGGCTCAGGACACCGAAGAAGCTCGTGCCGTAGTTGGACGGCGCGAGGCCGACGAGCGAATCGACCTTCGACGCGCCGCCGAGGTTCTGCAGGTAATAGCGGGGCAGCGGACCGCCGCCCTGCGACCAGCCGACGATGTCGACCTTCGCGGCGCCTGTCTGCGCGAGCACCTTGTCCACGAACCCGGACACCTGTCGGGCCGAGGTCGGGATGTCGCCCATCGCGCCGATCACGCCGCCGGTGGAGGCGGTGAGCTGGGTGTCGCCGTAATTCAGTCCGTAGACGCAATAGCCCTGGTCGGCGAGCAGCGGTCCGATCCGGGCGAAGGAGTGGGTGATGCGGGAGGTGGTGCCTTCCAGCAGCACCACCGGACGCGGGTGCGCCGCGCTCGGCGTACACGGCACGTTCACACCGGGCGGGTTGGCATCAGGTGTGGAGACCCAGCTCGCGTAGCCCGAGGCGGAACCGCCGACCGGGTAGTCGGGGGCGGCTGCCTGTGCGGGAGCCGTCTGCGCTACGCAGAAGCCGCCCACCAGGGCGACACCCGCGCAAGCCTGACCGATACGTCGTCTCGTCATTACCGGAGAGTAACGCGATCCTTAGGCTGCGGTGAGACTCACGTCACACCCGGATCCGGGGTCCGGGGTCAGCCCTCCCGGCCGCTCGTGGTGCACACGCACACCCGGTTGCCGTCCGGGTCGGCCAGCACCGTGAAGGCGGGCGCCTCCTCGTCGTCGACGACCGTGCCGCCCGCGGCGACGGCGGCTGCGATGCGGTCGGAGGCGACCTCTGGCGCGATCCAGAGGTCGAAATGCCAGCGTTGACGGGGGGTCTCGTGCTCGTCGGTGCCCTGGAACCACAGGCTCGGCACGCGGCCGGTCGGGTCGAAGACGGAGTCGTGAATGCGGTTGTCCGGGCTGCCGGTGAGCAGCGCAGACCAGAACGGCCCGACGCGGTCGTCATCAGCAGTGTCGAGCGCCAGCTCCAGCTGTGTGACCTCGAGGGGTCGGGCGGCCAGGCCGTGCTCGGCGGCGATCCGGCTGATCTCCCCGGCCAGGTCGAGGTCCTTCTGCGTGACCCACAGCCCGGCCTCGTGCGTGCACAGCGACAGGTCCACCACGCCGTAGGTGAGGCGGACGTCCGGATGGTGGTTCGCGGACTCGGCCGCGTCAGCGACCGCCGCGATGAACTTCGCGGCAGCGGCGTAGTCGGGGACGGCGTAGCGGGCGTGCAGCGCCTGGGCGAGCTTGCGCCAGTCGTCCAGCCCCGCGGCGCGGATCTGTGCGTTGTCGACGGTGTCCATCCTGCGACTCTGGCACGAGGGTCCGACAGCCGTGGGCGTTTCCGGCCCGGCAGGCTCAGCCGCCCGGCAGCGCCGGCCGCATCGCCTCGGTCAGCTCTGCTCGCGCGCTGACCAGCGACGGGCCGTACCAGGTGAGAGCGCGGCCGGAGACGAGCGCGGTCGGACTCGTGAACGCCTCGGGACCGTCGTCGGCCGTGAACACGTACGGCTCGTCGGGCAGGACGACCAGCTGCGCGACACGCTCGATCTCGGCGACGTCCGCACGCGGGTAGCGCTCCGCATCGGCGTACGCGTTGACCAGGCCGAGCCGCTGCAGCACGTCGCCGGCGAAGGTGCCCCCGCCGACGACCATCCAGGGGTCGCGCCACACCGCGATCGCCGCGGCGACCGGTGGCAAGGTGGGTGGTGCTGCCCACACCTCCCGGGCGCCGGCTAGCCACTGCGGCCGCGGCAAGCCGAGGGCGGCGACCATCCGCGCGAGGGAGTCCAACGCCCCTGTGACGTCAGCGATCTCGGTGACCCATACCGCGATCCCCGCGTCACGCAGCCGCCGCACGTCCAGCTCGCGGTTCTCTTCTCTGTTGGCGATCACCACGTCGGGTCGCAGCGCCCGGATCGCCGAGAGGTCCGGGTTCTTCGTGCCCCGCACCCGGCGTACGTCGAGATCGGCGGGGTGCGTGCACCATTCGGTCGCGCCCACGACGGCCTCCGGACGATCGTGCGCGAGCGCCTCGGTCAGCGACGGCACCAGGGAGACCACCCGGCGAGCCGGCGAGAGGAGGTCCAGCGGGTGTCCCAGATCGTCGAGTGGCTGCACGCTCGTCACCCCACCTCTCGTCCGGGGTCGCTTCGGGCCTGGATGCCGTCCACGCCGTACCTATTGCAGACGTTGCAGCAGGTCCGCGAGGCGCCGCGTTGCGTCGTCCCCGAGGTCCGCAAGGGCATGTGGAGTGCGCAGCAGGATCGCGTCGGCCGTGGCCACCGCGGCGTGGCCGGCGTCGGTGAGCGCCACGAGCTTGCGACGTCCGTCCTCCGGGTGAGGTCGGCGTTCGACCAGGCCGTGGGCCTGCAGTTTGTCGACCACGAGCGTCGCGTACGGCGCATCGAAACCGTTGGCGTCGGCGATCTGGGTGAGCGTCAATGGAGCCTGCCGGAGTTGGAAGAGGACCTTTCCGCGCCCGGCGCCGAGACCGAATCCCAGTGTCTCCCTGAGCTCTTCGTGCCGGTTCTGTGCGCTCACGAACTGCTGCATGAGGGCCCAGGCGTACGCTGCGGGGTCGGCCGGATGATCGCCGCCCGCCTGCTTCGCGGCTGTCACCACGGCACCGTGCGACCCAGGTAGTCCACATAGTGCAGACCCGGCCGACCGCCGAGGTCCTCCATCGTCGTCACCACATGGGGGATGCTCTCATCCACCTCCAGGCGCGCGCCCTCGCCGCCCAACTCGGTCTTCACCCACCCCGGCGCCATCAGCACCAGGGTCCGGTCCTCGCCTGCGTGACGGGCCGCATAGCTGCGCATGAAGGTGTTGAGGGCAGCTTTGCTGCCGCGGTAGACCTCGTGGCCGCCGCGTTCGTTGTTGGCCACGCTGCCCTGACCCGAGGACATCACCCCGATGGTTCCGGTCGGCGCCACCAGGTCCTGCAGGGCCTCGATCACGCGCAACGGGCTGAGGGCATTGGTCACCATCACCCGCACGAACTCCTCCGTGCTCGTCTGCCCGACGATTCCCTCCGGCTTGTTCGTGACCCCGGCGCTGACGAACAGGACGTCGAACGTGCGGCCGGCCAGCCGGCCGCGCAGACCGTCGATCTGCTCCGGCACCGTCACGTCGACCGTCTCGATCTCGATGCTGCCGGGCTGTCCATCGGCCACCTGCGGGAGCGCCGTCGAGCTCGGATCGCGCACGGTCGCGACGACGTGCCGTCCGCGTCGTACCCACTCCTGTGCCAGAGCGAGGCCCAGACCTCGCGATGCTCCGATGAGGAGCACCGATCTCGATGCGGTCGCGTCACCCGTGTCATTAGTTGTAGTCACAACAACAGTTGTACTTCATACAACCAATCGGATCAAGGGGTCCGACAGCTACTGCTCGTGCACGATCCGTCGTCGGCTGACCTGGAAGCCCGCACTCTCGAAGGCCGCGCGCATCGGCGTGTTGGCCAGGTCGGTCGTGCCCACGATCTGGTCCTGGTCGTTGTCGTGGTGCACGTGCACCATCTCGGCGAGGACGTCATGCACGTAGCCGTTGCCCCGATGCTCCGGGAGGATGCCGAGATAGCTGATGCTCGCGTCGTACGCCGTCCTCGTGGGGATCATGAAACCGACCGGCGTCCGATCGTCGAGCACGGCCACCCGCCACGAGTCCCGCTCGCCCGGCAGTGACAGGTAGAACTCGAGGTCGTCGTCCGCGAGCGCCTCGATGCCTTCGGTGGCGACTATGTGGAGCGTGTAGGCGTCCAGCGAGCCGTCGGCGACCCTGGCGAACATCCCTCGGAACGTGGCGTCCGGAGCAGCCTCGAACGTCAGACGGGTGGATCGGGCCGGGCGAGGGTCGGCGGCTGAGCGGCGGTAGCTGACCCGCTCGGTCGTCCTGGAGAAGCCGCCCGCCTTCGCGGCCTGCCCGCGCCACCGCACGGCCGCGACCGCAGCAGGGTCGTCGGCCCAGGCGGTGGCCGCATCGATGTTGAACTCCAACGCCGAGCCGGGACCGAATGCCTTCAGCCCCTCTGCGATGAGCGCCGCACCGACGTGCTCCGGATGCTCCGTGCCGTCGCGGATGAGAAGGCAGTCCAACGTGCTGGGCCGCTCCGCGGTGTCACCGCCCCACCACAGGGCCCGGCCGATCGGCGAGCCGTCCTGCTCCGCCACCCATGACCACTCGGGGCGGTAGTTGCGGCTGTCCAGTTCGCGTCGCAGCCGGGTGTCGTCGATCCAGACGACGGGCTCGGTGCCCACCCATCCGAAGAGCAGCTCGAGGTCGGCGCTGGTGATGCGTCGCATCGAGAAGGGATTGCTGCTGACAGACATTGCACGGAGCATCCCTCAGCGCGGAAGGTCACGTCACCAGGTTTTCCCGGCAACGTCAGGACTGCCGGCGACGACTGATGGGTCCGGCGGTCACCACCGCGTGAATCCGGTTGAGCACCGAGCGCGGCCGTAGCGCCGGGCTGCTCGTACCCGCGTTGTCCGCCATCCCGTCGATCGCGTCGGTCAAGACCTGGTGCGGGTCCTTGGACGGCCGCCATCCGAGGTCGTGGTGGGCGTGCGCACAATTCTGCAGCGGCACCGCGAAGGCCAGATCGATCCAGTCGGGGCTGAGCGGTTGCAGTCCGACCTTCCAGCTGCCCGCGACGATGGCCCGTAGGACGGTCGCCGGCACCTGGACGGGACGGGCGCCCAGGACGTCGGCGACGATCTCCCTCGTCAGCGGCTCGTCGGCGGCCAGGTTGAACTCCCCGCCGCGGCCCTGTTCGAGGACCCGGTCGAGAGCGTCCGCGACATCGTCGGAGTGCACCACCGGGATGGCGAACCGACCATCGAGCGGCAGCACCGGGAGGTACCGCAGCAGCCGCGCCGGGAAGTACGCCGGAAGTCCGTAGCGGTCGAGCGCGGCACCCGCGTCCCGTTGCATGACGATGCCGGGCCGGATCCGGGTGAGCGTCATCCCAGCCGGGTGGTCCCGGGCATAGGTGTCGAGCAGCCGCTCCGCCGCAGCCTTGTCGTTGCTGTACTGCGAGCTCGTCATGCCCGTATGCCGATAGGACTCCTCGACCGGGGTGTCGCTCGTCTTCGCGGCGTACGCGCCGACCGACGACATGTGCACGAAGTGGCCGACACCCGCGCGGTCGGCAGCCGCCAGGACGGCCGCCGTGCCTCCCACGCCCACCCGGGTCAGATAGTCGGGCCGCCGGGTCGGTTGGAACGCCCAGGCGAGGTGCACGACGGCATCCACACCGGTCATCGCCTCGTCCAGCGCCGCGGGTGCGGAGTCCTCGCTGAGATCCACCCGCTGCCAGCGCACATCGTCGTACGGCGGCTCGGACGGCGGCGGCCGGCGAGCCAGCCCGACGATCTCCACTTCCTCGCGACCGGCCAATCGGCGCAGCAGGGCGGTGCCGATGTTGCCGCTGGCGCCGGTGATCAGCAGCCGGGTCATTCGACGTCCAACCCGTGCGACGTGTGCACCAGCCGGCCCACCCGCAGCTTGATCCGCCGGCCGTAGGACAGGACGAGCGCGGTGTAGCCCGGTGTGTCGCCGTGGTAGCCGAGGAAGCCGCGCGGCCCCGCGACCATCGCCCCGGTCACCACGTCGTACCGGCTCTGGTGCCATGGGCACACGAGGCAGCCCGCGGCGTCCACATGTCCCTCGCTGAGGTCGGCCAGTTGATGACGACATCGACGCGACACCGCGAAGTCCTCGCCGTTGCTGTTGCCGACGGCCCATCTGCCGAGCCTGCGGACCGATCCGGGGGGAAGGTCGTCGACGTCCGGCCGTTGTTCGCTCATACGCCTGCGGTACCCGTTCGGGGCGATGGTGACGCATCGCCCGCGCGCCCCACCGCGGCTGCCGGCCCCGGCGGCGCCGGGGGCATACTTCCTATCCGTGCGCGCCCTAGCCAAGACCTCCGCCGCCCCCGGCCTCGAACTGATCGACGCCCCCGAGCCGGACTGCGGACCCGACGACGTGATGATCCGGGTGCTGCGCACCGGCCTGTGCGGCACCGATCTGCACCTGGAGCAGTGGGACGAATGGGCGGCCTCCACGCTGCACGTGCCGCAGATCATCGGCCATGAGTTCTTCGGTGAGGTCGCGCGCGTCGGCGCCAACGTGTCGAGCGTCCGCGTGGGCCAACGCGTTTCGGGCGAGGGCCACATCGTGTGCGGTGAGTGCCGCAACTGCCGGGCCGGGCGGCGGAACCTGTGCATCCGCACGATCGGCATCGGCGTCAACCGGGACGGCGCGTTCGCCGACTACGTCGTGATCCCGGCGACCAACGCCTGGGTGCAGCCCGATGACATGGACCCCGACGTGGGCGCGGTCTTCGACCCGTTCGGCAACGCCACGCACACCGCGTTGTCCTTCCCGATCGCGGGCGAGGACATCCTGGTCACCGGCGCGGGCCCGATCGGCGTGATGGGTGCCGCGATCGCCAAGCACGTCGGCGCGCGCAACGTCGTGGTCACCGACATCAGCGACTACCGCCTCGCGCTGGCCAAGGCGGCCGGCGCCGACCGGGTGGTCAACGTCTCGCGCGATCGCATCGCCGACGCGCAGCGCGAGCTGGGGATGCGCGAGGGCTTCGACATCGCCCTGGAGATGTCCGGCCATTCAGCGGCCGTCGAGGAGATGCTCGCGAACATGAACCACGGCGGACGCATCGCGATGCTCGGGCTGCCCGCGGGTCCGTTCGCCATCGACTGGGGACGGGTGATCACCCACATGATCACCATTAAGGGCATCTACGGCCGCGAGATGTACGACACCTGGTACGCCATGAGCGCGATGCTGCAGTCCTCCGGTCCGCTCGAGCACGCGGTGCGCTCGGTGATCACCCACCGCTTCCCCGCGGAAGAGTGGCAGCAGGCGTTCGACACCGCCCGATCGGGCGAGTGCGGCAAAGTCGTCATGGACTGGAGCTGACGCCACCGCGTCGCTCCCTCACCCGAGGAGACACCGATGTACGACATCAAGGACGATCTGGCCGCGACCCTCGCCGAGATCGAGGACGCGGGCCTGACCAAGCACGAGCGTGAGCTCACCTCACCGCAGTCCTCCCACGTGCGCACGAAGCAGGGTGAGGCACTGAACTTCTGCGCCAACAACTACCTCGGTCTGGCCGACCACCCCGAGATCGTGGCCGCGGCAACCGATGCGTTGCAGCAGTGGGGTTTCGGGATGGCGTCGGTCCGCTTCATCTGCGGGACCCAGTCGCAGCACGCGGAGCTCGAACGCCGTATCGCCGACTTCGTCGGGCAGGAGGCCGCGATCCTCTACTCCTCCTGCTTCGACGCCAACGGCGGCACCTTCGAGGTGCTCTTCGACGCGCAGGACGCGATCATCTCCGACGCCCTCAACCACGCCTCGCTCATCGACGGCATCCGGCTGTCCAAGGCGAAGCGCTACCGCTACCAGAACGCCGACATGGCCGACCTGCGTACGCAGCTGGAGGCAGCGCGGGAGGCGGGTGCCCGCCGTACCGTCGTCGTCACCGACGGGGTCTTCTCGATGGACGGCTACTACGCGCCGCTGGACGAGATCTGCGACCTGGCAGAGGAGTTCGGCGCTCTGGTGATGGTCGACGACTCGCACGCGGTCGGCTTCGTCGGCGACGGCGGACGCGGGACGCACGAGTTGAAGGGTGTGCTGGACCGGGTCGACATCGTGACCGGCACCCTCGGCAAGGCCCTCGGCGGAGCCTCCGGCGGGTACGTCGCCGCGCACCGGGAGATCGTCGACCTGCTGCGCCAGCGCTCGCGTCCCTACCTCTTCTCCAACGCCGTGGCGCCGAGCGTGGTCGCCGGCTCGCTCAAGGCGCTCGAACTCGCCGCAACCTCGACGGATCAGCGGGAAGCGTTGCGGCGCAACACGTCTCTCTTCCGCGAGCTGATGACGGAGGCCGGTTTCGAGCTGCTGCCGGGCGGTCACCCGATCGTCCCGGTCATGTTCCCGGGCGAGGACGGCGCCCGCACCGCGGCCCAGGTCGCCGACGCGATGCTCGAGCGGGGTGTCTACGTGATCGCCTTCTCCTACCCCGTCGTACCGCAGGGCAAGGCGCGCATCCGCGTGCAGCTGTCGGCCGCGCACAGCGAGGACGACGTGCGCACCTGCGTGCAGGCGTTCGTCGACGCACGCGACGAGGTCACCGCAGGCAGCTGAGGCTGCCCCGCGGTGACCGTCGTCGGTGGGGGTGGAACCCCCGTCAGTGCTCCTCCACCGCGTGGGAGTCGGTGAGCGTCAGCGCGCCCCCGATGGCGATGACACCGACGACCGCCGCCAGCACGGCGTAGGTGATGCGCTCGCCGTGGAAGAACGACGCCACGAGGGCGCTGCTCCAGGTGCCCGCCGGCAGCTGCGTGGTGACCAGCGCGGCGATGAGCGTGCCGACGATCGCGGTGCCGACGCTCGTGCCGACCTCTTGTGCCGTGTCGTTCAGTGCCGCGCCGATCGACGTGCGGTTGGCCGGCATCGCATCGATCAGAGCGACCGCACAGATGGTCATCACGGTGCGCAGTCCGATGGTCATCAGGACCATCGAGGCCGCGATCGCGGCGTACCCGTGACTGACGCCCCAGGACAGGCCCACCAGGGAGAGGGTCAGGCAGACGGCGCCGACCAGGCAGGCGATGCGGTGGCCGAAGCGCTTGCCCAGCCACTCCGACAACGGGGTGGCCGCGAGCATCGTGATGATGAGCGGCAGGTTGGCGAGACCGGCCTTGACCGGGCTCCAGCCGTACGCGTACTGGAAGTGCAGGATCAGACCGAAGAGCACCGCGGCCATCGCGATGGAGGTGCCGATCTGGGCGAGCACGGCGCCGCGGGCGGTGCCGTTGGACATGATCGACAGATCCAGCATCGGTGCGGCGCTGCGACGCTCGTGCCAGACCCAGGCGACGGCGGCGGCGATCGCGCCGACGATCGAGGCAAGGGTGATCGCCGAGAGCCAGCCGTGCTGCACGCCACTGGTCAGCGAGTAGCAGGCGAGGCCGATCATCGTGATGCTGAGGAGCGCACCCGGCAGGTCGAGGCGGTCCTTGGTCAGGTCCTCGGGACGGTCCGCACGCACCCCGAGGCGCACGCCGATGCACGCGATCAGCGCGATCGGGGCGTTGACGACCAGCAGCCACTCCCACCGCACGTGCGCCAGGGCGGTCCCGCCGAGCAGCGGGCCGAGGATGAAGCCGGACATACCGACGACGATCATCACGGTGACCGCGCGCATCCGCAGGTCCTTGTCGTCGAAGAGACGGAAGACCAGGGAGTTGGTGATGGGCGCCATCGCGGCGGCCGCGATGCCCAGTGCCGCACGCAGCGCGATGAGCTCACCGGTCGACTCGACGAAGATCACGGCGAGGCTGAGCACACCGAACAGCGCGAGTCCGGCGAGCAGGACCCGACGCCGCCCGAGACGGTCGGCGATCGATCCGGACGTGAGCAGCAGCCCGCCGAACGTCAGGGAGTACGCGCCGGTCACCCACTGCAGCGCGGTCGTGCCGCTGCCGAGGCTGCGACCGATCGTGGGCAGGGCGATCGACAGCAGAGTGTTGTCGACCATCTCGACGAAGAACGCCAGGCAGAGGGCGGCAAGCGGGATCCAGGCCGCACGCAGCGACGTGTAGGTGTGCGGTGCCGGCGCCTTGACGGCGATGTTGGCGGTGTCTGCAGGGGACGTGGTGTCTGTCATGGCGGCCTCCTCAGGGTGACGGACGAGCTCGGTGGTCATGCCGACGAATTTAGGGATGCGTGCTTTCACCGCGGTTTCATCCCGGTTTCACGCCGACCGACGGTGCGGCGCCGCCACTGACGTCTTGCTCTACTCACCGGCCGTCGCGGTGAGGGTCCTGCGTCTGGTGCGGTCGTCTCGCGCGCGACCGTGCCCTACGGAGAGTGGTCAGACATGGACCCCGGCAGCGCGCACCTTCTCCCCGATCGGCCCGTTCTTCCAGTCCTTGGAATACAGACTCACCATGACCCGAGACAAGGCGGGGTGACCTTCCAACCTCTTCGGAAGGACCGACGGTCGCCCTGACGAACTGACCGCGTCGACCGCTGCTCCGGCGCACACCAGTTCTTCGACTCGCATGACGACCTGGTGGCGTCGACTCTGAACCGCCGTCACTCGCGACCACGGAACGGACAACCTGTACTGGTCGCGTTGCACGACCAGGACGTCCGGATGGACGGTCAGCGTCCGTCTGCGAACACGGCGTACCGACATAGATCCGGCGAGCAGTACGAACACGATCGCCGCCCCAAGACCCAGACCGAACGGCGGAATCGCCAACACGCAGAACGCGGCACCGATCACGGCAACCGGGGCTGACGACGCGATGGCGACGGACCAACGGATCCGAAGCTGAGTCACGGGCACAGGGTAAGCGCGAGGTGGCAACCGACCCACGACAGCCCGAAGGGATCAGCGACCGTGTCGACGCCATCCGGCGGCCGCAGAAGCGGGGCGGGGCCCTCAACCAGCCTCGCTGCCGTCGCGCAGCGACCGGACCATGCTGCGCAGGATCCGCAGCGCGTCCGACCGCTCGCCCGGGGTCAGACCGCTCAGCATCCTGACCTCGACGGATCGGATGGCGGCGGTCGCCTTCGCGAGGCTCCGTCGACCGCGTGGCGTGAGGCGCGCGGGGAGGACCTTCCCCACCGCGGCCTGCGTCGGCCTGGTCACGAAGCCGTCGCGTTCCAGGGCCTGCAGCAGTACGTTCATCGACTGCCGTGTCACGAAGGCGCCTCGGGCGAGTTCGGAGTTCGAGAGGCCCGGGCGCTGGGCGAGCAACTCGAGGCAGGAGTAGTGCGTCACGGTCATCCCCAGCGGCCTCAGCACCGCCTCCATCTCTGAGCGCAGGGCGCTGGAGGCCTCTTTGAGCAGGTAGCCCAGCGACGTCTCCAGGTCGATGCCAGGTCCGTCTTGACTCATGTCAGTATTCTGACATACCGTCGCTCATGTCAGATTACTGACACGCCACGGAAAGTAGGAAGATCACCATGCCCGTCACCGGCCCCGACTTCATCTCGCTCCAAGCTCGCGACCTCGACGCCTCGCAGGCGTTCTACGAGCAGTACCTCGGTCTCGTCCGATCCCCCGTCGGCCCTCCCCACGCCGTCGTCTTCGACACCAAGCCGATCGCGTTCGCATTGCGGGACATCGTCCCCGACACCGATCTGGCGTCCGTCCCGCAACCCGGCATCGGCGCCGCCATCTGGCTGCACGCCACCGACGTGCAGGCCATCCACGACGCCCTCGCCGCGGACGGCCACACGATCGTGACCGCGCCGATCGACGGCCCGTTCGGTCGCACGTTCACCTTCGCCGACCCCGACGGCTACCAGGTCACGCTGCACGACAAGGCCTAGGACGACGGTCGCCGCGCCCCTGGAACGGGGCGTGGCACGTTTCCGACCCGTCGCCGTACCCCGGGAGACACACGTCGCACCACGCGACTACGGTCGAAATCATGGACTTTCGATACCTCGGCAACAGCGGACTGAAGATCTCCGAGATCACCTACGGCAACTGGCTGACCCACGGCTCCCAGGTCGAGGACGACATGGCGGTGCGGTGCGTGCGCGCCGCCCTCGACGCCGGCATCACCACCTTCGACACCGCCGACGTCTACGCGAACGGCGCCGCGGAGAGCGTGCTCGGCCGGGCCCTGGCCGGCGAACGCCGCGAGGGGATCGAGATCTTCACCAAGGTGTATTTCCCGACGGGTCTGAAGAAGCACAACGACACCGGCTTGTCCCGCAAGCACATCCGCGACTCGATCGACGCGTCGCTGCGGCGGCTGCGCACCGACTACATCGATCTCTACCAGGCGCACCGCTACGACCACGAGACGCCGCTGGAGGAGACGATGCAGGCGTTCGCCGACGTCGTGCGGTCCGGCAAGGCCCTCTACATCGGGGTCAGCGAATGGACGGCCGACCAGTTGCGCGCCGGCCACGCGCTCGCGCAGGAACTCGGCATCCAGCTCATCTCCAACCAGCCGCAGTACTCCATGCTCTGGCGGGTCATCGAGGACCAGGTCGTGCCGACGTCCAAGGAGCTGGGCGTCTCCCAGATCGTCTGGTCGCCCATCGCCCAGGGGATCCTGACCGGCAAGTACCAGCCGGGGAAGCAGCCCCCGGCCGATAGCCGCGCCGCCGACGAGAAGGGCGGCGCCGACATGATCAAGCGCTTCATGAACGACGAAACCCTCACCGCCGTGCAGAAACTCGTGCCCATCGCCAAGGACCAGAACCTCTCGATGGCACAGCTCGCGGTGGCCTGGGTGCTGCATAACGACAACGTCGCAGCCGCCCTCATCGGCGCGTCGAAGCCGGAGCAGGTCACCGACAACGCAGGCGCCGCCGGCGTCACCCTCGCACCCGACGTGCTCACCTCGATCGACGAGGCGCTGGGTGATCTCCCCGAGAAGGACGCCGGTAAGACGAGTTCACCCAAGGAACGTCTCGTTTGAGGCACGAATGCCCGCGGGCATTTCCAACCTGAGCAATTCCTGAACATCCTCGCTACGCTCCGGCGATGGGATTCTCCACGCTGGTGCGGACCAAGGATGTCGACACCGTCATCCACCAGAACGACGAGGGCGGTGCGGATCACCACACGAGACTCGGGAAGAGTCTCGGTGCCCGGGACCTGATGGGTTTCGGCATCGGCATCGTGATCGGCACCGGCATCTTCACCCTGACCGGGGTGGAGGCCAAGAACCACGCGGGCCCCGCGGTGGTGATCTCGTTCGCGATCGCCGGCGTCATCAGCATGCTGGCGGCGCTGTGCTACGCCGAGCTCGCCGCCGCGGTGCCGACCGCGGGGAGTTCCTACACGTACGCGTACACGACGATCGGTGAGATCTTCGCCTGGATCATCGCGTGGGACCTGATCCTGGAGTTCGCCCTGGGCGCGGCGGTGGTCGCGCGCGGCTGGTCGGGCTACCTGCAGTCGTCGTTCAACCTGCCGCAGGCGTTCTTCGGCGAGGAGCACTCCGTCGTCAACCTCGGCGCCGTCTTCATCGCGGCCGTCCTGGGCATCATCGCCGCGGTCGGCATCCGCGAGTCCAAATGGGTGACCAACGCGCTCGTCGCGATCAAGGTCTCCATCTGCGTCTTCGTGATCGTCGTCGGCATCTTCTTCATCAAGGCCGCCAACTACAAGCCCTACATCCCGCCGTCCCGGCCGGACACCTCCGGCAAGTCGGGCCTGTCCCAGCCGCTGTGGCAGTGGGCCTCCGGGTCGCACGCCACGGCGTACGGGCTCACCGGCGTGCTCGTCGCGACGGCCGTGGTCTTCTTCGCCTACAGCGGTTTCGAGGCCGTCGCCAACCTCGCCGAGGAGACCAAGGACCCCGCCAAGGACATGCCGCGCGGCCTGATCGGCACCCTGGTCATCTGCACGGTCCTCTACCTCGCGGTGTGCGCGGTGCTCACCGGCATGGTCAAGTACACCGGCCTGTCCGAGGGCGCCCCGATCTCCGATGCGTTCAAACAGGTCGGCATGGGCTGGGCGAACGTCGTCATCGGCATCGCCGCCGTCTGCGGGCTGAGCTCGGTGATCCTGGTCGACATCGTGGCCATGGGCCGCATCGGCTTCGCCCTCTGCCGTGACGGGCTGCTGCCCCCGGCCGTCGGCCAGGTTCACCCGAAGTTCAAGACGCCGTTCCGCATCACCATCTTCACCACCATCGTGGTCTGCATCCTGGCCGCGTTCGTCCCGCTGGCGACACTCGCCGAGATGGTCAGCATCGGCACGCTCTTCGCGTTCGTGGTGGTGGCCATCGCGGTCGCCGTGCTGCGGCGTACGAAGCCGAAGATGAAGCGGCCGTTCCGCACCCCGGCTATCCCCTGGCTGCCGATCGTTTCGGCGGTGTCCTGCGTCGCCCTGATGAGCAGTCTCGCCGTCGAGACGTGGATCCGGTTCCTGATCTGGCTCGTCATCGGACTGCTCGTCTACACCTTCTACGGCCGCAAGCACTCCCGCCTCGCCACCGGCGAGAAGGCCATCGCCGGAGTGGACGATGCCGACCCCGTCGACGTCTGATCGGACCTGCTCCTAGGACGGATGACCGGCATGTCGGGGCACCTTCGGGTGCCCCGACTCCGTCTCGGGCTCCGGTTCGAGATGCGGCAGTGCCCGGTCCAGCCAGCCCGGCAGCCACCAGTTGCTCCTGCCGAGAAGGAACATCGTCGCCGGCACGATGATCAACCGGATGACGGAAGCGTCCAGGAGCACGCTGACGCCGAGACCGAGCGCGAGCATCTTGATCACCACGTTGGTGGACAGCAGGAACGAGAAGAAGACGCTCGCCATGATCAGCGCCGCGCAGGTGATGACCTTGGCGGTCACCGCCATCCCGTCTGCGACGCTGCGGCCGTTCTCCCCGGTGGCCACCCACCGTTCGCGAATGCGTGAGAGCAGGAAGACCTCGTAGTCCATCGACAACCCGAACACGATGGCGAACATCATCATCGGCACGTAGGACTCGATCGGGACCTTCTCGTGGACGCCGAGCAGCGAACCGCCCCAACCCCATTGGAAGACGGCGACGACGACGCCGTAGGCCGCGGCGATCGAGAAGAGGTTCGCGAAGGCGGCCTTGAGCGCCAGCAACGGACTGCGGAAGCTCGCGAGGAGCAGGACGAACGAGGCCGCGACCACCACCGCGATGATGACCGGTAACCGTGCGGCGACCTGATCGCGGAACTCCAGGTTGCCGGCGAGGGTGCCGGTCACATACCCCGTCGCCTTCGAGCCGGCGAGCGCGGACGGCAGCGTGGTGTCGCGCAGCGTCTTGATCAACGCATCGGTCTTGGCGTCCTGCGGGCTGGTGGTGGGGATGACGTTCGCGACCAGGAGCTTTCCGTCGGACGTCGGCTGGGGCGTGGTCACGGACGCCACGCCGTGGGTAGATGCGAGGTCCTTCTGCAGCGTCGAGCCAAGCTGCTGCGCCGAGGTCGTGGAGGTCCCGGACGGCAGCTGCACGACGATCGCGACGGGCCCGTTGGCACCGACGCCGAAACCCCTGCTGATGGCGTCATAGGCGCGGGCATCGGTGTACGACGAGGGGTCGGCGCCCTCGTCCACGTGCCCGATCGTCATCGACAGCACCGGGATCGCGATGATCGTGAGGAACGCCAGGCCCGAGACCAGGTAGATCCAGGGACGCCGTTCGACGTGGACTGCGTACCGGTGCCACACCGTCTCGGCACCCGTGACGTCGCTCTCCGCGCTCGGCGCGCGCACCCGCAACCGGTCGATCGAGCGGCCGGCGAGTCCGAACATCGCCGGGACGAGTGTCACGGACGCCGCGGCGGCGACCGCGACGGCGATCGACGCGGCCGCGCCGAGCTTGCCGATGAAGGTGATGCCGGAGGCGAACAGCCCGAGCATCGCGATGACCACCGTGACGCCGGCGATCAGCACGGCCCGACCGCTGGTCGCCGTCGTGAGACCGGCTGACTCCACCGGATCCATACCGTCCATCACGTGCTGGCGGTGGCGGGTCGTGAGGAACAGCCCGTAGTCGATACCGACGCCCAACCCGATCATCACGGCCAGGGTGGGCGACACCGATGCGAACTCGGTGGCGGCCGCGACGACTCCGAGGAGACCGAGACCGGTCGCCACCCCGACCGCCGCCGTCACGATGGGCAGGCCCGCGGCGTACACGCTGCCGAAACCGATCAGCAGCACCAGGATCGCCACCCCGATCCCGATCAGTTCCGAGGTCAGGTGGGCGTTCTCGGGACGCGCCGCCTGGCCGAGGACGCCGCCGTAGTCCACGTGCACCCCGACGCTGCGCGCTGGAGCGACCGCGTCGTCCACCGACCGCACGTACGACGACCCGAGGGTCGTGGGGTTGACGTCGAAGTGCACGACCGCGTACGACGTGCGGCCGTCCTTGGAGGTCGTCGGGTCACCGACCGACAGCACGTGCGGCAGCCTGCCGACGTTCTGGGCGGAGGAGGTGATCTGACTGGAGTGCTGCGCCAGCGAACCCGTGGACACCGTGAAGACCAGTTGGCCGCTCTGGCCGCCGGAGGAGGGTGCATGTTGCTTCAGCAACGCCCCGCCCTGCTGGGCCGACGAGCCGGGCAGTGAGAAGTCGTCCGAGTACGACGACCCGACGGCGCGGTCCGCGATGGTCGCGCCGGCGAGCAGTGCCAGCCACACCACCAGAACGACCCAGGCGTGCGACGCGCAGAAGCGCCCCATCCGGTACATCGAGCCCTGTGCCATCTGCGGTGGACCGTCGGCGGTGCCCATCAGCGACTCGAAGGTCCGCCGAATGAAGGGGTCATCACACCCCGCCAAAGTGTCATGACTGACAGTAAGACTAAAATGTCACAGGTGACAAGATCTGGAGTGAGCCCGGATGAGTGAAGAGCCCGGCCGTCGGGAAGCGAACAAACGCGCGACCCGGGAGGCACTCCAGCAGGCCGCCGACCGGCTCTTCGCCGAGCGAGGGTACGAGCAGACGACGGTGCGGGACATCGCCGCAGCCGCGAAAGTGACCCCTCGCACCTTCTTCCGCTACTTCGGTGGCAAGGAGGAGCTCATCGTGGACGAGGCGCTCGGCTGGTTGCCGCGGCTGACCGCCGCGATCCGCCGGCGCCCGGTCGGCGAGCGGCCACTCACCGCCGTCCTGCACGCCCTCGCGGACGTGTCCGCCCAACTGCGGGATCAGGGGTTGCCCGCGCCGGTGCTGCTCTTCGCGGACGGGCCGCCGAGCACCCGGCTGCGGCTCCGGGGACCCGCTCTGCTGCTGCGCTTCGAGGAGGGCATCGCCGGCGCCGTGCTCGACCGTCTCTCGATCGACCGCACGGAGGACGAGGAGTTGCGCTACGAGAGCGAGGTGTACGCGCGTGCCGCGGTCGCGGCCATGCGCAGCGCGATGATCAGAGACTGGGCGCAGCGCGCCCGCGGCGATGTGGACCCCGTGCCGCTGCCGGAGCTGATGCGCACGGCGTTCGCCCTCGTCGCGTCCGCCTAACCCGTCCTGATCGATCCGACCGACAGCTAGAAATCGCAGACGGCAGGCACCTGCAGCGGTGAAAGCGGAGGTCCCCCGAACCGAGCGACCGGCGTACTGTCGAAACATGAGCACTGCACCCGCCCATCTGCTCGAGGAGCTCGAGCCCGTCGTCGCGCAGAACCTCGACCGACACCTCGGGCTCGCCCAGGAATGGCACCCGCACGACTACATCCCGTGGAGTGAGGGTCGCGACTTCGCCGCGATGGGCGGCGAGGACTGGGCGCCGGAGCAGTCCCGGCTGTCCGAGGTCGGCAAGGCCGCGATGATCACCAACCTGCTCACCGAGGACAACCTGCCCTCCTACCACCGGGAGATCGCGACACGCTTCGGACGCGACGGCGCCTGGGGCACCTGGGTCGGGCGCTGGACGGCGGAGGAGAACCGGCACGGCATCGCGATGCGCGACTACCTGGTCGTGACCCGCGGGGTGGACCCGGTCGAGTTGGAGCGGGCCCGGATGGACTACATGACCTCTGGTTACGACTCGGGCGACAAGACGCCGCTGGAGGCGGTCACCTACGTCTCGTTCCAGGAGCTGGCGACGCGGGTGTCGCACCGCAACACCGGCAAGGTCACCGGCGACCCGGTCGCCGACAAGCTGCTGGCGCGGATCTCCAAGGACGAGAACCTGCACATGGTCTTCTACCGCAACATCGTGGAGGCCGCCCTGCAGATCGCGCCCGACGCGACCATGCGCGCGATCGCCGACGAGGTGATCGGCTTCGAGATGCCCGGCGCGACGATGGCCGGCTTCCGCCGCAACTCGATGATGATCGCCAAGGCCGGTGTCTACGACCTGCGGCTGCACCACGACGAGGTCATCGCCCCGATCCTGAAGTACTGGAACGTCGACGGGTTGACCGGGCTCGGCCCGGAGGGCGAGAAGGCCCGCGAGGAGCTGGGCTCCTTCATGGCCGGCCTGGACGAGCAGGCGAGCCGTTTCGTGGAGCGTCGTGCCGAGGGCCGCGCCCGGGCCGCCGCACGCTCCGAGACCGGCGAGACCCCCGATATCGCCAGCTGAATGTACGGGTCGGGGCATCTGACCGAGCTGTTCCGGGTGCTCGACCTGACGGGAGTGCTCGCCAACGCGACCCTCGGTGGAGTCATCGCGCGCGCGGAGAAGCTGGACCCCTTCGGTTTCGCGACCCTCGCGGTCCTGTCGGGGCTCGGCGGCGGGATCATCCGTGACGTGCTGCTGCAACACGGAACCCCGGTGGCATTGACCGACTACGCCTACCTCTTGACGGCCCTCGTCGGCGCGGCCATCAGCTTCGTCATCCGCGTCCAGGGTCGCGCCTGGGACCGGGTCTGGCCGATCATCGACGCGGTCGCCCTCGGCACCTGGGCCGCGGCCGGCGCAGCCAAAACGCTTGCGGCCGGGCTCGGCTGGCTGCCGGCGGTGCTGCTCGGAATGATCACCGCGGTCGGCGGCGGAGTGGTGCGCGACGTGGTGCTGCGCCGCATCCCCGGAGTGCTCGGCGGCAACACCCTCTACGCGACCTGCGCGCTCGGCGCCGCCGGTGTGCTCGTGCTGCTGTCGACGAACGGCCACCCGACCGTCGGCCTCGTCGCGGCGACGATCTTCGGCGCCGGGCTCTGCATCATCGCGAGGTGGCGCGGCTGGATGCTGCCGAGCGCCGACGCCTGGTCGCCGGCGCGGGTGGTGCCGCCGGCCTACCGCCAGCGGATCCGGCAGCGCATCGACCCCGAAGCCCGCCAGCGTCGGCGGGCGGCTCAGACCGACTCCGCACCCGAGACCGCCCGACCCGAGGAGACGCCGTGAACGACGCCACTCCCGCAGCACGAGTCCTGCAGGGTCTGCCGGAGCGCCGCGCGGACCTGGAGGACTTCTACCGCCACCTGCACCAGCACCCGGAGCTGTCCCATCAGGAGAGCGCCACCGCGGCGAGAGTGGATGAGCGACTGCGAGATTCCGGATACGACGTCACCACCGGCATCGGGGGCACCGGCGTGGTGGGGGTGCTCCGCAACGGCGACGGGCCGCGGGTGCTGCTGCGCGCGGACATGGACGCGCTTCCGGTCGAGGAGGACACCGGGCTGGACTACGCCAGCACGGTCACCACGACCGATGCCCAGGGCGACACCGTGCCGGTGATGCACGCGTGCGGTCACGACGTGCACGTGACCGCGCTCCTCGGCGCGGCCGCGCTGATGGCGGCTGCCCGCGATCAGTGGAAGGGCACGCTCTTGGCGCTCTTCCAGCCGGCCGAGGAGGTCGGCGACGGCGCACGCAGGATGGTCGAGGACTCCGGATTCGGCGACGCCGTCGGGGCGGTCGACGTGGCCCTGGCCCAGCACGTGATGCCCGTACCCGCAGGCATCGTCGGCACTCGCCCGGGAGCGATCCTGTCGGCTGCCGACAGCATGCGCGTCACCGTGCACGGTCGCGGCGCCCACGGCTCGATGCCGCAGTCCGCGGTCGACCCCGTCGTGCTCGCGGCCATGATCGTCGTGCGCCTGCAGACCGTCGTGTCCCGCGAGATCGCGCCGACCGAGCCCGCGGTGCTCACCATCGGCAGCGTGCGAGCCGGCACCAAGAGCAACGTGATCGACGACCACGCGGTCCTCGAGCTCAACGTGCGCACCTACAACGAGCAGACCCGTACCGCCGTGCTCGACGCCGTACGCCGGATCGTCACGGCCGAGTGCCAGGCCTCGGACACCCCGAAACCGCCGGAGTTCGAGCTGTTCGACCGCTTCCCTGCCACCACCAACGACGCCGTGACGACCGAGAAGGTCGCCGCGGCGTTCGCCGATCACTTCGGTGAGCAGCACGTCGATGCACCGCTGGAGAGTGCGAGCGAGGACTTCAGCGACCTGCCCCGGGCACTCGGCGTGCCCTACACCTACTGGATCTTCGGAGGCGTGGACCCCCAGAAGTACCAGGCGGCGAAGGACGCGAGGCGGGTCGCGCAGGACATCCCCGTCAACCACTCACCGTCCTTCGCGCCGGTCGTCCAGCCCACGCTCGACACCGGCGTGCAGGCGCTGGTCGTCGCTGCTCTGGCCTACCTGGGCATCGACGGTTGAACAGCAGATCTGACCGTTTTCCGTCGAGATACGCCCTCCTGAATCAAACTCGGTCAATAACAGTCACAATGTGAATGTTATTGACGGGTCTTGACACGTTTGTGGATGCGGGTGGAATGTGCCCGTATGACCGATAGAGAGCCTGTAGATCAGACATCGGGTACCTCCCCTGCCGGACGGGTCACGGCAGAGCACTCGCGACGGAACTTCCTGACCCTGGCCGGTACGGCGGGACTGGGCGTCGCCGCCACCGGGTGGGCGTTGACGCCGGAGGCCTACGCCGCCTCGGCCACCGGGACGGCCGCGCCGTCGGCCGCCAAGGGTGGCCGCACCGCCGCCCCCACCTTCACTCCCATCCGACCGCCGGCGACGCCGCTGGCCGTGCGGTCGCCCTATCTGAGCACCTGGATGGCCACGGACAATCTGCCGGGCACCTGGCCGACGTTCTGGACCGGGCGGATCACCGCGATGGCCGGCATCGCGCAGATCGACGGCACGGCGTACGTGTTCCTCGGCGCTCCCGCGCTGCCGAACACCGATCCGCTGCCGACGATGCGGCAGGTCAACCTGACGGTCACCGGCACCTCGTCGGTCTACACGTTGGAGGAAGCCGGCGTGCGGGTGACGGTCACCTTCTTCTCACCTGTCGAGCCCGGTGACCAGCGCCGTCAGAGCGCGCCGCTCAGCTACATCTCCGCGACGGCGAAATCGGTCGACGGGAAGGCGCACGACATCGGCCTGTACTTCGACATCTCGGGTGAGTGGGGCTATGGCGACACCTCGGCGGAGATCACGTGGGCGCAGACCGACATCGGCACCGGCGCCAACCGGCTGATCAACCTCAACTACACCCCGGCGAACCCGAGCGTGCTGGCGGAGACGAATGACACGGCCAGCTGGGGCACGATGGTGTGGACCACCCAGCATCGTGCGGGCCTCACCTACCAGATCGGCGAGGACAACGTCGTCCGGGCACGCGTCGTGAACGGCGGAGCGCTCGACAGCAGCATCGACACCGCCCAACCACGCGCGATCGATGACCGGTGGCCGGTCTTCGCCTTCCACCTCGATCTGGGCAGCGTTCGCGCCGCGACCGAACCGATGGTCATCTCGATCGGTCACGTGCGCGAGCCAGCGGTGAGTTACCTGACCACACCGCTCGCTCCCCGGTGGAAGACCTACTTCGCGGTGTGGCAGGACATGGTCGCCTTCTTCCACCGCGACTGGTCCGCGGCATCGAAGCGCGCCACGAACCTGGACGACCGGATCCGCAGCGCCGCACGGAAGGCGGGCGGCACCCAGTACGCCGCGCTGGTCGCCACCGCGCTGCGTCAGGCCTACGCCGGCACCGAGCTGGTCACCGCTCCCGACGGCAAGGCGTGGGCGTTCCTCAAGGAGATCTCCAGCGACGGCAACGTCTCCACCGTCGACGTCACCTATCCGTGCATGCCGGTGTTCCTCTACCTCGACCCGGCCTACCTCGGCGCCATCCTGGAACCGATCCTGCAGTACGCCGAGACCGGCGGATGGCCCAAGCAGTTCGCCGAACACGACCTGGGAGCGCACTACCCGAACGCCGACGGCCACAACGACGGCAACGAGGAGGACATGCCGGTCGAGGAGTCGGCCAACATGCTGATCATGTCCGCGGCCTACCTGCAGCGGGCGGACGCCACGGCGGCACGCAAGTTCGCCACGGCGCACTACACGATCCTCAAGCAGTGGAGCGACTACCTCGTCGGCAATGCGCTCGACCCGGGCTACCAGAACCAGACCGACGACTTCACCGGCTTCATCGCCCACAGCGTCAACCTCGCGCTGAAGGGGATCATCGGGATCGGCGCGATGAGCGTCGTGGCGACCACAGCGGGCAAGAGCGGCGATGCCGCCCACTACCTCGGTGTTGCCCGCGACTACATCAAGCAGTGGGTGACCAAGTCCACCGACACCAGTGGCAAGCACCTCAAGCTCGCCTACGACCAGGACGGCACCTGGAGCCTCAAGTACAACGGATACTCCGACAAGCTCCTCGGTCTCGGTCTGGTCCCGACCACCGTCGCCGCGGAGGAAGCCCGCTGGTACCTGGCGCGAGCCGGTACCTACGGCGTGCCGCTGGACATCCGGCACACCTACACCAAGGCCGACTGGGAGATGTGGACCGCGGCGTGGCTGTCCGATCAACCCAAGATCACCAGTCGCCTCATCCAGGGGCTCTACACCTTCGGGAACACCACGCCGTCCCGGGTGCCCTTCAGCGACTGGTACGACACCACGACCGACCGGCAGAGCGGATTCCAGGCGAGGCCCGTGGTGGGAGGGTTCTACGCGCTGTTGACCGTGTGAGGGACGGCTTCCTCCTGCGGGACGGGAACGGCGGGTGCGGCGGTGTCGTCGCATCCGCCGTTCTCCGTGGTCCACCGCGTGCCACCACGTGGAGCCGGGCGCTTTTCGAGACGACCCACAGTCTGCGCAGAGCAGACCCAGAACTAGCGCCAGCAACCTTGGGAGGGTGCTGAGTTCGGACTGTCAGGGAGCGATGTAGGACCGTGTCGACCTCGATCGCCGGTTCGTCGGCGCACCCCGATCAGGGGCTGGACGGCACGACGGGCAACCGACGTCTGACCGCCACGACGGGAATGCTGCTGCTCCTGCTCCTGGCGGTCGAAGGCGTGACGATCCTTCGGATCCGCGACCTGATCACGATCCACGTCTTCGTGGGTCTGCTGCTGGTGCTCCCCGTCCTCTGGAAGATGGCGACCACCGGGTACCGGTTCGTGCGCTACTACACCGGCGACGAGGCGTACGTCCGACGCGGCGCACCACCGCTCGTCCTGCGAGCGCTCGGGCCGTTGATGATCCTCACCACCCTCGCGTTGCTGGCGACCGGGATCACCCTGATCCTGCAGGGCCCCGGCCACCGCGGTCCGCCGCTGCTACTGCACAAGGCCTCCTTCTTCGCGTGGGTCGCGGTCACCGCGCTGCACGTGCTGGGACATCTGCGCGAGGCCGTGGTCGAGTCCTGGCACGATCTACGTCCCGGGGTCGGCGATGCCGACGGGCGCCCACGCCTCATCCGTCGGCTCACCCTCGTCGCGGTGCTGCTGCTCGGCGTCGGGTTCGCGACCGTCGTGTATCCGGCCGCCGCATCATGGACCGCCGGTCAGGGGTTCCATCGTGACGGACCAGGGATCGGACATCGGCGGTGACGCGCTCAGCGCGGACTCGTAGCTCCCTGCACATGTGGTGGGCGCCGATATCGTGACATCCATGTGCCCAGCGGTCGGCTCCCCTCCGACGGCAGCGGACGGTCGCCGACTGCGGGTGCTCGTGGTGGAGGACGAGGCCGGTCTCGCCGAGGCCCTGGTCGCCGCGTTCGACTTCCGCGGCTGGGATGCCGAGAGCGCGGTGACGATCGACCAGGCGACCAAGACGGTCCAGCTGCGGGCACCTGACCTCGTCGTGCTCGACGTGATGCTGCCCGACGGCAGCGGATTCGATCTCCTCACCACGCTGCGCGCGCGCAACCCTCAGCTGGCGGTCCTCTTCCTCACCGCGCGGGACGCGCCGCAGGACCGGGTGCACGGCATCGAGCTCGGCGGCGACGACTACATCACCAAGCCGTTCGACCTGTCCGAGGTGCTCGCACGCTCGCAGGGGCTCATGCGCCGCGCCGGCCTGCTGCGACAGCAGCAGGGCAATCAGCTGCAGGTAGCCGACCTGCTGATCGACGTCGACGGTCACGAGGCGCGGCGCGCCGGTGAGCTGATCACGCTCACGGCGACCGAGTTCGCGCTGCTCCGGTATCTCGCCGGTCACCAGCGCCGGGTCCTGTCGAAGGAGGAGCTGCTGCGCAAGGTCTGGGGCAGCGACTTCGACGGCACCTCGCACGTCGTGGAGCTCTACGTCAGCTATCTGCGCAAGAAGGTCGATGCCGGTCGGGAGCCGCTCATCCACACGGTCCGCGGCGCCGGATACGTGATGCGGCCGCCACTGACATGAGGCTGCGACCACGGACGCTGACCTCACGACTGGCCCTGCTGCTCGCCACCCTCGCGCTGCTCGCCGGCACGATCGCGGGCGTCGCGGCGACGTTCGGCATCCGCGCGTTCCTGATGGACCAGCTCGATAACGAGCTGCACCAGGCATCGGCACGCAACATCACGCTGAAGTCACCGTACGGCGACAGCGACCACGACCGCGACAACCGGGGCGGCGACCCCGCCAGCAACGCAGGACTCCCGCCGGGCACGATCACCGGCCAGGTCTCGAACGGTGCGATCACCGAGCTGGTGGTCGCGGCCGACCTCGACGGCGACCACCTGCCCACTGCCGCCGACCGCGCGGCGGTGCAGAAGGTGGTGTCCGCCTCTGATCCGAGGACCGTGCGGCTGCCCTCTCTCGGGGACTACCGGGTGCTCACCAGCCGGACTCCGGACGGCGCCCAGCTGGTGACCGGGGTTCCTCAGGGCCGGGTCGACCACACGATCCGCGAGCTGATCGTCCTGGAGACCGTGGTGCTCGCCGTGGTCGTCCTGCTGGTGGCCGGGGTGGGCGCGTTCGCCGTACGACGGTCGATGCGCCCATTGCAGCACCTCGCCACCGTCGCCCGCCGGGTCACGCAGCTGCCGCTGGAATCCGGGCAGAGCCGGATCGACGTCCGCGCCGAGGAGCTGCGCGAACCGACCGAGGTCGCCCAGGTCGGCCGTGCCATGAACGCCATGCTCGGGCACGTGGATCTCGCGCTGGCCCAGCGGGACGAGAGCGAACAGCGCCTTCGGGATTTCGCCGCCGACGCGAGCCACGAGCTGCGTACGCCGCTCGCGGTCGCCCGCAGCCATGCCGAGCTGCTGCGGGAGTACACGGCGTCGACCCAGCTGCCCGAGCAGGTGCACCGCTCCCTGCAGCGCATCACCGACGAGACCGGACGGATGGCGAGCATCGTCAACGACCTGTTGCTGCTGGCTCGGCTCGACCGGGAGGTCACCGAACGGCGCGAGGACGTCGACCTCACGTGGATCCTGCTGCAGGCGGTCGATGACGCCCGCGTCACGGCGCGCGACCACCACTGGGGACTGACCATGCCCGAGGAGCCCGTGCTCGTCCGCGGCGACGAGGAGCAGTTGCGCCGCCTGGTCGGCAACCTGGTGGCCAACGTGCGGATGCACACCGGCGAGGGCACGGTCGCGACCTGCGTCCTGGAGCGCAACGGTGACCGGGTGATCCTGCGGGTGCACGACACCGGCCCCGGTTTCCCACCCGAGCTGCTCGACCAGGCGCACCTGCGGTTCGCCCGCGCACGGCACCGGCAGGAGAGCATCGAGAGCACCGGGCTGGGTCTCGCGATCGTGCAGGCCGTCGCGCGTTCGCACGACGGGTCCCTGGAGATCACCAGCGTCCCGGGTGACACGACGGTCACGGTGATCCTGCCGGTGTCGCCGCAGGAGTGACCTCAGCGGTCCCGGGCGAGGAGGAGCGCGCGGGCCGGGCACTGCTCGACCAGCGCCCGGGCCTCGGCGCGGCTCAGCGTCAGCCGCGACGGCACGGGGTAGCCGAACTCGTCCAGCTCGACGGCACCCCCCGAGACCACGGCGCACACGCCGTGCGCGGTGCACGCGACCCGGTCGACGACGATCTGGTCCTCGCCCCGCTTATCGCGCCGCACCGGCCCACTCCTTGGTCAGGGCGCACCGACCCGCGAGGTGAGCCTCCACGTCGGCGGTGAACGTGCGCAGCCCCGACGCGACGAATCGTGAGACCCCGTCGGGGAATCGGCACGCTCCCCGCCCGGGCAGCATGCCCAGGCGATGGTGCAGGTCGAGCATCTCCTCCGGCGGGAGAGCACCGTCGGCGAGGCGCTCGAGCTGCTCTGCGACGGCCGGTACGCCGAACATGCACGGGCCGCACTGGCCGGCCGACTCGCCGGCCGCGAAGGTCGCGATGCGCGAGAGGTGGTCGATCGGGCAGGACCGGCGATCCAGCACATGCACGGCACCGGTGCCGGTCGGGACGCCGTACGGCGCGAGCCCGGCATCGGACCAGGTCGCCGTCCACGCGTCGTGACCACCCAGCCAGCCGCCGCTCATCCCGGAGATCCCGACGCCTTGCACGTCGAGCGCACCGGCGGCATCGAGCAGATCGCGCAGGGGGATACCGGCCTCGGCGTCGTAGACCCCCGGACGTTCGACGTTCCCGCCCATCGTCACCAGACGCGGGCCGGGCTCCTCGGCCGTGCCGAAACCGCGGAACCATGCCGCGCCGTGCCGCTCGATCTGACTGACCCGCCACACGGTCTCGGCGTTCAGCACGAGCGTCGGACGCAACCGTCGGCCCTGGGCGTCCCGCCCGCCGGTCGAGATCGGCGCCAGTCGCGTGATCGGCCGGGCGCGCCCGCCGTGCAGCAGGTTGACCAGCGCCGACTCCTCGGAGGCGACGTACCTGGACGGCACCGAGAGGACCCGGAGGCCGGCGTCGTGCAGGCGCCGTTCGGTCTCGCTGCCGCGATGGGCCGCCCACCGGCTGCGGCGGGCGAGCAGGCCGGCGCCGTGCTGCAGGGCATCCAGATGCTCGGCGACGACCAGGGCGTCCTTGTGCACTCCGATCTCCCCGTCGCAGGCGTTGACGATCAGGTCCGCACCAGCGTCGAGCGCCGACTGCAGCTTGATGCTCGTGGGGAAGCGAGCGCCGCCCCGACCGGTCAGGCCGGCCTGCTCCAACAGGGTCACCAGGCTCATGTCCACTCCTGACGTAGGACCTCGCGGCGCCGTGCGCTGTCGTGGTGCGACCCGGCGATACGCCAGATCACCACGATCCCGCCGGCGACCGCGCAGGCGATCGTGGTGCCGCGCAGCAGCGGCTCGTTCGAGGTGCCCATGGCGATCCCGTGCCAGAGCGTGAGAGGCCACGTCGCGAACGTCGAGCGGTGCACGACGCGCCAGACCCGCTGGCTGATGCGGTGGCGCAGCAACGAGGTGGCCATGACCGCCGCGAGGACGTCGACGCTCAGGGTGCCGAGCCCGACCAGGAAGCGGCGATAGGGCGAGGTGAACGGGACGAGCGCCGAGATGAGGTCGATGTGCACGTAGGTCTCGGCGACGGCGGTCGCGATGTGCAGGACCAAGAAGGTGAGCATGCCGAGAGCAAGGCTGCGGTGCACACCCTGGATCACCGTCGTACGTTCGCCGGCGCGCTGCCGGGCACCGGACAGCACCAGCCCCAGGATCATGACGACCGTCATGAGCACGATGCTGAGCGCGCCCGTCGCCCGCGAGACGTACCAGAGAGTCTCGTTCACGACGCGCTCCGATCCTGCCGTGCGGGCATCGGCCAGCCCGGCGTGCACGACACCTCGCCGGACTGCCCGACCAGCCGGGCCGGAATGGCCCGCTCGGTCAGCCAGGCGACCGCCGCGTCGCCGAGCACGCAGGAGGCGGTCGTGGCGGTGTTCGCCTCGAGTGCCGAGGCGGCGACACAGGTGACCCGCCGCCAGGTGTGCGGCACGGATCGGGCCGTCCTGGGGTCGATGAGGTGATGGTGTGGACCGTCGGGGAGCTGCCAGTGGCGACGGTCGGTGCCCGACGTCGCGACACCCTGGGTCGTCACCGAGATCCGTTGCGGCACAGTGCCGTCCTCGTCCTCGACGGCGATCGCCCAGCCGCCGCCCGGTGGTGGTCCGGCCACGGCGATGTCTCCCCCGAGGTCGACCAGGAACCCACCGGTGAGCGTCCTCGCCAACTCGTCGGCGACGCGGTCGGCCATCGAGGCCTTGCCGGTGGCGCCGAGGTCGATCAGGGTGCCGGCTGCGACGGTGACCGTGCCGGCCCGGTGATCCATCGTGAGCTCGGACAGGGTGCTGCGCGGGCCGGGCGTCGAGGCGCGCCCCGATCGGCCGGCGCCGACGCTCGCCGGTGAGTCCGCAGCGGTCCGCGCGAGGACCTCCGCGAAGTCAGCGTCGTAGCCGATGCGCTCCATCGCGGCCCCGAGGGTCGGGTCGACAAGCCCGTCGGTCACGTCCGCCGCCCAGAGCGCGTCGTCGAGCAGGGACAGCAGGAGAGGGGACGCGGGCAGCGTCACCGTGCCGGCGGTGCCGGCCGCGGGCGCGACGGACAGCACCGAGACCTCCGAGTCGGGTCTGAACCGCGACGCCGCCGCATCGAGGTCGGCGATCGCCCGGTCCACCATGAGACGAGCCGAGGGCAGCTCGTCGGGCCGCGTGGCGACGATCCGGCAGTCGACGCCGATCGCCCGGAACTGCGCGAACGCGTTCATGACGAGTGCGTCTGAGCCTGTGTCGACTGCGTCGTGGCCGGGGTGGTGACCGACGGGACACTGCTGAACGTGCTCGTGCTCGAGGTCTTGCTCGGGGTCTTGGTGGACGTACTGCTGGAGGTGCTGCTCGTCGACGAGCTGGTCGTCGAGGACGAGCTTGTCGTGCTCGGCGCAGAGGTGGAGGTCGTCGTCGTACCGGACCCGGCGTTCGCCGGGGTCGCGATGGCGAGATGCCCGACGAGGGCGAGACCACCGATGGCGCTCACGCCGATCGCCGTGCGGGTGATGCGCTGCGCGCGTCGGAGTGCGGGAATCATGAGAGGTCCTTCGGTCGGGAACATCTCAAGCCTCTCGGCGCAACTTCTCAGCCGCATCAGCGTCGGCTATGGGCTTGCTGCGGTGCGTCGCGGATACGGCCGACGTCCCCTCACCCGTTCTCGCCCTCCCGCGATTAGGCTCCGAATGTGGCCGCGTTCCGGTCGGTTCCATTCCCGCGCACTGTCGATGCTCCGAGGAATCCCATGTCGAGATCACGTCGGCCACTCGCCCTCCTCACGGCCCTGATCACGGCGGCCGCGATGTGCCTGGCGTCCCTCATCGCCGCTGCCGGGCCGGCATCGGCCGCGAGCGCCACACCGATCCGTGGCGTGCAGTCCGGTCGGTGCCTGGATGTCTCAGGGGCGAGCCTGAAGCCCGGTACGCACGTCGAGCTGTACGACTGCCATGGCTCGGCGAACCAGGCGTGGACCGCGACGTCCGCCGGTGAGTTGCGTGTCTTCGGGACGCAGCGCTGCCTGGACGTCGGCGGGAAGAGTCGCAAGGCCGGGGCCGTCCTGGAGAGCTACACCTGCAACGGCGGGGCCAACCAGCACTGGACGATCAGAGCCGACCATCACATCGTGAGCGCCCTGACCGGCTACTGCCTCGACGCGTTGAAGGGCGCGACCGCCAACGGGTCGCGGGTCAGCGTGTGGCCCTGCACGACGGGCACGAATCAGCAGTGGACGACGACGTCGGGGACCGACACCCAGGCGCCGAGCGTGCCGGCGGACCCGCGCGTCAGCAATCTGACCTGTGACTCAGTCACCTTCGCCTGGAACGCCGCCACCGACAACGTCGGCGTCACGGCGTACGACGTCTACCACGACGGGCAGCTCATCACGTCGGTGTCGGGCAGCACTCTGAGCACCGGTCTGACCGTCGTGCCCGGCGCCGCCTGGGGCCTCTACGTCAACGCCCGGGACGCCGCGGGCAACGTCTCGCAGGCGAGCGCGACCGTCCCCATCACGCCGCCGCAGTGCCAGGTCGACACCCAGAAGCCGACGTCGCCGACCGGTCTGTCCGCGACTGCGTCGGGGACGACCATCGACCTGCGGTGGACGGCGTCCACCGACAACGTCGGGGTGCGCGCGTACGACGTCCTGCGGGGCGGTGTGAAGGTCGGCACCGTCAATGGCACCGCGTCGATCGCTCCGGTCACGACCTTCACCGACAGTGGACTGGCCGCGAGGACGACCTACAGCTACACCGTCACGGCCCGCGACGCGGCCGGCAACGCGTCGGCCCCCAGCACCGCAGCATCCGCGACGACCGGTGCCGCCTGCACCGACGCGGTCTGCTCGGTCACCCAGGTGACGACCGACACCGACATCCCATGGGGTCTCACCACACTGCCGAACGGCGACGTCCTCTACACCCGCCGCGACGCGCACACGATCGTCGAACTGAACCCGACCACGGGCGCCAAGATCACCGTCGGCACGGTGCCGGGGGTGGATGAGACGGACGGCGAGGGCGGCCTGCTCGGTCTGGCGATCGCGCCGACGTTCAGCAGCGATCACTGGCTCTACATCATGCACACCTCCACCACGGACAACCGGGTCGTGCGGATCAAGCTCAACGGCACCACGCTGGACACCTCCAGTGAGCAGGTGCTCCTGAAGGGGATCCTGCGTAACAAGTTCCACAACGGCGGCCGGCTGCGCTTCGGCCCGGACGGCAAGCTCTACATCGCGACCGGCGACGCGCAGAACGGCGACAACGCACAGAACATCGACGGCCTCAACGGCAAGGTGCTGCGGATCAACCCCGACGGCACCATCCCCAGCGACAACCCGTTCAAGAACGCCGTCTGGAGCTACGGGCACCGCAATCCTCAGGGCCTCGCGTTCGACTCCCAGGGGCGGCTGTGGGAGCAGGAGTTCGGCAACTCGGTGATGGACGAGACCAACCTCATCGTCAAGGGCGGCAACTATGGCTGGCCGGCGTGCGAGGGCACCAGCGGCACCTGCGGCACCGCCGGGTTCATCGCGCCGAAGCACACCTACCCGACCGCGGACGGGTCGTGCTCGGGCATCGCCATCGTGGACGACGTGCTGTACGTCGCCTGCGAACGCGGCGAGCGGCTCTACCGCGAGGTCATCAGCGGCAGCAGCCTCACCGACGTACAGCAGCTCTTCGTCGGCACCTACGGGCGGTTGCGCACGGTCGAACCGGCGCCGGGCAAGGCGCTCTGGCTCACCACCACCAACCAGGGCGACAAGGACAGCATCGCGAACAACAGCAACGAGAAGATCTTCAAGGTGACCCTCGGCAGTTGACCGCCCGCGTCAGGGAGGCACGCCGGGCGGGCGCCCCGGTGCCCCCCATCGATACCCTGCGCTCGAACGCACGAGAGGGCCCGAGACCGTTCTCCGGCCCCTCGACGTCCTGAGTGGAGGCAGCAGTGAGCGGTCGGGTCGAGTTCGGGTTGGACACCTTCGGTGACCGGACGGTCGACGCGCAGGGCACGCTCCTGCCGTATCCCCAGGTCATCCGCAACGTGGTGGACCAGGCCGTGCTCGCCGATCGCAGCGGCGTCGACTTCATCGGGATCGGCGAGCACCACCGCGCCGACTACGCGATCTCCGCGCCCGACGTGGTCCTCGCCGGGATCGCGACGCGCACCGAGCGGATCCGACTGGGGTCGGCCGTCACCGTGCTCAGCTCGGACGACCCGATCCGCGTCTTCGAGCGGTTCTCCACGATCGACGCCCTGTCGGGCGGACGCGCGGAGGTGATCCTCGGGCGGGGCTCCTTCACCGAGTCGTTCCCGCTCTTCGGCTTCGACCTCGGCCAGTACGAGGAGCTCTTCGCGGAGAAGCTGGACCTCTTCGCCGAGCTGCTCGCGGAGAAGCCGGTCACCTGGAGCGGGGCCTTGCGGCCACCACTGGTCGACCAGGACGTCTACCCCAAGACCGCCAGTGGCCTGAAGGCATGGATCGCCGTCGGTGGCACGCCACAGTCCGTCGTACGCGCCGCGAACTACCGGATCCCGTTGATGCTGGCCGTGATCGGCGGCCCCGCAGACCGGTTCACGCCGTTCGTGCAGATCTACCGCCGTGCCAACGAGCAGCTCGGTCAGCCGCAGCTTCCGATCGGCCTGCACTCACCGGGCCACATCGCCGACACCGACCAGGAGGCGCGCGACCAGCTGCGCGAGCACTGGATCACCAATCGCAACAAGATCGGCTCCGAGCGCGGCTGGCCCCCGGCGCGCCCCGGCGACTTCGAGCGCGAGATCGAGCAGGGCGCGTTGTACGTCGGTTCGCCGGAGACCGTGGCGGCGAAGATCGCGGCCACCGTCCGCACGCTCGATGTCGACCGGTTCGACCTGAAGTACTCCAACGGGCCGCTGCCCCACGAGGACTCGATGCGCGCGATCGAGCTCTACGGCACGCAGGTCATCCCCCGGGTGCGCGAGCTGCTGTCGGAGTAGGCGCGGGTCGGGAGAGCCCCGATCCGTGGTTTCACGCTGCGCGATGATGCTGGCATGGACGCGCCACCGATGCGGCGGGTGTTGATTGTCGGCATCGGCGGGTCGGGTAAGACGACGCTGGTGTGAGTCTCGAATCTCCCAACTCATCTGCCGGATCTGGACCGGAGAGCGATCTTCGAACTCGGGCGCCGCCGCCCGACAGACGCTGAGATAGCTCGCCGGCGACGTAGATCACCATCTCGACAGCCTTGAAAGAGCTGCAAGGCTGTCGAGATGGTGACCCTCGCAGAGGCCGACATCCACTGGTCGCGCCCCGAGAATCCGACTGGCGTCGGCGTCCTTGTTCTAGCGGGCTCGAGCGGCCGACTGGATGCGGGGCGCGCAGACGCTCTGGCAGCAGCGGGTGCCACTGCGTTGGCAATCCGATGGTTCGGAGGGGACGGCCAGCCGGTCGTGCCTTGCGAGGTGCCCCTCGAGACGTTCGTCGACGCGATCAGCCTCCTGGTGCCGGCCAGTGATCGGGTAGGTGTGGTCGGCCTCTCGTACGGCGCCGAGGCCGCGCTCCTGACCGCGGTCCGGGACTCGCGTGTCGACACGGTCATCGCACTGGCTCCCACGGATGTCGCGTGGGAGGGCCAGCACGAGCATGATGACGATCCACGACGCAGCAAGTGGACGTGGCGTGGGGAGCCCGTGCCATTCGTGCCGCTCGATCGCAGCTGGGTGCCTGGCGAAGGGACTCCTGCATTCGCGCCGCTCTATCAGCTCAGCCGCGAGAGCGCGGGCGTTGCCACGGTGGATGCCGCCCGCATCCCCGTTGAACTGTTCCGCGGCGACCTCGTCCTTGTCGCTGGCGGCGACGACCAGGTATGGCCGAGCGTGTCGGCTGCACGCGCCATCGCAGCTCGTCGAGTCCAGCACGGCCTGAAGACAGTCGTCGTCGAGGATCCCGCCGCGGGCCATCCGATCGTTCTCCCCGGAGAGCGTGCCCCGAATCTGATGCGCGGCTACCGCGTTGGTGGCGATCCGGGTGCTGCGAAGCGCTTAGGGGAACGTGCTTGGCCCGCGATCCGTGATGCTCTGGGGTTGAGGTAGCGCAAGCCCTCGGTGCTACGGCAGTTTCATGCGCTGAAGTACTCGCCACATTCGTGCGATCTTTCGCCGCAGTGCGAGTAGGTCGTCCGCGAACGCCGCCGTGGCTGAGTCATGGGCGGCCGCCGAACGTCCATCCGTGCGCTTCCACACCGATCAAGCCGCGGCCGTGAAGCAGCGAGCCGGCATTGTCGATGTCCATGGCGCGCACGATGGCGACCGTGCCGAGCTGCCACGAACCGTCGTCGCTGAGGAGGTGACCGAAGGCGACGAGATCGGCGTTCGGCAGCTCGTCCTCGAACGGAGCTCGAGGATCGGGCTCGAAGCCCATGACCAGGAACAGCCCCTCCGGCTCGTCCAGGTGGGGGTACTCCCACATCGATCGCCCGAGCGCGTTGTGCCACCGCCGCAGCATCACCTCTCGGTACGCACCGATCTGGTAGCTCGGTTCGTCGAACGCGAACGCCCGCGCGTGCGCCGGTCCGTCGAGGTCCACGACGTGCACGCTTCCCACCAGCTCATCGCCCGCATCGAAGGCGGGGCCGCGCACCCTCAGCGCATCCTCGAACGAATCCATGTACGTCCAGTGCTGTTCAAGGATCTGACGACGCAGAGGCCCCGAACCAGGTCGGTCCCGGTGGAAGCAGAAGAACTCCATGGCGCGAGTCTCCACCGACGTCGCACCGACCGCGAGCAACACGTCGGGCCATGAGCGAGCATGGCGTGGTGGCGATGTCGTTGAAATACGCAGTGGTGGAGAGAGAGCGACGTTTTCTCGTGAACTCCATCCCCGAAGGTGTGGTCGAGTCGATACAGATCACGGATCGGTATGTCGAGGGGTCCAGGCTTCGTCTTCGGGAGATGGTGTGGCCGGACGGTCGCCGCGTGCGCAAGCTGGGGCACAAGGTGCGTCTCACGGACGGGCCGGCCGCAGTGGCCTGCACCTCGATGTACCTCGACGACGCGGAGTGGGCGTTGCTTCGACAGCTTCCCGCCCGCACGTTGCAGAAGGTCCGGCACCGGGTGTCGCGCGAGGACTGGCAGATCGCTGTCGACGAGTTGGAAGACGGCACGCTCCTCGCCGAGATCGATGACGGAGACACGCCGTCATCGACGCTGCCGGCATGGCTCGACATAGCGATGGATGTCAGCGCTGACGAGAGATGGACCGGAGCTGCCCTCGCGCGGTAGTCGTCGCTACGCCCTCGGGCGAGCTCGTCACCGGTCGATGTCGAGGATCACGTCGAGGAGCTCCTCGGGGGTCTCGAGCTGGGGCAGGTGACCGGTGCGGGCCAGCAGGGTGAAGGTCGATCCGGGAATGGCGGCGGCGTACGCCCTGCCGTAGTCCGGGTCGACGATGCCGTCGCTCTCCCCCCAGATCACCTGCACGGGCAGCTCCAGGTCGGCGAGCCGGTCGCCCAGAGTCGGGTCGGTCATCGCCTCCCCCGCATACGCCATGAGGGCCTGGATGTCGGGGCTCGGTCCGCTGCCTCCCGGAGCCCGCGCCGCCGGGGACTTGGCCGGGTCGTGGAACGACAGGGCGGCCAGTTCGGCGGGGGCGAGGCCGCGCACGTCGGTGGGCGGGTGGCCGTCGACCTGCAGACCGACACCGTCCAGGATGACGATTCCCCTGACCCGGGCGGAGCTCAGCAGCGCGATCTCCGCCGCCAGCCAGCCGCCGAAGGAATTGCCGATCAGGGTCAGGTCTGCCAGGTCGAGCTGGTCGATGAGCTCGACGTACGCGGCGGCCAGGTCCCTGGTCGAGGCGAGGGTGTCGGGGCGCGTGGTGCCACCGAAACCGGGATGGGTCGGCAGCAACACCCGCGCGTGAGTCCGCTCGGCGAGCAGGTGCGCGAAGCCGGTCATCGTCAGCGGGCCGCCGCCGCCGTGCAGGAGGAGGAACGGGGATGTGCGGTCGATGTCATCGACGGTGATGTGCACATCGTCCCGGTCACGGAGGGTCATGGTGGCGCTTCTCGTCGGCCGGACCACCGCGGCGGAGGGTGTCTTCGTCATACAAGTAACCTTATATAAGCTTACTTATATAAGCAACGGTCGCTATCTTTGACCGGATGGATCCCTCCCCGGCGAACGTCGCGCTCGCTGTCAAACGGTTGCAGTACCGACACCACCGCAGGCTGACCAAAGCCCTTGCACCGCTGGGACTCTCGCTCATCCAGTGGGACACCCTGCGACACCTGCGCGAACGTCCGGACGCCTCCCTGCACGAGCTCGCAGTGCTCACCTTCCAGACGGACCAGTCGTTCGGGTCACTGGCCGTGCGGATGGCCGATCGGGGACTGATCGAACGGGTACCGGGCCCGGGTCGAGCCGTGCGACACCGGATCACCGCCGAGGGTGAGCAGCTGCGTCAAGCCGGTCAGAAGGCGGTCGCCACGGTTGTCGAGACCTCGTTCGACGGGCTCACACCCGACGAGCTCGAGCAGTTCGCAAGTCTGCTCGACCGCGTACTGGGCGCGGATCCCTCCGGCGTCTAGCCCCGACTGAGGGCGGCGGATAACGTGAGTCGATGTCGTTGAGCGACTTCCCGGTCAGGGCATCGATCGCCGTGTCCGACACCACACCGCAGCCGAGTTCTACGAAGGCCGACTGGGGTTGCCGCTCGCGCAGTCGGGCCCCAGTGCCGCCATCGAGGACGGCGGTCGCATCGCCTGGTTCCAGGATCCGGATGGCAACACCTTCGCCGTCGAGGCCGACGACTGACTCCCTGCTGGCGATTTCGACGGCAGACTGGATTCATGACGGATGACGCGGTCGACCTGGACGAGAAGTTCAGTCACTTCACCGAGCACTGGTCACCCAAGCTGGTCGCCCGGATCAACGACTACGACGTGAAGATCGTCAAGGTCGAGGGCGACTTCGTCTGGCACTCCCACGAGGACACCGACGAGTTGTTCCTCGTCCTCGACGGCGAACTCACCATTCAGCTGCGCGACCGCGACATCACGCTGCGTCCCGGGCAGCTCTACGTCGTGCCGCGCGGGGTGGAGCACTGCCCTCGCGCCGACAGCGAAGTCCGGGCGCTGTTGCTCGAGCCGGCGGGCGTGGTCAACACCGGCGACGCGGGCGGAGATCTCACGGCCGTCGTCGAGAGCATCTGAGCTCGCCGCCCCCGCACTCAGCGGGTCGCGGTGATCCCTCCGTCGACGGCGAGTTCGGCCCCGTGCAGGTAGGCCGCGGCATCGGACAGCACCCATGTCACGGCGGCAGCGATCTCCTCAGGTGTGCCAGGACGGCCGGCGGGCGTCCCCGACGTCATCGTCGCGATGACGTCGTCGTCGGCTGCGTTGATGGGGGTCCGGGTGGCGCCGGGTGACACCGTGTTGACGCGTACGCCGCGCGGCCCGAACTTCGCGGCCCAGCTGCGGGCCAGCTGGATCTCGGCCGCCTTGGTCGCCGAGTAGAGGCCGACGAAGGCGTGGCCCACATGCGCCATCCACGATCCGATGACGACGATCCCGCCGGCGCCGCGCTCGGCCATCGCCGGGGCGAGCGCGGCGGTCAGCACGTGGGGTGCGCGGATGTTGACGGCCAGCGTGGCCTCCAGGTCGGCGTCGCTGAGTGACACCGTGTCGACGGGCGGGCAGAGCGCGGCGTTGTGGACCACGGCGTCGATCGCGGAGGTGGCGAAAGCACGCAGGTCCTCCGGTGCGGCGGACAGGTCCGAGGCCACGAAGACCGCGTGGCCGCCGGCCGTGGCGATCTCGTCCACGACGGAGTCACCCCGGGTCGCGTCGCGTCCGGTGACGACGAGGCGCCACCCGGCAGCGGCGAGGGTGCGGGCGGTCGCGGCGCCGATGCCGCTGGTCGAGCCGGTCACGAGGACGGTGCGTGCTGCTGTGGTGTCGGTCATGCGTGTCAGTCAACGGCTCTGCGAATGGGGGCGCCAGGGCGAGCAGTGCCTGGGCACGGCATGCCCACGCTGACGGCGTCCGCTGCGCCTACCGTGGTGCCCATGCCCACCGATCGTTCCCCGTTGGGTGCATTCCTGCGCTCCCGCCGCGACCGCCTCACCCCGGCGCAGGCAGGGATCGATGCCTTCCCCGGACCGCGTCGGGTGCCGGGTCTGCGCAAGGAGGAACTGGCGGTCCTTGCCGGGCTGAGCCCCGACCACTACAGCCGTCTGGAGCAGGGCCGCCAGCACACCGTCACCGACGACGTGGTCGATGCCCTGTCGCGCGCCCTGCAGCTCGACGACCTCGAGGCCCAGCACCTGCGCAATCTCGCCGCACCCACCTCGCCGCGGCGACGGGTCGCGCCCGACCTCCCGGTGCATGCCAACCCCGGAATGCTCCGGCTGATGGCGCAACTGGACCAGGTGCCGACGTTGCTGCTCGGACCCCGCTCGGAGGTGCTCGCCGGCAACGGGCTGCTGCGGGAGGTCCTCGGCTGGTCTGCGGAGCCCGGAGCGTCGTTCGCCCGGTGGTTGTTGCTCGACCCTGGCGCTCGCGAACGCATCACCAATTGGGACGGCTTCGCCGCGTCCGCGGTCGGAGCGCTGCGCTACGAGGCCGGACGCCGCCCTGACGACCGCCGCCTCACGGCGCTCGTTCGCGAGCTGCGCGATGGTGATCCGGACGTCGCCCGATGGTGGGACGACCAGGGGGTCACCTTCCGGACCTCGCTGACCAAGAGGGTCGCCCACCCTGTCGCCGGGCCACTGGTCTTCGGGATCGAATCGGTCGTCGGCCCCCACGACCCGGATCAACGTCTGGTGGTCTACACCGTCGAACCGGACTCACCCACCGCGAGAGTTCTCCCACTGCTCGCCAACTGGGCGACATCGGTCTCCAACGAGAGCCTCTGACCGGATTCGCCGCGCCACGCCTGCACTCTCAGCACGCAGAACGGCGGTTGCGACCTGTGGTCGCAACCGCCGTTCATCTGGTGCGCGAGGGGGGAGTTGAACCCCCACGCCCTTTCGGGCACACGGACCTGAACCGTGCGCGTCTGCCTATTCCGCCACTCGCGCGAGTGCCGCCCTAGTCTGCCTGACGGCTCCGCGATCGCCAAACCGGGGTGCCACGTCGTACAGGTGGAGTCGTGGCGCGCCGTATGGAGCGCGAGACGACTCCACGCGGCGGCGCGGACTCCGGCCGACGACACGACAGGGCGGCATCGCACCCCCAATACACAGCTGCTCCCTAGGTGACCGTGCCTGCGGCTCGCGCGCGCATGGCGCAGTTACGATCGAGCACGCCCGCGGCGTACGCCGTGCACTCCGGTCTGCCCGCGTAAGGCGGGTCCGCAGCTGGGCGCCGAGGCATGACCCGACGAGGAACAGGAGGCAGTGATGGGTTTGTTCTCCAACCTCGAACGCCGCCTGTCCGAGGGCGTGAACGGCGCGTTCGCCAAGGCTTTCCGCTCCGAGGTGCAGCCGGTGGAGATCGCGAGCGCGATGCGCGGAGCGATGGACGACCGCGCGGCGGCCACCAAGAAGGGGCAGCGCGCGCTGGTGCCCAACCTGTTCACCGTCGACCTCAGCCCCGGCGACTTCGAGCGCCTCGACGCGGCACGCGACGACATCACCGACGAGCTGATCGCGAGCGCGACCGAGCACGCCGACAGTCAGCGCTACGTGCCCGGCGGGCCGGTGTCGGTGCAGTTCGCCGCGGACCCGGAGCTGGAGACCGGCGTCTTCCGCCTGCGTCCGTCCATCGCACGGCAGGTGCAGGAAGCACCGCAGCCCCCGCGACCGCAGCCGCGGCAGTACGACGAGTTCGACCCCTCCTCGGCACGCCAGGACCAGCCGTGGGACGAGGGTCGCCGACCGCTCTACGACGACGGACCCGCGCCGCAGCAGTACCAGACACCGCCCTGGGAGTACCCGACTCCTTCTCAGCAGTACCAGGTGCCGCAGCACCACCAGCAGCCGATGCAGCAGCACCCCGGCTACGACGATCCCGCGCCCGAGCAACCGCGCGCCGCGCGCGTCCCCAGCCCGGCCGCGCCCCGCCGTTTCAAGCAGCGTCCGTCGTTGATCATCGACGGGGACAGCTATCCGCTGCTCGGCGCCATTACTGTCATCGGCCGTGACGACGACGCCGACATCATGCTGGACGACCCGGGAATCTCCAGGCGGCACAGCGAGATCCGCATCACCAACGACGGTCCGCACCTGGTGATGACGGTGCGTGACCTCGGCTCCACCAACGGTACGTTCGTCAACGGAGACCCGATTGACCGGGCCCACCTGCACGACGGCGACCGGATCACCGTGGGGCGCACCCACCTGCTCTTCCGCGAAGGCGGGCGCCGGTGAGCGAACTGACGATCACGGTCATCCGCATCGGGCTGTTGGTCGCCCTCTGGGCGTTCATCTTCAGCATCGTCGGGGTGATGCGCGGCGATCTCTACGGCATCCGTGGCGCCCGCGCCGACAACCGACGCCAGCCGCTGCGCGACGAACGCCGCCCCGCCCGGTCACCGCGTGGTGGCCCGACGCACCTTGCCGTCATCGAGGGTCTGATGCGCGGCATCAGCGTGCCCCTGTCCGACGGCGGCGTCCTGATCGGCCGCAACCCCGAGTGCGTCCTCGTGCTGTCGGACGACTTCGCCTCCGGCCGCCACGCGCAGGTCTACCGCGACGGCGACAGCTGGTTCATCGACGACCTCGGCTCCACCAACGGCACCTTCATCAACGACCGCCCGATCGGTCAGCACGTGCCGTTGCGCGAGGGCACCCGGGTCCGGATCGGCCAGACCGTCCTGGAAGTCAGGAAGTAGCGGCATGCCGATCGCGCTGCGCTACGCCGCCCGCACCGACCTGGGCCTGGGCTCCAAGACCCGCAACGAGGACTCCGGTTACGCCGGGCCCGACCTGCTCGTACTCGCCGACGGGATGGGCGGCCACGCCGCGGGCGACATGGCCAGCTCCACGGTCGTGGCCGAGTTGGTGCACCTGGACGGGGAGTCCTACGGCGCCGACGAGGCGCTCGCGCAGCTGCACGACGCCGTCGTACGCGCCAACGAGCGTCTGCGCGACGAGATGGACGAGCAGCCTGATCTCGAAGGGATGGGCACCACGCTCATCGCCTTCCTGCGCAGCGGCAACAAGCTGGCGATGGCCAACATCGGCGACTCGCGCGCCTACCTGGTCCGCGGCGGCGTCTTCACCCAGATCACCAAGGACCACTCCCTGGTGCAGGCGCTGCTGGACGACGGCCGGATCACCGAGGCCGAGGCCGAACATCACCCGCAGCGTTCGTTCGTCACCCGCGTACTCACCGGGCGCGCCGACGACGAGCCCGACCTGTCGTTGCGCGAGGCGCAGGTGGGCGACCGCTACCTGATGTGCTCGGACGGGCTCTCGGACTACGTGGCGAAGTCGACCATCGAGGACATCGTCACCTCCCAGGGCACGCCGGGTGAGATCGCCGACCGGCTGATCGCCATCGCCCTCAAGGCCTCCGCACGCGACAACGTCACCGTCGTGGTCGCGGACGTGGTGGATTCCGCCGCCCCGACGTCCGCGACGCCACAGGTCGTCGGCGCGGCCGGCGCGCCGCCCATGCGGCCGGACGACACCCCGCCCCCGGAGCCGCGGACCCCGGCGGAGAAGGCCGCCGCGCTCAGCCGTGAGGCCAACGGTCCCGCGCCCGGGTCGCAGGACGAGCAGGACGACGAGCACGAGACCCCCGTCCTCGCCGAGGAGGGACCCTCCCGCTTCCGGCGGTTGCGCTGGCTCGGGCTGGGGCTGCTGGTCGTCGCGATCATCGCCGTCGGGGGGTGGATCGGCTACTCCTGGACGCAGTCCCAGTACTACGTCGGCGACGACCACGGCTCGGTGGCCATCTACCGCGGGCTGCACAACAGCATCGGACCCTTCCACCTGCACTCGGTCCGGCAGCACACCGACGTGAAGACCACCGATCTGCCGTCCTACTACCAGAGCCGGGTCCGCGCCACCATCGGCGCCGACGACCTTCCCGACGCACGCAAGGTCGTGCAGACCCTCACCACCCAGGCCGCGGCCTGCCGCAGCCAAGCGAGCAGTTGCAGCACATGAGCAGTTCCTTCGCGCTGCGCACCATCACCCCGCACACACCACGCACCCGGCGCGGCGTGGAGTTGCTGCTGCTCGCGTTCGCCATCGCCATCGTGCTGCTCGCGTACGCCGACGTCGGGCTGGCCGTCGACAACACCCTGCCGCCGGACCTGCTGACGCTGGGCATCGGTTTCGGGGTCGTCGCGCTGGCGCTGCACCTGCTGGTGCGGTGGCAGGCGGCGTACGCCGATCCGATCCTGCTCCCCGTCGCGACGCTGCTGAACGGCCTGGGACTGGTGATGATCCACCGTCTCGACCTCGCCCAGGGCCACCACATCGGCCAGGGGGCGGCGGTGCGTCAGCTGCTCTGGACCGGTATCTCGGTGCTCGTCGCCGGAGTGCTGCTGGTCGTGGTGCGCGATCACCGCCGGCTCGGGCAGTACACCTTCACCTTCGCGCTCGCCGGTCTCGTGCTCCTACTGCTGCCGCTCACCCCGATCCTCGGGCGCAACATCAACGGCAGCCGTATCTGGATCGGCCTGGGGCCGTTGTCGTTCCAGCCGAGCGAGCTGTCGAAGATCTGCGTGATCATCTTCTTCTCCGGCTACCTGGTGCAGAAGCGCGACGCGTTGTCGCTCGTCGGTCGCCGGATCCTGGGCTTCCCGCTGCCCCGTGCCCGCGACCTCGGACCGATCATCATCGCCTGGCTCGCGAGCCTCGCGGTGCTGGTCTTCGAGTCCGACCTCGGTACGTCGTTGCTCTTCTTCGGCCTCTTCGTCGCGCTGCTCTACGTCGCCACCGAACGCCGTTCCTGGATCGTCATCGGCATGGGACTCTTCCTCGCCGGCTGCTACGCGGCGTACCTGCTCTTCGCGCACTTCCAGGTGCGCGTCGACCTGTGGATCAACCCGTTCAACCCGCACCTGTCCGACCAGCTCGCGCTGGGGCTGATGGGGATGGGTAGTGGCGGGATGCTCGGCACCGGCCTCGGACAGGGCCACCCCGACTTGACCTACTTTGCCAACTCCGACTTCATCATCCCCTCGTTCGGCGAGGAGCTCGGGCTGGTCGGACTCATCGCGATCATCGTGCTCTTCGCGATCGTGGTGGAGCGCGGGCTGCGCGCCGGTATCGCCGCGCGGGACGGCTTCGGCAAGCTGCTCGCGACGGGCCTCGGCTTCTCGATGGCGCTGCAGGTCTTCGTGGTGGTCGGCGGCGTCACCCGGGTCATCCCGCTCACCGGCCTCACCACGCCGTTCATGTCGGCCGGCGGCAGCTCGCTGATCGCCAACTGGATCATCATCGTGCTGCTGCTGCGGATCAGCGACCAGGCCCGCCGCCCGACCGTCGACGAGCCCGGCGCCTCGGCCGTCGGGTCCGCCGACACCCAGGTGGTGAAGTCGCGGTGATCCACCCCACGAAGTCTTTCCTCCGCTGCGCTCCCCCAAGTACTTCGCGGGGACCCCGATGAACGCACCCATCCGCCGCCTCGGGCTCGTGGTCGCCGCCATGTTCTGCGCGCTGCTGATCGCCACGACGACGATCCAGTTCTTCCAGGCCAAGGCCCTCAACGACAGGCCCGGCAACCGGCGCACCCTGCTCTCGTCGTACGCACGGCAGCGCGGCTCGATCCTCGTCGGCGGCAACGCGGTCGCGGTGTCCAAGCCCAGCAACGACGAGTACAAGTGGCTGCGCACCTACCCGCAGGGCACGACGTACGCCGCCGCGACCGGCTACTACTCCTTCCTCTACGGCTCCTCCGCCGTGGAGTCCAGGTACGGCAGCCTGCTGTCCGGCACCTCCGACCAGCTCTTCTACCGCCGCTTCACCGACATCGTGACCGGTCAGAAACCGCAGGGCGCCAACGTCGACCTCACCCTCGACGCCAAGGTGCAGAAGGCGGCGAAGTCGGCTCTCGGATCCAAGGTCGGTGCCGTCGTGGCGCTCGACCCGAAGACCGGCGCGATCCTCGCGATGGTGACCAGCCCGACGTACGACCCGAACGAGCTGTCCGGGCACGACCTGACGACGGTCCAGAAGAACTGGACGTCGCTCATCAAGAACACCTCGCGGCCGCTGCTCAACCGCGCCACCTCCGAGCTCTACCCGCCCGGTTCGACGTTCAAGCTGATCGTGAGTGCGGCGGCCCTGTCCTCGGGCAAATACACCCCGCAGACCTCCGTCCCCGGCCCGGCGTCACTGCGCCTGCCCCAGACGAACACCACTCTGCCCAATGACTTCTCGGGCGCCTGCGGACCGGGCGGTCGTACGACGCTCATCCACGCACTGGAGATCAGCTGCAACACCGCGTTCGCCAGTGTCGGCCTCTCCCTCGGCCAGGACGCCGTGGCGGCGCAGGCACAACGGTTCGGCTTCGGGCAGCAGCTGAACATCCCGATGTCGGTCGCGGCGAGCCGCTTCCCGACCGGCCTCGACCCGGCGCAGCTGGCCCAGTCCTCGATCGGCCAGTACGACGTGCAGTCCACCCCGCTGCAGATGGCGATGGTCTCCGCCGGGATCGCCAACGGCGGCCGGGTGATGACGCCCTACCTGGTCAAGGACGTGCGGGACGACAACCTCGACGTCATCTCCTCCACCGACCCCAAGCTCTTCTCCACCGCCGTCAGCTCCCAGGTGGCGAGCGAACTGAAGACGATGATGCTGGCGGTCGTCGACAGCGGCACCGGCACGCGGGCGCAGATCCCCGGCGTCCAGGTCGCCGGCAAGACCGGCACCGCGCAGCACGGGCAGGGACTGCCCGCGCACGCGTGGTTCACCGCGTTCGCGCCCGCCGACAACCCCAAGATCGCCGTCGCCGTGCTCGTGGAGAACGGCGGCAAGTACGGTGCGGAGGCGGGCGGGGGCTCGGTCGCGGCGCCGATCGCGAAACAGGTCATCGAGGCGGGGATCGGGCGATGAGCGCAGGTGGTGGGGACACCCTGGGTGGGCGCTACACGCTCACCGACAAGATCGCGGCCGGCGGCATGGGCGAGGTCTGGGCAGCCACCGACGCGATCCTCGGGCGCACCGTCGCGGTCAAGGTGCTGAAGGGCGGGCTGACCGACGAGATCGGATTCGACCAGCGGTTCCGCACGGAGGCACGCCTGGCCGCGGCGCTCACCCACGCCAACATCGCGGCCGTCTACGACTACGGCGAGGACGAGGGATCGGCGTACCTCGTCATGGAGTACGTCCCCGGCCTGCCGCTCTCGCGGATCATCGCCGACCGGGCGCCGATGCCCGCGGTCGACACCGTGGGGCTCATCGCCCAGACCGCGACGGCGCTGCAGTCGGCGCACCTGAACGGCCTGGTGCACCGCGACGTCAAACCCGCCAACGTGCTCGTCACCGCCGACGGGATCGTCAAGCTGACCGACTTCGGCATCGCCCGCGCGGTCGGCTCCGCGGCCATGACCAAGGCCGGCGAGGTGATGGGGACCGCGCAGTACCTCGCGCCCGAGGCCGCGTTGGGTCAGGAGACCACCCCCCTCAGCGACGTCTACGCACTCGCCGTCGTCACGTACGAGATGTTGTGCGGCGCAAGGCCGTTCAATTCCGACAGCCCCGTCGCGCTGGCGATGGCCCACGTCAACGAGCAGCCGCCGCCGATGCCGGACTTCGTGCCGCCGCCGGTGCGTGCCGTCGTCCTGGCCGCGCTGGAGAAGGACCCGCAGTTCCGCCCGGACTCGGCGGCCGAGTTCGCCCGCGCCCTGCAGCAGTCGATCGTCGACAGCGCGCGGATGGGCTTCGACCCGTACAGCGAGCCGCCGCGGCGCGGCGAGTGGGACCCGTCCCCGCCCGCGCCTCACTCGCCGCAAGGGGAGGGCCGTCGGCGCCGCCGCGACCGCAAGGACCCCGGCCCGCACTCCGGGCCGCAGGGTGCCGCGCCGTTCGGACCCGATGAGTACCCCGGTCAGAACTTCGGCGACTTCGGCGCCCCCGCCCACAGGGAGCCCGGCAACCACGGCGAGCACGGCGCACCGTCCTCCGGACCGCAAGGCACGCACGGCGATCCGCCACGCGGGCATCAGCTCCCAGGCCGCCGCACCACCGAGCACCTCCCCTCCGGTCCCGGGTCGACCCGGGTGCTGCCCCCTGGCATCGCCGGGGACCGCGGCGACCAGCGCGAGACCGAGGGTCAGCCGTCCGGCAGCCGTGCGTCCGGGCCGTCGACCACCACGTCGCGGACCCGGCGGTACGCCGTGCTCGCTGCGATCGCGCTGATCATCGTGATCGTCGCCGTCGTGCTCGTCGTCCTCCTCCGCGGGCGTTCCTCGGGCACCCCGCAGGAGCACTTCACCAAACCCGTTCAGATCGCGTCGTTGCGTCACCCCGGCACGACCGCCATGGAGCTGCGATGACGCCCCGCTCTCCGATGCCCGCCACCCTCAACCCCTCGATCCCGGGGAGTCTGGACGCCGTTGTGGCACGCTCGCTCGTCACGTACTCCGAGAACCACGACCAGGCCGCGGCGGGACCCGCGGTCGAGGTGCACCGACCGTCGGTGATGCCATCCGCGCCCGCTCCGGGTCTCCTCACAGCGGCGTTCGGGCAGGAGGCACGGTGAACGACACCCCCCGCATCCTGGGCGGCCGGTACGAGGTCGGCGAGCTCATCGGCCGCGGCGGAATGGCCGAGGTCCACCTCGGCCACGACACCCGCCTCGGACGCACCGTCGCGATCAAGATGCTGCGCTCGGACCTGGCCCGCGACCCCTCGTTCCTCACCCGCTTCCGCCGGGAGGCCCAGTCGGCCGCCGGGCTCAACCACCATGCCGTCGTGGCGGTCTACGACTCCGGCGAGGACATCGCCGTGGAGACCGGCGGCGCCCGCGTGGACGTCCCCTACATCGTCATGGAGTACGTCGAGGGCGAGACGCTGCGCGACATCCTCGACGACGAGGGCAAGCTCGCGCCCGACGAGGCCGCCCGGATCACGATGGGCATCCTGTCGGCCCTGGACTACTCGCACGAGAAGGGCATCGTGCACCGGGACATCAAACCGGCCAACGTGATGCTCACCCGCGGCGGCAGCGTCAAGGTGATGGACTTCGGCATCGCCCGTGCGCTGGCCGACACCGCCGCGACGATGACGTCGGCGCAGGCCGTGGTCGGCACGGCTCGCTACCTGTCGCCCGAGCAGGCCCAGGGCGAGACCGTCGACGCGCGCTCCGACCTCTACTCCGCCGGATGCGTGCTCTTCGAGTTGCTCACGGGCAGAACGCCGTTCGTCGGCGAGCCGGTCAGCCTCGTCTACCAGCACATCACCGACCAGCCGCAGCCCCCGTCGGTCTACGAGCCGTCGGTGCCGCCCGCCATGGACGCGGTCACGCTGCACTCGTTGGAGAAGCCGCGCGGCTCGCGCTACCAGCACGCCGGCGACTTCCGCGCGGACCTGCAGCGGGCGCGTACCGGTGAGCCGCTCAGCGCTGCCGCGGCGGCGACGGAGGGCGCGGGCCGGCCGATGGACGGCGAGCCGCACGCCGTACCCGCCCCGGCCGTCGGGCACGATCCGACGGCGGAGTACGACGGGTCGCACTCCCCGCCACGGCGCACCCTCATCTGGGTGGCGGCCGTCGTGGCGCTGCTCGCGGCGATCCTCGGCATCGGCTACCTGGTGATGAACTCCGGCGACGGCACCAAGCTCACGAGCGTGCCCAACGTGGTCAACTTGACCCAGGCCCAGGCCATCGCCACCTTGAAATCGAGCGGGTTCGCCCCGTCGGTGCACAAGGTCACGAACGACGCGACCATCGGACAGGTCGTGAGCCAGGACCCGTCGTCCGGCGACGCCCGAGCCGGGAGCACGGTCGTCATCGACGTGTCCAGCGGCCCGGACGCGCTGCCCATCCCCGACCTCTCCGGCCAGACAGTCGACCAGGCGAAACAGGCGTTGAAGGACGCCGGATTCACGAACGTGTCGGTCAGCAGCCAGCAGGTCCCCGACACCCAGTACGACCAGGGTGTCGTGGTGAGCACGACTCCTGCGAGCGGCAATTCGGCCAACCCCAGCTCCCCGTTGATCCTCAACGTGAGCAGCGGACAGGTGACGGTGCCCTCCGATCTTCGGGGCAAGAGCAGCTCGGCCGCTCAGATCGAGTTGCGCGCGGCTCACCTCGGGGCGACGATCCAGGCCGTCGAGACCAGCGACCCGGGCCAGGTCGACAAGGTCGTACGGGTGAGCAACGCGGGTCAGAAGGTCGCGGTGAACTCCATCATCACGATCTACGTCGGCATCCTGCGGCCGCCGGCGTCCACCTTCACCTCGACCGTCACCCCGCCGCCGACCTCGACATCGACATCGACGACGACGAGCCCCCCTCCGACCTCGACGACCACATCGAGCCCGACGTCCTCCTCGAGCAGCCCGAGCAAGTCCGCCAGTCCCCCGACCCAGGGGATGTCGACGCCGTGATCGACCTGGTGTCAGTCCGACTCGGCGTCGGGGGACATCTTCTGCAGGCGTGCCTGCAGTCGGTCGACCCGGTGGGCGTTGCCGTGCAACCGGATGTAGCGGTCGCCGTAGCTGACGAGGAGCGCATCGTCGAGCCGGCGTACGGCGCCCGCCCGGTTGCGGTATCCCATCCGGGCCTCGATCGCGCCGGAGTCGACCGCGCGGATGGTGTCGGCCAGCTCCGCCAATGAGGTGATGCCTAGCTCGAGGACCAGGCCTGCGATCCACGCGTAGTGGTCGGGGCGCGACCAGCTGGCGTCGGCGTACTCGCCCGCGAGGAACGCCGCGAGCTCCCGGGGACTGATGCGCGGGTCGTCATCGGCCACAGTGACACTGGGCTCGCGGACCCCGTCGTGCAGACGCTCGCGGATGGTGGAGAACTGCTGATCCGCCAGCTCCAACAGGCCGGCGGCCAGCGTGAAGCGGCGGTCGAAGTCGGCGCGATGCTCGTCCGGGATCGTTCCCTTGTAGCGGATGTCATGCTCGAACTCGGCCCACGCGTGCTGCAGCACCGTGCGGATCTGCACCTGGATCTGGCGGTCGCCGATCAGCGGGTGCACGACCTGTTCGGACGGAGCGAGCCGGATCTGCAGGTGACGACTCGCGTAGCCGAACCCACCCTCGCTCGCCGTCGCCTGCCCCATGTCACGGTCCTCGATGACCACCGTCTCGGCAGCCAGGAGCTCTGCGACGGAGGCGACGTCACTGTGCACGTAGGTGATGACCCGCAGTCCGATGACATCGCCGATCTCGGTCAGCGGATCGGCGAAGAGAGCGACGCCGTCGATGGTGCGCCCGGCCTTCTCCGCGAACGACGCGATGCTCTTCGCGCGACCGGTCACGCTGAGGTAGTTCAGACCCGCGTCGTCCAGGACGCCGACGACGATCTCGATGGCCTCCTCCGCGGCGGCCTGCACGGCCGGGAAGCCCATCGCGTACTCCTGCGTCGCGCGGCGCACGACGTCGACCCGCTGCTCGACCCGCGGCGCGCGCGGCGAGGGCACCAGGCCGTCGGGCAGCGTCGGAGTGACGATGTACCCGTCGGCGAAGGTGCCGTACGTCGTCATCGCCTCCGGCCGGCGTTCGCGGAACAGCACGACGTAGGCGCACACCACGGAGTCCACCTGGTCCTCGGCGACCCGCAGCTGTGCCTTGCTCGTGGCCTCCTCCACCGACGTCACCAGGGCGCGCCAGCCGTCATGGGGCACCAGGTGCAGGGCCGGGGTGGCCGCCGCGAGCGACTCCAGCAACCGCATGAGCGTCAGCAGCTCATCGCGCAGCCGGGCGACCGAACGACCCTGCTTGTTCTTGTACTTCAGCGTGCGCCCGAGCTCGAAGAGGGCGACCGTCGCCGGATGCGGGTAGACCTCGACGGCACGCCGCGGCGCCCGCGACGCCGGGTCCATGTCGAGGCCGAGCTGCTCACAGACGCGCGCGCCGCGCAGACCGTTCCGGAACGTCGGGATGGATAGGTTCGAGGGGTGGGCACCCGCGTCGAAGCGCGCGAAGTCCTTGTTCAGCGCCCGCTCGGCCGCGCGGTTGCCGGTCTCGTTCGTGACCACGAGCGGCGCGTCCACTCCGACCACCAGGCCGTCGTCGAGGTACGGCGCGAGGCTCGCCTCGATGTCGGCGTCCGTGCGGGCGGCCGACAGGTGGCACAAGGCCCCGCTGTCGTCGAGAACGGCGACGCCCGTGGGACTCCTGTTGCCCCAGGCGAGGTCGAGGCCGGCGAAGTGCATCCGGTCAGCATGCCCGATGCCCGGCCGAGGTCAGGCCACACCGGCCGCGCGGCGCGCCCAGCGCGGCCAGCTGCGCAAGGGACCACGCGGCGCCGTTGTCATGGCCCGCGCGCGTCGCACGGCGCTGCAAGGGACCATGCGGCGCCGTTCAGAGGTGCGCGGTGTCCACCGCAGGTGGCGGATCGAGTCGCGGCCAGTCGAGCTCCGCCGTCCCGGTGATGATGTGCCCGCGCAGCAGTTCGCGCACCCTGCGACCCCAGTGGTAGGCGCTCTGGTGAGGGCTCGACTCCGATTCCTCGGCGTCGATGTCCATCGACGACCGCACCAGAGTTCCTTCCGCGTAGGTGAAGGTGAAGTGGGTGGGGCCCGTCAGTGCCCACGCCGCTCGTTCGAGGCGGCCTGCCAACGCGTCGATCCGATCCTTGTCGTTGTAGGCGAAGTCGATGTCGAGGTGGCCGAGGATGAGGTTGGTGAAGATCTCCCACCCCTCTTGGGCCGCGACCTCGGCACGGCGGCTCGGATCACTGCGCAGATGCACGTCCACCACGAATTTAGCGGTCGTCGACGACTCGCTGATCCGCCAGGCGCAGAGCGGGTGTCTCGCCATCATGTCCGGCACCAGCGCCTCGAGGTCTTCGCGATTCATGTGCGCCAGTAAACGGCAGTGATGCGTTCTATCGCGTCGTAGTAGTGGAACTGGGGCGCTGATGCCGGCCGGTGTACGGCGGGAGGAGATCCACCCCTCAGGAGGCCGATCCGGCACGTGTGAGCCTCTGTCTCCTCCCGCGGTATACAGAAGGCCGGCCGCATCGCATCGGTCCGGTTCGACTCCCGGACGGCGAGCGCCGTGACGGACCGGGCGGCGCCGTTGTCTTGGGCCGCGCGCGTCGTACGGCGCTGCAAGGGACCATGCGGCGCCGCTGGAGGAGCCGAACCAGGTCAGCCCGCGTCGAGCACGGCGGCGTCGAGCCCCTGCACGAGCGGAGCCAGCCCGGCGCTGCGGGCGACGGCGTCCGGCATACCGGCGACCTGCAGCCAATTGGCGAGCATCCGGTGGCCGCCCTGAGTGAGGACCGACTCGGGGTGGAACTGGATGCCGTGCAGCGGGAGGGTGCGGTGCCGCACGGCCATCACGATGCCGGAGTCGGTGCTGCCGTTGACGACCAGTTCGGCCGGGATCGTGGACGGTTCGATGGTCAGGGAGTGGTAGCGCGTCGCCCGCAGGGGCGAAGGCAGGCCCTCCATCACCCCGGTCCCGTCGTGGCGCACCTGAGAGGTCTTGCCGTGCAACAGCTCCGGCGCTCGATCGACCGTGGCGCCGTAGACCGCACCGAGCGCCTGGTGACCCAGGCACACCCCGAGCATCGGCTGGCCGCGGTCGGCACACGCCTGGATCATCGCCATCGAGACGCCGGCCCCCTCCGGCGTGCCGGGTCCGGGGGAGATCAGGACCCCGTCGTAGCCGCCGCCATCGCTCGCCGCCACCTCGTCGTTGCGTACGACGGTGCAGTCGGCGCCGAGCTGCTCCAGGTAGCCCACGATCGTGAAGACGAAGCTGTCGTAGTTGTCGACCACCAGGATCCGGGTCACTTGGGAGCCTCCGTGCTCGATGAAGTGGGTGCACCGGACGGGCCGGTCGGGCTCGACGGGGTGGCCGGGCTCGTCGCGTACCGCAGCTGCGCGCTGCCGGCGTACGCCGCGAAGTGCGCGTCGTCCTTGTCGCTCACCGAATAGCCGAGGCCGACCAGCGGGACGTAGTCGCGGTAGTCCGAGACGGCCGGGTCCTTCTGGAGCGCGTTGCGCAGCTTCTTCTGGTCGCCCATCGCGCTGATGACGAACGGCGGCGAGTAGACCCGACCCTGCAGCAGCAACGTGTTGCCGACACAGCGCACGGCCGAGGTGGAGATGATCCGCTGGTCCATGATCGTCATCGCGGTGGCGCCTCCCTGCCACAGCGCATTGACGACGCCCTGCACGTCCTGCTGGTGCACGAGCAGCCAGTTGGGGTCGGTGTCGGCGGGCAGGGTCGACAGATCGCGGTGGGAGTCGTCGAGGGTGACCGTGACCGCGGACCCCTGCACCGGCGTCATGCCGGCGGCGACGGCGATGCTCGACTCCTGTTTCTGCAGCTGCGCGAGACGGGAGGACCCGGGCGCGCGCTGGGCGGACAGCGCATCGACCTCGGCCTGCAGGCGGCGTACGCCGGCCGCCTTGGTCTTCACCCGCTGGTCGCCGCTGCGCACGACCTGCACCAGGTCGCGGGTCGCGGGGCGCAAGTCGGTGCCGTTGGAGGTGATCGCGCTGACCCCGAAGAGGCCGCCGGCAGCGAGCGCCACGACGGGGACGACGTACCTCCACCGCGAGCGCGTGGCCGCTGGTCGCGGTCGTCGACGCATGCGGAGCCCGTGCAGCGCCTGCGACCGGGGCATGTGCGGGACTCCGTAGCGTGGTGAGGATGAACGGTGTTGCGGTGATCTACCCTCTAGCGTAGCCGCGCCCAATCCGAGGAGATCCCCCCGTGAGCAAGCCCCGCAAGGACAGTTCGACCCCGTCCGGCAGCACGCCGGTCGATGCCCGGGCGGCCCGTGACGGTGCCGCCGGCGATGCCGGCGACACCACCGCGTCCTCGAGCACGAAGGCGACGTCCGCGGTGAAGACACCCGGTGCCGCCAAGAAGTCGGCGAAGGCCACCCCGGCCGCGAGCAAGGGCTCGAAGAAGAAGCTCGACACGGCTGAGGAGCTCGCCCGGCGTACGACGGCACAGAAGGTGCGCGTCAGCGGCGGCGACAACCCCGTGTGGTGGGTCCCGCTGATGGTCGGCTTCATGGTGCTGGGACTGCTCTGGCTGGTCGTGACCTACCTGGCCCAGGGCGACTACCCGGCGCCGAAGGTCGGCACCGTGTGGAACCTGGGCATCGGTTTCGTGCTGGTGATGGCCGGCTTCCTGATGACCACCCGCTGGAAGTAGGCCTCGGCACCCACCGAGGCGCACCTCAGCCCGAGAGGCACAGCTCAGCCTGTGCCTCTCGGGCTTCGCTGTGCCCCGGGTGGTTCGTCCACAGGGTTATCCACAGGTGGGGATAACTACACCGGTGTAAGTCAGCCTTCACGGCGGGGTGTTCAGCAGCACTGCCGGTGTTCGAACCCAGTGAACAGGCCGTGGACGCCATAGCCGGGCGGGACCGCGGACTACAGACCGACGATCGCCGGCACCGACACGCTCTCGAAGCACACGGTTGCCAGCACCACCAGCAGCACGACGATCGCGGCGTACGCCGGCCACTGCCAGCGCCGCCGTTCGGCACCGAGGTAGGTGGCGATCGCCCCGCAGGCCAGACCGGTGATCGCGCCGCCGAGGTGCGCCTGCCAGGCGATCCCGGGGATGACCAGACCGATCAGCACGTTGATGACCACCAGCCCCACCAGTCCGCCGATGGGGACGCCGAGCCGCCGGTTGCAGACGATCGCGGCGCCGAAGAGACCCGAGATCGCACCGGACGCGCCGAGCGTGGGGGTGTACCACCCACCCAGGCTCGTCACACTCGGAGAGCTGGCGAGCAGCTCGAACCCGATCGAGCCCCCGAGCCCACAGATCAGGTAGATCGTCAGGAACCTGGCCCGGCCGAGGGCCGGCTCCAGGAACTGGCCGCCGACCCACAGCGCGAACATGTTGAAGAGCAGGTGGGTCGGCTGGTTCTGTGCGTGCAGGAAGGTCGCCGTGAGGAGCCGGTAGGGCTGATCACCGGTCTGGAAGGGTGCGTAGAAGAAGCGGTCGGTGAGCGGCGGATAGGCCTGCTGCAGCAGCCAGATCGCTGAACAGAGGGCGATCAGCGAGATGGTGACGACGGGCCGACCCAGGGCCACCCGGCCGCCGAAGACCGTCGTCGCCGACCGGTGGGTCTTGGCCGATGCACGGACGCAGTCGACGCAGTGGATGCCGACGGGCGCCGGACGCTGGCAGTCCGGGCAGGTCGGGCGTTCGCACACCTGGCACCGCACGTACGCCACCCGGTCGGGGTGCCGCGGGCACACCGGCTGGTCGGGTGCGGTCATCGCGCAGCTCGCTGGGCGCGCTGACGAGGGACCCGCGTGCACCGCGAGCCCTGTAGTGGTGGTGTCACAGGTGGCCTCATTGCCCCGTCAACGTACGACGGGGTCCGGCAAGTGCCGGACCCCGCAGTCGTCGAAGAGAGTCAGTCCGTGATCTCGACGCTCTTGATGACGACGTCGTCGACCGGCTTGTCCTGGCCGCCGGTGCGCACGGCGCCGATCTTGTCGACCACGTCGCGGCTGGCCTGGTCGGCGACCTCACCGAAGATCGTGTGCTTGCCCTGCAGCCAGGTGGTCGGGGCCACGGTGATGAAGAACTGCGAACCGTTGGTGCCCTTGCCGCCGCGCTTGCCGGCGTTCGCCATCGCGAGCATGTACGGCGAGCGGAAGTCCTTGTCGGGCGAGATCTCGTCGTCGAAGTTGTAACCCGGGCCGCCGATGCCGACGCCCTGGGGGCAGCCGCCCTGCAGCATGAAGCCGGGGATCACGCGGTGGAAGATCAGGCCGTCGTAGAACGGCGTCGGGTTCGTGCGCCCGGCGTCGTCCTTGTATTCCTTGGTGCCACGGGCGAGACCGGTGAAGTTCTCGACCGTCTTCGGGGCGGCGTCCGGGAAGAGCACCAGGTTGATGTCGCCGTGGTTGGTGTGCAGCGTCGCGTTCATGCCAAGAAGTTTCGCACGGCACGCCCGGTTGGCCGAGTCCGGTGCGACAGGGCAGGATAGGCCGGAACCGGCAACCTTGGAGGACGCTCTTGCTCACCACGAAATCACGTTCCGACGTCGCGAAGGACAAGGCAGGCCAGCTGGTGTCGGCGGCGTCCGACACGCTGGCGACCGTGAAGGAGAAGGCGGGTCCGGCGGTGGAGAACGCGCTGGAGAAGGCCGCGCCCGTTGTCGAGGCAGGTCTGGAGAAGGCCGGTCAGGCCGCCGACGCGGCACGCGAGAAGCTCGCGGAGGCGAACGACGCGGCCAAGGACAAGGCCTCCTCCGCCGCCGCGGTGGCGAGTGCCGCGGGCGCGAAGGCCCAGGACGCAGCCGGCGATGCCAAGGACAAGGCCGACGACGCGGCGACCAAGGCGAAGAAGGCACGCAAGTCCGCCGGCCGCAAGGGCCGCAAGTCGCAGAAGAAGGCCGCGAAGCGCTCCTCGCAGCTGCAGAAGAAGGCCGCCAAGAAGTCTGCGCGCGCCCAGAAGAAGGCCGGCAAGCTCTCCGACTCGGTCAAGAGCAAGGCCTCCGACGTGAGCGACAGCCTCGCATCGGTCGGCGACAGCATCGCGTCCGCGCCGCAGACCAAGAAGCTGCGCAAGGCCGTCGCGCCGCAGCTGGACAAGGTCAACAAGGCCACCGCCACGCAGCAGGAGAAGATCGCGGAGACCGCTTCTGCGGTCAAGGACCAGACGTCCGACGCCGCGTCGGAGTGGGCCTCCAAGCTGCACGAGGCGCTGCTCGCCGCGACCGGTGCGGCCACCGCCGCCGGCGCGAGCGCGTACACGTCCCTCCCGGGTGGTGCCCAGCACCGGATCGAGCGCGTCGCCCCCCAGGCCGCGAAGCTGCGCAAGAAGAAGGGCACGGTGCTGATCACGGTCGGCGTCGTCGCCGTCGTCGCCGCCGGTGCCCTGATCTTCGCCGGCCGACGTGCCAAGACGCGCGCCGCCCAGCAGCAGGCCACCACCGCCGCGCCGCTCACCACGCAGCGCGCCGACGAGATCGCCACACCGACTGACGACCTCGTCGGTTCGGTCGAGGGCCGCGCCGACGGTGCGCTCACCGGCGAGACCCGCGGCCGACACAGCGCCAGCTGACCGAGCACGTCGTACGTCGTCGAAGCGGCGGTCCCGGGTCGTCCCGGGGCCGCCGCTTCGTCGTCTGTCCCCTGCGGCAGGAAGGACCACCGTGGACACCGTCACTCTCGACGGCCGCACCTACCGCTTCGACCGTGCGGTCCGCGAGGACGTCCCGGCGCTGGTCGCACTGCTGCGTGACGACGTCCTGGGCACGGGCCGCGAGGCGGCGGATCTCGCGCCGTACGACGCGGCGTTCGGGCTCGTCGACGCCGACCCGGCCCACCATCTGCTCGCCGTCCGCGACGAGGACGGCCAGGTGGTCGGCACTCTGCAGGCGAGCGTGATCCCCGGACTCTCGCGCGGTGGTGCCAGCCGACTCCAGATCGAGGCGGTACGCGTCTCCTCGTCGATGCGCGGCACGGGCCTGGGCAGGGCGATGTTCGCGTGGGCCCACGCGTGGGGCCGGACGCGCGGCGCGATCCTGGCCCAGCTGACGACCGACGCCTCGCGCACCGAGGCGCAGCGGTTCTACGAACGCCTTGGGTACGAGGCCTCGCACATCGGGATGAAACGCCCCCTCTGACCGGGGTCCTGTCCACCGGCAGGACAGCGCCGCCGGGAGCGCCGTCCGGTGGATACCTTGGACGGGTGACGACGCAGAATCCCACGGTCGCCGACGTACGCGCCGCGGCCGACCGACTCTCCAGCGTGGCGTCACCCACCCCGCTCGACACCAGCGCGCGGCTGTCCGCGCTGACCGGTGCGCAGGTGCACCTCAAGCGCGAGGACCTGCAGCCGGTGCGGTCCTACAAGATCCGCGGCGCGTACAACCTCATCGCCCAGCTCGACGACGAGCAGCGGTCGCGCGGGGTGGTGTGCGCGAGCGCGGGCAACCACGCCCAGGGGGTCGCGCTGGCCGGCGCGCAGCTCGGTGTCGACGCGCGCATTCACCTGCCGCGCACGACGCCTCGTCAGAAACGCGATCGGGTGTCGGCGCTCGGACTCGGGCGGGTCAAGGTGGTCGTCGACGGCGAGACGTACGACGACGCGGCCACTGCGGCGTACGCCGAGGCGGACCGCACCGGCGCGACCATCGTGCCGGCGTTCGACGACCCGCGGACCATCGCCGGGCAGGGCACGATCGCACTGGAGGTCGTGGACCAGTTGGGCAGAGCGCCCGACGTCCTGGTCGTCCCCGTCGGCGGCGGCGGGCTGCTGGCCGGCGCGATCACGGCACTGCAGCAGGAGCACCCACGCACCCGGATCGTCGGGGTCGAACCCGCCGGAGCCGCGAGCATGACGGCCGCCCTCGACGGGGGAGCGCCCGTCACCCTCGACGCCATCGACGGCTTCGCCGACGGCACCGCCGTACGCCGGGTGGGCGCGTTCACCTTCCCGATCGTGCGCGACTCCGGGTGCGAGATGCGCACCATCGCCGAGGGAGCCATCTGCACCGAGATGCTCGCGCTCTACCAGAGCGAGGGGATCATCGCCGAGCCGTCGGGCGCCATCGCCTCGGCCGCGCTGCTCGAGCTCGACCTGGAGCCCGAATCCACCGTCGTGGCGGTGCTCTCCGGTGGCAACAACGACGTCAGCCGCTACGGCGAGGTGGTCGAGCGCGCCCTGGTGCACGAGGGCCGCAAGCACTACTTCCTCGTCGAATTCCCTCAGGAGCCAGGGGCGTTGCGCCGTTTCCTGAACGACGTCCTCGGCCCGGAGGACGACATCGCGCTCTTCGAGTACGTCAAGCGCAACAGTCGTGAGTACGGCCCGGCGCTCGTCGGGGTCGAGCTCGGGTCGGCGGCCGACCTGCAACCGCTGTTGGACCGGATGAAGGCCTCACCGCTGGTCATCGAGCGGGTGCCGCCGGACAGCCCGATGTTCGGCTTCCTGCTCTAGTCGTCGGCGCACCAGGCGATGGAGTCGCCGCGCGCTCCATAGAGCGCGCGGCGACTCCACCTTTCACATCTCCTCGTGGGTCTCCGGGTCGCCGCCGAAGAGGCGGCCGTCGGGGCGCCCGAGTGCGGTGATCGCGGCCACCTCCGCGTCGGTCAGCTCGAAGCCGAAGACGTCCAGATTGGCCCGCTGGCGCTCCGGCGTCGCCGACTTCGGGATCGGCAGGCTGCCGAGCTGGTAGTGCCAGCGCATGATGACCTGGCCCGGTGACACGTCGTACGCGCGCGCCGGCCCGGCGACCGCGTCCTCGGTGAACGGCGCCTGCCGCTTGCCCATCGGGCTCCACGCCTCGGTGCGGATGCCGAGCTCGGCGTGCACCGCGCGCATCTGCTGCTGCGGGAAGTAGGGGTGCAGCTCGATCTGGTTGACGGCGGGGGTCACGCCGGAGTCGTCGATGATCGCGCGCAGGAACTCGGGGGTGAAGTTGGAGACGCCGATCGACTTCACCAGCCCCTCCTCGCGCGCCTCGACCAGTGCGCGCCAGGCCTCACGGAACTTCCCGACGCTGGGGTTCGGCCAGTGGATGAGGTGCAGGTCGATGTAGTCGACACCGAGCGTCTGCAGGGACGTGCGGATGGACGCCCGCGCGTCGTCGTACCCGTGGTGGCGGCCGGGGATCTTCGTGGTGACCTGCAACTGCTCGCGCGGCAGGCCGCTGCGACGCATCGCCTCACCGACCTCGGCCTCGTTCTGATAGTTCACCGCGGTGTCGAGCAGTCGGTAGCCCGCCTCGATCGCGCTCACCATCGCGGCCGTGCCGTCCTCGCCCTTCAGCGGATAGGAGCCGAAACCGATTGCGGGCAGGGTGTTCTCGTCGTTCAGGGTGTATGCCGGGATGTCACTGACCATGTGAGTCACGCTACTCGTGGCGTATCAGCGCGTCGCGGCGACGCCTGAACCCTCCACGAGCAGCGCCACCAGCTTGTGACCCACCGAGGGCGACACCCGCGGCAGCAGCCCGTCGACGCCGCGCCCCAGCAATCGGACGGCCCCGTCCGACCTCAGGACGCCTCCCGTCGCGCGCACCGCGACGTTCCAGGGCGAATCCATCGCCAGCCGGTCAGCGCCCAGCGCGTCCGATCCGTGCTTGGCCTCGAAGACCCGGCGGGAGGCACCGGAGTGGTAGGCCCGCTCGGCGCGTTCGGTCGCGCTGGTCGCCGGATTGTGGTGCGGCGCTTCGAGATCACGGGGCACGAGCACCGGGATGCCGAGCAGGTGCAGGCGGTATCCCCAGTCGATGTCCTCCCAGCCGTAGACCCGGAACGCGTCGTCGTAGGGCCCGACCCGGTCCCACGTCTCGTCGGTGACCGACACGTTGGCCGACCAGCGGCGCCACGCCTGATCCGGGGCGAGCGCATAGCTGCTCTCGCGGACGAGGTCGTCGTTGGTCTGCCCGTACGCGCGCACGTAGGCGTTGTCGGGAAAGACTTCGGGGCACATGCCGACGACGCCCACCGGCTCCGGCCGATCGTGGTGGGCGACGTGCGCCGCCACGAACGACGGGGCGGGTGCGAGGTCGTCGTCGCACCGGATCAGCACCCGGCCCTGCGCGGCCGCACGGCCGGCGTTCAGCGCTGCCGATCGGCCGCGGTTCTCCGGAAAGGCCACGGATCGCACCGGTATCCGCCCGCTCCAGGACTGCACGACAGCGGCGGAGTCGTCGACCTGCCCGTCCAGCACGACGACGCACTCGTACGTCGTGCCCTCCTGCTGCTCCAGCGCGGCGAACAGTCGCGGCAGTCGCTCGGCGCCGCCCAGCGTGGGCACGATGACGGTGGCAGCGGGCGGCATGGCGTGCAGGCTACCCATCGACGAGCTCCCCGAGTGGCGTGGGAACGAGGTGCACGTGCTGTGCACGGGGGACCGATGCCGTCCGGTAGCGCCGACGGGCCGTGCCTCGACCCGAACGTCCGGGGCCGTCAGGGCGTGGCGGAATCCTCGGGGACCGTGAACGCGCGGGTGATCCCTCCATCGAGAGGTATGGCCGCCGCGGTGATGAACCCGGCGTCGTCACTGGCCAGGAAGGCCACGGTGGCCGCCGCTTCCGCGAGCGTGCCGAATCGGCCCATCGGCCAGTGCACGAGGCGCTTGTCGAGCGCTCCGGGGTTGCGTTCGAAGACGGCCCGTTGGGCGGGTGTGTCGATGGGGCCGAACAGGACCGCGTTCACGCGCACACCGCCGCGCGCAAGATGCACACCGAGGTCACGGGTCAGCTGGACCACAGCGGCCTTCGCCGCGGCGTACCCCATCTGCGCGGTCGCCGCCCCGATCTCGGCGAGGAAGGACGCCGAGTTGACGATCGCCCCGCCACGCGGATCGGTCTCCAGGAGCAGGGGCACCGCGTGCTTGCACGACAGGAACGTCGACGTGAGATTCGCGTCCTGCACCGTCCGCCATATGTCGAGATCGGTGTGGAGCAGTGAGAGGTCGCCCCGATCCATGAGGCCCTGGTTGTTGTAGACCACGTCGAGACGTCCAAGACGGCCGACCACGTCGGCATACAACGCTCGCACCTCGTCCTCGGCCAGGAGATCGGCAGTCACCGACACGTCGCCGACGCTGTGTTCCTTGCGGTCGACACCGACCACGAGAGCGCCCTCGCCGCGCAACCGGTCGACCACGGCTGCACCGATGTCACTCGCCGCGCCGTTCACCACACACACCCGATCGGTGAAGCGCATGCCCACTCCCTCCTCGACCACTCCGCCGCCACGTCGATGTATCGGTCGAGCGGCGTCGGCCGGAGATTACCGCCTCGACGAACGCCGCTCTGGTCTCTGCCTATCGAGGCGCATCGAAGGGACATCGTGGCCTCCGGGCACATCCACCTGTCAGCGGTAGTCCACGAACCCCGGCTGCATCCGGCCGTCCTGCAGGAAGCGGCCGTGGTACTTCAGCTGCAGCGGCTGCCCGATGTCGGCCATCAACTGCCCCCAGCGCAGCGGATATCCCGGCGTGCGGCCCCACATCCCGCCAGGATGGGCCCGCAGCTCGTCGACCGCCTCGTCCAGATCGCGTTCCAGCGCGGCGAGCCACGACGCGGTCATCGGCGTGTGCGAGCGGTAGATGAACGCGCTGTTGCCGATGAAGAGCGGGAAGTGGTGCTTGACCAGCCGCCCGTACCCGCCGGGCAGCTGAGCGCACAGCGACGACGACAGCTCGGGATACCCCAGCGCCCAGCTCTCCGGGTGCTGCTCCAGCAGGTCGAAGCTGTCGGCCCAGCTACGCGGGGTGGGCTTGATGTCGGAGTAGCCACCGCCGTGATGGTGCAGCAGGTAGGCGCGCAGGTAGTCCGAACGGTGGTTGAGGGAGAGGAACTCGTACGCCGGGTGCAACGGGTGACCCTCGACCAGCCACTGGTCCAGGTCCTCCGGGGTCAGCAGACGCACCTGCACGTCGGTGCCGGCGTGCTGCTCGCGCAGGCTCGCCAGACCACGCTGCCGGTTCTCGGTGAGCGGGTTGTCGCCGGTCCAGACGCACCAGATGACCCGGGGCAGCTCGCTCGCACCTCCGTCCGGCGGAGGCGGCTCGGCCAGGAACGTGTGGGCGTGGTGCGTCGGGTCGTAGACGTACGGGTGCTTGGCGAAGTGCCGCCTCCACCGGGCGTCGTTCGCGCGGATCACGTTCTTCGACAACGGCACACGCCTCCACACCACGAACGCGCGGTGCTTGGCCTGCCTGGCCTGCTGCGCTCCCCAACGCAGAATCCCCACGGCGGCCTAGGAAGCGACCGCGCGAGACGGGCGACGCCGGGTGAAGCCGCGTACGGCGGTCACAGCCGCGGAGAAACGGGGCGCCATCCGCGGGGGCACCCAGGGCAGCCATACGGGCTCGGCCGACCCGTACCCGCCGAAGACGCGCACCACGTCGTCGGCGCCGATCCGGTGCATCTCGTGGGCGAACTCCGAATCGCGCACCCAGGAGAGCACCGCCTCGGTGTACGGCGCCGGGTCGCCCCAGGTGGCGTAGAGCTTGACCTCGGACACGGCGATCGGCCGCAGACCGGACTCGCGCGCCTCCCACACCGCCGCCGAGACGCCGGGGGTGTGCGCCGAGCGGTAGTCGTCGAAGACGACGACGCCGTCGGGCCGCAGGAGGGTGCGCGTGGCCGCGATGTCCTTGACCACGTGCTCGTAGAGGTGCGAGGCGTCGATGTGCACGAACCGGTGGGTGCCGTGCGCCGCGTGGTCGACGATCTTCTCGCTGTAGTCCTGCACGACGACGGGCAGCTCGCCGTGCAGCCCGCGGTAGTTGGCCTCGAACTGCGCCCGGGTCAGCTCCGGGTACTGGTCGATGTTCTCCTCCAGGTTGCGCTCGTCCCCCGCGTCATCCCCGAAGAGGTCGATGACGGTGAACGTCTCGCCCGGTCCCACGTCACCGCCGATCAGCGTCGCGCTCTTACCGAGGTAGACGCCCAACTCGGCCAGGTCGCCCGGGCCCTGCTGCGCGCTGCGGGCCAGGTGCACCCGGAAGAGCTCCATGTCGATGGGGAAGAACCACCCCGGCAGATCGTCGACCTGGGCGTTCGTGACCGAAACCATGCGGCACATCGTAGGTGCCCGCTGAGGCATACCGGCGCTTGCAGGCACCCCGTCGTAACCCGCTGCCGCACGCGCGCACTGCGTACGATGTCGCCGGTGCGCACCCGCGCGCCCTGCCCCCGTCCCGCTCCAGCGAAGGTCACCGTGCTCGGAATCCCCAGGGACGTCATGGTGCTCTTCTCGCCGCGCACCAGGCTGAAGCTGGTGGCCGCCCTGGTCGGGTCGATCCTGCAGGCCTTCGCGGAGATCCTGGCGGTCGCGACGGTGCTGCCGCTGATGGAGGTGCTGACCGGTACGACGCCGTCGTTCGGCCCGCTCGGCTCCGCCGCCGACGTCTTCGGCACCGACGACAAGAACACCGTGGCCATCTGGCTGGCGGTCGTGCTGCTGGTCACCTACGTCTGTAAGGGCGTCGCGGTCATCGCCTTCCGGTGGTGGGTGCTCGGCTTCGTCAACCTGCAGGAGGCCGAGACCTCCGAGTCGCTCTTCCGCTACTTCCTGCATGCGCCGTACTCCCTGCACCTGCAGCGCACGACCGCGGAGTTCCTGCGGATGAGCGGCGGGGCGGTCGGCGCGGTCTACAACGGCGTCGTCCTCGGCGTGATCAACGTGATCACCTCCGCGGTCACCATCGTGGCGATCCTGATCTCGCTCGTGGTGATCATGCCCGTGCCTGCGCTGATCATGCTCGCGTACTTCGCGGTGGCCGGCACGACGCTCTACCTGCTCACCCGCCGCTACGCCTCGGAGGCGGGGGCCCGCGCGCTCAACGCGTCCGAGGCGATGTTCCGGGTGTCGGTGGAGCCGCTCGCGTCGATCAAGGACATCAAGCTCAAAGACAACTCCGAGTACTTCCTCGGCCGCTACCACCGGGTGCAGCGCGACGCCGCGGGCGCCAGCCGCACCTCCACCTTCCTCGGTGAGCTGCCGCGCTACGTGCTGGAGATCGTCTTCATCGTCGGCATCGCGCTGATGACCGTCGTGCTCTTCAGCCGCTCGGAGTCCTCGCGCGCGGTCAGCATGCTGGCGCTCTTCGCGGTCGCGGGCTTCCGGATCCTGCCGAGCATGACCGCCGCGCTCGCCTCCCTCTCCTCGATCCGGGTCGGCAGCATCGGGCTCCAGTCGGTCATCGCCGAGACCCACGACGCGCAGCGCATCACCACCCGTCACGAGGCTCCGGCCGCACCCATACCGTTCCAGCGCTCGCTGCGGCTGCACGATCTGCGCTTCAGCTACGGCGGCACCGACAAGGAGGTGCTGCGCGGCGTCGACCTCGATGTGACGGCCGGTACGTCGGTCGCCCTCGTCGGCGGCAGCGGCGCCGGCAAGTCCACCCTCGTCGACCTCATCCTGGGGCTGCACACCCCGACCGGCGGCGCCATTCTGGCCGACGGGCAGGACATCGCGACCGACGTACGCGGCTGGCAGCGCAACCTGGCCGTTGTACCGCAGGAGGTCATCCCGCTGGACGGCACCGTCGAGGAGAACGTGCTCTTCGGTGACGACCCGACGCCGGAGAACCTGGAGCGGGTACGCCGCGCGGTCCAGCAGGCGCAGCTCACCGACCTGCTCGCGGAGCTGCCCGGCGGGCTGCAGGCGCCCGTCGGCGAGTGGGGCGGCAAGCTGTCCGGCGGCCAGCGCCAGCGCCTCGGCATCGCCCGTGCGCTCTACAACGCGCCGAAACTGCTGGTCCTCGATGAGGCCACCTCGGCGCTGGACAACATCACCGAACACAAGATCACCCAGACCATGCAGGCACTGCACGGTCAGATCACCATCCTGATCGTCGCCCACCGCCTCAGTACCGTGCGCGGCTGCGACCAGATCGTCTTCCTCGAAGACGGCCAGGTCGCCTCACGAGGGACGTTCGAGCAGGTACGCGCGGACAACGCCCACTTCGCGCGCCTGGTCGAGCTGGCCAACCTCGAGGCGACCGTCGAGGACACCGGCGTGATCGTCCCGTGAGCGGGCCGGTCACCCCGGTCACGATCGTGACCGCCTGCTTCAACGACGGCGCCTACCTGCGCGAGTCCGTCGAGTCCACGCTCGCGCAGACCCACCCGGACCTCGAGCTGATCGTCGTCGACGACGGATCCACCGATCCCACCACCCTGCGGGTGATCGACGCGGTGGAAGCGCTCGGCGTGCGCGTCATCCACCAGGAGAACCAGGGCCTGCCCGGCGCGCGCAACACCGGCGTGGCAGCAGCGCGCGGCACCTACATCCTGCCCGTCGACGCCGACGACATCGTCGAGCCGCAGTACGCAGCGCTGGCCGCAGCCGAGTTGGACGCGCGGCCCGAGCTGGGCATCGTCTACCCCCGCGCCGACATGTTCGGAGCGGTGACCGGGCCGTGGGAGCTGGGGCAGTTCGACGTCGGGATCATGTTGACCGGCAACCAGATTCCGGCCTGTTCCATGTTCCGTAAAGAGGACTGGGCCGCTGTGGGCGGATACCACCAGGTGCGCTTGGAGGACCACGACCTGTGGCTCTCGATCCTCGAGCTGGGGCGGACGGCGTACCGACTGGACCGCGTGCTCTATCACTACCGGCAGCGATCCGACTCGATCACCGGAGGCATGGCCGAGGAAGACACGGTCCGCGCCTTGGCCCAGATCATCCGGGCGCACCCGCAGTACTACCTGGACAACATCGAGCAGCTCATCCGCATCCGCCGCGATCAGTGGGACACGCTGCAGCACTGGAAGCAGCGCTACGGCTTCATCGAGAACAGGCTCCACCAGGCCGCACCGCTGGCCAAACGCCTGCTGCGGCGTAACTGAGGGGGTGGCGCGTATACAGCGGGAGGAGATCCGCGCTGATACGGACCTGGTGTACCGCGCATCTCCTCCCCGCCTGCACGGAGCGCGGGTTCAGGCGGGCAGGAGGTCGCGGTCGCGCAGCGCGGTCAGGATGTCGCGCCACATGATGTCGGCGGTGAAGCGGCCGGTGACGTTCGCCCTGGCGCCCGCGCCCACCCGTCGGCGGAGCGCCTCGTCACCGAGCGCCTGCCGCAGCCGGGCCCGCAGGTCGGCGGGATCGTGCACGTCCACCAGCAGCGCGTCCTGCTCATGGGTGAAGTACTCACGCAGCGGGGTCGAGCCGGTCACGACCACGCAGGCGCCGGTCGCGCTCGCCTCCAGCGCCACGCTCTGCCCGGTGGGGTACGCGCGCTCATGGGTCGGTACGACCACCACCTTCGCGCGACGCAGCATGGCGGCGTACGCGCGGCTGTCGACGACGCCGTGCAGCCGCACGTTCTCCTGTGGGATGTCCGGCGGCAGGTAACTCACCGGGCAGACGATGTCGACGACCAGGTCCGTGCCGCGGACCGCGTCGAAGAGCGTCGCGTAGTCGCGCCCACCGTCCTGCCCGACCGCCAGCAGCTCGATGTCCTGCGGGACGGACGGGTCCGGCGTGAAGTAGTCGGTGTCCGCGCAGAAGCCCACGGGCACCAGCTTGCGCTCGGCGATCCCGAGCTCGCGCAGGATCGGTGTCTGGTTTCGGCTCCAGTAGACGAACGCGTCGACGTTCGCGAAGCGAGCAAGGAGCTGTGCTCGAGTCGCCTCGTCGGCGCCGCGGGCGTCGTCGGCCAACCAGCAGGTCAGCGCGACGAGCGGGGCCCGTCGGTACGGCGGCACGTGCGCGCGCCGCAGTGCGGACATGGCGATCGCCTCGCGCTCCAGGGACGCGATCACCAGCTCGGCGCGAGCCACCTTGACCGCACCCTTGACCGTGCGTGCGACGGGGATGCCGAGTCGATGCTCGACCACGTCGCGGGCCTTCGTCGCCACTCGCCGGTCGCTCAACTGCACGCCGTCGACGCGAAGACCGTTCTGTTCCAAAGCGTCCGCGCCGTACGGCAACGCCGCCGGCCGATCACCCGCGGCGTGTTCGCGGCGCCAGCGGGCCAGGTCCGCCCCACTCAGTAGCAGAGCCCTGCGCGCCATCTCAGACCAACCGTCCGCCGAGCAGCCGGCGCACCGCGCCTTCGGCCTTGCGTTGGACGACAGGGGGTACGACGCGTGCGCGCCACCCGTCGTACCTCACCCCCGTCGTGCCGGACGCACCCACGAACCGCGGCGGGTCCGGGAAGCGCTGCACCGTGAGGGTGCCGGCGTACTCACCGACGATCAGGCGCTGGGCGGCGACCCGCTCCAGCCATCGTGCGCGGTCGTCGTCGACCTCCGCGCTCATCCCGCTCAGGTGCTCGCGCCAAGTGCCGACCGTCGTCACCACGAATCGGGTGTCCGCGAACGCGCGGTCCAGACTGCGCCGCACCTGCACCGTGGCATCGCCGACCGGGCCGATCACCCGCGCCGCGTTCTCCACGAGCAGCCTGCCGGTCACCTTGACCAGCACCGTGTCGGGCGCGGGATCGAGGGTGTCCAGCGCGTGGTCGATCGCCGCCGCCTCGATCGCGCCCTTGCCACCGGAGGCCAGCCCTGCGGGCAGCGAGTACGACACGTACCCGACGTCGGTGCGCCGGGTCACGTCACCCCGATCGGCGCCGGAGGTCTCGACCACGGCCACCCGCCCACCGACCGCGTGCGCGACGCCGGACCAGTGATCGACCGCGGCGCGGTACTGCCCGGCGCGCACCTGCGGGTCCGCGAGGGTCATCCGGAACGACGCATCGCCGGCGAGGAACGCCGGGTCCGGCGTCACCGCGGCGGTGAGCAGAATCAGCACGTTCACGCCTTCTCCTCCCACCCGCCAGGGATGTCCGCGACGATGCTCCACCGCGGATCCAGTTGCACGGCCTGCCATTTCGGCTCGCGGATGTGGAAGAGCGGCGCCCACACCTGGGCGTGGTTGTCACCGTGGATCACGTTGGACAGGTACCCCGCCCAGTAGGCGAACGTGGAGTTGCCGAGCACGCTGCGTCGCGCCAGCGCAAGATCACGGAAGTCCTCCGCCGCCGAGGCCGAGGGGTCGCCGTGGCGCACGGTGCCGGCGAATTCGCCCAGCCAGCCGAGCTGGTCGCGACACCACGCCTGGTCGTTGGACAATACCGTGATGCGTTCGATCGGGCCGTCCTGCCGCGTGCTGCCCTCGAGTGCCACCCGCAGGTATCCGGGCACATCCATCCCGTAGTAGCGCCGCAACGACTCATCGGTGTAGTAGCTGCCGCGGCGGATGTGCAGCACAACGTCGGCGGGAGCGCTCGTCGGCGGCAGCGCGTCGGCGAAGACCGGCGCCGTGAGCAGCAGGTCGCGGGCGAAGGCGTCGATCTCGCCCGGGCTGTTGTCGGCGAAGACGCTGTAGCTGCCGGCGGTACGCCGATCGGTCATCCGCACCTGCGAGCGCGGGACGATGAGCCGCTCCCGCACCCCGGGGAACACGTCGTACCACTCGCGCATCTCCGGTTGCTCCAGCACCCGACGGTCCAGCCCCTGCTGCTGGCCGGCGTGCGCCCACAGCCACTGATAGAGGAAGTTGCCGAGCCCCAGGCCGGGGATGGTCCACATGACGTCGCGGTCGCCGCGGCGCAGCAGCCCGAACGCCCTGCTCTTCAGCGGGCCGAGAAGAGCCCCCTGGATCCCGTCGCCCGGGCGGGCGATCGCCATCTCAGACCTCCACGGGCTGCTGAGCGAGGAACCAGTCGACGGTCTCCCGTACGCCGTCCGCCAGCGGCACCCGCGCGCTGAAGCCGAGCAGCTCGCGGGCACGGGTCACGTCGCTGTACCGCGTCGGCTGGCCCTCGGGTTTGCTGGTGTCCCAACGCACTTCGCCGGTGTACCCGACTGCGTCCTGCACCAGTGCGGCGAGCTCGGCGATGGAGGTCTCGATCCCCGTGCCGACGTTGATCGGCGCCGGACCCACCGGCGTCTCGCACGCCAGCGCCACCGCCCGCGCCCCGTCACGCACGTGCAGGAACTCCCGCGTGGCGCGGCCACTGCCCCAGTTGCTCACGTACGCCGTGTCCTCGCGGACCGCGTCGGCGTACCGCCGGATCAGCGCCGGGAGCACATGAGTGCCCTGCCCGTCGAAGTGGTCGCGCGGGCCGTAGAGGTTGGACAGCACGAGCACCGCGGAGTCCACGTCGTACTGGCGGTGATAGGTCTCACATGCCTCGTGCAACAGTCGTTTGGCCATCCCGTACGCGCCCGTTGCAGGGGCGGGCGGCCCCGACCAGATGTCATCCTCCCGCAGCGGCAGCGGAGCATCGGTCGCGTAGGTGCAGGTGGTCGACGCCAGCACGAACTTGCCCAGTCCGGCGCGCCGACCCTCCTCCAGCAGCATCAGACCCATCACCGCGTTCTCGTAGAGGAAGCGGCCGGGGTTGGCGACGTTCGCTCCGATGCCGCCGACCGCAGCGGCGACGTGCACCACCTGGTCCGGCGCGAGGTCGGCGTAGAGGGCTCGTACGGCTGACTGTTCACGCAGGTCGTAGTCGGCCGAGCCGAGGGCCACGACGTCGGCGCCGCGTTCGCGCAGCACGTCGCTGACGTGTCCGCCCAGGAATCCGTGTCCACCGGTGACCACGATGCGCGCCCCGCGCAGATCGGTCCGTGTGACAGCGGACGTCACAGCGTCACCATTCCCTGTTCTGCTCACGGAGTCACGGACCGCAGCGTCGGCCACTGCGGCACGACCGCCTGGTCGATCCACGCGCCGCCCTCGTGCGCCAGCGCTGCGATGTCCGCGTCGACCATGATTCGAGCCAGCTCGCCGGAGTGCACGCGCGCCTTCCAACCGAGTTCGCGCTCGGCCTTGCCGGGGTCACCGACCAGGGCGTCGACCTCGGAGGGTCGCAGGTAACGCTCGTCGAACCGCACGTGATCCTGCCAGTCCAGCCCGGCGTGCTCGAACGCCTTCTGCACGAATTCCTGCACGCTGCAGGGCTGCCCGGTCGCCAGCACGTAGTCCTCGGGGGTGTCGGCCTGCAGCATCCGCCACATGCCCTCGACGAACTCCGGTGCGTAACCCCAGTCGCGGATCGCGTCGAGGTTGCCCAGGTAGACCTCGTGCTCGGTGCCCGCCTTGATCCGCGCGACGGCCCGGGTGATCTTGCGCGTCACGAACGTCTCGCCCCGGCGCGGCGACTCGTGGTTGAAGAGGATCCCGTTGACGGCGTACATGTCGTAGGCCTCGCGGTAGTTGCGCGTCATCCAGTACGCGTAGAGCTTCGCCGCGCCGTACGGCGATCGCGGGTGGAAGGGGGTGTCCTCGTCCTGCGGGGGCGGCGTCGCGCCGTACAGCTCGGAGGTGGAGGCCTGGTAGTAGCGGCAATGCACCCCACTCATACGAACTGCCTCGAGCAGGCGGGAGGCGCCCAGGCCGGTGACGTCGCCGGTGAAGACCGGTTCGTCGAAACTGACCCGCACGTGCGACTGGGCCGCGAGGTTGTAGACCTCGTCGGGCTGGATGTCGTAGAGCAGCCGCAACAGCCGCACCCCGTCGGACAGCTCGCCGTAGTGCAGGATCATCCGCGGCGCATCCTCGTGCGGGTCCTGGTAGAGGTGGTCGATCCGGTGGGTGTTGAAGGTCGAGGCCCGGCGGATGATGCCGTGCACCTCGTACCCCTTGCCGAGCAGGAACTCCGCGAGGTAGGACCCGTCCTGCCCGGTGATCCCGAGGATCAGGGCCCGCTTCGTCACGTTGTGTCCCTTGTCGTCGCCCGTGCCGCCGACCAGCCGATCGGCGACGCCATGTTAACGGCGCCCCACGAACGAACGGGCGTGCTGCATCCGTCGTTCTGCGGTCGGAGAGGGGGCAGTCCGGCGCGGAGCGAGCGCGCACGCCAGGGCGATCAGGACAGGCACGTGCCCGATCAGATACCGCGAACGGCCCTGGAAGAGCAGCACGAAAACGGCGATCCCCACGACGGTGAGGGCGAGGAGCAGCACCTCCGGGGAGTACCGGCTGCGGAGCAGGCCGAGCCCGGTGAGCAGCAGGAGGCTGAACCACACGGTGTTCGCCAGGTCCACGTGCAGGCGGTAGAGCCCGTGTCCCGGGAAGCTCCAGGCCACCGCCGGACGGGCGGCAGCTCCGGTGCGCGTCGGGGGCTGGCTCATGTCGTGCCCCTCGCCGTGCGCCCAGAACATGCCGTCGCCCCAGTTGAACGCCATCTTGTTCGCCTCGAAACGCACCAGCCCGCCGGGACCGAGCTCCCGCAGCCGCCGCGAGATGGCCGACCGCGCGACTCTCGCCTGCTGGTCGCCGGTCATGTCGTAGGTCCCGCGGTCGATCGCGCCGTCGTACCCGCCGATCATGTCGACCCGGTCGTCGGGGATGTACTGCACGCGCAGCCCCTGCGCCACGTAGACCATCGGCGAGGCGGCGTGACCGGAGGTCAGCGGCTCGGTGCCGCTCAACCGTCCCGACACCGTCGAGGTGAGCGATGAGGCCGCGAGGAAGGCGAGGACGGCGGCAGCGACCGACCCGAGCAGCACCACCCGGCCCACCCGGCCCCGGCGCGCCACGGCGAACAGCGCGGTGATCGCGAACGCGACCAGACCGACCACCGGCGTCACCTTCACCTGGTAGCCGATGCCTAGTGCGATGCCCGCGAGCGCCGCGAGGACCGGGCCGCGCCAGCCGCTCGACCGGAGCGTGGCGATGAGCAGCAGCACCGCACCGATCGGAGTCCAGAGGGCCAGCAGATCGGTGTACGGGACGCTCATCCACGCCGATACGCCGATCAGGAAGTCCATCAGCAGCAGCGCGACCACGGCCCACGCCGCACCGCGTACGACGCGCACGGTCAGATAGAGCAGTCCGGAGGCGATCATGAAGAGGGCCGCGTTGAGCAGGGCGTACGACGCGTCGAACCCCACCCCGGTGGCGTGCTGCACGTGCCACACGAGCCGGTCGACGGCCATCAGCGCCGCGTTGTTGGGATAGCGCGAGAAGTACTCCACCAGGAACGGGGTGAACTGGGCGCGCGGAAGCAGGGCGGCCTGTTTGACGACCCCGGCGTCCCAGGACACGTGGTAGCCGCTGAAGTACGCCTCGTACAGCGCGAGCACCCCGCCCGCGCACCAGGTGCCCGCACCGACCCACATCCACCGGCGGGGACTCCAGGACGTCCCCACCGGTCGCAGCCGACGGGGCACGAACCACGCGGCAGCGGCGACCAGCAGGGTCGCGAGGGTCACCACCCACCGGTCGTAGCCGTTGTTCGGCAGCTGCGGGTGCACGAGGATGCCGAGCACCAGCAGGCACAGCCCGGCGCCGATGGCTCGTTGCAGCCAGGTCGCCGCCCGCTCCGCCCGGCCGGCGGGACGCGAGACCGGCTTCTCCGTGTGCCGGTCCGCGGGAGAGTCCGGGTCACTCATGCCGCGACCGGCGCCGGCGTACGGCCGAGGTCCTTCAACCGCAGCATGCGTTTCTCCACCAGCGTCCACGACAGCCACGCCATCGGCACCGTCACCGCGACGGCCAGCAGGGTGAACGCGGTCAGACCCAGCCGCTGGCCACCGAACACCGCGAGCAGCTGCTGCATCGGCCACGCGTAGATGTAGACCCCGTAGGAGATGTCGTTGCGGACACCGAGCCGCACCGGCAGCACCCCGCCGAGCCACAGCAGCAGGTAACCCAGGGGGAGCGGCAGCAGCACGTACATCCAGGTCAGGCCGCCGGGCATCCACGTCGCCACATGCGGGTGCGGGCCGGTGTCGAGCGCGCCGGCGACATAGAGGGGTACGCCGATCGCGAGCGCCGCCAAGGCGAGCCGGCCCGATGATGGCAGACGGTCACGCAACGCCCACAGGGCCATCCCGGCCGCGAAGAAGCACGCGAGCCGGGTGGGAGCCTCTCGATAGTGGTTGGTGGTGACGAAGAGCGGGCCGTGCGCGAGGTAGACGACGAGCGCGGCCGCGACCGCGACGGTCACCAGGATCGGCGCCGCGTGGCGGCGTACGAACGAGGGCCACAGCAGCAGACCCGCCGCCAGGTAACCGAGGGACTCGTACCAGAGTGTCCACAGCGAGCCGTTCCATGCGCTGGGCAGCGGTACGTGAGCGAGCGTGTGGCCCATCGTGTCGGGCATCGAGTAGAGCGTGGCGTTCTGGGCGACGTATCGCAGCGCGAGCTCGACACTCCACTGCTCGTGGGTGCGCAATGTCGCGAGGGGTGCGATCACCAGACCGGTCACCAGCAGGCACACCCACAGGCCGGGCAGGATCCGCAGCGCGCGATGCCAGGTGTAGCGCGGGCCGGACATCCGCACCCTGCTGCCGCTCACCAGATATCCCGACAGCACGAAGAACCCGTCGACGGCCACGTCGCTGAGCGGCCCGCGGCGCGGACTGGACAGCCCGGAGAGCGGGACGCTGTGGTCGACGATGACCGCGATCGCGAGCAGGAGGCGAAGGAAGTTCAGCGCATTGTCCCGACCGCGCAGCGGGTCTGCGAGACGTGCCACGTGCCCGGACTATACGGGCGTGGCGAGACCGCGACGGTGTTAAGCAACGGGTGACAATGGGGCACCCGGTCCGACACGACGAGCCCCGAGGACGAGATGCACCTGGTGATCGTGCCGAACGGCGGGTGGCCGGTGCGCGCGGACGGCGGCCTGCTGCTGCCGGTCAAGCTGATCGCTGGTCTGCAGGCGTACGCCGCCCACTGGCCGGGCCGCATCACCCTCCTCACCCGCGGTGAGCCGGACGACGGTGCCGGGCCGCACAACCTCGGGTCGGTATGGAGCACGCCGTCGCAGCTGCCCTGCGACCTGCTGCTGACCGATGACGCCCCGACCGAGCTGGCCCGGCTGGCGCCCGACGTCGTCCTCGCGAGCCTGGAGCCGGGGCGGGAATGGCTCTCGGGCCAGCCCGCACCGGTGGTGCTGGTGAGCGAAGTGCCGGTGTCGGCGCGCACCGACTACCTCGTGCGAGCGGCCGGCTCACGCATCGCCGCGGCCCGCATCCGGCTGGGCGCGGTGCGGGTGGCGCGAGCCGAGCGGGCGCTCGTACGCCGATCGGCCGGGCTGCAGTGCAACGGCTGGGCCGCGTTCGACACCTATGCCCGCGACTCGCGGGACCCGTTGCTGTTCTTCGACACCAGGCTGCGTGCCGACCAGATCCCGGCGGCCCCGCGAGCGCGAGAACCAGGACCCCTCCGGCTGGCCTGTTCGGCCCGCCACTCACCGGAGAAGGGCCCGCAGTTCGCCATCGACCTGCAGGCCGATCTGAATCGCCGCAGGGTGGCGGCGACCACGACTCTCTTCGGACGCGGCCCGCTCACCGAGGAGTTGCGGGCTCGGGCGGTGCCGGGCGTGCGGTTCGCGGGCGACGTGGACTTCGACGGCGCCTGGGTGCCGCAGGTGCGCGACGAGGTCGACATCATGGTGCTGCCGCACCTGCTCGGCGACCCGTCGGGCACCTACCTGGAGTCGGCGGGGCTGGGGGTGCCGGTGCTGGGGTTCGACAACGTGGCGCTCGCCGCGCTCGTCCGCGAGACCGGCGCCGGCTGGACCGTGCCGACGGGCGACGGCGGCGCGCTGGCCGACCGTGCGGCGTACCTCGCTGAGCATCCGGAGGAGGTGGCGGCGGCAGCCGGTCAGGGCATCGAGTTCATGCGCGGGCATCCGTTCGAGACGGAGTTCGCCCGCCGGGTGCAGCATCTGGTGGGAGTGGCTCAGACGGTCGTGTGACGTGCCGCCCCCGCGCCCGCCCGAGGTCCTTCAGCCGCAGCGCGCGCTTCTCGACCAGGTGCCAGGACAGCCAGGCCATCGGGATCGTGACCAGGATCGACAGCACGATGAACGCCGCCAGCCCGAGTCGCTGCGCACCGAGGACGTCGAGCAGCTGCTGCAACGGGAACGCGTAGATGTACATCCCGTAGGAGATGTCGTTGCGGACACCGAGCCGCACCGGGAGCACTCCGCCGAGCCACAACAGCAGGTATGCCAGGGGGAACGGCGTGACGACGTACGTCCAGATGATCGCGACGGGGGTGAAGGTGGCCGCATGCAGCTGCGGGGTGTCGTCGAAGGCCGCGGCCAGGTAGAGCGGCACGAAGACCGCCGCCGACGCGAGCGCCAGCCACCGGGAGGACGGAATCCGGTCGCGCAGGGCCCACATCGCCATCCCGGCCGTGAAGAAGCACGCGAGCCGCAGCGTGTCGCGGTAGCGGTTCGTGGTCAGGAACGCCGGCCCGTTGGCGAGGTAGACGGCGACCACCGCGAGCACCGCAACGGCGATGAGGATCGGTACGGCGTGCCGGCGCACGAAGCGCGGCCAGAGCAGCAGGCCCGCCGCGACGTAGGCCAGGGACTCGTGGAACAGCGTCCAGAGCGAGCCGTTCCACGCCTGCTCGTTGACGTGCGCGAGGGTCGAGCCGATCGAGTCGTGCATCGAGACGAGCGTGAAGTTGTGGGTGAAGTAGCCGAGCCCGAGCCGCAGATCCCAGGGCTGCTGGGAGTGCAGCGTCGACAGCGGCGCGATCACCAGGCCGGTCACCAGCAGGCACACCCAGAAGCCCGGCAGGATCCGCAGCGCGCGGTGCCATGCGTAGCGCGGGCCCGACATCCGCACCCGGCTGCCCGCGATCAGATAGCCGGAGAGCACGAAGAACCCGTTGACCGCGACGTCGCTGAGCGGACCGTGCCGGGGCCCGGACAGGCCGGAGATCGGGAAGCTGTGGTCGATGATCACCGCGGTCGCGAGCAGCAGTCGCAGGAAGTTGAGCGCGTTGTCCCGGCCCCGGATGGGGTCCGCCAGCGCCGTCGTCACGGGGCGCAGCCTACGGTTTCGCGGCCTGCGAACGTGCCACCATGACCCGGTGAGAATCGCGTTCGTCAGCCCCTGGGATGTCACCGACGCGGATGCCTGGTCCGGCACGATCGCTCCGATGTACGCCGCGCTGTCCCGGCACGCATCCGTGACCCCGGTATGGACCGGCGACATTCCTCTCGCGCCCGCCGACCGGCTGTTGGAGCGCGGCATCGGCCGACTGACCGAGCGCACCTACTCACCGCACCACGCAGTGTTGAGCAGCCGGCGTCGCGGCAAGACCGTCGCCGAGCGGGTGGCGGCCACCGGGGCCGACCTCGTGGTCGCCGTGGCCGCGTCCACCGACATCGTCTACGCGCGGATGCCCCAGCCGGTAATCCAGGTGGGTGACACGACGTTCGCCGCGCTCCTCGGCTTCTACCCGATCGTGGACCAGCTGCATCCGCTCGCTGTGCGCCAGGCGCTGCGCGTCGACCGCGATGCGCGGCGCGCGACGCACAGCTTCGCGATGATGACCGACTGGGCCGTGCGGGCGCTGCTACGCGAGGGGGTGCCCGCCGACCGCGCGCACACCGTGCCGTTCGGCCCGTCCGTGCAGCCCCGGACGCTGGCGCCCAGGGAGCCGGACGACGAGCTGTCCCTGCTGTTGGTCGCCAGCGACTGGGCACGCAAGGGCGGTCCGGCAGCGCTCGCGGCCGTCCAGCAGGCCCGGGCCGCCGGTCATCGGGTCTCGCTGACGGCGGTCGGCAACCTGCCGCCGCTGCCGGACTGGGTGGACGCGCGCGGCCGGGCGCCGCGGCACACGCTGCCCGACCTCTACCTGCAGCACGATGTGCTGCTCGAGCTGGCGACCGCCAATACCGCCGGGATGACGCTCACCGACGCGGCGGCGTACGGGCTGCCGGCCATCGCCACGGATGTCGGCGGAGTGTCCACGATCGTGCGCGATGGCGAGACCGGGCTGCTGGTGCGGCCGGGTGAGCCGTGTGTGGCCGACGCGGTCGGCGCCATCGCGAGTCTCGCCGACGGTGACCGGTGGCGCTCCCTGAGCGCCGGTGCCCGCGCCCACCACGAGGCGTCGCTCAACTGGGACGCGTGGGCGACCCGACTCCTGGAATTGGCCAGCATCGCGGTCCCGGCGGACGTGGGATCACCGGCCTGAGCCGTCCCGCGGGAGCCCGGGCCGCACCCGTCGATCTCCGCTACCGTCGAACGCAGGCCTGCTCGACACCGACGACGCCTTCGGGCGTTCCCGACGGGAGCCCAGATGTCCACCTGCGCCGACCTCATCGCCGACACGTTGATCGCGAGCGGGGTGCGCCGCGTCTACGGCATCCCGGGCGATTCCCTCAACGGCTTCACCGACGCGCTGCGCACCCGGCCGGAGCTGGCGTGGGTGCACGTGCGGCACGAGGAGGCGGCGGCGTTCGCCGCGAGCGCCGAGGCGGGGCTGACCGGTGAGCTCGCGGTGTGCGCCGGCAGCTGCGGTCCGGGCAACCTGCACCTGATCAACGGCCTGTACGACGCGAACCGCTCGCGCGTGCCGGTGCTGGCGATCGCCGCCCAGATCCCGAGCAGCGAGATCGGCTCGAACTACTTCCAGGAGACCCACCCGCGCGAGCTCTTCCGCGAGTGCAGCGTCTACGCCGAGGACGTCTCGCACGCCGACCAGTTGCCCCGGCTGCTGCGGATCGCGATGCGGGAGGCGCTCTCCAAGCGGGGCGTCGCGGTGCTGATCATCCCCGGCGACATCGGTATGGCCAAGACCGATGCGGCGGTCGAGAGCATCACGGAGGCGGGGGTGCGCGTCGTACCGGACGACGCCTCCGTGGCCGCCGCGGCGACCGCGCTCAACAACGGGTCGAAGACCACGATCCTTGCCGGCGCCGGCTGCCAGGACGCGCACGCGGAGCTGCTGCAGCTGGCGCAGGTGCTGCAGGCGCCGATCGTGCACACGATCCGCAGCAAGCAGTACGTCGAGCACGACAACCCCTACGACGTCGGCCTCACCGGCCTGCTCGGTTTCTCCTCCGGGTACCGCGCGATGGAGCACTGCGACACGCTGCTCATGCTCGGCACCGACTTCCCCTACCAGCAGTTCTTCCCCAAGGACGCGAGGGTGGTGCAGGTCGACGTGCGTGGCTCTCAACTCGGCCGCCGGGTGAGGGCGGACGTCGGGTTGGTCGGCGGGGTCGCCGAGACGATCCAGGCGCTGCTGCCGCAGCTGAAGACCAAGCGGTCGAGCAAGCACCTGGACTCGATCACCAAGCATTACGCCCGCACCCGCAAGGACCTCGACGATCTCGCCACACCCACCCGCCGATCGGGCGCGATCCACCCGCAGTACCTGGTCCGACTGCTCGACGAGGCGGCCGCGGACGACGCCATCTTCAGCCCGGACGTCGGCTCGCCCGTCGTCTGGGCGGCCCGCTACCTCCGGATGAACGGCCGGCGACGCCTGATCGGTTCGTTCAACCACGGCTCGATGGCGAACGCGTTGTCCCAGTGCATCGGTGCGCAGTCGGCGTACCCGGGGCGGCAGGTCGTCGCACTGGCCGGTGACGGCGGTCTGACCATGCTGATGGGCGAGCTGATCACCCTGACGCAGATGAAGCTGCCGGTGAAGGTCGTGGTCTTCAACAACGCTTCGCTCAACTTCGTGGAGCTGGAGATGAAGGCCGCTGGGTTCGTGAATTTCGCCACCGACCTGGAGAACCCGGACTTCGCCCGGGTCGGCGACGCGCTCGGCGTACGCGGATGGCGGGTGGAGAAGTCCAAGGACCTGCCCGGTGCGGTGAAGGACTTCCTCGCACACGACGGTCCGGCGATCCTCGACGTCGTCACCGAGCGTCAGGAGCTGTCGATCCCGCCCACGGTGAGCGCCGAGCAGGCCAAGGGGTTCGCCCTCTTCGCGGTGCGAACCGTGCTGTCCGGACGCGGGACGGAGCTGATCGACCTGGCTCGCACCAACATCCGCCAGGTCTTCTGATCCTGAGTTTCAGCGAGTGGGAGCGGACGATGCGAGCGGCTCGAGCGGGCTGCCGGCCGGTCCAGCAGCGGTACGTCTCGTGCGCACCAGCCGCAGCGCCGGCTGCTCCACGACCCGCCACGAGAGCCACGCGATCGGCACGGTCACCGCGATGCAGGCGATGAGATTCAGCACGGGTGGCCAGGTGGCCAGTCCGAGCACGGCCCCCAGCTGCTGGACCGGGAAGCCGTAGACGTAGATGCCGTAGCTGATGTCGTTGTGCGCGCCGATCCGAACGGGCAGCACGGCGCCGAGCCAGAGCAGGAAGTACGCCAGCGGAAGCGCCGTCCAATGACTGGCGAACCCGAGGCTGGCGATCAGGAAGACCGCTGCGAGAGAGACGATCCCGAGAACAGCACTCGTCGGCACCCGGTGAGCGACGGAGCGCAGGAACATGCCGGCGACGAAGAAGGTGCCGAGACGCAACAGGTGTATCCAGAACGACGTGGTGACGTGCAACGGCCCGAACGCAGCGGGCACCGATAGCGACGCGAGCACCAGCAGCGTCCCGGTCGTCCACACCGGTCGGCGACGGGTCAGCGCGACACTCAGCACCAGCCCGGCGCCGATGTAGGCCAGGAACTCGTACGCCAGCGTCCACAGCGGGGCATCCCACGTCACCTGGTACGGCGTGTGCAACAGGGTGTTGTCGACACCCCACTGGTCGATCCACAGCGCGAGGTTGCGGCCGACGTACGACGCGGCGCTCGTCGGCGACCACGCGACGCCCTCCCGCCACGCGGCCAGCGGCGCGAAGACGAAGGCCACCACGATCAGACAGACCCAGAAGCCGGGCAGGATCCGCAGGGCGCGGCGCGCGAAGTATGCACACAGGGACAGCCGCATCCGGCTGCCCATGATCAGGTAGCCGGACAGGACGAAGAACCCGTCGACCGCCCAGCCGCCGATGCCGTCGCCGTCGAAGACCCACTGGCCGCGCAGGCCGGCGGTCGGCCAGAGGTGGCTGACCATCACGCTGAGGGCGAGCAGCAGCCGCACGAAGTTGAGGGCGTTGTCGCGCCCGGCCAGTCGCGCCGACAGGCTGCCGTCCGGTCCTTGCGATGGTGACACTGGGCCCGGTCCTTCGATGGTCGGCGGCGGAAGCGCCCTCAGCCTGCCGCACGCGCTACTGCAACGGGGCCTGCGCTGCCCGTCGTTCTGCGATCACCTCCGACGGGCACAATGAACAACGGAGACAAGGAGATCCGAATGGTCGTTCCCGCAGAGGCCGCAGGCACTGTCACGATCGGAAGCCGACAGGTGCCGCGCGTCGGCTACGGGCTGGGAAGCCTCACTCGCGCGGCGTCCGCCGATGCCCAGGCGTACGGCGCCGGCGTGGACCTCCTGCGCCACGCGTTCGAGCTCGGCGTGACGTTCTTCGACACGGCCCAGTTCTACGGCGCGGGTTTGGCCAACCGCCTGCTGGCGGACGCCTTCGCCGACAGGCGAGGTGAGGTCCTCTACGCCAGCAAGGTGGGGGCTCGGCCACTGACGTCAGGACCGGTGCCGATGACCGCGGCCCAGAAGCCGCGCGAGTTGCGGGAATCCGTGGAGGACAACCTGCGCACGTTGCGTACCGACCACCTCGACCTGGTCTACCTCCGCCGGATGGACATGCTGCCCGGCTTGATCGTGGAGGGCGATCAGCAGGTGTCGTTGGACGACCAGCTCGCCGAGCTGATCGCGCTGCGCGATGCCGGGACGATCAGCGCCATCGGGCTCAGCCACGTCACCGTCGATCAATTCACCTCCGCACTCCCCGCCCGGGTGGCCGCGGTGTCCAACATCCACAACCTCCTACGACGCGACGACGAGGTCCTGCTGGACGTCGCCGAAGCGCACGGCATCGTGTGGTCGCCGTACTTCCCGCTCGGCGGGGGCGGTTACGCGGCGCTGCCCAAGGTGACCGAGGAGCCTGCGGTGGTGGCGGCGGCCGAGCGGCTCGGAGCGACCACGACCCAGGTCGGATTGGCGTGGCTTCTCGCGCGCTCGCCGTTGTCGCTGGTCATCTCCGGCACCTCGAGCCCCGGTCACCTGGAGGAGAACGTCGGCTCGGCTGCCGTCCGGCTCCCGAGAGATCTGCGGCACCAGTTGGACGGAGTCGGCAACGACTGACCGGCACGACCCGGACCGAAACGCAGCAACGACAGCGGGGCGTGGACCGCGCGGTCCACGATCGAGTCGGCCAGCCCATGAACTTCAGACCCGTGGCCACGAGAAGCACCACCGGCGGGTGGCCGGCTGGCTCGGTCCCCCGCACCCGCTGCACCTCGTCGACCTCCGGCGCGTGCGACCCTCATCCTCATGGCCACGACCCCCGAGCGCACGCTGCCCCTGGTGAGCATCATCGTCCCGTGCTTCAACGCCGGTGACACGCTGCCGGAGACCCTGGAGTCGGCGCGCGCGGTGGACTACCCGTCCGTCGAGATCATCGTGTGCGACGACGGCTCGACCGATCCGCTCACGCTGCAGGTCCTCTCGGAGCTGGGTGACGACGTGCGGGTGGTCCGCCAGGAGAACGCCGGCCTGCCCGCCGCCCGCAACGCCGCGATCGCGGCCGCGCGCGGCGCATACGTCTTTCCCCTCGACGCGGACGACAAGATCCACCCGGATTACGCACGCGCCGCCGTCGAGGTCTTCGAGGCCGACCCCCAGGTCGGCATCGTGCACGCGCGGGTGCTGCGCTTCGGCGACGCGGAGGGCGAGGTCGGCTACGACGACTTCTCCATCGGGAAACTGTTGAACCACAACATGATCCACCAGCTGTCGTGGTTCCGCCGTGCCGACTGGGAGACACTGGGCGGCTACGACGAGAAGCTGCGCGACGGGCGCGAGGACCACGAGTTCTGGATCCGCATCGTGAGCACCGGCCGCACCGTCGTGAAGCTGGACGAGCTCTACAGCATCTACCGCATCCGGGCCACGTCGATGAACCACACGATGACCCACGACAAGCTGGCGCGCATCTACGCGGAGATCTTCCGCAACAACAGCGAGTTCTACCTGGAGCACCTGGAGGAGTACTTCACCGAGCGGTACGTCGAGCGTGCGCGACTCGCGCACTGGTCGTTGCGCTACGGCAAGGTCGAGGCGCTGATCGAGGGCCACCCCCGCGCGTACGGCGCCGTCCGTCGCGTCGCCGCCACGGCCCGCCGCCTCCGCCGCCACTGACCCTGACGCACTGAAGGCCGAGAGACACAGGTCTACCTGTGTCCCTCGGACATACCTGCGCCACGGTCAGGGCCGGCCGCCGCTCAGTTCGCTCACTGGAACGTCGAGCGGTAGCCGAACAGACCCACGCTGCCTCCCGTGTGCAGGAAGACGACAGTGTCGGTCTCATCGAACCTGCCCTCTGCGATCCCGCCCAGCAGCCCCGCGAAGCCCTTCCCGGAGTAGACCGGGTCCAGCAGGATGCCCTCGGTCGACGCGAGCAGCCTTGTCGCCTCGACCATCTCGTCGGTCGGCACGCCGTACCCTCCGCCGACCCACCGGTCGTCGACCAGCACGTCCTCCAGGTCCACGGTGGTGCCGATCAGCTCGGCGGTGCGCTCGGCCAGCCCGTAGACCGCGTCGATCTGATGCTGCTCCGGCTGGCGCACGCTGACGCCGAGCACCCGCGCGGCACTGTTGATCGCGGCGAACCCGGCGACCAGCCCCGCCTGCGTGCCGGTGCTCCCCGTGCCGTGCACCACCCAGTCGACCGCGACCGGGGCCGCGTCCAGTTCGAGTGCGCAGTCGACGTACCCGAGTGCACCGATCGGGTTCGAACCACCGCCGGGGATGACGTACGGCCGCTTCCCGATGGCCCGCAGCTCCTCGGCCAGTGACTCCATGGCGCCCTGCATGTCGCTGCCGGCGGGCAGTCGCTGCACGATCTCGGCGCCCAACAGCTCATCAAGCAGCACGTTCCCGGACTGCTCGTATTCGTCGTCGCGGACCTGGCGCTGCTCGAGCAGGATCTTGCAGTCCAAGCCCGTCACGGCAGCGGCGGCAGCGGTCTGACGTGCGTGGTTGGACTGGGTCGCGCCCTGGGTGATCAGCGTGTCCGCTCCCTGTGCCAGAGCATCGCCGACCAGGAATTCCAGCTTGCGGGTCTTGTTGCCGCCGGTGGCAAGGCCGGTGCAGTCGTCGCGCTTGATCCACAGGTCCGGGACCTGGGCGTGCTGCTCACGCAGCAGGCTGCTCAACCGCGACAGCGGTTCGAGCGGAGTAGGGAAGTGTCCGAGTTGTCTGCGGGCGAACCGCGTCAGTTGAACCACGCACTCATGGGTAGTCGATGAATGTCGACGCTGTCCAACGGGCCCAGCACCTGCCCCAGCAGCCGCCTCCTAGCGGCTGCCCCGCAGGAGGCTGCGCTCTCGCAAAGGACACGACAGGGTCCTACCGGTTCGTGACGCCCATTCCCTTGCGCCGATTGCAAGGACCGCACAAGACTTGAAGGTTCTCTGGGGCGCTTGAGCCTCCGTGCGCGACCGGAATGACGTGGTCGAACTGAAGCTCCACGGTGGAGCTGCAGCGTCGGCATCTTCCATGGTCGCGCGTCCACACGTAGTGCTTGATCTCGTCGCTGATGTGTCCTCGAGCCGGTGCTGATCGAGGTGCGCTTCCCATGGAGAGCATCTCTTCAGCGCGGTCGATCTGACGGGCCCGACGACCATCGCGAGCAACAAGAAGAGCATGAACCTGTCGCGACGTCAGGTTCTCGTTGTCGCTGTAGAACGCGTTCTGATACCGCCAGTAGGTGCGGCCCTCCGTACGACACACCCTCGCCGGCACGCTCATCTGCGATATATCGATCTCCCTGACCTCTTCCTTCGAAAGCTTCCCCAATCGATACAGCTTTCGGCCCACATGAAACTGCAGCTCGCCCTTGCCGGTGATCCGAGAAGGGCGGAAGGTGAGATGTGCCTGGTCTTGGCGGCGGAGTGTCACTGCAGAGTTCTAACCCGCGAAGACCCCCGACCTTGGGTGACTCGCCGCATCTCACGCGGGTTTTCGTTTTCTCCAGACACACCTTTTGAGTGCCGCTGAAACGGGGGCAGAAGCCGAATGTGCGCGATGTAGAAGTCGGCGCACTGCTGTCTGGCAGGTGGGCAACCTCTAAATAGGCTTGGATCTCCCGCTCCGGAGGTAGCGTCGCAAGGACGTACCGCATCCCTGTTTGGGAACTGCGGCAATTCGCGACCAGTCAGGGGGACTGCCATGGGCGAAGAGACCTGGCATGAAGCACGACTCATCCCGACGTCAGGGATCAATGGTGCTGAGGAGCAGGAACGGAGAGCGACTTCTGCCCTTCTCGCCGTCCTAGCGGCCGTGCGTGAGTTCGGGCGGTCCCTGCTGAAACCTCTGGGAGCCCCGGCCGGGACGATCCAGACCTACATCGAGGTGCCGTTTCAGCTGAGTGACAAGCGGCTATATCCAGACGGGCTGATTCGCGTCAGCCGCGGCTCGAAGACCTGGACCGCTCTGGTCGAAGTCAAGACCGGCAGCAACGCACTCACCACCGAGCAACTCGAGAACTACCTTGAGATCGCCCGCGATCAGGGCTTCGACGCGGTGCTGAGTATTTCCAATGAGATCCCGGCTGCCGCTGGGCAACACCCCACGAAGATCGACAAACGCAAGCTGAAGAAGGTGGCTCTGCACCACCTGGCGTGGACGGAGATCCTGGCCGAGGCGGTCATGCAGAAGGAATTTCGCGGTGTCGCCGATCCGGAGCAGTCCTGGATCCTCGGTGAGCTCATCCGATACCTCGAACACTCCCGATCGGGTGCTCTCGAGTTCGACGACATGGGCGAAAGCTGGACCTCGGTTCGCGATGCAGTCGCTACCGGGACCCTGCGGGCCTCGGACAAAGGCATTCCCACGGTGGTCGCCCGCTTCGACGCACTCCTTCGCTTCGCCAGCCTGCGACTCGGCCGTCAGCTCGGTACGGAAGTCGTGCCCGTCCTCACCCGGCGCGAGCTGGCTGACCCGAGCCTTCGTGCACAAGCCCTCACCGAGATGCTCTGCCAGAGCGGACGATTGGTAGGCGCCATCCGTATTCCTGACAGCGTGGGGCACCTCAACGTCACGGCCGACCTACGTGCCAGCACTCTCACCTGCCACGTCGATCTGGATGCACCGCGCGAAGGACGGGCCACCACGCGCGTCAATTGGCTCATCCGTCAACTCAAGAATGCCCCGGAGTCGGCGAGGGTCGAGTGCTTCACCACTCATTCCCGCGGTGCCAGCAGCGCAGAACTGCTGCGCACCGTCCGGGAGACCCCAGCTTCGCTGATCACCGACCCGTCCAGAGACATCCGCACCTTTCGGGTCGCCACCACAAGTGGTCTTGGCACCAAGCGTCAACGCGGCCGCGGCACGTTCATCGAGTCCGTGCTGGGCGGCACCGATGCCTTCTATGCCGAGATCCTTCAAGGACTCAAAGCATGGTCGGCAAGTCCTCCGAAGTTGCGGCCCGATACCGCGGAAGCCCGCTCTGAGGAACCCGTGCGGCCGGCTAGCCTCTCCTCAACTGACTTCTCGTCGCAGGACGGCTCGACAGAACCAACCGAAGTAGTCGACCAGGAAATCCTCTCCAGCGGGGGCACCTTCGACAGTCCGGGCTAGGTCATTAGCCCTTCTGAACCATCGGCATGGTCGTCGGAGGGCTGCTCCCGCACTGCCTGTGAGAGGTCCTCGACCGTCGGCTCGCGTGGTGAGCAAGTCTTAGGAAACTCGGTCGCAACGATGTCGAAGTGCCCGGTAACCGTTCGACGTACGGGTACAAGCAGGTCCGACCAACCAGGAGGAGTGATCGCGATGCCGCGTTTCATGGGGTTCGTGAGGATGGAAGAGGGCGTCGGTATGCCGCCGAAGGCGCTCTTCGAGGCGATGGACGAGTACATCGGCAAGCAGAGTGACAACGGGGTGTTCCTCGACGGCGGTGGCCTCTACGGCACTGAGGACGCCGTGAACTTCATCTCGCGCAAGGGTGAGGTCAGCCGGGTCGACGGTCCGTACGCCGAGGCGAAGGAGGTCGTCGGCGGGTGGGCGATCATGCAGTACGACAGCATGGAGGCCGCCGTGGCCGACCAGAAGGAGTTCGCCGAGCTGCACGCGAAGCACTGGCCCGAGGTCACCGTGATCTCGACGCTGCGCCAGATCTCCACCGGTCCGGAGGAGCCCGGCGACTGAGCCGGAGATCACTACGCTGGCCCGGTGCCGGCGCAGACCAACACGGATGACCCGAATGGGGTGATCGTCGCCGCGTGGCGGGCCGAATCGGCCCGCCTCGTCGGCGCCCTCACCCGAATGACCCGCGACGTGGACCTGGCCGAGGACCTCGCCCAGGACGCGCTGGTGGCCGCGCTCGAGCAGTGGCCCGCCACGGGCGTGCCGCAAAACCCCGGCGCGTGGCTGATGACCACCGCGAAGCGTCGAGGGGTCGATCACTTCCGGCGCACCGACGTCCTGCGGCGCAAGATCGCGGAGCTCGAGCACGCCCGCGGGGGAGAGGAGGCGCAGGTGCCCGACCTCGAGGCGCAGATCGACTACATCGAAGACGACGTGCTGCGGCTGATCTTCCTGTCCTGCCACCCGTCGCTGAGCGCCGACTCCCGGGCCGCGCTGACGCTGCGGCTGGTCGGAGGTCTCACGACGGCCGAGATCGCCCGCGGGTTCCTCGTGAGCGAAACGACCATGGGACAACGCATCTCACGGGCCAAGAAGACCCTCGCGCACGCGCACGCCGCGTTCGAGCTGCCGACGGGGCAGGAGCGGACCGATCGCCTCGACGATGTCATGGGCGTCATCTACCTGATCTTCAACGAGGGGTACGCCGCCACCGCGGGCGCCGACTGGATGCGCCCCGATCTCGCGAACGAGGCGATCCGGCTCGCCCGGACCTTGGCCGCGCTCGCCCCGGCCGAGGTCGAGGTGCTCGGGCTGCAGGCGCTGCTGGAGCTGCAGGCCTCACGGATGCCCGCGCGGCTCGACTCCGACGGTGCTCCCGTCCTGCTGGAGGCGCAGGACCGCAGCCGCTGGGACCAGACGCTCATTCGCAGCGGACTGGAAGCTCTGCACCGTGCCGAGCGACTCGCCGGATGCGGCCAGCCCGTGGGTCGGTACTTCCTGCAGGCCTCGATCGCTGCACAGCACGCCCGGGCGGAGCGCGCCGAGGCCACGGACTGGCGACGGATCGCGGCGCTGTACGACGTCCTGGCGACCGCAGCACCCGGTCCCGTCGTGGAGGTCAACCGTGCCGTCGCGCATGGACGGGCGTTCGGCTCGGACACCGGGCTCGCCGTACTCGACGCGTTGGGCGAGGAGGCCCTGCCCGACTCGCCGCTCGTACCGAGCGTGCGCGGCGACCTGTTGGAGCGGGCCGGGCTTCATGCGCAGGCGCGTGAGGCGTTCACCGAGGCTGCCGGGCGGACGAAGAACGAGGGCGAACGCGCCATCCTCCGCCGTCGCGCGCAGAGCGCCTGACTCGTCGCCGCCCGGGGAAACTGACGGGCCCACGTCCTGCGCGATCGGGGGTCGCCGACCCCTTGGTGGTGGGCGCTTTTCGCGAGAAGCACCGGATCGGTCGTTCGATGCGGTGCTAGCTTCGAACGTTCGCTTCTTGGGCAGAGAGGATGCGTCGTGGGGAACCCACGGCAGGAGAGCGGTCCCTCCATTCGCAGGTCGCGAGGTTCCCCGGCCTCGCGCCACCGCCGCGTGCGTCAACGCCTGACCCAGCCGCGTTCGCGTCCTCAGTCCGGCCGCCGGGGCCACGGACATGATTCACGACTTCCGATCGGACGATCTTTCAACAGGCTCGGGAAGTATCTGGCGATCAGCACCGCGGGGGCGATCGCCACCATCGTGATCGGCACGTTCCTCCTTCAGCCTCTGGGAGTCGAAGGTCGCACCCAAGATGCGGCGAACAGGATCTGGTGGATCGCGAAGCACCCCAGTCTGGAGGTCCGGCCGACCTGCAAGGACACGGGGTACTACCACCGCAGGAGCCCCGACAATGCCGACGCGATCGACTACTACCACCAGAGTCGTGACGACGAGTACATCTACACCAATACGTACGACGGCAAACGACAGACCGCATGGGTCGAGTACGGATGGGGGACGCATGGGAAGAACGGCGACACCATCAGCTGGGATTTCGCGCACAAAGAAAACATCAAACTCCTGTGCGTCACCAACGGGCTCGCGAAGAACATCCAGGCCTATCGCGACACCGGAACGATCAAGACGGTCCAGATCCGGGGGTGCGGGGCGACGCCTCGAATGCAGGATCTGAAGGAATTCACCGATACCTCATCAGACGCCTGGGAGAATCCGCAAGAGATAGACATGTCCTGCACGACCGACAAATTGATCTTCGATATCTCCGCCATCTACCCCGCTCAGGACAGGAACAACGTCGATGAGGTCGGGATCTCGGAAGTAACGTTCTGGGGGTGACCACACGCCGAGGACTGTTCGTCGCCCCGTTCGATGCCCTGGCCGACCCGCGCGTTGTGGGTGACCTGGCCGCCAGCGCCGAAGCAGCCGGCTGGGACGGGTTCTTCCTCTGGGACCACCTGCAGTACGGCGACCGCGTCGAGGCGATCGCGGACGTGTGGACCTGCTGCGCTTCGGTGGCGATGCGGACCGAGCGGTTGCTCTTCGGACCGATGGTGACCCCACTGGCGCGCCGCCGGCCCCAGGTGTTGGCCCGTCAGGCGGCCAGCTTGGCGGTGCTCTCCGGAGGGCGGTTCGTCCTGGGCCTGGGCTTGGGCGACGACGGGCTGGGGGAGTTCAGCGCGTTCGGCGACGAGACGGACCCGAGGGTGCGCGGTCGGATGCTCGACGAAGGGCTCGAGGTCCTGAGCGCGCTGTTGAGCGGGGACCCGGTCGACCACGACGGACCGCACTACGCCGCCAGGGATGTCCGTTTCCGGCCGGCTGCGACCGTGCCGGTCTGGCTGGCGGGCCGATTCGGCAACCGTGCGCCGGCGCGCCGGGCAGCCCGGTACGACGGCTTCTTCGTCATCGGGCTGGACGGGCCCGAGGACCTCGACGAGGTCACCGCTGATCTCGGCCGCCACGACCCGGGGCCGGGTTTCGACGTCGTGCTCGACCTTCGGCCCGAGCAGGATCCGGCCCCTTGGCTGGACCGCGGCGCCTCCTGGGTGCTGACCCGGATCGGCCCGTTCGATCTCGATCTCGCCGACGTACGGCGCATCGTCGAGGCCGGTCCGGGCGACTCGGACGCCGGGCTGCGTCAGCCCGCGGGTTGACGCAGTCCGAACCGCACGCCCTGGTCGTCGTCACACTCCACCCATCGCCCGAATTCGGCACTCTCCGCGTGGATGTCGCCGACGATCCGGCCACCCAGCTCGGCCACCTTCGCGATGGCGGAGTCCAGGTCGTGCACCGTGAAGAACACCTCCAGGAGCGACGACGGGTCGTGATCGTGGATACCGATATTCAACCCACCGGTGCTCGCCTGGCCCGGTCCGGCGGCGCCATTCATCCTCCAACCGAACAGGGCACCGTAGAACGCTCGCGCCCGGTCAGCATCCTCGACGCCCAGCTCGATGTACGACGGGGCTCCCTGTATCGCGTGCGGCTCAGTGTTCTGTGTCATCACCCGAGCTTGTCACCGGCCCTCGTACATGGCGAGCGATAGCCGGAACACGTTGCAGGGGGTCTGTTTCACGTGGAACGCCCTGGGCCGTCACTGCACGCGCAATCGGCCGTGGGCCGGTGATGATGGCGTGGTGGCGTACGAACACGACCTCATCGCCAACGGCGTCTCACTGGCGACCCGCACCTGGCCGAGCGAGCACAGCAGTCGCCGGCCGGTGGTGCTCCTTGCGGGCACCGGTGCGACGGCACGGGATTGGGACACAGTCGCCGACGACTTGTGCCGCGATCGGATCGTGCACGCCGTCAACCTGCGCGGCCATGGGACGAGCACCTGGCCAGGGCGGTACAGCATCGAAACGATGGCCGCAGACATCATCGACCTCCTTCCACAGCTCGCGTCCGACCTCGACGTCATCGGCCACTCGCTGGGCGGACTGGTCGCCTGCAGGGCTGCGGTCGCGGCCGATACGCCGATCCGGCGGCTCGTCCTCGAGGACGTCGGCGTGCTCCACCCGCGACACCCCACAGCCCCGACCCGGCCCGACGGGCGACTCGACTTCGACTGGGAGATGGTGCAGCAGATCCGTCCGGAGATCGACGCGCCCGACACGTCCTGGACCCGGATCGTTCAGATGATCACTGTGCCCACCCTGGCGATCAGTGGCGGCGAGACCAGCTTCGTGCCCGCCGAACACGTCCGTGAGCTCACCGAATCGGTCGCGGACGGCACGTTCACCACGATCGACGCAGGGCACCTGATCCACGAGAACGCGCCGGAGGAATTCGTGCGCGCCGTCCGCGCACACCTCGACGTCCCGCACCCCTGACCGCCCGAGGACCAGGCGAGCGGTGTGCCACCACCTAGGCGAGTGGCACGCGTCCGGCCACCCGCTGCCCCAATGCCCGCGAAGTGTTCCGCGCAGGGCAGCCTTGCTTCTGCGTACAGATATGGCGAAGGCCCTCCCCGCCTGAGCGGAGAGGGCCTTCGACCTGCGGATTGTGGAGTGTAGGGGATTCGAACCCCTGACCCTCGCCTTGCAAAGGCGATGCTCTACCAACTGAGCTAACACCCCAGGCTCTGGTGTTCCCACCCGCACGTCGAGGTGCAGATAGGAGTCGCGCCGTACAGCGCGGAGTGGTCAGACGCCGGACGAACCGCCTGTGGGGGGCTTGTCAGCGGCCTGGGCCCAGAGGTCCTTGCCGGCCTTGTCCTGGTCCCGCTTCTTCTTGAAGGCAGCAGCCGCTGCAGCAGCACCTGCCAGCACGACGATCTTCTTCAGCATCGGTCCTCCTGGTGGTACGACGGGCACGCGCGGGGAGCGCGTACCGAACGGCTGGTGGTGGGCCTAACAGGACTTGAACCTGTGGCCTCTTCCTTATCAGGGAAGCGCTCTAACCGACTGAGCTATAGGCCCGTATCACCGCAGTGCGCCCACCCACGAAACCGCGGGTCAGGCGCCGAACGAGGTTACCTCAACCCCCCGGGACCAGCCAAAACGCCGGCGCTGGGAGCAGAGTCGCCGCGCGCCCTATAGAGCGCGCGGCGACCCTATCGACGCAGGTCGGAGGTCACTCGTCGGTCAGCGTGAGGTGCAGGCCGCCGACCAGCGAGGAGCAGATGTTGTAGAGGAACGCGCCCAGCGTCGCGATCGCCGTCATCAGGAAGATGTCGATCACGCCGATGACCACCGACAGCGACATGACCCGACCGAAGCCGATGTAGTCCATGAGGTTGAACGACGAACCCTTGCGGTCCATCGAGCGCAGCAGGTCGTTCAGGTTGCCGAAGACGCCCATCCCGGACAGGACCGTCCACAGCACCCCGGTCATCACCACGCCCGCGATCGCCACGGCGACCGAGAGCAGGAAGGCGATCTTGAAGACCGACCAGGGGTCGACCCTGGACAGCGACAGACGGACCCGTCGCGGGGTCGCTCGGCCGGGCCGTGACGTACGGGCGGCCGGGCGGGGCGCGGGCCTGCCCCCACGGTTGGCCGCGGGTGCGGGGGCCTTGCGGGCCCCGGAGGTCCCTGCCTTGCCCGGCAGGCGCGCCGCCGGGCTGTCGCCGGCGGCCCGTGCGGTGTCGTTAGGCGTGTCAGTGCTCACTCAGGATCTCCAGACTCCTGCGGATCTGTAGTCCCAGTCTCGCCGGGCACAGGGTTTTCCGTCCCTGACGCTACGGCATCATCGGCCAGCTCTTCGACCTCTGCCTCGGCATTGCGCGCCACGGCCACGATCGCGTCGCCCTTGTCGGGGGTCGCGAACTGCACTCCCTGGGTCGATCGGCCGGTTCGCCGCACCTCATCCACCCGCGAGCGCACGATCTTGCCCTTCTCCATCACGACGAGCACTTCGTCGCCGTCGTGGGTGGTGAGCGCACCGACGAGGTCGCCACCGCGTTCGGAGATGTTGGCGACCTTGACGCCGAGCGTGGCACGGCCCTTGGTCGGGTAGTCCGAGCTGGCGGTCCGCTTGGCCAGACCGTTCTCGAAGACCACGAACACGTCGGGGTCTTCCCCGTCGGCCACGACGTTCATCGCGAGCAGCTCGTCGCCGCCCCGGAACTTCATGCCCGTCACACCCGACGTGCCGCGACCCATCGGCCGCAGGCTGTCGTCGGTGGCGTGGAAGCGCACCGACTGTCCCTTGCGGGAGACCAGCAGCACGTCGTCGAGCGGCGCGGCGAGCGCTGCCGCGACCAGCTCGTCGCCGTCGCGCAGGTTGACCGCGATGAGCCCGCCGGAGCGCGGCGAGTCGTACTCGGTCAGCCGGGTCTTCTTCACCAGCCCGCGACGGGTGGCGAGCAGCAGGTACGGGTCGGTCGTGTAGTCGCGCAGCGCCATCACCTGGGCGATCTGCTCGTCCGGCTGGAACGCCAGCAGGTTGGCCACGTGCTGGCCCTTGGCGTCCCGCGAGCTCTCCGGCAGCTCGTACGCCTTGATCCGGTAGACCCGGCCGGCGTTGGTGAAGAACAGCAGCCAGTGGTGGGTGGAGGTGGTGAAGAAGGTCGACACCACGTCGTCGCCGCGCAGTTGCGCACCGCGCACGCCCTTGCCGCCGCGCCGCTGGGAGCGGTACTCCGCCATCTTCACGCGCTTGGCGTAGCCCCCGCGGGTGATCGTGACGACCACGTCCTCCTCGGGGATCAGGTCCTCCATCGACATGTCGCCGTCGAAGGGCACGATCTGGGTACGCCGCTCGTCGCCGTACTTCTCGACGAGTTCGCTCAGCTCGGTGCTGACGATGCTGCGCTGCCGCTCGGGCTTGGCCAGGATGTCCTGGTAGTCCTCGATCATCCGCTGCAGTTCGTCGTGGTCGTCGGTGATCCGTTGACGCTCCATCGCTGCCAGCCGGCGCAGCTGCAGGTCGAGAATGGCTCGCGCCTGAAGTTCGTCGACGTCCAGCAACTCCATCAACCCGGTGCGCGCCTCGTCCGCGGACGGGCTGCGCCGGATCAGGGCGATGACCTCGTCGAGCATCTCCAGCGCCTTGAGGTAACCGCGCAGCAGGTGGATCTGCTCCTCGGCCTTGCGCAGCCGGTACTCGGTACGCCGCCGGATGACCTCGATCTGGTGGTCCACCCAGTGCTTGATGAACGAGCTGATCGGCAGCGTGCGCGGCACCCCGTCGACCAGGGCCAGCATGTTGGCGCCGAAGTTCTGCTGCAGCTGGGTGTGCTTGTAGAGGTTGTTCAGCACCACCTTGGCCACGGCGTCGCGCTTCAGCACGATGACCAGGCGCTGCCCCGTACGACCGGAGCTCTCGTCGCGCAGGTCGGCGATGCCGGCGATCCGCCCGTCCTTGACCTGCTGGGCGATCTTCTCCGCGAGCGCGTCCCGGTTGACCTGGTACGGCAGCTCGGTCACGACCAGGCACTGCCGGCCCTGGATCTCCTCGACCTCCACCACCGCGCGCATCGTGATCGAGCCACGACCGGTGCGGTAGGCGTCCTCGATGCCGCGGCGACCGAGCACCAGCGCGCCCGTCGGGAAATCGGGGCCCGGGATGAGGGTGAGCAGCTTCTCCAGCAGCTCCTCGCGGGTCACCTCGGGGTTCTCCAGCAGCCACAGGGCTCCGGAGGCGACCTCGCGCAGGTTGTGCGGCGGGATCTGGGTCGCCATACCGACCGCGATCCCGGCCGAGCCGTTGACCAGCAGGTTGGGGTAGCGCGCCGGCAGCACGACCGGCTGCATCGTCTTGCCGTCGTAGTTGGGCTCGAAGTCGACGGTCTCCTCGTGGATGTCGCGCACGAGCTCCATCGACAGCTGCGTCATCCGGCACTCGGTGTACCGCGGCGCCGCGGCCCCGTCGTTGCCCGGCGAGCCGAAGTTGCCCTGCCCGTCGACCAGCGGGTAACGCATCGACCACGGCTGCACCAGTCGCACCATGGCGTCGTAGATCGGCGCGTCACCGTGTGGGTGGTAGTGACCCATCACGTCGCCGACGACGCGGCTGCACTTGTTGTAGCCGCGGTCGGGGCGGTAGCCGCCGTCGTACATCGCGTAGACGATGCGGCGGTGCACCGGCTTCAGCCCGTCGCGTACGTCGGGCAGCGCGCGGCTCACGATCACGCTCATCGCGTACTCGATGTAGCTGCGCTGCATCTCCGCGTTGAGGTCGGTGGCCTCGATGCCGGTGCGTCCGGGGCCTTCGCCGTCCGGGGGGCCTGTCACGTCAGACATGAATTCCCTTGATCCTCAGTTGTTTCTTCTCAAGCGATGGGCTGCAGCCCTGCGCCGTTCTCAGGCTCCGACCGACCGAGTTCTTCTCGGACCCGCGATGCCTTTGCTTGATATCTGCCATCCACTCCATTGCGGCCGGCGACTCGCTGCGCTCGCCGACAACCTCCATTGCGCGGCTGTCAGATATCAAGGAACCGCACGTCGCGCGCGTTCCTCTGGATGAACCCGCGCCGCGACTCCACGTCCTCGCCCATCAGCACCGCGAAGATCTCGTCGGCGGCGGCAGCGTCGTCGAGCGTGACCTGCAGCAGCGTGCGGTGGTCGGGGTCCATGGTGGTGTCCCACAACTCGTGGTCGTTCATCTCGCCCAGCCCCTTGTAGCGCTGGGTCGGCGCGTCCTTCGGCAGTCGCCAGCCCTGGCTCTGACCCTGCGCGATCAGACCGTCGCGCTCCCGGTCGGAGTAGGCGAACTCGTGCTCGTGGTTGCTCCACTTGATCCGGTAGAGCGGCGGCTGCGCCAGGTAGACGAAGCCGGCCTCGACCAGCGGCCGCATGAAGCGGAAGAGCAGCGTCAGCAGCAACGTACGGATGTGCATGCCGTCGACGTCGGCATCGGCCATCAGCACGATCTTGTGGTAGCGCGCCTTGGTGATGTCGAAGTCCTCGGCGATGCCGGTGCCGAACGCGGAGATCAGCGCCTGGACCTCGTTGTTGGCGAGCACCTTGTCGATGCGGGCCTTCTCGACGTTCAGGATCTTGCCGCGGATCGGCAGGATGGCCTGGTTGTGCGGGTTGCGGCCCTGGGTGGCCGAGCCGCCCGCCGAGTCGCCCTCGACGATGAAGACCTCGCTGATCGTGGGGTCCTTGGACTGGCAGTCCCGCAGCTTGCCGGGCAGACCGCCGGACTCCAGCAGGCCCTTGCGTCGGGTCGCCTCACGCGCCTTGCGGGCCGCCAGCCGCGCCGCTGCCGCCTGCACCGACTTGCGGACGATCATCTTGCCCTCGTTGGGGTGCTGCGCCAGCCAGTGCTGCAGCTCCTCGCGGACCGCGGTCTGCACGAAGCCCTTGACCTCGGAGTTGCCGAGCTTGGTCTTGGTCTGACCCTCGAACTGCGGCTCGCCCAGCTTGACCGACACGACGGCGGTCAGGCCCTCGCGGATGTCGTCGCCGGTGAGGTTGTCGTCCTTCTCCTTCAGCAGCTTCTGTTCGCGCGCGAAGGTGTTGATCAGGCTCGTCATCGCCGCGCGGAAGCCCTCTTCGTGGGTGCCGCCCTCGTGGGTGTTGATCGCGTTCGCGTAGGTGTGCACCGACTCGGCGTACGCCGCGGTCCACTGCATCGCCACCTCGACCGACAGCAACCGGTCGGGGTCCTCGTGCTCGAACCAGATGATCTGCTCGTGCACGGGTTCGTTCTTCTTGGAGGAGTTCAGGTAGGCGACGTAGTCGAGCAGCCCGTTGTCGTAGCGGTACTCCACGCGCTCGGGCGCCCCGGTGGGTGCCTCGCTGCCCTCCGCGGCGGCCTCGTCCCTCGCGGCGTCGTCGTCGTCCTGAGCATGCCCGGGGCGCTCGTCGGTCAACGTCAGCGTCAGGCCCTTGTTCAGGAAGGCCATCTGCTGGAAGCGCGCACGCAGCGTGTCGAAGGTGTAGTCGACGGTCTCGAAGATGTCGGCGTTCGCCCAGAAGGTGATCGTCGTGCCGTGGTCGTCCGGGGTGTCGGTGGGGCCGACGTCCTCCAGCGGAGCCAGCGGCACGCCGTTCTCGAACTCCATCACCCAGCGGCGGCCGGCCTGACGCACCTCGGCGATGAGCCGGGTGGACAGGGCGTTGACGACCGAGGAGCCGACTCCGTGCAGGCCACCGGAGACCTTGTAGCCGCCACCGCCGAACTTCCCGCCGGCGTGTAGTTGGGTCAGCACGACCTGGACGGTGGAGACGCCCTCCGTCGGGTGGATCCCGACGGGGATGCCGCGGCCCTGGTCGATGACCCGCACGCCGCCGTCGGCGAGCAGGGTGACGTCGACCCGGTCGTTGTGCCCGGCCAGCGCCTCGTCGACCGCGTTGTCCACGATCTCGGTGACCAGGTGGTGCAGACCGCGCTCACCGGTCGAGCCGATGTACATGCCGGGTCGCTTGCGCACCGCCTCCAGGCCCTCGAGCACCTGGATCGAGTCCGCGTCGTACGCCGGTTCGTCAGCGACAGGGGGTTTCGCGGGCTTCGGGGTCACGGGAGGCGCCGGGACGGGGTCACCGGTGGTCTCGGGGGTGACGACCGCACCGTCGAGATCGGGTGTCTCGTCGGGTGTCGAGTCGTCGGGGCCGTTCGCGGACGAGGCAGGCTGCGGCACGCTGCTCCTTCGGGTGATGACGCAAGAGTGACCCCGTGTCGATCGGCGCGCCGACGCTCGTATCGGAATGAGCGCTCGTTCGGCGGGACCTTGGGGTCAGGCTCCCAGTCTACCCTCCCGCACCCCCAGGGCATCCTCAGGATCGCCATATGAGCGGCATTCCCGGCCAGAACGGTGCCCTTCACGACCACCGGTACGTGCGGGGGCCCGTAGAGCCGCTGCAGCGCGCATCAGCGACGTCGGTCAGTTCCGCATCACGTAGATGTAGGTCTGCGACGTCTTGGGACCGCTCGGCGGGATGGTGCACTCGATGTACGGGCCGACCACGCAGTTGAGCGTGTAGGTCTGCCCGGTCTTCTTGCTCGTCGCGTCGAAGCTGAAACTGCTGCCCGTGGCGGAGGCCGCCCGGCTGGTCGCCTGGTTCGCGACATCGGCCACGAAGGCGCACGTCGTGCCCGAGCCGCGCACCTTGTAACCGGTGTCGGTGCCCTTGCACTTCTCGAAGCCGGGCGGGGGTGCCGTCGCCGGGGCCGGCGTCGACGCCTTGCTGGACGAGGAGCTGCTGCTCGACCCGGACGAGGAGGTGGACGGCGCGGTCGAACTGCCGCTCGGCGACGGGGTGCTGGTCACCGTGCGGGTGACCACCGGGGTGACCGCGGTGTTGGGGTGGGTGCGCTGGCCGCGCAGGATCATGAACCCGACGACCGCGATCGCCAGCACCGACGCACTGATCACCACCCAGGGCAGCACCATGCTCGCTCCCCGCGGCGGAGGGGGAGAGCCGACCATCCGACCGTCGTAACTCGGTGCGTCCGCCCGGTCCCACCCACTCTCGACCGGAGGAGGCGCGTCGTACATGGACGCGGACCCGCTCGGGGGTCCGGCGGTGAATCCTGCGGGGTCGGTGGGGTGGTCCGCGGCTCGAGCGCGGGATCCTCGATCGGCCGGGAAGAGGTCGTCGAAGGTGTCGTCGCTCGCCGGCGTACGTGGTTCGTGATGGTCTGACACGGTAAAGGAAATCCTGCCGTTGCGTACAGATTGCACGACCACGGTAAGGGCGACCCCGCTGTTTCGCTCAACCGTAGGTGTCGCGCGGCCCTCGTCCCGGGGCGCTGCGGCGGCCGTGGGACCACGACGGCGAGCCGGGTCCGGTGACCCGCAACTCGGTCACGACGTCGGTGCCCACCACCTCTTCCATCTTGCCCAGCAGCGTCGAGGCGAGCAGTCGCAGCTGGGTGGCCCAGGCCGTGGAATCGGCACGCACGGTGAGCACGCCGTCGGTGTACGCCACGGGTTCGCTGTGCGCCGCCACGTCGTCACCGACGATCTCCCGCCAGCGGCCCATCACGGCACCGGCCGCGACGTCGAGCTGCCAGCCGCGCTCGGAGAGCAGCTTGTCGAACTGGTTCCCCAGCAGGGACGGGTCCCGCCCGTCGTCGCGGCCGCGGCCCTGACCGATGTCACCCGCGCGCGGTCGACGCTTGGGTATCCGCGCTCCGGGGCGAAAACCCCTCTCGGAAGCGCTCATTCGAGCCCGTGCGAGTGCCTCGCGGGCCGCAGCGAAGCGGTCGGTAGACAGTGATTCCTCGGCTCCCTCGGCTCCCTCGGCTCCCTCGGCCTCCTCGGCCCGGACGGACGGCGGCCCCTGCTCCTCCTCGCCCCTCACGATGCGGCCCCCGTGGCCGCGGCGTCGGACGGATCTTCCTCAGCGGCCTCGTCAGCGGCCTCGTCGAACTCGACCTCGTGCCCAGCCGACGGGCCGGATGCGGGCACTGTCACCGCGCCCCGGCGTACGTCGTAGAGCCGACCCGCGAGCTCCGGTGGTACGTCGTCACGAACGGCGGCCGTGATGAGCACCTGTTCGCAGTCCGAGATCAGGGTCGCCAGCCGAGTGCGCCGACCCACGTCGAGCTCGGCGAACACGTCGTCCAGCACCAGCACCGGATCGGTCGCGACGTCGGCGCGCAGGAGCTGGTAGCCCGCGAGCCGCAGCGCCAGGGCGAACGACCAGGACTCCCCGTGGCTGGCATACCCCTTGGCGGGCAGCTCGCCCAGCGTCAGCTCCAGGTCGTCGCGGTGCGGGCCGACCAGGGTGATGCCACGCTCGATCTCCCGGGACCGCTGCTCGGCGAAGCCGGTGTGCAGCGCGGCGGTGATCTCCTCGACGCCCGGCACCTCACCGTCGGCCGCGGGCGACAACCCGGACAGCGAGGACTGGTAGTCGATCCGGGCCCCTGACACGCTGTCGCTGACCTGGTCGTAGGCCTGCCCGACGTACGGCGCGAGGTCGCGCAACAGCCGCAGCCGCGCATAGGTCAGGTTCGCCCCGGTGGCGGCCAGGTGGGTGTCCCACACCGGCAGCGAATCGGCCAGAGCCGCATCGTTCCGGGACGTGCGGGCGTTCTTCAGCAACGCGTTGCGCTGCTTGAGGATCTTGTCGTAGTCCGAGCGCGCCGCGGCCCAGCGCGGTTGGCGCGCCACCAGAAGGTCGTCCAGGAAGCGGCGGCGGCCGGCCGGGTCGCCTTTGACCAGCGCTAGATCCTCCGGCGCGAAGAGCACGGTGCGCAGACTGCCGAGGATGTCGCGCGGACGGACGGCAGCCCCTCGACCCAGGCGTGCGCGGTTGGCCCGCCCGGGGTTGATCTCGATCTCGATGCTCTGCTCACGCCCGTCGCGCACCACGATCGCGCGGACGACAGCCTGCTCGTCCCCGGCGCGGATCAGGGGGTGGTCTGTCGCGACCCGGTGCGATCCGAGGGTGGCGAGATAGCCGACGGCCTCGACCAGGTTGGTCTTGCCCTGTCCGTTGCGCCCGACCAGCGTCGTGACGCCGGGCTCGAAGTCGAGCTCGAGCTGCTCGTAGGACCGGAATCCGGTCAGAGTCAGCCGTCGCAGGTACACCGTGGGAAGTCTAGGAGCACGGCACCACGACAGAGCGCCGCCCGATCCCCGACCCGCTCACCCGACCCCGAAGAACCTCATGGGGTGACGGCTCAGTGGTCGGTGACGATGCCCTTCTGGCCCTTGAGGGTGACCGGGTGCCCGCCGAACTCGTTGCGCATGGCGGCCACGGCCTGCATCGCGGGGGAGTCGTCCTGGCGGGAGACGAACCGGGCGAAGAGCGAGGCGGAGATGACCGGCATGGGCACGCCGTACTCCACGGCCTCCTGCACGGTCCACCGACCCTCACCGGAGTCGTTGACGAAACCGGAGATCTTGTCGAAACCGGGGTCCTTGGCGAGGGCGGTCGCCATCAGTTCCTGCAGCCACGACCGCACGACGGTCCCGCGGGTCCAGGCCTTGAACGCGGCGGGCACGTCCTTGACGATCTCCTTGGCCGCGAGCAGCTCGTAGCCCTCGGCGTACGCCTGCATCATCCCGTACTCGATGCCGTTGTGGACCATCTTCACGTAGTGCCCGGCGCCGACGTCGCCGGCGTGCACCCAGCCCTCGTCGCGTGGGCCCTCGGGGCGCAGTGCGTCGAAGATCGGCATGACGCGCTCCACGTCCTTGTCGCTGCCACCGCACATGAGGCCGTACCCGGCCTCCTTGCCCCACACGCCGCCGGAGACACCGCAGTCGACGAAGGCGATGCCCTTCCTGTCCAGCTCCTGGGCGTGCCGCTCGTCGTCGGTGAACTTGCTGTTGCCACCGTCGACGATGAGGTCGCCGGCCTCGAGCAGGTCGGACAGGTCGTTGATCACGGAGTCGGTGACCTTGCCGGCGGGCACCATCACCCACACCACCCGTGGCGCCGAGAGCTTGGAGACCAGATCCTTGAGGTCCTTGGCGTCACTGATCTTCTGGTCGGTGTCGTACCCGACGACCTCGTGACCTGCGGCACGGATGCGGTCGCGCATGTTGCCGCCCATCTTGCCCAGCCCGATCAAGCCGATCTGCATGTCCAACTCCTTGTTCGCCAGTGGTCAGGTACTCGCAGGATCCGCGAGCCGATCTCGGGCCCGACGCTACTCCCGCTCGGTTGTCAGCGTCCTACTGACGCAGATGCCACTGATCCGCTGACAATCGCGGATTCAGCTCGTTGTTCCTTCGTTCGCGAGCCGCGACCGTACTCCGCTGCGGCCGCGTGCTCGCTGTGCTCGCTCACAACCTGCGCTGCGCACGGTCTAGCTCGCGAAGCGCACCGGCATCAGCACGTAGCGGTAGCTCTCGTCAGCGTCGCCGTCCGCCTCGGCCTGCCCCGACAGCACCGCGGGGCGGCTGGGCTGGGTGAAGGACATCCGCGCGTACGACGTGCCGATGGCTCCCAGGCCGTCGAGCAGGAACTGCGGGTTGAAGGCGATCTCCAGCTCCGGGCCCTGCAGGTTGCACTCCACGGCCTCGCTGGCCTGGGCGTCGTCGCCCTGACCGGCCTCGATGCCGACCTGGCCCTCGCTGAAGCGCAGCCGTACGGCGGCGTTGCGCTCGGCCACCAGCGCTACGCGCTTGACGGCTTCGGTCAGCGTGGCGGTGTTGAGCACCGCGACGGTGTCCACGCTCGTCGGGAAGATGGCGGTGACCTTCGGGTACTCCCCGTCCAGCAGTCGGCTGGTGCTGCGGCGTCGACCGGCCTCGAACCCCACGAGGCCCTCACCGCCTGCCGCGTGACCGAGGGCGATGCCGACCGTGCCGGACGCGCCGAGGGCGCGAGCGGTGTCCGACAGCGTGCGCGCGGGGATCAGCGCGACGTGCGAGGCGTCCGCGGTGCTGGGGTTCCAGGTGAGCTCGCGCAGGGCCAGCCGGTAGCGGTCGGTGGCCAACAGGCTCAGCTTGTCGCCCTCGATCTCCATCCGGACACCGGTCAGGATCGGCAGGGTGTCGCCGCGGTCGGCCGCGATGGAGACCTGCGCGACCGCCTGGGTGAAGATGTCGCCCTGCACCGAACCGCTGGGCTCCGGAGAGATCGGCAGCGTGGGGTAGTCCGCAGTGGGCATCTGCTGCAGCGCGAACCGGCTGGACCCGCAGGAGACCGTCAGCTTGGACCCGTCGACGGCCAGCGAGACCGGCTTGGCCGGCAGCGACCGGGAGATCTCCGACAGCAGCCGGCCCATCACCAGGGTCTCGCCGGGCTCGTCGACCTGAGCGGGGACGGTGACCTTGGCCGAGACCTCGTAGTCGAAGGCGCTCAGCGTGAGCGAGTCCTCGGCGGCTTCCAGCAGCACACCGGCCAGGACCGGTACGGGCGGGCGGGTGGACAGGCCGCGTACGGCCCAGGTGACCGCTTCGGCAAGCACATCGCGTTCGACCTGGAGCTTCACGACACGGACCGTCCTCAGTAGCTGCTCGTTCGGGTGCAGGGATGCGTCGACGGCGCTCGCTTCAGGCAGCGGTCGTCTGGCGCAGACCGACCCTAGTCGGCAGGGACCCGCCCGCCAACCGAAGCGGTCCATCGATGTTGTTCGGTCCGGGTCCCGTGGCTCTTGTCGTTCTCCCCAGCTGTCGGGGCGCAACAGGATCTCCAGAAATCGTTAGTCGTCGTAGTAGCGGTTGTGGATGCTGTGGAGAACGACAGGAAATCGCCGGAACGAGCGGCAACCAGGTCGCCGGGGGCTGTGGACCGGTTGGGGGTGGTGGATGTGGATGAACCGGGGGTCCGGTGGACGGTCGGGCGCTGTTCACACGTCGTACACCGACGGGGCCTTGCAGAAGGGCCGCGATCCACCGTTTGGCGTTGTTTTCCCCAGGGAATTGTGGATGGACCGGCGCGAGGCGGAGGTGACGCGGCGTGTTGCGCGGAACGGCGCTACCCACAGACTTATCCACAGGGTGGGGACAACGGGGTGGGGAATATCGACTCCGGACCGCACGTCAGGTGATGTAGGTCACATCTGAGGGGTCGAGAAACATAGTTATCCCCAGAAAACGGTGGACAACTGTGTGGACGGAGCGTCAGGTGGCGCGGCGGATCTGAAGGGTCAGTTCACTGATCTGGTCGTACAGGTGACGCCGGTCACCCATCTGCTGACGGATCTTACGGTCCGCGTGCATCACCGTGGTGTGATCGCGCCCACCGAATTGTTGACCAATTTTCGGCAGCGACAGGTCGGTCAGTTCACGGCACAGATACATGGCGATCTGCCGGGCGTTCACCAGGGTGCGACTGCGGGACGAGCCGCACAGATCGTCGACGGTGAGGTCGAAGTACGCCGCCGTCTTGGCCATGATCGTGGAGACCCCGATCTGGCCGGGGTTGGCGCTCGGCATCAGGTCCTTCAGGACGTGCGTCGCCAGCTCCATGGTGATCTCCTGGGCCGACACCGACGCGTACGCCGTGACGCGGATCAGCGCGCCCTCGAGCTCGCGGATGTTGCTCGGCACCCTGCTGGCGATCAGGCTCAGCACCTCGTCGGGGATCCCCATCTTGTCCGCGATGGCCTTCTTGCGAAGGATCGCGATACGCGTCTCGAGGTCCGGCGGCTTCACATCGGTGGTGAGGCCCCACTCGAACCGGGACCGCATCCGATCCTCCAGCCCGCTCAGCAGCTTCGGCGGCTGGTCACTGGTCAGCACGATCTGCTTCTCGCCGTTGTGCAGCGAGTTGAAGGTGTGGAAGAACTCCTCCTGGGTGCTCTCCTTGCCCTGCAGGAACTGCACGTCGTCGATGAGCAGCACGTCGACGTCGTCGCGGTAGCGCTTCTGGAAGCGGCTGGCGTTGTCGTCGCGGATGGAGTTGATGAAGTCGTTGGTGAACTCCTCGGAGTTCACGTAGAGCACCCGCATCTGAGGGTAGTAGCTGCGCACGTAGTGACCCACCGCGTGCAGCAGGTGGGTCTTGCCCAGTCCGGAGTCGCCGTAGATGAACAGCGGGTTGTACGAGCGCGCCGGCGTCTCGGCGACCGCTTGGGCCGCGGCGCAGGCGAACCTGTTGCCGGCACCGATGACGAAGGTGTCGAAGGTGTACTTCGGGTTCAGTCGCGGGTCGTTGGTCGCCGCACCGCCGCGGGCGCTGGTCGAGACCGGACCACGGGCCGGCGGTGCCGGCGGCTTCTCCACCGGCGCGGGCTTCTCCACGATGTCGATCGGGAAGAGTTCGCCGGCCTCGGCGCTCTGGTCGGGCGGCCGCAGGGACTCATCGACGGTCACCGCCAGCGTCACGGTCTGGGACAGCTGCTCGCTGAGCGCCGCGGACACCGAGTCGATCAGGTCCGACTCGACGATGCGTTTGGTGTGTTCGAAGGGCACCGCGAGTACGGCGGTCTCACCGACGACGCCGATCAGGCGGGCCAGGCGCAGGTAGCCCCGGTCGCGCTGGGCGATGCCGGAATCCTCCAGCGTCATCAGGGTGGAGTGCCAGACGAAGGCGAGATCGTGGTCCGATTCGCTCACGGTCGTCGTACTCCTCGCTGCCTGGTCAGCTCATGATGGTCACCGTCGAACGGGTGCCCAGTAGGTCGCTGTCGAATGTCTGCGGGGAGCGTACCGACCGTCATCCACAGGGTTCTCCACAGGCTGTGAATAATTTCCCCCATTCGAAGCGAACCTGACCGTAACAACCAGGACCCCCCACGGCAACCTCGCGGACGGTTTCTGTTCAGCAGCGTGCGGCGTGTCGGCTGGAACGGCGGCTCTGGAACCGGTTTGCTGGATCGTTTGCGGGCGGCGGTGGCGAAGATACCGTCCGTGAGCGTGCCGAGTTTGACCACTGTCCCCGGCCGCCCGTAGAGTTTTGGTCGTCTCGTGCCCTGTGAGCATGGACGGTGAGTCGAGAACCGGCAGGTGCGTCTTTGCGTACATCGCCCGGGGATCGGCGCTCCGTGGTGGCCGCAGTTGACACTGGAGACCACCTGACCAGGCACCATCTCGAACCATCTGGGTCACCACGACCCAGGCATCCGACCGGAGTGACACGTGAGCAAGCGCACCTTCCAGCCGAACACCCGTCGACGGGCCAAGACCCACGGCTTCCGCCTGCGGATGCGGACGCGCGCCGGCCGCTCCATCATCGCCTCGCGCCGCCGTAAGGGCCGCGAGCGCCTCTCCGCCTGAGTCCGATCACATCGAACCCCGCATCCCGTGCTGCCGGCAGCGCACCGCCTGCGCCGCCCGGCGCAGTTCCGGGCCGTGCTCCGCGGTCGCGGAGCGGGGCGCAGCGGGGGTGACCTGCTGGTGGTCCATGCAGCACACGTCTCCCGCCCCGCGGACGGCTCGGCCGTCCCGAGGGTGGGTTTCGTCGTTTCCAAGGCCGTCGGCAACGCCGTGGTCCGCACTCGCACCAAGCGGGTCCTGCGGCACGTCATCGCGGCGGAGCTCGGCGCCGTCCCCGCTGACGTGGATCTCGTCGTACGCGCCAACCCGCCGCTCGCTGGTGCACCCACCCCTCGTGTGCGCGAGGATCTGCGGCGCCAGCTGCATCAGGCGTTGTCGCGGCTGCGATGAGCACCCTCAACCGCTGGCTGGCCGCGCCGCTCGTCCTGCTGGTGCGGCTCTACCAGCGGTGGATCTCCCCACTCTTCCCGCCGTCGTGCCGGTTCACGCCGTCCTGCTCGGCGTACGCGGTCACCGCCCTCACCCGGTTCGGGCCCTTCAAGGGCAGTTGGCTGACCGCGCGCCGGCTGCTGCGGTGCCATCCGTGGAACCCCGGCGGAGTCGACCACGTTCCACCGGCGAAGGTGTCCGGCGACGTGCACCACGCGGCGTGACCGCCCCCTCATCCTGATCAGCTCACCCGAGAAGCACCGAGGACACCATGATTGACACCCTGCTCTTCCCGCTCGAGTGGTTCGTCGCCCTCGTGATGGTGGGCTTCCACAACGGTCTGAGCAAGATCGGCATGAACCCCACCTCCGGGTGGACATGGGCGTTCTCGGTGGTCGGCCTGGTCATCGTCCTGCGGGTCCTGCTGATCCCGCTCTTCGTCAAGCAGATCAAGACCTCGCGCCGGATGCAGCTCATCCAGCCGGAGATCCAGGCGATCCAGAAGAAGTACAAGGGCAAGAAGGACGCCGAGTCCCGTCAGAAGATGACGGAAGAGACGATGGAGCTCTACAAGCGGACGGGCACCAACCCGTTCAGCTCCTGTATGCCGATCCTGCTCCAGGCACCGTTCTTCTTCGCTCTCTTCCGGGTGCTCAACAACCTGGGCAAGATCGGCGACGGGCGCCACAAGTCGATCGGTCTGATGACCCACGCCGCGGCGCGTCAGGCGGAGCAGTCGACCCTCTTCGGCGCGAAGCTGTCGGACACTTTCCTGGGCAGCCACTCGTTGGCCGCGAAGGTCCTCACGATGGGCCTCATCGTGCTGATGTCGGCCACGATGTTCATCACCCAGCGTCAGCTGATGCAGAAGAACATGCCGGCTGCGGCCTTGGACAACCCGATGGCCAAGCAGCAGAAAATCATCATGTACGTGATGCCGCTGTTCTTCTTCGTCACCGGCCCGAACTTCCCCATCGGTGTCCTGATCTACTGGCTGACCACCAACCTCTGGACCATGGGACAGCAGTTCTACGTGATCCGGCGGATGCCCGCACCCGGCTCCGCGGCCGAGAAGGCCTTGGAAGAACGTCGTCGCGCCAAGGGCAAGCCGATGCCAGGTGCGGCCGTGAGTCTGGACAAGGCGGCCGCAGTCGCCGCCGCGGAAGCGCCTGCCGAGGGCGAGGACGCCGCTAAACCCAAGGTGAGCGGGCAGCGGGTGCAGCCGAAGAAGGGCAAGCGTCGCCCGACCCCCTCCACCGGGCAGCCCACCGACGTCTCCTCGAACGGCACGTCCGGCGGATCCACGACCGCGGTGTCGACGTCCGGGGACACCAAGATCACCACGACCACTGCGAAGAACGTCGCGCCTCCGCGCGCCAAGACCAAGCGCAAACGGTGATGCCGACCGTTCGCACCCACCGGCAGACACAGAATCTGGAGCTCTCATGACGCAGGACACCGACCAGTCCGAGCAGGTCGACGAACGAGTGGACACAGAGGGGACGGAGGGGACTGCGTCGCAGGCTGCGCGGCCGGCCGCCGACCGCTCCTCGGGGCTGGACCGCGAAGGTGAGATCGCGGCCGACTTCCTCGAGACGTTGCTCGACATCGCCGACCTCGACGGTGACATCGATGTGGACGTCGACGGGGACCGCGCCGCCGTCGCGATCGTGGACTCCGAAGAAGGCCGCGTTCCGCGCCGCCTCGTCGGGCAGGACGGCAAGGTCCTCGAGGCCCTGCAGGAGCTGACCCGGTTGGCCGTGCAGGCTGAGACCGGTGAGCGCAGTCGCCTGATGCTGGATGTCGCCGGCCACCGCGCCGCGCGCCGCGAGGAGCTGACGCGGATCGCCGCCGATGCAGCGGCGGCAGCGAAGGAGACCGGTGAGCGGCAGTCGTTGGAGCCGATGAGCGCTTTCGAGCGCAAGGTCGTGCACGACGCCGTGCTCGCGGCCGGGCTGGGCTCGGAGTCCGAGGGCGTCGAGCCCCGGCGGTACGTCGTCGTCCTGCCGCAGCGGTAGTTCCTCGGTTTCACGTGGAACACCACGGCTCCACGACCCTGCCCGAACCGCCCGCCGCAGCCGCCACCGTCTTCGGTGATCGACTGGGTCGGGCGCTGGCATACGCCGAACTGCTGGCGACCACGGGTGTCGATCACGGTCTGATCGGCCCCCGCGAGGTGCCGCGCCTGTGGGAACGTCACCTGCTCAACTGCGCCGTCGTGGCAGATCTGATCCCGCCGGATGCTCAGGTGGCCGACGTCGGGTCCGGCGCCGGCCTGCCCGGCCTCGTCTTGGCGATCGTCCGTCCGGACCTGCGGGTGACGCTGGTCGAGCCGTTGCAGCGACGGGTGACCTGGCTGGACACCGCCGTCGAGCAACTACGCCTGGACAACGTGCAGGTACGGCGCGCACGTGCGCAGAACGCCACCGATCTCGCCGTCGACGTCGTCTGTTCGCGTGCGGTCGCCCGGTTGTCCCAACTCGTCGGGTGGAGCCTGCCTCTGCTGCGCGACGGGGGCACCATGCTCGCCCTCAAGGGAGCGTCCGCGACCGAGGAGCTGCAGGACGCCGAGCGGGTGTTGAGACAGGCCGGGGTCGTCTCACACGAGGTCGTAGAGTGCGGGGTCGGTCTGGTCGAACCGCCGACCACCGTGGTCCGCATCCTGGCCGGCCGTCGACGGACTCCGCAGTCCGCACAGGAGACGAAGGCAGAGTCCGTTGCCCCAGCAGCGAAGAAGTCGAAGAAGTCCGAGCGGTCCGCAAGAGCACGGAGCGCGAAGTCCAAGGGCTGACGTCGGCCCCGCCACCATCAGCATCACGAGGAGCGACCCGGTGACATCCCGAGGCCCCGGACATCCCGCCGCCGCAGAGACGCCCACCGGCTGGCCCGGTCGCGATCGCGAAATACAGCATGACCTGCTGGAGGTATCTGCCGACCGCCCCGCGCCCACGGGGTGGATCGCTGTCGACGACAGGGTGCGACTTTCCCCGGCCGAGACGGCCGAGGGCATCGATGTCGTTCCTGTTTCACGTGAAACGGAGATCGTGACGGACGGCGCAGCGTCTGTTTCACGTGAAACACCGGCCCCGGCGCCGGAACCCGCGCCGATCTCCCTACCGGCCGGACTGGCCGACACCCCGATCGCTGCGGCAATAGCGGATGCGACGAGGCGACGAGCCGCGGTGCAGACCGTCGAGGTGCGTCGCCCCGCGAAACCACGCGTCCTGACCGTGGCGAATCAGAAAGGGGGCGTCGGCAAGACCACCACGACCGTGAACATCGCCGCGGCGCTGGCACAGTCCGGGCTGCGGGTGCTGGTCATCGACATCGATCCGCAGGGCAACGCCTCGACCGCCCTGGGAGTGGACCACCACACCGAGGTGCCCAGCGTCTACGACTCGGTGGTCGACGACCTGCCGCTGCAGGAGGTCATCCACCCGTGCCCCGACATCACCAATCTGTGGTGTGTGCCGGCCACCATCGATCTGGCGGGCGCGGAGATCGAACTGGTCACCATGGTTTCACGTGAAACACGCCTCAAACGGGCGCTGGAGGCATATTTCGAGCAGACCGACCCGGACGAGGCCTTCGATTACATCCTCATCGACTGCCCACCCAGCCTGGGACTGCTCACGGTCAACGCGTTCGTCGCGGCCGGTGAGGTGTTCATCCCGATCCAGTCCGAGTACTACGCGCTCGAGGGCCTGTCGCAGCTGCTGCACAACATCGAACTGATCAAGGCGCACCTGAACCCGGGCCTACAGGTCAGCACCATCCTGCTCACCATGTACGACGCGCGCACCCGCCTGTCGGCGCAGGTTGCCGACGAGGTGCGCGAGCACTTCCCGGATCAGGTACTGAAGGCGTGCATTCCCCGCTCGGTCCGTATTTCGGAGGCGCCGAGTCATGGTCAGACGGTGATGACCTACGAGCCGTCGTCGTCCGGCGCGTTGTCCTACCTGGAGGCTGCCAAGGAATTGGCTGGTCGGGCCGCCGGGTACCGTTGACCCCATGACCGACAAGCGACGCGGGCTCGGCCGCGGACTCGGCGCACTGATCCCTCCGGCACCCGTCGGTGAGCCCCAGCAGCGCCCCTCCGATGTGTTCTTCCCGTCCGCTCAGCAGGAGGTGGCGCGGCGCGCCGCCGCCGAAGGTTTCACGGGAAACATCGCCGTGGCCGATCAGCCGTCCGCTCAACGGGACACGGAATCCTCTGAGCTACGGCCCGTGCCCGGCGCGCAGTTCGCCCAGTTGGACGTCGCGGACATCGCACCCAACGCTCGCCAGCCACGGCAGGTCTTCGACGACGATGACTTGGCCGAGCTGACCCACAGCATCGCCGAGATCGGGGTGCTGCAGCCCATCGTGGTGCGCGAGGTGCCCGCAGCGCCCGACGCGGACGAGGCGCCTGCTCACACCTACGAGCTGATCATGGGCGAACGCCGGCTGCGCGCCAGCAAGGCCGCCGGCAGGACCACCATCCCGGCGATCGTGCGCAGCACGGCCGATGATGACATGTTGCGCGACGCGCTGCTGGAGAACCTGCACCGCGCGCAGTTGAACCCTCTGGAGGAGGCAGCCGCCTACCAGCAGCTGCTCGACGACTTCTCCTGCACACACGACGAACTCGCTACCCGGATCGGCCGGTCGCGCCCGCAGATCTCCAACACCATCCGCCTCCTGCGCCTGCCGCCTCTCGTCGCGCGCCGCGTGGCGGCGGGTGTGCTGAGTGCGGGGCATGCCCGTGCCCTGCTTGCATTGCCGGATGCGGCTGCGATGGAACGTCTCGCCCAGCGGATCGTGGCGGAAGGGCTGTCGGTCCGCTCCACGGAGGAGATCATCGCGATCGGTCAGGAGCCGGAGAAGGTCACCCGCGCGACGCCGACGATGGGCGCCCACCACCCCGCGTTGGATCAGATCGCTGCCACGCTGTCCGATCGCCTGGACACCCGGGTGGGGATCAGCCTGGGCAAGCGCAAGGGCAGGATGACCGTGGAGTTCGCGAGCGTGCAGGACCTGCAGCGGATCGTCGACACGCTCGGTATCCAACTCGTCGACGACTGACCCTCCGCCTCCGCGGATGTCGGCGACAACGAGAACGGCCGCCCCACCAACTGGTGGGGCGGCCGTTTCACGTGAAACGTGATGGATCTCAGCCGAGGTAGGGCTCGAGTTCGCGCAGCAGCTTCGGCTTCGGCAGGGCGCCGACCAGCGACTTCACGACCTCGCCATTGACGTAGACGTTCAGCGTCGGGATGCCGGTGATGCCGTACTTGGCGGCGATCTGCGGGTTTTCGTCGGTGTTGAGCTTGACCACGTCGATCTTGTCGGCGTTGGCGGCGGCCACCTCTTCGAGGATCGGTGCGACGGCCTTGCACGGTCCGCACCAGGGAGCCCAGAAGTCGACGAGGACGGGCTTGGAGTTCTGCAGGACATCGGCCTCGAACGAGGCGTCGTTGGTTTCCTTGGTGCTCATGCGGTCAGCCTTTCAGATGGGTGTGACAGGTGGTCGGCGGTGCAGGTCGGGCTGGTCTGCCCGACCTGCACGCTCGGACGAATTGCGTTGCAGGGCAACGGGATCAGTCAGCGGTGACGAGTTCGGTGGCGTCCTGGCGCTGCGCGACATCGTGCGCGGGTGACTGCTCGAGGTCGGCCAGGAAGCGCTCGGCGTCCAGGCTCGCCGCGCACCCGGATCCGGCGGCGGTGATGGCCTGGCGGTAGGTGTGGTCGACCAGGTCGCCGCACGCGAAGACACCCTCGACGTTCGTGCTGGTCGAACCCGGCGCCACCGTTACGTAGCCCTCGGCGTCGGTCGCGACCGTGCCGAGAATCAACTCGTTGCGCGGCAGGTGCCCGATCGCGACGAAGACCCCGGTGGCCTCCAGCTCGCGCTCGGTGCCGTCCACGGTGTCGCGCAGCGTGATCGAGGAGACCTTGCTGTCACCGTGGATCGCGGCGACCTCGCTGTTCCAGGCGAACCGGATCTTGGGGTTGGCGTGCGCCCGGTCGGCCATGATCCGCGAGGCCCGCAGTGCATCGCGGCGGTGCACCAGGGTGACCGTGCGGGCGAAGCGGGTCAGGAAGGTCGCCTCCTCGATGGCCGAATCGCCGCCGCCGACGACCACGATGTCCTGCTCGCGGAAGAACGCGCCGTCGCAGGTCGCGCACCAGGAGACGCCCCGGCCGGACAAGCGCTGTTCGTCGGGCAGTCCGAGCTCGCGGTACGCCGATCCCATGGCGAGGATGACCGCGTGCGCCCGGTGCGTGTTGCCCTCACCGTCGGTGACGGACTTCACCGGTCCGCTCAGGTCCATGGACAGCACGTCGTCGCGGATCAGTTCCGCGCCGAAGCGCTCGGCCTGGGCGCGCATGTGCTCCATCAGGTCCGGGCCCATCACGCCTTCGGGGAAGCCCGGGAAGTTCTCCACCTCGGTGGTGTTCATCAGCGCGCCGCCTGCCGTGACCGATCCCTCGAACACCAAGGGTGCGAGGTTGGCGCGGGCGGCGTAGATCGCGGCTGTGTATCCGGCGGGTCCGGAGCCGACGATGATGAGGTTGCGGACGGTGTCAGCAGTCACGGGAGGACCTGCTCCTAACGCATGCGGAGGCGCCCGGGAACGGGCGTCATGGAGTGGAACAGATCCTAGATGAGCCTTGTTCCCGCGCCCGTGGCGTCCACCCGGCGACCTTCGCGGGTCCCCCGTCCGGGCTCGTGTCGCTAGTCGTGCGGGCGCAGTCGGCCGATCGCGTCGTCGATCTCGCAGCGGTAGAGCCGCTCTGCGTCCAGGCCCATCTGCGCGTACGTGCCTTCGATCTCCAGGCTGATGATGCCGTGCGCGCGCGACCAGAGCTGCACGGCCAGTGCGAGCAGGGCGGGGTCGGAGGCAGCGTCGCCCCAGGGGTCGTCGCCTGCGCGGTCGGCTGCCCATGCCGTGAGCTCGCGCCCGAGCGTGGCGTCGACGCGCGGCAGGCGTGCGTCGGGCTGACGCAGATCGGCGATGGCCCGCAGCAGAGCGGTCATCGAGCGGTCGGAGGCCGGCACGATTCGGTCCGGGTCGAGACCGCCCGAGCCGTACGTGCTGGCGAAGATCAACCGGTAGCGATGCGGTTGGGCGAGCGCCCAGTCGCGGCCGGCGTCCAGCACCGCGCGCAGCCGGCCCGCCGCAGATCGGCGGCCGGCGTCCTCGACGGCCTGTTCGATCGCGTCGGCGAAATCCTCGTAGGTCTCGACCACCAGCGTCGCGAGCAGCTCGTCCCGCGCCGCGAAATAGCGGTACATGGCCGGTCCGGACATTCCCATGGCCTTCGCTATCCCGTTGAGCGACAACGCAGTCGGGCCTCCGGCCGCGATCTGCGCGTATGCGTGCTCGCGGATCTCCGAGAGTGTCCGAGCGCGCAACTCCGCGCGACGCGGACGCGCGGAGGGGGCGGTGGTGGCCATGGGGTGAGCATATCGTGACCAGGGTGTCACTTGCGTTATACACCTATAACTGTTCTAGTGGAGAGCGGACGAACTCCCGTCAGAGAGAAGCCGCCATGCCCACCGCACCGCTCGACCAGGGTCCCACCGCCGACCTGACCACCCCAGCACCTCGACTGTCCCCACGCCTCGTCGTATCCGCCGGGGCCGGGTTGGTGCTCGGCGCTGTCGCGAGCGCCGTCGTAGAGGCCGTCGTCGCGAACGGCTGGCACCGTCCGCCGTACAGCTACGTCGATGACAAGGTCGCCTACCTGGGCAGTCCCTACTGCGGGAACTACGAGGGACACGCCGTCTGCTCGCCCGACTGGAAGGCGATGCTGGTGACCTGGCTCGCCAACGGGTTGCTGGTCCTGGGGGCCGGGTTGGTCCTCGGCCGGCTCGTCGGCGGTCGCACCGGCGTCGTCGTGCGCGTGCTCGCCCTGCTGGAAGCCGTCGGATTCGCGCTCTTCTCCCTCTTCCACGACTCGCCCGCCGCCCGGGCGGACGGCACCATCACCTGGTACTTCCTCGGCGCCGGTCTGGTGATCGTCGTCGCCAACGCGCTGCCGGTCGTCGTCGGGGTCGCTGCGCGACGATTCGGCCTCCCGCGCCCCGTCGCCGTCGTCTGCGTGGCCCTGGGCGTCTTCGGGCTGGTGGCCGCCCTCGCCACCGCGGGCTGGCCTCCCGGTGGATCGCCGGCTGGGCCAGCAGCGATCCCCAGCAGCTCGCCCGGCTCTTCACCGCGGATGCCACCTACACCGACGAGGGTGTCGGAAAGGTCTCCCACGGTCGCCAGGGCGTCGCCACCTGGCAGGCCGACACCCACAAGCTCATCCCCGACGTGAGCGGCACTCTGCAGGATGCGTTCCGCGACGGCGACCGGATGCTGATCCAGTCCATCTACCGCGGCCACATCGTCGGCGCACCGCACTCGTTCGCAGTGCCGATGGCCACGGTGCTGCACCTGCGCGGCCACCGGATCGTCAGCGACACCGACTACTACAACCTCGCGGACCTGCTGCGGCAGTCCGGACTACCGCCCACCTGGACCCCGCCGAAGGGCTGAGAGAGCAGAGCTCCCGATGCCACGCGGGGCGCCGCGCTCGCTCAGGTGGCGACCGCGGCGGGTCCGGCCAGGGGCTTGGACCCGCTGGTGCAGCTGCGGCTCACCACCCACGCGGTGCTCTTGCCGGACTTGGTGAGTACGACGACGACGGCCGGCGTTCCGTTATAACGCGCCAGGTCGACGGTGATGTGGTCCGGGTCGGCGGCCAGCGCCGACCCCAGCGACCCCAGGCAGGCCACGACGCCCTGGGAGGTGGCCATCGCGCCGTACTCCTGCGCCACCTGCGGCGGCACCGAGGTCGTGCCGGGGCTCGCCAGCAACGACGCAGCCTGGGTCGGCAGCGCGGCGCTGGTGTAGTTCTGACCGGTCTCCCCCAGGGAGACGCGGCCGGCCAGTGATGCCGCGGGCGACGGTGCTTGGGCCACCGGAGCACTCTGGTGGCGCAGCCCGGCGTACCCGACGGCTCCACCGCCCACGATCACCGCGGCCGCCGCGGCGACGCCGAGGGCACGCCAGCCGCGACCTCGCCGGCGGCGGGCGTCCAGGTCGACGACGTCGGCGTGACTGCGCGGCGCGGGCTGTTCAGCGGGTGCGGCGGTGACCGGACTGCCGAGGCGCGCGGTCGGTGCATCGGAGGCGGCTCGTGCCCGCTGCTCCTGCGCGAGGGCAGCCTCGATCCGGAACGTCACGTCGTCCGGCATCCGTCCCGGCCCCGGCACGGCCGCCAGCAGATCGCGAATCCTCTGATCCTCGCCCTCGTCGGTCGGTTCGATGCCGGAGGAAGGTGGGTCGGTCATTCGATTCCTCCACTCCTGGTCACCGGTACGACGGCGTCCGGCTCCGATCGGTTCCCGCTTCCGGCGAAGTTTCTCGCGGTGCGCTGCCCGGTCATCGGGCGGCCCCGTATCCGTCGCCCTGCCGGTCGCGCAGCAGCTCGGCCAGCGCCGCCCGACCACGGGCACAACGCGATTTGACCGTGCCCTCGGCGACCTCCAGCACCTGCGCCGTCTCGGCGACCGACAGACCCTGCATGTCCACCAGGGTCAGCGCCAGCCGCTGGGCCTCCGGGATCTCGCCCAACGCCTGCTGTACGTCGATGCGGACCTCGGCGCTGGCGTGCCGGTCGTGGCGATCCGCGAGGTCGTACTCGGGCAGCTCGGCGGTCGGTCTGATGCGCCGCATCCGGTCCAGGCATGCGTTGACGACGATCCGGTGCAGCCAGGTGGTCACCTGGGAGTCCCCGCGGAAGGACTCCGCACGACGGAACGCCGAGATGAACCCGTCCTGGACGGCGTCCGCGGCGATCTCCGGGTCACGCGTCGTACGCACCGCGACCGCCCACATCCGGTCCTTGTGCCGGCGGAACAACTCACCGAACGCGTCGGGGTCGCCCTGGATGTGCGCCCGCAGGAGCTGGGCGTCCGTGGCGGGCACCGCCTCGAGATGGCTCACGAGAAGACCTTCACCTCGGCGATCTGGTCGCGGTAGAGCCCGCCCGAGTACTGGCTGAGGTGGGTGATCCACACGATGACGTACCGCCCCGTTCGCGGGGTGCCACGCACGGTCTGCTCGCCCGAGCCGTTGGTCAGTGTGCCGATCGGGGTGCCCCCGACGATGGTCTTCTTGTTGGTGACGAAGACCTCGATGGTCGTGGGGTTGCCGATCACGTTGATGGAGACGCTGCCGACCTGCTTGCTCGAGCCGAGGTCGAGCAACAGGCCGACGCCGTTCTTGGTGCTTCCGAACGTGTCGGTCCGGTAGATGTGCGTGACCCACATGGTGTTGTTGTCGCCGTCGATGGCGCGCCGGGCCAGCTCGTTGTGCTCGTCGCCGTTGCCGTCCGGGTCGTAGCTGGTGATCGAGACGGGCTTGATCGGCGTACCGGACGCCACGGTGGAGGTCGTGGTCGAACTCGGCGCGGAGGAGGTGGTGCTGGTCGGGGACTTCGTCGACGTCGCACCGCTCGCGCCGCTGGATCCGATGCCCCTCAGTCCGTACACCGCGACGACGAGGGTGAGGATCAGCAGGACCGCGACGATGCCCAGCGCCAGGCCGCTGGAGCGGCGGTCGGGCTCGTCGTAGCCGGAGGGCAGGCCGGGTGCCGGCGGTTCCAGGTCGACGAGGCTCGGATCGCGGACCGACATGTCCGCGGGGAGTGCGCCCACGGCGTGCTGCCGGGTCTCGTCGGGATCCCTGCGGCGGGTCGGACGGTCGGCATCGTCGAAGTAGCGCGTGGCCGCACCGCGGTGAGGGGCAGGGGCCGCGGCAAGTTCCTCCTCGTCGGCGAGCGCCACGTCACGTCCACCGACGCCGTGCACCCGTTCGGCGGACCACGGCGAGAGCAGCCGGGCCAACTCGCCGGGAGTGCGCGGCCCCCCGTCCTCGACCAGCACCTCGAGACAGAGGGAGTCCAGGTCGGACGGCACCCTGGTGACCAGCGTGGACGGGGCCGGAACGGGGACCGAACGGTCGCTCGACCCTTCGTCGGACCCGGATGCGGATCCGCCGCTGCTGCCGGTCGCGCTCGGCAGGCCGGGCACCGCCGCGGCGCCCGGCCATCGACCGGTGAGCGCGGCGTAGAGGATGCGCACCAGGTCCTTGGTGTCGGTGCGCGAGGCCACCGACGGCGGGACGTCGTCCAGGCCCGCGAGCGCGCCGTCGGTCGCGACGCCCAGCACCGTGATGGCGCCGTCGCGGGAGCGGACGATGTCGTGCGGGGTGAGCATCAGGTGGTGCAGACCACGGGCGGCCGCGGTGTGCAGCCCGGTGGCGGCCTCACCGACGATGCGGCGCGCCTCCTCGGCGGGCAGGGTCTGGAATCGCAGCAGGTCCACCAGGGACTCTGCGTCGTGCACCCGCTCCGTCACGACGTACGACGTGCCGTCCTCGGTGCCGACGTCCAGGATGCGCAGCAGGTGCAGGTCATCGACGCCGGCCGCGCGGCGGGCGCTGTCCAGCGCTGCCTCGGCGTGCGGGTCGTCGGCAGGGAACGTGATCGCCGTGACGTCGCGCGCCAGAGTGCGGTCCACGGCGTGCCACTGGCGGCGGGCGCCGGAGACGGCGACGCTGGAGGTCAGCTCGTACCGTCCGGCGAGCGCGTCCCCCTCGCTCGAGTGCTGCACGCGTCCTCCTGCTCCTTGGGCGATCGCGGCCGAGCCGCGAGTTCTGGCGGAAGTCTAGGCGGGGCTGCGCCCAGTTCGGCTGAGGCGGCTGGTGACCGGCGCCAACAATGCATCGATCTCACGCACCTTCAAAGCGCGGGCCACCATGACGTACACGACCAGGAAGAACACACCGCCGATCACCAGAGCCGCGAGTGCACCGGCGACGGGCGCGTGGATGACGTGGCCGAGGCCCCATCGCACGACGAACGTCACGAGGGCTCCGGCGACCGCCGCCGCGGCAAGGCGGCCGTAGGTGCGTGGCACACCCGGCATCGGCAGACCGCCGAGGCGCTTGCGCAGCCAGTAGTAGCCCGATGCCGCCTGCGCGACGTAGCTGATCGACTGCACGAGGGCCACGCCGGTGCCGACCCGTTCGGGCGGCAGGAGCGCGCACAGGAGGGTGAGAGGCACGGCGACCGCGGTCCCGAGGAACTGCATCATCAGGGGTTTGACGGCGTCCTCGTACGCGTAGAGCGTGCGTTGCACGATCACGTTGAGCGCCAGCGGGAAGCTCCCCAGCAGCATCGCGATCGTGGCGCTGGAGAGTCCGGCGACCGCCACCGATCCGCTGTTGTGGCCGTAGAGCAGGGCCAACGGCGGGATCAGGGCGAACGAGCCGATCGTCACCGGGATGACGGCGACCCCGCACAGGCGTACGGCGGTCGCGACGTCGTCGGTGACCCGTGTGGTGTCGCGGTCGTGGGCAGCGGTGGAGATGCGGGTGTAGAGCGCGGTGATCAGGCTGACCGTGACCAGGGAGTGCGGCAGCATGAAGAGCAGGAACGCGGTGGACTGCACGATGCGTCCGGGGTACCTGCCCGGGAGGTTGTTGAGCACGTTGGTCGTCACAAGCAGGCTCGCCTGCTGCACGAGGATGGCGGAGAACGCCAGGCCGGCGATCTTCCCGGTCGAGCGCAGCCCCACGCCCCGGAAGTGCATGTTGGGCGTGAAGCGGTACCCGGCCCGCCTCATCGGGATGATCAGCACCAGCGCCTGGGCGACGATCCCGATCGTGGTGCTGCCTCCGAGGACCAGGATCATCTCGCCGGTCCAGTCGCCCGGTGCGATGTTCGGGCTGAAGCGCGCCATGAAGTAGAGCAGGCCGAGGATCGAGGCGATATTGGCAAGCGCCGGCGACCACATGAACGCACCGAATCGACTGCGGGAGTTCAACACCTCCCCGAAGATCGTGTAGACGCCGTAGAACAGGATCTGCGGAAGGCACAGCAGACCGAACAACCAGCCCAGGTGCAGCGCCGCGGGCGAGCCCGTCACGTCGTAGATGCGGTAGAGCGGGTAGGCGAAGATCAGGCAGATGGCGGTGATCCCGCCGAGCAGCAGCAGGGCGAGCGTGACCAGTCGGTCGGTGTAGCCCTTCCCGCCGTCCGGGTCCTTCAGGGCCTTGGTCAGCTGGGGGATGAGCACCGCGTTGAAGACGCCGCCGGCCAGCAGCAGGAAGACCATGTTGGGCAGCGTGTTGGCGGTGTCCCAGATGTTCGCGGCGTTGGCGCCCTTGCCCTTGCTGACCGCACCGAGCGCTGTCAGCAGGAGGTAGGCCCGCAGGAACCCGAGCATCCGGGACACCAGGGTGCCGGCGGCCATGATCGCGCTCGAGCGGGCGACTCCCGCGACTCCCGCGTCGCCCGCCGTCTTGTCCGGCGTACCGGTCGGGGCGGCTGACGGCGGTCGGGGCGGTGCATCGCGCAGGGAGGCACGGGTCGCGCCGCGGGGCGGGCCGGCCGCCTGGCGCACGACCCGCGCGGAGCGCGTGTCGACCAGTCGCGGCTCCAGGATGACGGTGCCGGAGAAGAGGTCGAGCGACGACTCGTCGCCGCGCGACCGGGAGTACTGCGCGCCGAGGCTGGGCCGCGACGACGACCCGTCCGGCTCGTCCGGCCCGCGCGGGGGCGGCGCGGCCGCGTCGTACCGGGTGCCGAGACTGCGCCCGGAGGGCTCACTCATGCGGATCCTCCCCGGCGCGATGGTCGGTGGTTGCAGTCTCGTCACCGGGGCGCGGCGCTGCCGCGGTCGGGCTCGGTGTGCTCGCTACGATCGCATCCCCAGGGGTGGCAGCGCGAGGCGGCGCGCTGCCTGGTTGCGGCGCCACGTCCTGCTCGGCGCGCGGGCCGCGCCGGATGCTGCGGACGACCCCGCCGATGAGGATGAGTCCCGCCACCGCGCCGAGGGCCCAGTAGATCCATGTCGCGGTGGGGCGCACGTTGACCTGCAGGTTGGCCTTCGTGCCCCGCGGCGCACCCAGTTCGACCCCGTTCGCGGTTTCGATGACCGCGTCCACCGGCACCGACCCGGAGCCTGCGGCCGCGACCTCCGGGCGCACGATGCCGAGCCCGCCGGCGGCCAGCGAGATCGCCGGTGCCTGGCGGCGCACTTTCAGCTGGATCGCGCGCGGCAGCAGCACCACCCGCACGTTGTGCACCGGGCGGTTGAGCTTGTTGACCACGTTGATGGACAGCGCTCCCCGGTCGGTGAAGAAGTTGACGGGGGAGGTGCTGACCGACACCAGTGACAGCAGGCTCGCTAGCCCGGCGGCGCTGTACTGCGCCGAGTGGGTCGCCCCGGCGGTGTAGCCCCGCCACCGCGTCGATCCCAGGTTGTCGACCAGGCGCAACCGGTCGGAGATCACGTCGCCGGAGTTCACGAGCAGCGAGTTCAGGCCGGACAGTTGCCGACGCTGGGTGCCGATCCTGGTGAGGAACGCCTGCGTGACGGCGGTGGTTCTCGGTGCGGGGAAGGTCACGGTGGTCCGCTGCGACCGCAGCGTGTCGGGGGTGGCCGATCGGGCGATCCGGACGGCCTGCGCGCCGGAGCGGTCGGCCAACCACGGCGCCTTGCGCGCAGCGGAGATGATCGATGCGAGCTGAGAGGCGGCCGCGCCGGCGGAACGGGGTACGACGATCGCGAGCGAGCGCGAGGTGGCGGGTCGCTCCTCGTAGACCGCCAGGCTCTGCGCCAGGAACTCCTGGGTGCGCAGGCCGATGTCACCCGTGGCCGCACCGACGAGTGCGCTCAGTTGCTGGTCGTAGAGGAGCAGACCCGCCGTGCCGGTGGCGGATCGTTCGGCGGTGCCGGTGATGTCGCCGGTGTCGGAGGCCGCTTCCTTCGGCAGGATCACCACCGGTGCCGCCCGGTGCTTCTGCGACCACGCGTTCGTGATGGTGCGCAGCACCGTCGCATCGACACCCGATGCGGGCCAGGCCACCGAGGTGGAGCTCACCGCAGCCATGTCGGAGGGCAGCGAGCGGCCCACCTCCTCGCGCATCAGCTGTTCTCCACGGGTGCCCGACGTCGCGAGCGCGGACAGGTCCGGGTCGTCGTACGGCGTCCACAGCACCGACTGGTACGAGGGCAGCGAGGCCAGACGGGTACGCAGCTGCGCGGCCAGCGTGGCGGCCGGGTCGGTGCTGGTGCCGGTCGTCCCCGAGCTGCCGCTCGGGGACGGAGTGGATGACCTGCTGCCGGAGGAGGTGGAGCCCGCTGAGGAGGAGGACCCGGTGGCGCCCGACGACCCCCTGGTGGAGGAGCTGGAGGTGCCCGTGGGGGCGGCGCTCGAGGTGGCGGCAGGCACGTTGCGGTCAGCGGCCGCGGGCGGCGCGATGACGGCCGGGTCGATCACCCAGGTCACCGGCTGCCCAGCCAGGGCGCGCAGCATCGTGTCGATGCGCGACCCGGTCCCGATCGCGTTCTCCCAGGCGGCGGTTCGGGCGCTGCCGGTCGGTCCGAAGAGTGCCGAGTCCGCAGGCAGCATCAACGGCACGAGCCAGGTGACGTGCATCGGAACGGCCGGGGCGGTGCGCACGAACGACAACGTCGTACGCCAGGTACTCAACGGCACACCCCCGACACCGTTGGACAACGAGATGGACAGCGGCAGGTTGGCGTTGCTGTAGCGCAGCGCCAGCGCATCGGCGGGAATGGTGAGGGTGAACTGCTCGAAGCCGCCCGCGTTGAGGGAGCCCGGCCGGGTCGATGCCCGGTTGCGCGTCAGCACCTGTGATGTGCCGGCGTTCCAGGAGCGCACGGAGCTCACGGTGTCCAGGTCGGTGGTGCCGAGCGAGGCGGTGAGCACCGGCGCCGTGAGTGCCCTGCTCCCGGCGGTGAGCGACCCGGTGATGGTGACCGGCTTGTCGGGCGCCGCCACTGTCGGGCTGACCGCGGTGATCGCCACATCGGGGTCGAACCCGCTCGCCGCGTGTGTCACGGCCGAGGCGGTCGGGACACCGACGAGCAGGCAGGCGAAGACGAGCAATGCCGCCAACAGCGCGGCTCCCCGGGTCAGCATGGTCACCGGCTCAGGCAGTTCCCGCGAGGTGCTCCCAAGCGGTGTGGGCGATGCGCCGTTCGTTGGGGAAGGTGAGGCGTGCTGCGACGTCCTCCAGGAGGAACCACTGCGCATCGATCGCCTCGTGGTCGGGGTCGTTCTCGATGGAGATCTCCCCACCGAGCGCCTCCAACAGGTAGTGATGCACCCGCTTGTGGATCCGGAACTGCGGCGTGCTGAACCAATAGTCGATCGTGCCCAGGGTCAGCAGGGCGCGACCCATGATGCCGGTTTCCTCCTCGACCTCGCGAACCGCGGTCTCGGTGAGGGTCTCGCCGGGCTCGACGTGCCCCTTCGGCAGGCACCACTCGAGGCGCCCTGCGCGGTTGTGTCTCGCGATCAGGGCGATGTAGGCACGGCCCTGGGCGACGTCGATGACGACACCACCGGCCGAGATCTCCTCCACCGCGGGGAGTCGGCGCTGATGCCGGCTCGCGGGAAGGGGATACAGCGTCATCTCTGCACTGTAACCACGGGGTGGCGCGAATTCGAGCATGTCCCCGCGTCCCCTACCCTGGCGGGCGTGGCACCACCGGCATCACCCGAACGTCCCGACCCGTCCGAGATCTCGCGGCTGCAGGAACTCGCGGTACGGCGGCTGGCCCCGGTCCTCGCGACGCTGCGGGAGCTCGGCGAGCTCTTCGAGGCCGAGGGACACCAGCTGGCCCTCGTCGGTGGGCCGGTGCGCGACGCCTTCCTCGGCCGCGATCTGACCGACGTGGACCTGACGACCTCGGCCCGCCCGGACCAGACCGAAGCCCTGCTGACGGCGTGGGGCGCCACCACGTGGGACATCGGCCGCGCGTTCGGCACGATCGGCGGTCGTCGGCACGGCGTACAGGTCGAGATCACGACCTACCGCGCCGATGCGTACGACCGGCAGACCCGCAAGCCGCAGGTGTCTTTCGGCGACTCCCTGGAGGAGGACCTGCGCCGCCGTGACTTCACGGTCAACGCGATGGCGCTGCGCCTGCCGCAGTTGGAGTTCGTCGACCCGTACGACGGCCTCGCGGCGCTGGCCGCACGGATGCTGGACACCCCGGCCACCCCGCAGGAGTCCTTCGCGGACGACCCGTTGCGGATGATGCGGGCGGCCCGCTTCACCGCGCAGCTGGACTTCGAGCTGGCGCCGCGGGTCCGCGAAGCGATGACCGAGGCGGCGGCGCACCTGTCGATGGTCTCGGCGGAGCGGGTGCGCGATGAGCTGGTCAAGCTGCTGCTCGCACCGGACCCGGTCAAGGGCCTGCGCGTCCTGACCGAGACCGGTCTCGCTCAGGTGGTCCTGCCGGAGCTGCCGGCCCTGCAGCTCGAGGTCGACGAGCACCACCACCACAAGGACGTCTACGAGCACTCCCTCACCGTCCTGCAGCAGGCGATCGCGCTGGAGGGACCGCGCAGCGTCGACGGGCTGGGCCCGGTCACCCCCGTTCCGCAACCGGATCTGACGCTGCGCCTCGCCGCGCTGCTGCACGACATCGGCAAGCCCGCCACCCGGCGCTTCGAGTCCGGCGGCGGCGTGTCCTTCCACCACCACGAGATGGTCGGCGCCGGTCTCACCCGCAAGCGCATGAAGGCGCTGCGCTTCGCCAAGGAGGAGATCAAGGACGTCACCCGCCTCGTCGAGCTGCACCTGCGCTTCCACGGGTACGGCGGCGGCGAGTGGACCGACTCGGCGGTGCGCCGTTACGTGACGGACGCCGGGCCGCTGCTGTCGCGGCTGCACCTGCTCACCCGCGCTGACTGCACCACCCGCAACCGGCGCAAGGCCGCGATGCTCGCGCGTACGTACGGCGACCTGGAGGTCCGGATCGCCTCCCTGCTGGAGCGGGAGAAGCTGGACGCCGTACGCCCCGAGCTCGACGGCAACCAGATCGCGCAGGTGCTCGGTATCGCGCCCGGCCCGGTGCTCGGCCGCGCGTACAAGCACCTGCTGGCCTACCGGCTCGACCAGGGCGAGGTCGGCGAGGACGCCGCCGCGCAGGAGCTGCGCCGCTGGTGGTCCGAGCAGCCGGAATCCTCCGGCTGAGTGCGACGCGGGGCCGTTCGCGCGCAACCTGAGCAACGCGACAGGCAGGTGCGCGTAAGGTAGCTGCGCCTCAGAAGATCTGAGCGGGGGCGCTCCGTCCCCGAACGTATGGGGTCCTGGTTGACGCCAGTGCGGCCGACAACGCGATACCGGCGAGCGCACGAGACGCCGAATGGGAGAATAGTTTCTTGGTGCCCGGGTGGCTGCGACGTACGGTCGCTCGCAAAGTGCTGAGGACGTCCGCGTCCCGGCGGTTCGGCCTCTCCGCCGTCACGGTGCTGCCGAAGAAGTTCCTGATGCCGCTGCGGCGAGAGGGTCTGGACCCCATGCCGCAGCTCGCCCAGCAGCGCATCGCGGAGCCAGTGACCAGGTTCGGTCGGGTCTTCGGCATCACATTGTGGCTCGTGACCGGGTACGAAGAGACCCGACGGGTCCTGGACGACCGTGACAGCTACAGCACCGACATCCGTCCGTTCATGGGTGCCGGTTCCTCCACCGACATCGGCGGCCTCGGCTTCACCGATGCTCCCGAGCACACCCGCCTGCGCAAGATGCTCACCCCGGAGTTCACCGGGCGCCGGATCGCCGCGTTCCTGCCGAACGTGGAACGGATCGTGCAGGAGCAGCTCGATCGGCTCGAGGCGCAGGACGGCGTGGTCGACCTCGTATCCGACTTCGCCTTCCCGGTGCCGTTCGCGATCATCTGCGAACTGCTGGGACTCCCGGTCGAGGAGCGTGAACGGTTCCGCGAGCTCGGTCGTACGCGTTTCGACGTCAACGGCGGGGGCCAGGGCACGTTCGGCGCGATGTCCGACACCCAGGAGTTCCTGCTGGACGAGGTGCGCCGGCAACGGGTGGCGCCCGGGCCCGGTCTCATCGGCAACATGATCCGTACCCACGGTGATCAGATCGACGACGTCGCCCTGGCCGGGCTCTGCGACGGCGTCTTCACCGGCGGGTACGAGACCTCCGCGAGCATGCTGGCCCTCGGCGCCCTGGTGATCCTGCAGCGACCGGACGCAGCGGCCCTCGCCCGCGACGACGCCGGCCTGGACAGGCTGATCGAGGAGTTGCTGCGCTACCTGAGCGTGGTGCAGATCGCGTTCCCCCGGTTCGCGTTGGAGGACATGGACCTGTTCGGGCACGACGTCGCGAAGGGCGACGTGGTGATCTGCTCGCTCAGCGGGGCCAACCGGGACGCGTCGTTCGGGGCGGACTCAGAGATGTTCAGCACCGACCGCCAGCGCCAGTCCCACCTCGCCTTCGGGCGCGGTATCCACCGGTGCGTTGGCGCCGAACTCGCGCGGATGGAGATGCGCGTGGCGTTCCGGGCGTTCGTCCGTCGTTTCCCGGACGCCGTGCTCGCCGCCGAGGCCGGCAGCCTGAACTTCCACGACCTGTCGATCGTGTACGGCGTGCAGTCACTGCCCGTGCGCCTCGGCGCCACCACCACAGCGCACACCATGTCCGAGGTTTCCCAGTGAGAATCATCCACGTCGCCGACTCCTTCCCGCCCGACGTCGGCGGGATCGAACGTCAGGTCGAGACACTTGCGCGTCGTCAGACGGCCGAAGGTCACGACGTCACCGTGATCACCGCGGTCGCCGAGCAGGGAGCGGTCGACCGTGACCTGACGGTGGCGCGCGCCGCCGAGGGCCGGTGGCTGACCGTCGCCTTCCCGTGGCGCAACCATGCGATGGTCGCCGATCTTCTGGACGGTTCGCAGGTCGACATCGTGCACGCGCACTTCACCGTGGTCTCGCCCCTCGCGATCTTCGTGACGCGCGAGGCGTCCCGTCGCGGCATCCCGGTGGCGATCACCGTGCACTCCCTGTGGTGGAAGGTCGCCGTCGCCACGCGCGTGTCGACCCTGCCGTTCGGGTGGGGACGGATGCGGGCGGCCTGGTCGGCCGTGAGCACGGTGGCCGCCGAGCACGTGCAGCGCACGCTGCTGTCGGTCGACGAGGTCTCGGTGCTGCCCAACCTGGTCGACACACCGTGGTGGGTGAACCCGCGACCGGTGCCGACGAAGGAGACCCCGCAGCGCGAGGTCCGCCTCGTGCTGGTGGGCCGGTTGAAGAAACGCAAACACGTCGATGAGTTCCTGGACGCGCTCGCCGAGGCCCGCAAGCAGGTCCCGCCCGGCACCCGGGTGAAGGTGAGCATCCTCGGCGACGGACCCCGTCGCAAGGACCTGCTCGCGCAGGTGGAGCGGCTGGGCCTGTCCGACTGGGTCCACTTCCTCGGCTACCACCCCTCCGGCGACATCAAGGACGTCTTCCACGAGAGCGACCTCTTCGTCGCCTCCTCGCGACAGGAAGCGTTCGGCATCGCCGCGCTCGAGGCGCGCTCCGCGGGGCTGCCCGTCATCGGCTACCGCCCCAACGGACTGTCGGACTTCATCACCGACGGCGTGGACGGCGTACTGGTCGCTGACGGCGCCGGGATGGCCGACGCACTCGCGACGCTGATCGGTCGGCCGGACGAGCTGCACCGGTTGCGTGTCAACGCCGCAACGCTGCCGCCCCGGGTCTGTCCCGAGGACGCGGTGCGGGCCGAGACCGAGCTCTACGAGCGCGCCCGCGCGATGCACCCCGAACGTCGCCGGCCCGTCCTGCGGTCCGTCGCCCGCTGACCGACCCGGTCGCCGAATCGATGAACGCCCGAGCGGATGCCGCGGGCGACGCGGCGAGACTGGTCGTGGTGACGGGGCCGCCCGGCGCCGGCAAGAGCACGGTCGCTGCCCTGCTGTCAGGTGGTTTCGATCGGAGTGCCGCGATAGCGGGTGACGCCTTCTTCGCGTTCCTCGATCGCGGTTTCGTGCCACCGTGGGAGGCTGCGGCCCGCCGGCAGAACGACGTGGTGCTCGAGGCTGCGGCATCTGCGGCCGGGCGGTACGTGCGGGGCGGGTACTCCGTGGTCTACGACGGCGTCGTCGGGCCGTGGTCTGTCGATACCTTCCTCACCGCGACCGGCCTCGACGCTCTGGACTACGTCGTGCTCCTCCCGCCGCGAGACCTGTGCCTCGACCGGGTCCGGAGCCGGGTCGGGCACGGATTGACTGACCTGGACGCCGCAGCACACATGTACGGCGAGTTCGCTGACGCCCAGGTGGACGCGCGTCACGTCCTCACGAGCGTGTCGGACGCGCCCACGATCGCGGCGACGATCCTGCAGACGTTGCCCACCGGTGCGCTCCTTCGCGCGCGCGCCTCCTGTGTCTGACCGCGGCGACCACCGCGCCCGAGGGACCGAGCGGACGGCGATCGGCGTCAGGAACCGGCGTCAGCTGTTCTCGTCGACGTAGTCCTGCGGGTCCTTGTCGACGACCGGCACACCGGTGACGTTCTCGGCCTCGTACGCGGCGAACCGCACCGCGATGTCATGCCGGGTCTGCAGGTCCACGTGCATCCGGAAGTCCTTGAGGCCCTCGTGCTCCTCCTCGCCCATGTGCTCGTCGTTGGCCTCACGGGCGTCGTTGACGCCCTTCCACCACTCCTTGGAGCCGGCCGCGGCACCCCGTGCGGCCAGGATGCCGTCGCGGATGTCGTTGTGGTCGCCGATCGCGTCCTTGGTTTCGGCCACCTCGCTGGCGTCGCGTAGGCGCTCGCCCAGTTTGAGCAGCTCGGGATAGAAGTAGATCTCCTCGGCCTGGGCGTGCACCTCGAGCATCGCCGCGAGACGGGTCCAGAGGACGCCGAGGGTCGCGGTGTCCGCCGGGTCCACGTCGTCGAGCATCGCGAACATCCGCCGCTGCTCGTGGTGGTCGGACAGGATCAGTTCGCAGATGTCCACCGCGTCCTCCTGGGTAGGCCCTCGATCGCACATGGTCGGCCGTTCCGCGTCTTCGAGGTCGGCCAGCCCTGATGCTACGGCGCCGCGTCCTGCTCCTGACTCCCACAGGCCGTCGTACGCGGTGACGCGCCGGAGTCGACTCGCCCCGATCCACCTGTCGATCCGCAGCCTGGCCGTGACACGTCCTCGTAGAGGCGAAAACCCCTGCCTCTGAACAGATCACGGGCCGGACTGAGCGTGGTCGGCGGTCTCCGCACGGAGATCGGCCGCGGCGCGGAATGGAGGAGTCATGTTCAACCAGGTGTGGTGGGAGACCGCCGCCCGGGCGTGGACCGCCCGGGCGGCGCGTAGAGCGGACGGGTGGAAGCCGCGCAGTGCGCGTGAGATCGACGAATGCGTGCGCCGGGCGCGGCACGGGGAGCTGACGAGACCACCGGGGTGGGAGCGTTGGGACCGGGTGCGCTGAGCGTCGCGACTCGCGGACGGCTAGGACCCGTCGTCCTCCAGTGGCCAGAACTCGCGCAACTCGATGCGTCCACCGCGCGCCATCGGGTGCGCGGCCGCGGCCTCGACGGCGTCGTCCAGGGTCGCGCAGTCGAGGATGTCGAAGCCAGCGAGCCACTCCTTGGTCTCGGCGAACGGCTCGTCGGTCACGATCCTCTCCCCGTTGCGCACGCGCACCAGCTTCGCGGTCGAGGGTGGGCGCAGCCGCTCGCCCATCACCCACTGGCCGCGACCGTCCACCTGCGCGAACCAGTCGTCGATGCCGGTCTCCGGGGCGTCCGAGGTGTCGGGATCGCCGTCGACGACGACCATCATCAGGTACTTCATGCGGGGCACGTCCTTCGTGTGTGAACGGATCGGTCATGGGGTCGATGCTCGGCGGCCCCCCGGATCGACACCGGCAGGAGACCGTCTTCGCCCCGATCAGTGCACGGGGGGCAGTCCGTCGATCCGCTCCTGGAAGAAGCGCGCCTCGACGTCGTTCGCGGTCAGCAGCATGGCCTCGCGGTAGCCGGCACCGGCTTCCTCGAAGCGACCCAGGCGTCGCAGCATGTCGGCCCGGGCGGCGGGCAGGTAGGTGTAGGTGGCCAATGCCGGCTCCGCCAGCAACGGTTCGAGAGCCGCCAGACCCGTGTCGGGTCCGGACGCGAAGCTGACGGCCACCGCACGCGCGAGTGCGACGACCGGGGTGGGCCAGTGCTGCTGCAGCACGTCGTAGAGGGCGACGATCTGTGGCCAATCGGTCGCCGCCCAACTCGGTGAGGTGTCGTGCACCGCTGCGAGAGAGGCCATCACGGTGTAGCGACCGCAGTCGCGCTGACCCGCCGCCGACGCCAGCAGCTGCAGGCCCTCCCCGATCCCGGCCTGGTCCCAGAGCGAGCGGTCCTGACGTTCCAGGTCGATGGCCGACCCCTCGGCATCGGTGCGTGCGTCGCGCCGAGCCTCGGTGAGCAGCAGGAGCGCGAGCAGCGAGGTGGTCTCCGCACTGTGGGGCAGGAGTTCGTGCAGCATGCGGGCCAGCTGCAGAGCCGCGTCGATCAGATCGATGCGGGTCAGCCGGTCACCCGAGGCGGGCAGGTGGCCCTCGTTGAAGACCAGGTGCACCGTGTCGAGCACCGAGCTCAGGCGTTCGTCGAACTCGTGCGGCTCGGGCGTCCGGTACGCGATGCCGGCATCGGCGATCTTCTTCTTGGCCCGCGTGATGCGTGCCTGCATCGTCGGCTGCGTCACGAGGAACGCCTTGGCGACCTCGCCGGAGGTCAGGCCGCACACGAGGCGGAGGGTGAGAGCCACCCGGGCCTCGGGTGACAGCGCGGGGTGGCAGCAGGTGAACATCAGGCGGAGCCGGTCGTCGGGCAGCTGGACGAACGCCGTGCCGGCCGCGGGGTCGACGGGTACGTCCTGCGCGTCCGTGTGCAGGTGCGGCAACTTCCTCGCCAGGGTCGCGTTACGTCGGTGCACCTGCAGCGCGTTGCGCACCGCCACCGTCGTCAGCCAGGCGCCGGGACGGTCGGGCACACCTTCCTCGGGCCACTTCAGCAGGGCGGAGGTGAACGCCTCCTGCACGCAGTCCTCCGCGATCTGCAGGTCACGCACGACCCTCAGGGTGGTCGCCACCACCTTCGCCCACTCCTGCCGATACGCATCCTCGACGGCAGCGACCGCTGAAGACTCGGCGGTCACCGGTCCGTCCGCTCGTACATGACCTTCTCCACCTCGGCCGGCGTCGTCATCGCTGCTGTCTCCATCACGTTGCAGCACCTCCCCGCGGATCGACAACCGATCACCACCCGGAACCTCGATCTGCGGAGGAGTAAGTGCAGGATCCGGATCGCACGACGAGGGGCAACGATCGCATGGTGACGGCACGAACGGCCGGGCGGCGCGGGGGAGTGCGCCGCTTGACCGGCGCCGACGCCGAAGGTGCGGGACATCGGGCGACGATTGGGGACTGGGCACAGGGGTTCGCGGTGGCGCTGGCGCAGGATGACCCTCGGTCGGGCGAGCAACTGGCCAGGGCGATGTTCGAGGGTGCCCCCGCTCCCGTACGCCGGCTCCTCGAAGCCGGTTGGCGGCTCGTACTGGGGCTTCGTCTGCTGCCCGCCGCGTCGGACCGCGCCATCGTCGGCTGGGCCATCAGCAGCTCCACGGACGAGGAGGTGGTCCTCACCGCGGATTCACGACTGCTGACGGCGGTCAAGATCGTCCGCAGGGACGGCCCGGAGCTGATCGCCACGACCTCGGTGCGCTACGAGTCGAAGTGGGGCCGCCTCGTCTGGCCCGTCGTCCTGCCGGCCCATCTGGTCATCGAGCCGTACCTCCTCGGACGCGCCGCACGTTCGCACCGCGCATCCGGGGCCGGCTGACCGGGGCGACTCCGCTCCGAAGAACCGCTGCGCTCGCGGCTGGCGTAGGTACGCCGCTCCTCAACACCAGAAGTCGATGAGCCGGGGTGCAAGGAGCCTGCCCTGCTCGTACCCGGCTTCCGCCGCCACCGGGCGCAGCGAGAGATCCATCGCGTTCGTGCCGAACAGGTGCTTGGAATCGGGATGCGGGAAGACCGTTTCGACCCGGCTGCCGTGGGCCCGCAGCTCTTCGACCTGCGCGGCGAGGTGCATCCCCCACTCCGACGGGTGCCGTGATCTGCCGCCGAACGGCGAGAGCACGAGGACCCGCGCGTGCCCCTGCGCCAGGTCGGCGTTCTCGTTGCGTCGGTAGCCACCGTTGATGTAGCGGTCATCGCCGATGCGGTACGGCGGGACACCGAAGCCGTTCGACGTACTGGCGGCGACGGCGTCCACCAGGTCCACCCCGCTGTCGCGGTCGAACACGACGGGTTCACCGGTGCGCGCATCGACCGCGGGGATGCGCAGCCACCGTTCGGGCCAGTGCTCACTCGGCAGCCGAGCGCCGACGACGGTCCGCCATTGCATCGCCGCTCCGTCGGCCGGATCCGGTTCTGCCGCAAGGGCGGCCGCGCCCATCCTGCGGCGCATGTCGGCCGCGTCGGTGGCGGCCTCGATGACGGCGTCCGTCCTGTCCATGTGGTCCGGGGACGGCCCGGGCCGGGCAGGACCGCGCCCGGGTCCGACCGACGCCGCCTGCGGCCGGCGCGCGGCGGCACGGATGTCGGCCAGCAGTTCGGTCGGGGGGACCCCACTGGTGATCTGCGCCGCCGCGGTCGACCCGGCCGACGTCCCCACCGTCAGGTCGGCCCGGGTCACATCCAGCCCGGCCTCGAGAAGGCCCGCGACGAGTCCGATCTGCCACGCGTTGCCGACGGAGCCGCCGCCACCTAGGACCACCGCACGCCCGTTCATCCCGGGAACGCTACGGAGCCGACCCACCTGCGACAACGGAGTTTCCCGCTGCCGATACGCACGCCGCCCGGGCACAGCAGAGCGGGATCCAGCCCCCGCGTCAGCTGAGCACGACGAGGATCTCGCCCTCCTGAACCACGTCTCCCGGCGAGACCCGCACCGCCGCAACGGTGCCCGCGACCTCGCTGAGCACCGGGATCTCCATCTTCATCGACTCCAGGAGCACCAGCTCGTGGCCGATCTCGACGTGCTCACCGACCTCGACCTGCACCTGAGCGACGTTGGCGACGAGGTCGGACACGACTTCCTGGATGGCCATTCGCCGATGATGCCACCCGCACGGGAGTACCCGCGCGTACGGCGCGTGCCCGCCCGCTCCCGATCGCACGTCACCCCGCGCACATGACAAACGGCACCGCACGGCGCGATCGGTCGGCGTACCGTCGAATCAGGAAATCCGGTGGTGCATCGGGCACGAGAGGTGAGGGTCATGGTGGACGCGATCACGGGTGCGGGGCTCGTTGTGGTGAACGTCGCAGCAGGGGTGGGGACCGCGGTGTACGCCGGTACGGCGTTCGGTCGTCGACCGAACACGGTGCGCCGCTCGGTCGTGGTGATCCTGGTGCTGTGCGTGCTCGCGTTGCTGGGTGCCGGGTGGGTGGCTTTCGCAGGCGCCGGAATCTCGCTCGCCGCATTCGTCACTGCGATGTTCGGCAACCTGTCGAAGACGGCCCGGCGGCTGGTGGTGAGTGCTCTGGCCCTGGTCGCGTTCTCGTTGCTCGGTGCGCACTGGGTGCTCGATCCGTTCGCGGTGTTGATCACCATCGCGGCAGTGAGGCTGCTCGGCCGCGGCGGTCGCGGATGTGGAGTGGACAGCCGGCACAGGGAGCACCACCTGCAGACGCCCCACGCCGTCGATCTGCGCAAGGAACCGGTCGACGCCGTTCCGCCGCAGACCGCTCCCACGCCGAGCCTGGCGATGTACCTGTTCGACGACCGGGTGCCCGCGGCGGCCCGTGACAAGCTGCGCCTGATCAGCGAACGGGCTCGCGCGGCGAGCGAGTATCTGACCCAGCAGGGCCGTGGGTCCGGCATCGACGCGATCGAGGTGGAGCGCATCCGCGACGACTACGCGCCCGGGGCGGTCCGTGGCTACCTGGCCCTGCCGCCCTGGTCCGCCCAGGGCACGGTGCTGGCCGACGGCAAGACCGGTCTGGAGTTGCTGATCGACCAGCTGGATCTGCTGGAGCACCGCTTGCGGGAGATCCAGGAGTCGGTCGCCCTGACCGGCGGTGAGGAGTTGCTGACCCACGGGCGGTTCCTGAAGGACCGCTTCCCGGACCGGGGCGAGGACGACCTGCGGATCTGACCGCCGTCCCACCTGCCGGCGACGACCGCAGGCGAAGCGGCACCGAGCGAAAGGGCGAGCATGGCGCGCACCCGCCCGTATCGCGCCCAGACGCGGCGCAAGGTGCTCGACGCGGCGTACGTCGTCTTCGGCGAGCGCGGCATCGCCGGCACCTCCCTGGAGCAGGTGGCCGCCGCGGCGGGGCTGACCAAGGGTGCGGTCTACTCCAACTTCCGGTCCAAGGACGAGTTGGTGCTGACCCTGATGGAGGAGCACGCGGCCGACCGCATCACCAAGAGCCTGCAGGCGATGGAGGCCGACCTCACCCCGTCACAGGTCGCGCACCAGGTCGGTGTGGTGCTCGCCCAGGAGATGCGTGCGGACGCCGGCTGGCACCGGTTGCTCGCGGAGTACGCCGCCTTGACCCGTAGGGATCCGGCCGGGGCCGAAGGCCTGCGACAGGGTCGGCGCGAGGTCCGCGACGCTGTGGCCGGGGTGCTGGACCGACTCGTGGAGACGTTCGGGGTCACCCTGCCCATGCCGTCCGCCGATCTGGCGATCGTCGTCCTCGCGCTCGGCAACGGCCTGGCGCTGGAGACCGAGATCGAACCCGACGGGGTGCGCGACGACCTGTTCGCCCAGGTGCTGGGCATCATCGCCTCCGATGTCGTCACGGTCGTGGCCGACACCGCCGCGGATGCCCAGGACGTCCCCGTCGGCTGACCGGCGTACCAACTGGATCGGCGGCAGGCATGCGGAAGGCCGCGCCCCCGAGATGGGGAGCGCGGCCTACCGATCGAACGGGTGAGGTCGCTCAGCGAGCCTCGGTGCCCTCGATGAAGGCCTCGAGCTTTGCGCGGCCGATCTCGTCACGACGCTGCTCGGGCGGGGACTTCATCAGGTACGACGAGGCGGACAGCAGGGCGCCGCCGATGCCGCGGTCCTTGGCGATCTTCGCGGCGCGGATCGCGTCGATGATGATGCCGGCGGAGTTCGGGGAGTCCCAGACCTCGAGCTTGTACTCCAGGTTCAGGGGGACGTCACCGAACGCGCGACCCTCGAGACGTACGTACGCCCACTTGCGGTCGTCCAGCCACTGCACGTAGTCGCTGGGGCCGATGTGCACGTTGCGCGCACCGAGGTCGTGCTCCAGGTTGGAGGTGACGGCCTGGGTCTTGGAGATCTTCTTGGACTCCAGGCGGTCGCGCTCCAACATGTTCTTGAAGTCCATGTTGCCGCCGACGTTCAGCTGGTAGGTGCGGTCCAGCACCACGCCGCGGTCCTCGAACAGCTTCGCCATCACGCGGTGGGTGATGGTCGCGCCGACCTGGGACTTGATGTCGTCACCGATGATCGGGACGCCCGCGTCCTCGAACTTCTTGGCCCACTCGGGGTCGGAGGCGATGAACACCGGCAGCGCGTTGACGAACGCGACGTTGGCGTCGATGGCGCACTGCGCGTAGAACTTGTCGGCCGTCTCGGAGCCGACGGGCAGGTAGGAGACCAGGACGTCGGCCTTGGAGTCCTTCAGGGCCTGCACGACGTCGACGGGCTTGGCGTCGGACTCGTCGATGGTCAGCGCGTAGTACTTGCCGATGCCGTCGAGGGTGTGGCCACGCTGCACGGTGACGCCGGTCGGCGGCACGTCGGCGATCTTGATGGTGTTGTTCTCCGAGGCGCCGATGGCGTCGGACAGGTCGAAGCCCACTTTCTTGGCGTCGACGTCGAACGCGGCGACGAACTCCACGTCGTTGACGTGGTAGTCGCCGAACATCACGTGCATCAGACCGGGCACGACGTGCTCGGGGTTTGCGTCCTTGTAGTACTCGACACCCTGCACGAGCGAGCTCGCGCAGTTACCGACGCCAACGATGGCGACGCGGATGGATCCCATGATCACTCCTTCTTGTCCTGCGCCGGTCCGGCCAGCAGGTCTGTGTGGTCCTCGGCCGAAATGGCCTGCGGTGTTGTGCGGGCGGGCGTGCCGTAGGCCGATCGCTCTGTCTCGATCAGCTCCGACAACCACCGCACCTCACGCTCGGTGGAGTCCAGGCCGTGCCGTTGCAGCTCGGCCGTGTAACTGTCCACGCGCTGGCGACGCGTCGCGCTCGCGGTGCGCGCGTCGTCCAGCCGTTCCTCCAACCGACTGCGCCGACCCTCCAGGATGCGCAACCGCACGTCGCGGCTGGCACGCCCGAAGAAGGCGAAGTGCACGTCGAAGTTCTCGTCCTCCCAGGACGCCGGGCCCGTCTGGGACATCAGCGTCTGGAACTGCTCCTTGCCCTCGGCGGTCAGCTCGTAGGTGATCCTGGTGCGCTTCTTTCCCGCACCGAGCTGACCGAGCTGGCTCGGCTCGTTCTCGTTGTGCCGTTCGTTGATCCAGCCGCGCTCGACGAGTGAGCGCAGGCAGGGGTAGAGCGAACCGAACGACACCGCACGGAAGGCGCCGAGCACACCGGACAACTGCTTGCGCAGCTCGTACCCGTGCAGAGGCGCCTCGTGCAACAACCCCAGGACGGCGAGCTCGAGGATCGCGCCACGTCGTGACATGGGCTGCTCCTCTCGTGCTCCGGCGGCCCGGTCGTCGCCGTTCGGGGCACCGCAGGGTGCGAGATGAACGGCAGGTGACGTTCGCGTGTCGCCTGGGGGTTGTCTGTGCAGCAGAGTACACCGTCGATGTATCGAGTCGATACATCGACCGGCACAACCGGTGGCGTGTCGACGCGCGCCCGGCGGTGGGGGACGGTGACGGCGTCGCGGTGCTTGCGGCGGATCCCGCGCGCCGGCGGCGACGCTGTCGTACCGTTCGAAGCACGTGGTCTGCGAGCCGACCATGCGGGATCTCCTGCGGCTGAGCCTCGCACTTCGCCACGACCGATCCCCAGAGGAGAAGCAGATGCCGACACGGAGCGCACGCGCAGGCTGGACCGGGACCCTCGAGCAGGGTTCGGGCAAGGTGGAGCTGTCCAGCTCCGGCATCGGCACCTACGACATGTCGTTCCCGAAGCGGGCCGCGGAGTCCGCCGACGGCACCACCAGCCCCGAGGAGCTCATCGCCGCGGCGCACTCGGCCTGCTACGCGATGCAGCTGTCCGCGGTCATCGCCGAGCAGGGCGGCACTCCGCAGGCGCTCGACGTGACGGCCGACGTCTCCCTCGGCCCGGACCCGGCCGGCGGGTTCCGGCTCACCGGCATCGCTCTGAAGGTGGTCGGCGAGGTCGAGGGCTTCACCGATGCCCAGTTCCAGGACGCCGCGAAGAACGCCAAGGAGACCTGCCCGGTCAGCAAGGCGCTCACCGGCGTCGACATCACCCTGGACGCCTCGCTCGAGAGCTGAGCGCCCCACAGCACGACCACGGCCCACCGGATCCGATCCGGTGGGCCGTGGTGCGTGGTGCTGCTGGTCCTGTCAGTCCTGTTATTCCTGGTCGGCGTTCGGGATGTACGCGCCGGGCACCTGCGACGGGGCGTAAATCATCGAGTCGCCCGGGTAGGGCGTCTTCCAGCCGTGCGTCTGGTACCAGGTGTAGCGGTTCATCTGCTCCGGGTCGGCGTAGTCCGGGATCGCGGAGTCGCCGGTGAAGCGCTGCTGGCCGCGCCACGTCTGCCACTGCGCGGCGACGGCCCGCTCTGCAGCGGGTACGGCGGTCGCGGCAGCCTCCCGCTTCGTCAACTGCATCGCGGCCGCGCCCTTGCGGCCGAGCGTGTCGTCACCGCAGGCGGGTGCGGTCGTCACACCCTCCGTGAGCGGCACCTCGTTCGGCACCGCGGTGAACGGCTTGTAGTTGGGCTTGTTCGTGAACGCGCCGTACATCGGGGTGGCCGCCGCGAGCTTCTGGTTCAGCGGCTGAGCGCCCAGGATCTGCTGGATGGTGCGGCCCACGGACAGCTGCGAATAGTAGGTGTCGTCGACCTTCCCGTGCAGCGACCACGGACTGATGACCTGGACCGGGGCACGGTGCCCGTCGACGTGGTCGACACCGTCCTGGCTGTCATCCTCGACCACGAAGATCGCCGAGTCCTTCCAGTACTTGCTGTGCGAGATCTCATCGACGATCCGACCGACCGCGAGGTCGCCGTCCGCGACCTGGGCCCGCGGGTCCGGCGTCCCGCCGGTGTGGTCGCTGGAGAGCCAGAACGTGTTGAGGTTGGCCGGACCCTTCTTCTCGAACTCCTGCTTCCAGATCTGGTAGCGGTACTGGTCGGGGATGTCGGTGTCGAACTTCGGGTAGTCGTGGTCGGTGATCTTGTTCAGCGACGGGATCGGCGACTCGGTGTCCTGCTTGATGGACGGGTCGGTCAGCACGCTCGGACTGCCGCCGTTGTCGACCGTCTTGCTCGCGCAGTAGTACTTCTGCCAGGTGGCGCCGGCGGGCTTGGTCTCGAACTGGGTGAACTCGCCGTAGTTGCGCACGGTCTTGCCGGCGGCCTGCACCGAGGTCCACAGGAACCCGGAGCGCTGGTGGCCGAGGACGTCGTCCTCGGTGTCGTAGCTGCGCTCGTACTCGCCCGCGCTGGACTCGGTGTACTCCGGGTTGTCGCCCTGCATGAGCCAGTTGTGGCCCTCGGCTGAGTTGGTCCCGATGTCGTAGAGGTTGTCGTAGAGACCGAACTGCTTGGCCAGCGCATGCTGGTTGGGGGTCACGGTCTTGCCGAACTGGGCGAGCGAGGCGTCGCCGTTGCCGCGGGTGTCGTCGCCGTACACCTGGTCGTAGGTGCGGTTCTCCTTCACCAGCAGGAAGACGTGCTTGATCGTCGACGGATCTCCGATCCGGGCGGGCACCGCGACCGGCTTGCGGGTGCTGCCCTGGGCCTCCTGGACGTCCTTCTTGTTCCACCCGTTCTGGGCGAAGACGACGCGGGTGTACTTGGCGATCTGCTTATCCGTCGGCAGGGTGAAGCGGGTGAAGGACCCGGTGGTGCTGTGCGTCCCGTGGCTGGTCGCCGGCGTCGTGCCGAACCCCTTGCTGACCGTCACTGCGGGGCCTCGTGCGTCGATGCCGCGGGTGTTGGTGACCAGGATCTTTGAGCCGACGGTCGCGATGGTGGCGGGGAAGTAGTCGGTCGGCAGCAGGCCGATCGAGCTGACCGGCTCCTGCGGGGTGCCGCCGTACCGGTAGACCGCCACGGCGTCGGCACGACCGAGCGTGACCAGCAGGTGGCCGTCGGCGGTCAGCGCGACGCTCGTGGGCTCGTACCCGACCTTCGAGGACGGGCCGGGCTGGGTGTCGATCGTCTGCACGACCCTGTCCTTGGTGGTGTCGATCACCGAGACGGTGTCGCTGTTGGTGTTCGCCACGAAGAGCGCGTTCCCCCGCGCCAGGAGCGCGGTGGGGTGCAGCCCGACGGCGATCGAGCCGACCGCGGCCGACGGCTTCGACGGGTCGATGACGCTGACGGTGCCCGTGGTGGACGTGCCGAGGGTGGCGTTCGCGGGGACGTCGGTGCCGTAGGAGTTGATCGTCGTGTCACCGGGGCGCGCCGTGCGGCCGCCCTCGTTGCTCACGTAGAGCTTGCCCCCTGCCAGGGCGATCTCGCGCGGTGCGATGCCCACGGCCCAGGTCTTCTGCAGCGCGCCGGTCGCCGGGTCGAGGGCCACGACGGTGTTCTGTCCGTTGACCGGGACGTAGAGGGTCGAGCCGTCGGCGGAGTAGGTCGCCTTGCCCGGCAGGGCGGACTTGGTGCCCACCTTGGCCAGCGGGACCGAGGTCGGCGCGCCGAGGGTGCCGTCGGCGTTCACGGGGAATCGGGTCAGGCCGTCCTTCTGCGGCAGCCAGAGGAACTTGCCGTCGGGGGAGTACGTCGGTCCCTCCTGCCCCACGGTGCCGTCGGCGAGTGTCTGGTTGACCCCGGCGGCCTTGCCGACGCGCCAGATCACCTTGTAGGTGGACAGGTCCACGATCTGCAGCACGACGTTCTTGTCGGTGCTGGTCGCGGCGACGAAGCGCTTGTCGGGGCTGACCGTCGACCCCATGTACTTGCCGTCCGTGGTGAGGAGACGGTCGCCGATGGGCTTGATGACCTGGTCGTCGGAGATCTGGATGCCCTTGGAGCTCTCGGAGCCGACCTGATGGTCGCCGAAGATGTTGGTGTTGGCGTACGCGATACCGCCGCCCGCGACCGTGAGGACGGTGGCGGTGGCGCCTGCGAGCCGCAACTGCCGGCCGGTGAGGCCGAGGGTGAGGGAGCGTGAGCGCGTGACGGTGCGCCGGTTGCGGATGACCTGCATTGTTCAGCCCTTCGAGGAGGAGAGCAGGTCGACGAGACCGTCGACCTGCCAGAGCGGATTGGGCGAGTCGCCGGTGGCGGTGCGCACCGGGAAGTAGCCGTTGACCTCTTTGGGTCCGTCGCCGTCGGCGACGTAACGCCCGTCGGCGGTCACGTCGAGCTGGTAGGTCGCCGAGCCGACCGCGACCGCTCCTGGGATGTGCCACGTGACCACGCAGCGCCAGTCGTTGCCGGGGCCGCTGTCCTGCACCAGGGAGCCGCCCTTGTCGCACGAAGCGGCGGTCCGCAGCTGGGCCTCGGTCACATCGGGCCGGTGCAGCTCGCGGGCCTGCAGCCGGTAGAGGTGCGCGTACGACGTCGCGAGCGAGTGCTCGAGCTTCGTGCGTTCGATGCCGGATCCGCTTGCCGGTGTCACCGCGGCGATGACGCCGACGCTGAGCGCGGTGACCACGACCAGCGGGAGCGCTCCGGTGAGCAGTGCGCGACGTCCGGCCCCGTCGTACGCCAGGTCGGTGAAGTCGCGACGGACGAACAGCAGGTATGCGAGCGCGGTCGCCGCGAGGGTCCAGACGAGGCTGACGACGAGCCCGACCACCAACGGTCCGGTCTGGGCCGGGGTGGTGAAGAGGCCACGCCAGGCGAGGAAGGCCTCGCTGGGGAGCGCCATGCGCACGGCGACGGGCAGCGGCAGGAGCTGCACCAGTTGCAGGAGGAGGGCGAGCAGGGCCGGCACCAGCAGACCCATCGGGGACCGCCCGAGGGCGACGGAGCCGAGCAGCCCGATGGCCGCGAAGGCCAGGGTGGCCACGCTCGCGCAGGCCCAGGCGAGCAGCACCAGCCGTGCGGCGTGCCCGGGCTCGAGGGAGCGCCCGTCCAGGCCGACGAGCGGGTGATCGCCGACCGCGGCGAGGCCGCCGGCGATGCTCGAGGCGGCGAGTCCGGCCACCATCGCAGCGATCACGGTGATGCTGGAGATCGCCTTCGCGGCGAAGATCCGGTGCGGTGACCGTACGGCGATCAGCAGGTGGCGCCAGGTGCCGAGGCGGTCCTCGGTGGCGAAGACGTCCCCGGCGACCAGCGCGGTGAGCAGCGGCAGCGCCCACGTGCAGCAGAAGCTGAGGACCACCAGCGCACCGGCCCAGCCGGTCGCGAGCATCCAGCGGCCGAAGACGGTGTCGGTGGGCTGCGAGCTCGCGTGGGTCGCGGCCGCGACGAAGATCCCCGGCAGCAGCCAACAGGCGGCGAGCACGATCCGGGTGCGCCACTGGGCCAGGAGCTTCACCAGCTCGAACCGGTAGACGCCGGCGAGCCGGGCGGGTCGGGTGCGCGTCGTCGCCTCTGCCCGTACCCGCTGTGTCGCGGTGGTCATCGGTCCTCCGCTCCGCTCCGGTCGGCATCGTCGGTGTCGTTCAGGCCCGTGAGGGCGAGGAACGCCGCTTCCAGAGGCGGCACGACCGGCCCCAACTCGCGCACGGCGACGCCCGCCGCGACGAGCCGGGCGACCAGCTCGTCGACCGTCGGGACGGATGCGCGGACGACGAGCGCGTCGTCGTACCGGGAGCCGGCGTCCGACGGCACGATCTGCAGCCCGGACAGCTGGGCGGCGATCCGTCGAGCCTGCGCCGGGTCGGAGGTCGCCACGCGGTGATCCAGCGGCCCGCTCTCCGTCGCGAGCTTGGCGACCGGGCCGGTGAACACCATGCGACCGGCGCGCAGGATGCTCACTTCGGCGCAGAGCGCGGCCAGGTCGTCCATCCGGTGACTGGAGACGACCACGGCCGTGCCCTGGTCCGCGAGGCCCGCGAGCACCCGGTGGACATGACGTTTGCCGGCGGGGTCCAGGCCGTTGGCGGGCTCGTCGAGGACGAGCAGCCGGGGCTCGGTGAGCAGGGCGGCGGCCAGGCCGAGGCGCTGGCGCATACCGAGGGAGAACCCGCGCAGCCGGTCGTCGGCGACGTCGATCAGCCCGACCTGTTCGAGGGACTCCTCGACCCGGCGTGTCGCCGAGGCGCCGTATCCGCGCAGACGCGCGAGCGCGGCGAGGTTGGCCCGGGCGGTGAGCGCCGGGTAGAGGCCGGGGCCGTCGACGAACCCGGCCACCCCGTCCGGTACGCCGAGGACCCGCCCGACCGGCGTACCCAGGATCTGCAGGGTGCCCGCGTCGGGCACGGCCAGTCCGAGCAGCAGCCCGAGCAAGGTGGTCTTGCCGGCGCCGTTCGGGCCCACCAGGCCGTGCACCTGGCCGTGCAGGATGTCGAGGTCGACGCTGTCCAGAGCGATCACGTCCCCGAAGGTCTGCGTGATGCCGCGCGCCCGCGCTGCGGTCGTCTCCATGGCCTGACTCTCCGTGTCGTCGATGCATGGAAAACCTAGGCATCTAGAGCGATCAGGGCGCGACGACAGTGCGAACAACCGGTGAACTCTGCCCGGCCGGCGGCCGGATCCCGGCCCACACCTGCTACTTAGCCCCGCGGGCTACCCTGCACCGGTGAGCGATGAGGGACCGGTCGGCCCGGTGGACGGTGACTCCGCGCGGGGTCAGGAAGGGCGGCAGACCGGCGGGGGGTCGGCGCGCGCGCCGCGGGGGCCTGGTGGCCGTCGTCGTGGCCACGGTCTGTTCTTCAAGGTCGTCACCCGCACGATCGTCGGGCTCTTCGCGCTCTTCCTCATCGGTGTGATCGCGCTCGTGGTCATCTACCAGCGCACCCAGATCCCGCAGCCGGACCAGCAGGCCGGCCGCCAGGTGGCCGTCGTCTACTACAGCGACGGCAAGACCGAACTCGGTCGGATCGGACCGGTCAACCGCCAGAACGTGCGTCTGGACCAGGTGCCTCAGCAGGTGCAGTACGCGTTCCTGTCGGCCGAGGACCGCAACTTCTACGACAACAAGGGCGTCTCGCCGACCGGCATCCTGCGGGCGGCGTGGGCCGACGCGCGCGGCGGCTCCCAGCAGGGCGGTTCGACCATCACGCAGCAGTACGTCAAGAACTACTTCCTGACCCAGAACCGCACGGTCTCCCGCAAGGTCAAGGAGATCATGATCTCGATCAAGATCGACCGGAAGTACACCAAGCAGCAGATCCTGACCGACTACCTCAACACCATCTATTTCGGGCGCAACGCCTACGGCATCGAGTCGGCGTCGCAGGCCTACTTCGGCGTCGACTCCGACAAGCTGACGCTCAACCAGGGGGCCTTCCTGGCGTCGGTCATCAACGCACCGGCGTACTTCGACCCGGCCAACGGCGCCGACTCCAAGGCTCGCGCGGCCGCCCGGATGGCCTACGTCTTCGACGGCATGGTCAAGAAGGGCTGGCTCACCCGGGCCGAGGCGTCCGCGCAGACCTTCCCGACGTTCAAGTCGCCCAAGCCGGTGAACACCCGGACCGGCTCGACCGGGTATCTGCTCGCGGCCATCGAGAACGAGCTCTCGACCAAGCTGAAGCTGAGCGGTCAGGACATCGGCCGCAGCGGGCTGCGGATCACCAGCACGATCGACAAGAACGACCAGGCCGCGGCGGTGCAGGCGGTCAAGAACAGCGTCAGCGCGCAGACCGCGAGCACCGACCAGGTGCATGCCGGGTTGATCTCGCAGAAGCCCGACGGCGCCGTCGTCGCGATGTACGGCGGATCTGACTATCAGAAGACCCAGTTCAACTCCGCCCAGCAGGCGGCCGTACCCGGCGGTTCGAGTTTCAAGGTGTTCGCCCTCACCGCCGCCCAGGAAGCGGGGATAGGCCTCAACACCCAGGTCAGTGGAGCCAACAATCTGCGCCTGCCGGGCGTGTCCAAGCCCATCACCAACGACCGTGGCGAGACCTTCGGCCTGATCAACCTGCGCACCGCGCTCGCCGACTCGGTCAACACGGCCTTCGTGCGGCTCAACGTCCGGATGGGAAGCGGCAAGACGCTCGCCGCGGCCAAGCAGCTCGGCATCCCGGCGACCGACCCGAACATGAACAACCCGACACCGGTGGACACGCTGGGGGTGGCGGACGTGCACGTCATCGACATGGCGAACGCGTACAACACCATCAACGCGGGCGGGAAGCGTGCGTCGCCGTACTTCGTGCAGAAGGTCACCAGTGAGCAGGGTGGGTACAGCTATACCGCGCACCCGGACAGCACCCAGGTGGTCTCCAAGGACATCGCCGACAACGTTGCGAGCGCCATGGCCGGCCCGATCACCTACCCGTCAGGTAGCGCGCACGCGACGTTGCGCGACTTCGGTCGCCCCGCAGCGGGCAAGACGGGCACCGTCGGATCGGACGGCAAGTTCCGGTCCGCATGGTTCACCGGGTTCACCCCCGGCCAGCTGACGACCTCCGTGGGCATGTACGCCGGCGACGGCGGGACCAACAGTTCGCTCGCCAAGGCGGGACAGCAGTTCTACGGCGGGGTGGTGCCGACGCAGATCTGGAAGGACTACATGACGCTCGCCTTGCAGGGTCAGCCGATCACCCAGCTGCCGAAGGCCACCAACGGCGGGTCGGGGGACAACATCCCGACGTCGTCGACCACGACGCCGCCCCCGACCAGCACGACCACGACGTCCACGCCGCCGACGAGCACCTCGACATCGACGAGCACCCCGCCCCCGTCCACGACTCCGCCCCCGACGTCGACCACGACGACGCCGCCCCCCACCTCGACGAGGACCACCCCGCCCTCCACGTCCACACCCCCGTCGAGCACGCGGACCACTCCGCCGACACGGCGACCCACCAGTCCGCCGACGCCGGTGCTGCCACCCACCCGGGCCGTGCCCTCACCAAGCTCGCCCGCCACGCCGTCCAGCGGCTGACCGTCGCGCTGAGATCCCGGTTCGAGAGGGTCCGAGCGCACTCGGACCGGCATGAAACCGGATCTCAGCGCGGGGACGCGACTTCGCCGGCGGTCAGCTGACGCGTACGTCGATCGGGGTGCAGTGCCCGTTGTTGGACTTCTCCGCCGAGCAGGCGGTGACCCCGGCCAGCAGATCGACCTCGGCGCGGATGGCGAAACCGTCACCGGGACGCGTCGGCGGCGGGTCGATGTGCAGCTCGCCGTCCTCGCTGGTCCACACGTCCATGAAGACGTTCATCGTGGTGCCGATGCGGTCCGGTGAGACCCCCGCCGGCCCGAGCGCGTCGCACAGGTTCTGGAAGCAGCTGGGGTGCGGCGCCCCGCCGAACTCCGGGTAGAGCACGTCGAACGTCTGCTGGCTGCACGGCGTGAGCGTCAGGTCGTGGATCCCGACGGAGTCCTCCACGATCGTGGCGAGCACGGTGCTGCGGTTGCTCCACAGCCGGTCGCCGGTGCTGACGTAGAGGGTGTTGTTGTAGTCGACCGTGCGCCCGGCCGAGAGGCATTCCTCCGGATCGGCGGCGGTCACCAGGTAGAGGTCGGCGACCTGTTCGCCGCACGGGTCGACGATCTGCAGCGTCTGCCCCGCCGCGACGGGCACGAGCAGCCCGGTCTGCGGGGGCAGCCGGGTCCAGCCCGGCGCGGGTGACGCGGCGTCGCCGCCGTACGGGCGTGGCGGGGTCGGCGCCCGCGGAGTGCGGGGTCTGCGGGGGTCGGTCATGCGTCGTCCTCACGGGCCTCGAACGGGGGCTTCCAGTCGTCGTCGACGGCGCGCCCGGAGTACTGACGTGCCTCCGAACTGTCGCCGTGGTCCTCGGCCATCGGGTTGACCCCGCCCTGCAGGCGGGTGTCACGAGTGCGGATGGCGGTGCGCATCCGGTCGAATCCGCCCTCCTCGCGGAGGCGTTCGAACTGTGCGTGCAGGTTGAACACCAGCATCGGCAACGGGGCCCGCCGGGCGATGCGCGACGCGGCAGGGTGCAGGCCCACGATGAAGAATGCGGTGCCGGCGTGGCTGAACGCGAAGTGCGGCTGGGCCGGATCGTCGGACACCCCCTCCGTCCACGGCTGGTCGTCCCCGTCGTGCAGGGTCTGCAGCACACCCCACAGCAGCTCCTCGAACTGCGCCTCGCTGGTCACGACCGGCGAGCGGAACGCCGCGATGAGGGAGACGAAATTGGTCGCGTCCTTCGTGCGGGCAGCGAAGGTCCGCAGGGCGTCGGCCAGGGTCGCCAGGTCGTCGGCGTGCTCCATCTCGTCCAACACCACGACGGACGCGGTGTCCCGACGGAACACCGACCGCGCGCCGAGGCACGGGTACTCCGGATGCGTCACCATCTCGGTCAGCGCCCGCACGACGCCGTCGTCGGGGCCGGACTCCAGATCGCGGCGGGCGGAGCTGCCGAGCAGGGTGCTCAGGCTCTTCATGCGCCTCATCGGCGGGCGGGGTGTCATAGGCACCACCGTGCCGTACCCGCATTCACTCGAGTTGACTCGCGCGTACGACGTCAGCCGAACGCCGCACCGCACGCACAGGCCAGCAGCAGCACAGCGAGGACTGCGCGGACCCGGTCGATCACGAGAAGGCGCGCGAGCAGCACGGGGTCGGCACGCGACAACCGTCCGTGCACAGGCGCCGCCCCCACACCCGTGACCACGGCGACAGCCAGCGCCAACAGTGCGCCGGCGTACGTCCACGGACCCCGGTCGGCCACCAGCATCCAGACGGTGGCGCCGGCGAGGGCGAGGTAGACGACCCCGACCAGCGGCGTGATGCGGCGGCTGTGACGGTCGTGCTCGACGGCCCACCGATCGGCGGGGATCCGCGCCAGAGCCGGGTAGACCAGGACCGTCACCGTCGCCTGGAATCCGGCGTGCAGCGCGGTGGCCGCGAGGAAGGCGGCGCCGGGTGCAGTGACGGTCACCCGGTCGAGTCTGCCCGAGTCGCGCCGTCGTTCGTCGTGAGCCCGAGATGTCATTCGCAGAGGGTGGATCGGCCCCGCGGCCGTCCGGAAGCGACATCTCCCGCCATTCGTCGAGTCGGCGCGCGTACTCTTCCCGCCATGCCCGACGACGCGCGACGACTCGTCACGCCCAGCCGAGGCGACGGTGTCGCTGCGGCCGCGACCGAGGTCATCGGCGGCCCGGTCGGCCGGTTCGCCCGCGCTGGCGCCCGCAGCTGGCTGTACGTCGGCGGGGTGCTCTCGTCGCTGGCCAGCGTCCTGATCGCGCTCGGCGTGCTGCAGAAGAACCACTGCGAACGGATGGGCTGGGGTGCGCCCGCGGCGTTCTGGCGCGGCTGTTACTCCGACCTGCCGGTCGGCGTCGGGGGACAGTCCGCTGCCACGCCGTGGAGCACCGGCGGGCCGGGTCACACGCAACCGGTGATCACCGCGTTCGTCACCTGGGGTCTGCAGCACCTGGTGCCCGGCGGCGGCACGGTCCTGCACCAGCAGCAGATCTACTACGCGATCTGTGCGGTCGTCATCACCGCGCTCGTCGCCGCGACCACCATCGCCACCGCGTCCATGCTGCGCGACTCGCCCTGGCAGGCCGCGCACGTCGCCCTCAGCCCGGTGCTGATCACCGCGTCCCTGTTGTCGCTGGACATCCTCGGGGTGGCGCTCGCGACCATCGGGATGGCGCTGTGGATGCGCCGGATGCCGCTCGCGGCGGGCGCATTGCTCGGGGCCGCCGTGATGGCACGCACCTACCCGCTGATCATCATCGCGGCGATCGTGCTCCTCGCCACCCGCGAGCGGCGGACCTCCGAGGCGGTCCGGCTACTGGCCGCCGCCGCGGCGACCGCGGTCTTCTTCCTTCTCGCGGCGGTCGCGGTCGGAGGCGACCCGCTCGCGCCCTACCGCGCGTGGGGTTCGGCGACGGCGTCCTACGGCTCGCCGTGGCTGGTCTCGGCGATCCTGCACGTGACGATCCCGCCGACCGCGCTGACGGTGGTCGCGCTGCTCGGCTGGCTCGCGGCGCTGCTCGCCGGGATGCTGCGCGTGAGCATGCGTGCTCCGGTGCGGCTCGGACCGCTCGCGCTGATGATGCTGGTCATCGTGCTGGTCACCGGCCGGTCCTTCCCGCTGCAGGCATCGCTGTGGGTGCTTCCACTGATCGCGATCTGCGCGCTGCGGTGGCGCGAGCATCTGGTCTGGGCGATGGTCGAGGTCGTCTACTTCGTGATGGTCTGGATGTACGCCGGCGTCTCCTCCAACCCGGGCAAGGCGCTGGCACCCGCCGGCTACGCGGTCTTCTGCGTGATCCGGCTGGTGGCGTACGCCGGTCTGGCGGCCGCGGCGTGGGAGTCGGCCGAGGATGTGGACGACCGTATGCGTCCCGTCGTACGCCGCCCCGCGGCCCGTGACGGCGCGGATTTCCGCGCGAGCAGCACTCCCGCCTAGACTCGGCTGCTGTTCGTCACTTCACACCCCCTGTGGACAAACGCGCACCCCTGTCGGTGCCTTCGGGCACAGTGGCGTGCCAGGTAGGTCCTTGGTGGGTGACACCGACCGGTCTCGCCAGCTGGCGCGGCCACCGGTGATGTGACGACGACGCTGCAACCCTCCTGTCACGGAGAGACCGTGACCGCTTGAGACCGAAGGAGGTGGGTTCATTCATGCGTCAGTACGAATTGATGATCATCCTCGATCCCGAACTCGATGAGCGCACTGTCCAGCCCTCGCTGGAGAAGTTCCTCACCGTCGTCACCAAGGACGGCGGCAAGGTCGACAACCTCGACATCTGGGGTCGTCGCCGCCTGGCCTACGACATCACGAAGAAGTCCGAAGGCATCTACGCCGTCGTCACCATGACGGCCGAATCCGCGACGGCCAAGGAGCTGGACCGCCAGCTCGGCCTGAACGAGTCGATCCTGCGCACCAAGCTCCTGCGCGTCGACGCCTGACGACTCTTCGCACTCGAGAAGCTAGACAGGAAGCAGGGAACCACACCATGGCTGGCGACACCGTCATCACAATCATCGGGAACCTCACGCAGGACCCCGAGCTGCGCTTCACCCCCTCGGGTGCTGCCGTCGCGAACTTCACCGTGGCCTCCACGCCGCGGCAGTTCGACCGGCAGAGCAACGAGTGGAAGGACGGCGAAACGCTGTTCATGCGCTGCTCGGTCTGGCGTGACGCGGCGGAGAACGTCGCCGAGTCCCTCACCCGCGGTTCGCGGGTGCTGGTCTCGGGGCGGCTGAAGTCGCGCTCCTTCGACACCAAGGAGGGCGAGAAGCGCACCGTGGTGGAGTTGGACGTCGAAGAGGTCGGTCCGTCGCTGCGGTACGCCACGGCGAAGGTCAACAAGACCCAGCGCGGTGGTGGTGGCGGCTTCGGCGGCGGCCAGGGCGGCAACGCCGGTGGCGGTTTCGGTGGACAGGGCGGTGCCTCAGGCGGCGGCGCCCCGGCCAACGACCCGTGGGCCACCGGTGGCGGCCAGGGCGGCAACGCGGGCGCGGGCAACTCCGCGCCGGCGGGCGGCCAGGGCGGTCAGGGCGGCGGCTGGAACACCGGCCCGTCGTACGACGAGCCGCCTTTCTAGGTCCCCCACTTCGTTCTCTGCTTCTCACCCGCGTGGGACGCCCCACGGCATCCCACGAGGTCTCCGGTCTCGACCACGCGTCGTGACCAGTTCATTCATCACCATCCATCCCGAGCGCAGACGCGTTTCGGGCTCTCACGAAGGAGAGCACCACGGTGGCTAAGCCCGTAGTTCGCAAGCCCAAGAAGAAGGCCAACCCGCTCAAGGCGGCGAAGGTCGAGAACATCGACTACAAGGACACTGCGCTGCTGCGCAAGTTCATCAGCGACCGCGGCAAGATCCGCGCGCGTCGGGTGACCGGTGTGTCCGTCCAGGAGCAGCGCCTCATCGCCACGGCCGTCAAGAACGCCCGTGAGATGGCGTTGCTGCCCTACTCCAGCTCGGCACGCTGAGCGGAAAGGGACCAGACATGAAGCTCATCCTGACCCACGAAGTACCCCAGCTCGGTGCCGCAGGCGACGTGGTGGAGGTCAAGGACGGCTACGGCCGCAACTACCTCCTCCCGCGTGGTTTCGCCACCCAGTGGACCAAGGGCGGCCAGAAGCAGGTCGAGTCGATCACTCGTGCCCGCGCCACCCGCGCGGTCAAGAACCTCGAGGACGCCCAGGCACTCAAGGTGCGCCTGGAGTCTGCCACCGTCACGCTGCCGGTCCGCGCAGGCGGCTCCGGCCGGCTGTACGGCGCCGTCACCAGCGGTGACATCGCCGACGCGGTGCAGGCCGCCGGTGCCGGCACCGTCGACCGCCGCACCATCCAGGTGACGACCCCGATCCGGTCGCTCGGCGCCCACGCTGTGCAGGTCCGCCTGCACCCCGAGGTGCAGGCCGACCTGAAGCTGGACGTCGTCGCGTCGAAGTGACGCCGCACGCAGCATGAGAAGAAGGCCCCGGGACTTTGTCCCGGGGCCTTCTTCGTCGGGCGACTCGCATACTGCCGGTACGCGCGCGCGTCAGGGCCCCCTCGGCCCCGAATATCGCCGTGGGCGACTGGGAGCGGTCGCGGGAGGTGAAGCCGCCTCAGGCCACTGTCAGGCCGAAGCTGCGGATGACCGCGGCCAGTCCACCGGCATACCCCTGCCCGGTGGCCCGGAACTGCCAGTCGCCGCCTTCGCGGACCAACTCGCCGAAGAGCATGGCGGTCTCGGTGGAGTAGTCTTCGGCGAGGTCGTAGCGCACGATCTCCCGGTCGGTCTTGGCGTCGACCATCCGGATGAACGCGTTCTGCACCTGTCCGAAGTTCTGGCCTCGCGCCTCCGCCTCGTGGATGGACACGACGAAGACCAGCTTGGCGGCATTCGGCGGGAGCGCGGGCAGCTCGACCGTGATGACCTCGTCGTCGCCCTCGCCCTCGCCCGTGCGGTTGTCGCCCTGGTGCACCACAGCGTCGCCTGGCGAGCGGAGTTGGCCGTAGAAGACGAACCACGAGTCGTCGATGCAGCGACCGCTCGCGTCGCACACCATGACGGAGGCATCCAGGTCGAATTCGGCACCGGTCGTGGTGCGCGGGTCCCATCCCAGCCCGGCGATGGCGGTGGTCAGGGTCGGAGCTTCCTTGGCGAGCGAGATAGCCCCGCCCTTGTTCAGTGAGATCGACATCGTCGGTGCTACTCCTTGCTGTGTCACGACCCGTGTGGAAGACGTCACACTAGCCGTCCTTCCCGAGTGCCTCAGGCGGTAGCTCGGATGCGTGCGCCCACGTGCTGTCACGCGCCGGGCACCAGCCACCGATCCGAGCGAGAACGCAGCAGTAGCAAAGCCATTCGAGCGATCATGTACGTCGCGAAGGCACACCACAGCGCGACGACCGATGTGCGGGCTCCGTGCCGTGCGAGGTCGGCGGCGTGCGCGTGGAGCACGATCGCCACCGGTGCGTAGAGGAGTAGCAGCACGGTCTGCACCACCGCCAGAGCTCGTCCGTCACCCGCGCCGATGAGCACCCCGTCGAGTACGAAGACGACCCCCGCAACCGGTGCCAGAACTGCGATGACCACCAGCGCGGCGGCCAGCGCGCTGCGTACGCCGGCGTCCGGCGTGAACACCGGCGGCAGCACCGTGTGGATGAGTCCGAGAAGCACACCCACCGCACATCCGGCGCCCAGGCTCCAGCCCAGCATCAACCGGGTGCGGGAGCGCACCAGCGCAGTGTCACCGGCCCCGAGCGCCGTGCCGGTGAGGGACTGCGCGGCGATCGCGAGCGCGTCGAGGACGAAGCTGAGGAAGCCGAAGACCGTCATCGCGACCTGGTGTGCCGCGAGGGGGATGTCGCCGAGCGCCGTGGCATCCCAGGTGGTGAGAAGCAGAACGGCGCGCAGCGCGACGGTGCGCACGAGCAGGGGTACGCCGTGACGGGCCGACCGCAGGACCCCGTTCGGTCGTGGAACAAGGGAGGCCCCCTCGGCCGTCGCGCGCCGCAGGACGACTGCGGCCAGTCCCGTGGCCATGCCCCACTGGGCGATGACGGTGCCGTAGGCCGAGCCCGCGATGCCCAGGTGCACGCCGTAGACCAGGACGAGGTTGAGCGCGAGGTTGGCGGCGAACCCCACGGTGGTGGCGACCAGCGGCGTGACGGTGTTCTGGAACCCGCGCAGCACTCCGGTCGCCGCGAGGGCCAGCAGCATGGCCGGCAGGCCGAGAGCGCTGATGCGCAGGTAGACGGCAGCCTGCGCCAGCACCTCGCCACCGGCGCCGAAGACGCGGCACACGGGAGTCGCGAAGAGGGCCACCAGGAGCGCGGTCACGACTCCCACCCCGATCGCGAGCCACATCCCATCGACGCCCGCGCCCAGCGCATCGCCCTGCCGGCCGGCGCCCACCCACCGCGCGACGAGGGAGGTCGTGCCGTACGCGAGGAAGACGAAGACGTTGGCCGCGGTGAGCAGCGCCGCGCTGGCCACCCCGAGACCCGCGAGCGGCGCGACACCCAGATGCCCCACGATGGCGGAGTCCGCCAGCAGGAAGAGTGGTTCGGCGATCAGGGACAGCAGAGCGGGAACGGCGAGACGCAAAATCGTCCGGGTGTCGCTGCGCTCCATACGGGACAGGCTAGAGGGGGAAGGCTCGATAGCCACGTCCACCATTTGGGACAGCCCGATCTCATCGACCGGACGGAATTTGCGAGCATGGCAGGCGGTGTCTCGAACCGCGTCCTGCCCCGTCATTCCGGGGATCGGTCACGGAATGGTCACGGGGCGACCTGGGGGCCTCGCCGCGGTCTGCGGCGATAGAGGCCGAGAACATTCTGCGGAGTGAATTTGGTGAAGCCTTGAACTAGGGCATAGTCATCCCGTCGCGGACCAGCACGGGGGTTCTGACCGCGGTACGTCGGGCTCCCGTGCACTACCGCGCGGACGTGTCCGGTCAGCTGTCTCAGCCTGTCTCCGACTGTCGAAGGATTACGTCCTCATGGGTTCCTACACCCCTCGCCATCTCAAGCACGAGCCCCACCGCTTCCTGTCCTCCGTCGGTCGCCGTGGCGCCGCGGTCGGCATCGGCGCTGCGGTCGTCGTGCCGGGCCTGGTCGCGACCGAGCTCACCACCGCCTCGACCGCATCGGCGTCGAGCGCCCACGTGGTCGTCCTGCACACGGGCTCGACCGGCTACTACGTCAAGGTCGTGCAGAAGCGTCTGCACATCCCGCAGACCTCCCGCTTCGATGCGCGCACGCTGCACGCTGTCAAGAACTTCCAGCGCATCAAGCACCTCGCGCGTGACGGTTACGTCGGCCCGCAGACCTGGCGCGCACTCGGTGGCTTCCCCGGCAGCGCGTCGACCGCGCCCCAGCCGTCGGCCTCCGGTTCGCGGGTCGTCTCGATCGCCGAGCGGTACACCGGCGTGCCCTACGTCTACGGTGGCTCGACGCCGCGCGGCTTCGACTGCTCCGGTTTCACGTCGTACGTCTACCGCCAGGTCGGGCACAGCCTGCCCCGCACCGCCGCCGCCCAGGCGAACGCGACCCGGCGCGTGTCGTCGCCGCGGCCCGGCGACCTGGTCTTCTACGGCTACCCGGCGCACCACGTCGGCATCTACGTCGGCGGCAACAACATGATCGACTCCGCCAAGCCGGGCACGCGCATCCACGTGCACGCGATCTGGGGCTCGCACTACTTCGGTCGCGTCTGATCTCCTAGGAGATCCATTCGGGACCTGATGAAGGCCCGGCCCTTTCGGGGGCCGGGCCTTCATCACGTCCCCAGCCAATTCTTTGCATCATTCAGTCCGCACTATTCATGGACGCGATAGTCAAGGACCGTCTCACATAGTGGACTTGCATTGATATCGAAATTCATTCGGCATGTTGTTCGAACATTCAATGACCTGCCTGTGGCTTCACGGCCGGGAGGGACGGCGAATATCCCGGAATCGCGCGAATCCCGCTGAAAACACAATGATGTAAGTCACAAGCGTGGAATTTCTCCTGTCAACCATCTGCGCGGCGAGTCGCAGAAATCCCACCTTTCACATTGGCCACACGCCAGGCATAGTCCTCTTGTCGCGGTCGGGGCCGTGACCGCGGACGACGAGCGACATCGCGTACCGAACTGCCGTGTACCCGCGATGGGCTCTACAGCCCGTCGCGGCCCGACGCCACCGAGAGGCTCCGATGACGACGACAACCAGCCCGCGCCACATGAGGCACCGCCCGGGAATGACTGCCAAGGTCGGACCGGTCCTGACACCGCGCAGCACCGTCGTGGTCGGGGGCGTCGCGCTCGGCACCGCGGCCATCGTCGGCGGAGTCGCTCTGTCGGCGCCGGCCATGGCGGCGACGTCCAGCGCACGGGTCGTCGTCCTGAAGGTCGGTTCGAGCGGGTCCCTGGTGAAGATCGCCCAGCAGCGTCTCGGCGTGACCGCCGACGGCGACTTCGGCCCGCGCACGCTGATGGCGGTGAAGACCTTCCAGGGACGCCACGGTCTGGCCACGGACGGCATCGTCGGCCCGCTGACGTGGGCCAGGCTCGGTGGCTTCCCCTCCACCGGCACGGCTCCGGCCCCCACTTGCACCGTCAAGGTGGTGCGGTACGGCGCATCCGGCTCCCTGGTGGCGGCGTTGCAGAGCAGGCTCGGCGTCACCGCGGACGGCGACTTCGGCCCGCACACCCTGAGCTCGGTGCAGAGCTTCCAGTCCCGGTACGGGATCACCGCCGACGGGCGCGGGGTCGTGGGTCGCGCCACCTGGGGCGCCCTCGGCGGGATGCCCTGTGGCCTCAGCCTCACCCCTCCCGGGACGACGGCCCCGGTCAGCGGTGGTTCTGGCGGTGGGTCGTCGACCACGACGACCGCGAAGCTCTCGCAGGTCATCAGCATCGCCAAGCAGTACCTCGGCGTGCCCTACGTCTACGGAGGCTCCACTCCGGCCGGCTTCGACTGCTCGGGCCTGACGCAGTACGCCTACTCGCACGCCGGCCTGACCCTGCCGCGGACGGCGGCCGCGCAGCAGGCCTACATGCGCTCCACGTCCTCGCCGCTGCCCGGGGACCTGGTGTTCTTCGGATCGCCGGCCTACCACGTGGGGATCTACCTCGGGAACGGCCAGATGATCGCGGCGCCCTACCCCGGCGCGGTCGTGCGGATCCAGACCTACATCAACGTCTCGAACTTCGGCACCCTGCGCTGACGGTCGCAGGACCGCTCGCAGCACCAGACGCGGCCGCGTACACCTTCGGGTGTACGCGGCCGCTTCTGCATGCCGTGCGGACGCCTGCACGGGATGCCCGTGGCGGTGTTCCGGGCGGTCCGAACACCGCACCGGGAGCGCTCGCCAGCATGCGGACGCCCTCTGAAATTACTTTTCGTCCACACCCGGTGGACGACATCCATGCAGGTCAGGGCCGTGCGACGCAACTCCACGATGAGTTTCCACACCGTTATCCACACCCTGTGCACACAGCCCTTCGGCGGTTTCCCCAGCTTTCCCACAAGTTGTCCCGAGGGCAGGTGGACAACGCTTTGGTGTCTCCCCCTCAGGGGTTCTACGGTGTCCACGCAGCCGCTCCCGAACGGCGTTCGCCCGTCACATGTCACGCCGGTCACCTGATCCCTGGCAGCTGCCGTCTGCTCTCCCGCTCTCGCAGCGGGCGGGTGCGAGCACGGGCAGTCGGTCGGCGCCCGTCACGTGGGTGTCTTGTACGGCTCGGCCGTCTTGTCCGTGTTGCCTGTTCCATCTGCTCTGTCTGTTCTGTTGCGTTGTCGGTGCTCGGTGATGGAGTGCGACGTATGTCCGAAAGAGAAGGGGATGCGCGTGTCGATCGCTGAACTCGAAGGTGCGTTCGGCGGCGGGTCGCGCGACCCGTTGCTCCCCCCGCAGGACGTGCACGCCGAGCAGTCCGTGCTCGGCGGCATGATGCTCAGCAAGGACGCGATCGCCGACGCGGCCGAAGCCGTCCGCGGGGTCGATTTCTACCGGCCCGCTCACGAGGCCATCTACGAAGCCGTCATCGATCTCTACGGCCGAGGTGAGCCCGCCGATGCGATCACCGTCGCCGACGAGCTGGGCAAGCGAGGCGATCTCGCCCGGATCGGCGGACAGGCCTACCTGCACGAACTGATCCAGTCGGTGCCCACCGCGGCGAACGCCGGCTACTACGCCACGATCGTCGCCGAGCGGGCTGTGCTGCGGCGGCTCGTCGAGGCCGGCACGCGGATCACTCAGATGGGCTACGCCAGCGGCGGCGGGTCCGTCGTCGACGTCATCAACGAGGCGCAGGCGGAGATCTTCAAGGTCACCGGGTCCAAGGACAAGGAGGACTACGTCCGGCTCGGCGACGTCATCGAGGAGACCGCCGACGAGATCGAGGCGGCGAGCAGCACCGCCGGTCAGATGACCGGCGTACCGACCGGGTTCACCGAACTGGACCAGCTCACCAACGGCCTGCACGCCGGTCAGATGATCGTCGTCGCCGCGAGGCCTGCTGTCGGCAAGAGCACGTTGGGCCTCGACATAGCTCGGGCCGCGTCCATCAAGAACGGGCTGACCTCGATCGTCTTCAGCCTGGAGATGAGCCGCTCGGAGATCACCATGCGGTTGCTGTCGGCGGAGGCGAACATCCAGCTGCAGCACATGCGCAAGGGTTCGATGCGCGAAGAGGACTGGACCAAGATGGCGTCCACGATGGGGCGGATCGCCGAGGCGCCGCTCTTCATCGACGACTCGCCGAACATGTCGCTGATGGAGATCCGCTCCAAGTGCCGGCGGCTGCGTGAGCGCGAGAACCTGCGGCTGGTGGTCATCGACTACCTGCAGCTCATGAGCAGCGGCAAGCGCGTGGAGTCACGCCAGCAGGAGGTCTCGGAGTTCTCCCGTGCGCTGAAGCTGCTCGCCAAGGAGCTCGGCGTACCGGTCATCGCCATCTCACAGTTGAACCGTGGTCCGGAGCAGCGCACCGACAAGAAGCCGATGATGAGCGACCTGCGCGAGTCCGGATCGATCGAGCAGGACGCCGACATGGTGATCCTGCTGCACCGCGACGACGCCTTCAACCGCGACTCCGAGCGACCGGGCGAAGCCGACCTGATCGTAGCCAAGCACCGCAACGGACCCACCGACACCATCGGGCTGGCATTCCAGGGCCACTACAGCCGGTTCACCAACATGGCCAAGGAATTCTGAGCCAGGAATTCTGACCACTCAGTGGGCGGGGTGCATCGCACCGACTTCGCGGATCCGGTTCTGGGTCGTGTTGTTGGCGTCGGTCAGCTCTCGGGACTTCTTTCCCATCTCTTCGATATCTTCGTTGAGGTCCTTGGCTTCCTGGCCGCTGGCGTGCTCCAGCTTGGCCTTGTCCGACTCCAGACGCTTGTTGACCTCTTCCTCGTCGGCCTGGATGCCTTTCGACTCGTCCTTGAGGTACTTCAGCAGTTCCGCCTGTTTCTTTTTGGTCATGGGCGAGGTGTCGGATGTTGCTTGCCGGAAGTACGCGCGTACGTGCTCGAGGTGATCGCCGACCCAACGGTCGTAGGCCTGCACGTAGACGTCATGGGGATGCAGGCTGGGAGTCGGATCGAGGTGGGGAGGGGTGGCGTGGCCGGGTGCGTCACTCTTTTGGTCTGCCATGGCGGATCCTTCGTCCGGTGAGTGGGAAATGCTTCAGATAGTCCCGCTGATGGCGCCACGCCGCCACAGATTCCCGGTTTGCCGCTCATGTCAGTCGCGGCGTCGGTCGATGTTCTCTGCGGGTCGGTGCGTCGACCCGTCGGATGCTCGCGGCCTGACTCAGCGCAGGGTCGTCCGCATCAGCAGCTCCTCGCACCGCGTGCCGAAGCCCATCTCGGCAAGCGTCGGGGCCATCCGCGGGTGCGCGCGGAGGATGGCCACCCGGCACCCGCGCCGGCGGGCGAGGTCGAGTCGTGCGGTGACGAGGGCGTGATAGACACCGCGGCGCCGAGCCCAGCACGCGGTCGCCGCACCCCAGAGGTGCGCCTCGTCACCGCCGGCGAACGACACGGCCGCGGTGCCTACGGGTTTGCCCTGCAGCCGCGCCAGGACGTGCGTCTCCGACGGATGGATCGAGACGCAATGGCGACGGGAGAGATCCAGGTCGGTGTCCTCGTGCTGCTCGAGTGCCAGCAGGCGGCGAACGCCGGGCAGCGCGCCGGCGTGCAACCGCGTGACGCTGAGCAGTGGGTCCGGCACGCCTTCCTGGCCTCGCCGCATCAGCTCTCGCTCCAGAACTGTGTGCTGCGCCGCCACCACGCCGCCGACGGCGACGAGGGCGTCCCGCAGGGCGGTCGGCCCGGTCGCCGGGCTGACACCGTGCCACCACACCGTGCTGCGTCCCCAGCAGCGCGCCTGCCGGTGCACGAGGGCGATGAGGTCATCGGGTGACAGCGTCGAGTCGATGTCGAAGACTCCCGCGTCGTAACGGAAGCCATGGTCGTACCGGACCATCGTGAAGCCGTCGGTGAGCAGCCTCGCGGCCGTGGCGGGCGCCGCGATGGAGGCATGACTGATCGTTCGACAGGTCGTATCGTCCATGCGATCGACGTTAGGAACGAACGCGCCGCCGGAGCGGTCCCTGACGGACCTTTGACGTCATTCCTATGCAGAATTGACGGCTGCCCGGGTGACTGCCGGGTCTCCCGGGCCGCCTGTCGGGCGGCGGTATGCCGGTTCCGCTCTCTGCTGCGTGAAAGCACTGATCGCACCGGCGCCTGCGCAACGGAATCGCCTGGGAACCACCGTGCGACCAGCGCGGATCCAGGCACTGCACAGCCACCAGCACTTCCATCGCAGCTATGTCGGCGCAGCAGGAACAGCGCTACTCTCACAAAGAAGGAACCAGGTCTCTTTCAATGGAGGAACTGCTGTGGCCACTGCTCACGAAAGCGTTCACGCCTACGCACCGCATGCCGACAAAGAGATCATCGACAAGATGGCCTCGACCTATCGCCTCGTTCTCAGCAACCGCGATGCGTCGCTGGTGTCGGCCAGCGACCCCGCCGAGCTCAAGACCGTCCGGGAGAACTTCCTGAAGAAGAAGCTCGGCCTGAAGCAGAGCGACGCCGAACTCGACGCGGCGATCAAGGACGTGCTGGCCCAGATGAAGGACGGCAAGGCCAACCCGCGCCTGGCGGTGTACTACCTGCTGGCGGAGAAGTTCGACAAGCTCGACGTCTTCAAGGGCTGACACTCCAGGGCCCGTTCGCATCTCGCGTCAGCGGTGGCGTCGAGTTGGGCCGCGGCTCTGGGCTGGCGCCTGCGGCGTCACCACCTGATAGCTGATCCGGCGGGGTCGGTCGAGGACGTGGTGGGGCGCCTCGTGGCGGTGCCCGCGTGGCTCGGGGATGCGTCGACCGCCATCCGACTACGCCTCGGTGATTCCGAGAAGGGTGATGTCGACGCCGCCATTGCCGCCGGCCGGGTCGTCTGCGTCTACGCCTTCCGGGGCGCCACGCATCTCATGACGCCCGACAACGCCGCGGCGCACATGTCCGTACGCGGTGCCGGCCGGCAATGGGAGCTCGCGAGTTGGCGCACGTTCTACGGTCTGGAACCTGGCGACTGGCCGCGCCTGCGGGCCGCCGTGCGCGAGGCGCTGAGCGACGGGCCGCTCACCCAGCACGAACTGGCGCAGGCGGTGGCGAAGCGCCCGGCGCACCGGCACCTGCTGCAGGCCTTCGAGGACCGGTCGCACACCTTCCTCAAACCCTTCTGCTGGCAGGGCGACCTGTGTTTCGCGCCCTCGCGTGACGGGGCCGCGACCTTCCGCTCGTTCGATTCGATCCCGACGTGGCGTGGGCTCGAAGACGTCGACGACGCGGGACCGTCGGCGATCCGGGCCTACCTCGCGGCGTACGGGCCCGCGACGCGCGACCACATCGACCACTGGCTGGCGCAGGGGCTCAGCGCCGGGCGCAGGAGGCTGGCGCACTGGATAGAGGACATGGCGGACGAGCTGACCGAACTGGTCATCGACGGTGACGCGGCGCTGTGCCTGACCGAGCACGCGGCGGACATCGTGAGTGCCACGCCGACCCGCGACGTGGTCCTCCTGCCGGGCTACGACCAGTGGGTCATGGGTGCGGGCACGTCGGACACGCACGTCGTGCCGCCGAAGCACCGGGTCCTTGCTACCCGAGGAGCCAATACGGTGCTGATCGGAGGAAGGTTCAGCGGCACGTGGGAGCGCGCCGGCGACACCGTGCGGGTGCGGTGGCTCGATGGCGAGTCGGCCGGCGCCACGGCGTCACTCCGGAAGGCGGCACAGTCTTTGTCCGCAGTACTCGGCAGCCGGCTGAGGGTGCAGACGCTCTGACCGGCGTGCACTGCGCCGGCGTACGCCGCGGTGCCGCCCTCGACGAGCTCTTCCTGCAGGTCTGCAGGTCTCGGCGGGTTCGGCCCGGATGGCACACCGCACCCCAGCGGCACTGTTGGATGGGGCCATGGATGTCGCCGAGTGGTTCCTCAGCCCTTCTGAGCGCGGCAATCCTGCAACCCGTCTGGACCGTCGCCATGCAGACGGTCTGGCGTGGACGTCGGGGAACGAGGTGGTTCCTCTCGTTCACGGGGCGACGTACTTCGACCGGCTGGTGAGTTGTCTCGTCCAGATGCGCCCGGGTGACCTGGTGATGTTCACCGACTGGCGCGGCGACCCCGATCAGCGTCTCGACGAGCACGGTCTCGAGGTCACGACAGCCCTCTCCGAGGCGGCCGGTCGAGGGGTCGTGGTCAAGGGGCTGGTCTGGCGTTCGCACCTGGACAAGCTCTCGTTCAGCGAACAGCAGAACCGCCACCTCGGTGAGGAGATCGAGGCCGCGGGGGGCGAATGCCTCCTCGATATGCGGGTGCGCCCGGGCGCGTCCCACCATCAGAAGTTCGTCGTACTGCGTCACCTCGACCGTCCCGAGCTCGACGTCGCGTTCGTCGGCGGCATCGACCTGTGCCACAGCAGACGCGACGACGCACGGCACGAGGGTGATCCGCAGAAGCAGCCGATGGCGGCGGTCTACGGCGAGCGTCCGCCCTGGCACGACATCCAGCTGATGGTGCACGGTCCGGCGGTGGCTGACGTGGAGGCCACCTTCCGCGAGCGCTGGGAGGACCCGGCCCCGCTCAGCCGCAACCCGGTCAACGTGCTGAGCGAGCGGTTACGTCACGACACCCGCACGGCCGGCCCACTGCCCACCCAGCACCCGGACCCCGGACCGCGGGGCAGTGCGAACATCCAGCTGACCCGCACCTACGGCAACCGGCACCCCGGCTATCCGTTCGCTCCCGAGGGCGAGCGCAGTGTGGCGCGTGCCTACACCAAGGCCGTTCGGCGGGCCGAGCGGATCATCTACGTCGAGGACCAGTACCTCTGGAACTCCGAGATCGTCGCCCCTTTCGCGGAGGCGCTGCGCAGCAGACCGTCGCTGCACCTCATCGCGGTGATCCCGCACTACCCCGACCAGGACGGGCGGCTGTCGATGCCGCCGAACCTGGTGGGACGGCAGGCGGCGCTGAACACGCTGTACGACGCGGCTCCGGACCGCGTGGCCGTCTACGGCGTCCAGAATCCGGCCGGGACGCCGGTGTACGTGCACGCGAAGGTCTGCGTCGTCGACGATGTGTGGGCCAGCGTCGGTTCGGACAACATCAACCGCCGGTCCTGGACGCACGACTCGGAGTTGGCGTGCGCGGTCGTGGACGATGCTCGCGACACCCGCGAGCCGCAGATGCTCGACCGCTTCGGTCACGGTGCCCGCGCGTTCGCCCGCTCGTTGCGACTCGAGCTCGGTCGCGAGCACCTGGACCTGGACGACGACACCGACCTGATCGATCCGTCGCGAGCGTTCGAGGCGTTCGCCGCGAGTGCCGCACGCCTGCAGTCGTGGCACGACGCAGGTGCCGTCGGAGACCGGCCACCAGGAAGGCTGCGGCCCTATCGGCGACCGCACCTGACGCGTCGCACCCTGGCCTGGGCGACACCGCTCTACCGGGTCGTCTACGACCCCGACGGGCGCCCGTTGCGGATGCGCTATGCCCGGCGCTTCTGACCGGACACGGCCTCGATGGACCCGCGACGACCAAGCGGTCACCGGCTGGCACGCTCGGTGCCGCCGGTGACCGCGTCACCGAACCGGATCAGTCGCGGTGGTGGCGGATGCCGGGCAGCACTCGCATGTGCTCGATGTCCACTGCCTGCAGCTGACGGGGGTTGAGACCGAGGACCGTCAGGATCGTGGGCGCGATCTGGGTGGTCTCGACCTGGGAGCCGATCGAGCGGCCGCGGCCCTTCTCGGCCGCGGACGCCACGATCAGCGGGACGTCGCGGTCGTCACCCGAGGCGCCGCCGTGCTCGGCGATCTTCTTGGTGCCGCCGGTGTAGACGACACCCTGGTGGGCGATGCCCAGCACGTCAGGGTGCCGCGGGTCGCTCTGCGGGACACCGAAGTACGCGGCCGAGCCGGCACCGGCGTACGCCGCGGTCAGGCCCGAGGACGGGAGCGTGCGCGACCCGCCCGTGACGGTGTTGCCCGTCGCGGGGTGGGCGAGCAGGTACGCCTTGACGAACGCCGTCGCGGCCGCCGAGCGATCCGACAGCCACAGCAGCATGCCGTCGTCGTCGAGGCTCTGAGCCACCAATGACGTGTTCTGGGGGTGGCGTGCCGCCCATGCCTTGTCGATACCGTCGATGATCGGGCCGTCGTCGATCCGCGTCAGCTGCGTCGGATCGATCGGCGACTGGCCGTGCTTGGCCGACAGGATGACGGTCGTGCTCGAGGCCAGGCCGTCCTTCTGCAGGCGCGTGACCAGGGAACCGACCTCGGTGTCGACGAAGTTCAGCGCCTTGCTGAGCAGCGGGCCGGGGGTGTGAGTGCCCGGGAGGTAGCCGCCGGCCAGACCGTCGGACTTCGGCAGCTTCTGCGCGGTGGAGACGGACTGGAAGTTCATCCCGAAGAGCGCGGGCGTGCCGACCCGGTGCTTGCCCGAGTGGTCGAAGCCGTTGATCTCGTTGAGGACCGCTTCGGTCTTGTAGTGGTCGTACTGCTGCGTCGAGGCGTTGTCGGTGGTCCAGTCACCGCCGGCCGGGGCATCGCTGTTGATCTCCGGGGTGAAGAGGTCATCGATCGAGTTGCCGTTCCTGCCCTGCAGGATGCTGTACGCCGGGTGCTTGTCCGACCACGCCGTGCGCAGCTTGTCGCGGTGCAGCACGTCGAAGACGGTGTTGACCTCGAGATACTGGTTGGGCTGCACCGGTTTGCAGGTCGCCGGGTCGACCGGCAGCGCGGCCTGGTTGATCAGCGTGCTCGGGTGCCCGGTCATGTTCAGGATCGAGCCCGGCAGACCCGCGAGGCCCTGACCCGCGTCCAGGCGGGTGGAGTCCTTGTCGATCGTCTCGTCGAAGTTGACGGCCGCGCCGAGCGCGGCACCCTTGCAGTGCGTCGTACCCGCCGGAAACAGCGCGTGGTTGTAGGTGACGTCGTAGTAGACGCCCGTCGTGCGCGGGTCGCCACCGGTCAGCTGACCGACCAGACCCGGGAAGGAGTCCGACGGGAACGGCGTCCTCGCGTGCGTGTACGACGTACCGGAGTCGACGAGCCGCGCGAGTGCGGATGCCGGATGGTGCGCGACGTACCACTGCAGGTCGCTCTGGTGCAGACCGTCTACGGACAGCAGCAGCACGTGCTTCTGGGCATGCGGCGCGGGCGCGTGACCCGGTGCGGCGTACGCCGCGGCGCCTCCCGCGGCGAGAGCGGCGGCGGTGGCCACGGCGACGGCGGCAGGGCGAGTTCGAAAGGTCATGGATCTCTCTCTGGCAGAACGGTTCCCGAGGACCTATCCAGCCCATCGGTCCAAACTGAGAGCTCCCTTCGAAGACGGCGAACTCCACGTGAACCGCAGACGAAGACCCCTCGCCGTGGAGCCGCTGACGATCCGGCGGCCCCCGTGGGAGGGTTCGACGATGCCGACCTTGCCCCCGCAGGTGCTTCTGGACGACGAGCCTCTTGATCGGCCGTGGATCCGGGGGAGCCGGCGCGGTGCGGATCCCGGACCGGTCCTGCAGGTACGGCGCGTCGACGACGCGACGTTCGTGCTGCGGCAGTCGATGCGCGCCACCTGGGAGGCGCCCTTCCTCTACCTGTTGCTCGGCACGCGTCGGGCTCTACTGCTCGACACCGGCAACGTCGCCGACGTCGAGCAGATGCCGCTGCAGCCGACGGTCAGCGCGCTGGTCGACGACTGGGTGGCGCGGCACGCTCTGAGCGACTACCGCCTGGTGGTGGCCCACTCGCACGGGCACCGGGATCACGTCCGTGGCGACGGCCAGTTCGCCGGTCGCGAGGGGATCACGGTCGTCGGGGTCGACCAGGACTCGGTGCGGTCGTCCTTCGGGATCGATCCGTGGCCCGGCGGTGTCGCGTCCTTCGATCTCGGCGATCGTGAGCTGCTGGTGTCCGGGATCCCGGGGCACGACGCCCGGTCGATCGTCGTCGCCGACCCGTCGCGCGGGCTCCTGCTGAGCGGCGACACGGCCTACCCAGGTCGCCTCTACGTGCAGGACCTGCGGGCGCTGCAGGAAAGCCTCGACCGGATGCTGGCGCTGGCCGAGCGTGCCGGAGCCGAGACGATCCTGGGCGGCCACATCGAGTTCGGGGCCGACGGCGGGCAGCACCCGGTCGGCACGCGACTCCACGAGGACGAGCGACCCCTGCCGTTGACGGTGTCCGATCTGCGGCGACTGCGAGAACTGGCGCACGACGCGGCCGGGCGGAGCGGAGTGGTGCGCGGAGAGCCGATGCATCTGTGGATTGGTCCCTGTCGTGGGCCGATCCTGCGGATGGTGCTTGCGACGGCCGCGCGTCGCGTCCGCGGCACCGGCTGAATGTCGTGCCGATCGGCTGCTGCTGGTTGGCGCAGTGGGCGACGGACCGTCAGCGGTCGTGCACCGCTGACCTCAGCGTCGCGTGCGAGAACTCCACGAGGTAGTCGTTCAGCGCGAGAGACGCGGTCTCGGCCGCGTCCGAGTCGCGGTCGAGGATCGCGCGCAGGATCCGGATGTGCAGGGCGGACCCGGTATTGATCTCGCCCTGCTGATCCACGACGTGGGTAAACCAGAACCGCCGCGACAGTCCGTGCAGCGGCGCGATGGAATCGGCTAGGTAGTCGTTTCCTGACCCGGTCACGATCAGTTCGTGCGTCCTTTTCACCGTCTCGGCGTACGCCTCCAATGTGAAGGTCTCCTTGGTGAGCTGATCGACCATGGCAGCCATTCCGGCGCGCACCTCCTCGCCAGCACGATGGCAGGCAAGCCGGACCGCAAGAGCCTCGAGCACGCGACGCAGTTCGAGCATTCGCAGTTCGGCCTCCACCGACGTCGGGGGGATCAGCAGGCCCTTGTTGGGGTGGATCTCGACCATTCGGTTGCGGGCAAGCTGTTGGAGCGCTTCCCGGACTGGCGTCCGCCCCAGCCCGGTGCGCTCCATCAAGAGCGACTCCGACGCCAGGGAACCGGGGGCTAAATGCCCGAGCACAATCATCCGCTCGATTTCGCGGTACGCCTGCGCGGCCTTGCCGATCTTCTCCACGTGTCACCTCCGTCTGCGGCCCCGATCGTAGGCCGACGGATCGCGCCGTCAGGTGACCGCAGCCCGGAAGAAGCGAAAGCTATGCAAGGCACCTCTTGTCCAACTGATATATCGGTTGCATACTGATGCTCAAGGCGCGATCAGTTGGTGGAATCGACGTCTTCTCCGCGGCGCCCGCCGCGCGATCCCCGTTCCTGGAAGGTTCAGCATGAGCAGGTCCCCGGCCGTCGAACAGCGATCCATCGACTACGTTCCGGCAGCGGAGCGCCACGGGTCGGCGCGCAGCTTGTTCTTCGTGTGGTTCGCCGCGAACACCTCGATCACCGCAGTCGTGACCGGTGCGCTGTTCATCGTTCTAGGCAATACAGCGCTTTGGTCAATTCCGGCCATCGTGCTCGGCAACGTCGCCGGTGGCTTCTTCACGTCGCTGCACTCGGCGCAGGGGCCTCGGCTCGGCGTGCCGCAGATGATCCAGAGCAGGGCTCAGTTCGGTTATCTGGGAGCGATCCTCCCGCTCATGCTGGCTCTGATGATCTTCCTCGGTTTCTATGCCACCGGGCTGGTGCTGGGCGGTCAGGCCCTCGCGAACCTGCTGCACGTCTCCCCGCGCGTCGGCGCGATCCTGTTCGCGGTCCTGTCCACGGTGCTCGCGATCTTCGGATATCGGCATATCCACCGCTTCTCCCACGTCGCCGCCGTCCTCAGCGGGGTGGTGTTCCTCGGCCTGTTCGTCCGCATCGGCTTCGATGACCGCATCGGCTTGGCCTTCGGTCACCACGCGTTCGCCGCGGCGCCATTCATCCTCGGTATCTCGCTAGCAGCCTCGTGGCAGCTCACCTTCGGCCCTTACGTCGCCGACTACTCGCGATACCTTCCGCAGGACACTCCCAAATCCGCGACGATCGGTTGGACCTTCCTTGGCAGTGTCGCTGGCGGATCCCTGGCCATGGGTCTGGGCGCCCTTGTGGCCGCAATCGGCGGCACAGCGTTCCTGGGTGACCAGGTCGGCTATCTGTCCGACCTCGGCGGCGTGTTGTCCGCAGTGGTGCTGTTGGCCGTGATCGCCGGCAAACTCACCGGTGACACCCTGAGTGCGTATGGCGGGTACATGTCGGTTGCCACGATCGTCACGAGCCTGACCCAGCAGACCACGGTCAAGCCGCGGCACCGGACGATCTATGTCGTTGTCATCTCCGTCGCGGCGTTGGGCATCGCCCTTGCAGCCACCGACACCTTTCTGACCAGCTTCACCAACTTCTTACTCTTCCTGCTCTACTTCATGACCCCTTGGTCGGCCATCAACCTTGTGGACTTCTATTGGGTACGCCGCGAGCAGTACCGCATCGAGGAACTCTTCAAGGCCCGCGGCATCTACGGCCGGATGAACCGCGGCGCGTTCATCGCCTACATCGTCGGCGTCCTGATCCAGGTCCCGTTCATGAACAGCAGCCTGTATGTCGGCCCAGTCGCGAACTGGCTAGGGGGAGCAGAGGTCGCCTGGGTGCTCGGACTTGTAGTCGCGGGCGGTCTCTACTACGCCCTCTCAGCGAAGGTTCGCCACCACGGTACGGCCGAGGCCGACACCAGGCCGGCCGCCGCCACCGCCCCAGTCCTCTGACGATCCACTGACCGGAAGGACCACCGATGAAGTACAGCCCCGCTACCGAACAGAATCCGCTCCCTTACTCCCCGTTCAAGGCCTGCACGGTCCCGCGACCCATCGGCTGGCTCTCCAGCATCAGCGCAGACGGAGTGGAGAACCTGGCGCCGTACAGCCAATGGCAGAACCTCACTTTCGACCCACCCATGGTGATGTTCTCCGCCAATCAATACCCCGACGGTCGCCGCAAGGACACCGTGGTCAACGCCGAGGAGACCGGCTGGTTCGTGTGGAACATGGCGACGTGGGAACTGCGTGACGCCGTCAACATCAGCGCGATGGCGCTCCCCCCTCACGAGAGCGAGTTCGAGCGGGCGGGCCTGCGCAGAGACGCCGCGGATCTCTGCTCCGTGCCGATGGTCGCGCAGAGCCCCTGCCATTTCGAGTGCAAGTACATGTCTACTCACCGCCTCGTTGGCAACTCTGCAGTCGGCACGATCGACATCGTTTTCGCAAGCGTGGAACGCATCCACGTCGCCGACGATGTCCTTACTCTCGACGGAAAGCTCGACATCTCACGCGTCCAGCCCATCGCGCGGATGGGCTACTACGACTACACGGTCGTCAAAGACACCTTCGAGATGCGCATCCCCGGTGCTTCCGGCGCAGCGGCCGACGGTCTTGAGGGCGCCGCGGGCTAACTCTTTAGTCGTGTTCGCGGGCGAAAATCGATGTGCGCCTCGTCCGGCGTCGTGCGAAGGTGACGGGCGGCCTGACCGACGTCGGCCGCGCCCCTGCCCCCTACCGGACGTCATCCTCATGCACCCCCTCACCGAGACCGACCTGCGTGCGTCGTTCGTCAACGCCTCCCGACGCGAGGTCGCCCAGGCGACCCTGCCCGACCTCGAGCCCCTGGACTGGGAGCGCCTGGACTACCTGGGCTGGACCGATGCCAAGCGCCCCCAGATGTCCTACGTCGTGCTCCCCACGGGCGAGGGGCCGGTAGGGATCGTGCTGCGCACTGCGGCCCGCTCCGCCGTGCGCCGCAAGGCGATGTGCGCCTGGTGCCAGGACCTCGCCGCCACCGAGGACGCCCACATGTACGTCGCCCGGCGCGCCGGTGCCCTCGGCAGGCGCGGCAACACCGTCGGGACCTTGATCTGCGCGGACTTCCGGTGCTCGCGCAACGTGCGGCGCACGCCGAGCATCGAAGAGGTCGGCAGCGACGATCCTGTGGACCGCGCCGCGCTGATCGAGCGGCGGATCCAGGGTCTGCAGGAGCGATCCGCCCGGTTCGCGGCGAACGTGTGCAGCGAGAGCGACGAGGACGAGCCCGAATGAGGCCGTCGTCCTGCCACGTCCCGGCGGCGAGGCACCGGTGCGCCCACCGCGGTCGGCGTACCGACCACGGTGGGCGCCTGCGACGTCGGTGTCAGGACGTGAGCGCGATATCGCGGTAGTAGTGCCGCAGGATCGAGCTGTAGCTGTCCCCCTTCGCCGCCAAGCTCTGCGAGCCGTTCTGCGACATCCAGTCACCGGCGACCCAGGCGCTGCAGACGGACGGCGAGGAGCAGTAGTGCGCCTGCAGGATCTTGCCGCTGCGGGTCATCCTGGTGCCCCAGGTCGCATCGACCGCGCTGTTGGTCGCGGCCGTCGCCGAACCGGGCCGGTACACCTGGCTCCCGGTGTCGTCGCGGACGTCGTAGCAATGACCGCTCGGGGTCTTGGACTCCGAGTGCAGCGCGAAGTACCAGCCGAAGCTTTTCACCGCGATGGCGCCGGACTTCAACGAGGCCGAGTGCCAACTGGAGACCCACTCGTTGGGTAGCACGTTCTTGACGTACGTCTTGAACGCCACCCGCTCCACCCGCCCGCTCCCGGTCCGGTAGACCAGGATCGAGCTCGGCAGCTTGGTGTCCGTGCCGTCGGTCTTGCACCCGGTCACCGGCGGTGTGCTGCGTAGGAACTGGTGGGATGCGTCGTTGTTCTTCAGCCCTGGCTTCAGGTTGCCCTTCGTGCCCGGCTTGAAGTCCTGGTACGCGCCCGCGTAGTTGCTGTTGAAGTACACCCGCACCGTGTGCCCGCTGCGGTTCCAGACCGATGCCGCGTTGTTCTTGACGCACCTGCCCTTCCCGGTGCCGGCGCCCTTGAACTGGTAGCAGGTGGGTTGGGTGGTGCCGTAGTCGTCCAGCGAGCTGGTGAAGTCCGACACCGATCCCTTCTGATTGCTGTCGAAGTAGTAACAGAAGTCGCCGCTGTCGCAGCTGCCGTTGCGCGAGGCCGCATGGGCGGGGGAGGACAGGGCCATCCCGCCGCCCAGGACCATCGTCGTACCGGCGATCGCGGCGAGTGCCGTGCGTGAGGTCTTCTTCATGAGATGTCCTCAGCGGCCTAGAAGTGGAGCATCCACTGGAAGGAGGCCTGGCCGCTGTTGACCCGCACGTGCGAGCGGGTGCCGTAGCGCAGCTTGTTGTTCCAGTTGTATTCCTCCACGTCGAACGACCCGTCGGAGTACACCTTGTTGACGTACGCGACGTGCCCGACCTTGTGCACGTCGTTGACCGCGATGGCGCCCACCTTTGGCGTCTTGTCGACCTTCACTCCGGCCGCGCGGGCGGCGTTGTCCCAGTTGCCGGCGTCGCCCCAGTGCACGCCCTTCCAGTAGTTGTTGAACTTCGGCGTGTGCAGCCGGCTGGCGATCCGGTACGCCGCGAACGCCGTGCAGTTGTCCTGGGCGAATCCGCGCGGGTTGCCGTCGTAGTCGTTGCGCGGGGTCTGCGCTCCGGTCGAGGTGCTCGGCGCGCCGTGGGAGGCGTTGTTGTTCTTCAGCGTGGCGTTCAGATTTCCCTTCGCGCCGGCCGCGAAGGACTGTGACGCGCCCCCGTAGTTGCTGTTGAAGTAGACCCGCATCGTCTTGCCGGTGCGGTTCCAGACCGACGCGGCGTTGTTCTTGACGCACTTGCCCTTGCCGTTGCCGGCTCCCTTGAAGACGTAGCAGCTGGGCTGGGTCGCGCCGTAGTCGGCGATCGGGCCGGTGAAGTCGGAGACCGACCCACCCTCGTTGCTGTTGAAGTAGAGGCAGAACTCGCCGGTGTTGCACTTGCCGTCCCGCGACGCGGCCTGGGCCGGGCTCGCGCACGCCAGGGTCGGGGTGGCGATCGCGACCGCGACGCCGGCCAGGGTCAGGGTCTTGTGCAGGTTCCTCATCAGATGTCCCTCCGTGGTGGTGTGGGGCGCGCCCCGGAGCGGAGCCGTCGCCTGGAATCACCGTGCGGGAGAGGTGCGGGTGTCCGGTAGGCATCAGGTGTCCCCTGACAGCGAGGCAACCGGGCAGGCCTCTGACCTGCGCAGACACCGGTCAGATCTGACAACGCCAGGTTTCTCTGACAGTCGACGAGAGCCTGGATTCGGACATGCATGGCGGGGCGGATGTGCCCCGATGTGCAGGGCGAAAGTCAGTCGGTGACGCGCTCGCCGTCGATCCAGACTCCCGCCACGTCGGCGTCGGTCCCCAGAGCGAACGCCTTCGCCAGTGCGTTGTCGGGGTCGAGCGCGTTGCGCAGGTTCACCTGCAACGCGCCGTCGTCCGCGCCGCGTAACCACACCGCGTCGAAGCGTTTGCCGACGGACAGGTCGCCGACGTCGTCCAGGCCGAGCATGGCGGCGCCGGCCGAGGTCGCCAGGTGCAGCAGGTGTGCCGCGGTGAGCGGCACGCCGTCCGCGCCGAGCAGCTGCTGCATGAAGTAGGCCTGCAGCCCCTCCTTGAACATCGAGAAACCGGTGCCCCCACCCACGTCGGTGCCGAGGGCCACGGGTACGCCGTGCTCCAGATGCCGCCGGAGCGGGAAGCTCCCGCTGCCGAGGGAGGAGTTGCTGGTCGGGCAGTGCGCGACCCCCGCGCCGTGATCGGCGAGCAACCGCAGCTCCTCGTCGGTGGCGTGCACGTTGTGCGCGAGGACGCTCCTGCGGCCGACGAGTCCGTGTTTGTCGTAACTGCCGACGTAGCTGGTGCCGAAGAACTCCTCCACCTGCGCAACCTCGACGGTGTTCTCGTTGACGTGGGTAGTCATCCAGCCGCCCGGAATCTCATCGAGCAGCTCACCGCACACCGAGAGGAGATCGTCGCCGCAGGAGAGGGAGAACCGCGGGGTCACGGCGTACCTCGCACGACCCGTGCCGTGCCACCGGTCCGCCAAGGCGCGGCTCTGCTCGAGAGCGACGTCGGCCGAGGTCAGGAGGTCATCGCGCAGGATCCGGTCGCTCAGCACCAGCCCGCTGGTGATGCGCAGTCCGGTCGCGGCCGCCCGGCTGAAGAGCGCGTCCACGGCGGGCGCGAAGTGCGCGCCGAAGACCAGCGCGCTCGTGGTGCCGGAGCGCACCAGTGATCGCACGAAGTCGTCGGCGGTCGCCACGGCGTACGACGGGTCGGCCAGTCGGGCCTCCTCCGGCAGCGCGCAGCGCTGCAACCAGTCCAGCAGCGGCATACCGAGGCCGCCTATGGCACGCACCTGCGGGTAGTGCACGTGGGTGTCGACGAAGCCTGGGAGCAGCAGTCCCCCGTCGAGGGTCTCGATGGGCTCGCCCGGGTGGTCCCGCCGCAGCTGCGCGAAACCGCCGCGGGCGAGGATCGTGCCGTCGCGGACGAGCAGTCCACCGTCCTGCTCGGCGCGCAGCCGGCCACCGGCGAAGGGATCCTGGGGGGTGTCGAGCACGGTGGCCCGGTAGAGCGTCACGTGCGCGTCCTCGAGGTGGGGCGGGCGGCAGCAGCCTCGGCCGCCACGGTCTGCAGCAGCGCGGCGGCGACCGACACCGCGATCGTCGCCGGTTCCTTGCCGACCAGGTCGGGGATCCCGACCGGGCAGGTGATCCGCGTCAGCGACTCGGGCGAGTGGCCCTCCTTGAGCAACCGCTTCTCGAAGCGGCGCCATTTGGCCGACGATCCGATCAGTCCGATCGAGCCCAGGTGGGTGCAGCGCAGCGCGGTGTCGCACAGGGCCGCGTCCTCGGCGTGGTCGTGCGTCATCACCAGCACGTGGGTGCCGGCCGGCACCTGACCGAGCACCAGTTCGGGCACCGGTGAGTGGTGCCAGTGCAGCGTGGCCGGCGAATCGTCGTACACAGCAGGCAGTCTGGGCACGGCGTAGGCCGCGCGCGAGTCGACCAGGTGCAGCTCCAGGTCCTGCCGGGAGAGGATGCGCGACAGCTCCACACCGACATGGCCCATCCCGAAGATCGCGACGGACGCAACCACCGGCAGCGGCTCGAACAGCATCTGCACCTCGCCACCGCAGCACTGTGTGCCGTGCTGCACCGGCGCGCGCTCGTTGAGCGCCAGCTCCAACGACTGCGGCGATCGGGCACCGTCGGCGAGCATGGCACGGGCACGGGCCACCGCGGTGGCCTCGAGGTTGCCGCCTCCGATGGTGCCGAACTCCTCTGCGGCGGACACCACCATCTTGGCGCCGGCCTCGCGAGGGGCGTGACCGCGCACGGAGGTGAGCGTCACGAGGACGCCGGGCTCTCTCCCGGCGCGTAAGCGTGCGATGGCGTCGATCCAATGCATCGCGATCAGGCCTTGGCCGGTTCGCTCGCGAGCTCTTCGGAGCGCGGGTGCATCGGGTGCGCATCGGGACCCGGTTGGTCCGGCACGTGCTGTTGGGCGCGCGAGCCGCGTTCCACGCCGCCGTCGGTGCGACCGGATCGCGCGTCCTCGATCGCCCAGAAGACCGCCTCGGGGGTCGCGGGCAATCCGAGCTCGACGCTCCCGCCGGGCGCACCGAATGCGGCGGCGGCCTGGCGCAGTGCCTCGCGCACGCTGAAGGCGAGCATGAGCGGGGGTTCGCCCACGGCCTTGGAGCCGTAGACCGCACCTTCCTCGTGGGCCTGCTGCAGCAGCGCGACGTTGAAGACCTCGGGCATCTCCGAGAAGCTCGGCAGCTTGTAGGTGCTGGCAGCCTGCGTCGCCAACTTGCCGCGGGTCGGCCGGTCGCTCTCGTCCCAGACCAGCTCCTCGAGGGTCATCCAACCGGCGCCCTGGACGAAGCCGCCTTCGATCTGCCCGATGTCGACGAGCGGAGAGAGGCTCTCTCCCACGTCGTGCACGATGTCGACGCGCCGCGTGCGGTACGCGCCGGTGAAACCGTCGACCTCGACCTCGGTCGCGGCCACTCCGTTGGCGAAGTACTTGAACGGCTCGCCCTGCATGATCGAGGAGTCCCAGTGCAGCCCCTCGGTGCGGTAGTAACCGGCCGCCGACAGCTGCACGCGCTGGAAGTACGCGCGCTGGGTCAGATCGGCCCACAGCATCGGCTCGGCTCTGCTCCCGATCGCCGACACCACCCCGTCCTCGAACCGGATGTCGGCCGGGCTCACCCCGAAGTGCTGAGAGCCGACCTGGGTGAGCCGCTCCTTGATCTGCTCGCACGCGTTCTTGATGGCGCCACCGTTGAGGTCGGCACCCGAACTGGCAGCGGTGGCAGAGGTGTTGGGCACCTTGTCGGTCCGTGTGGGAGCGAGTCGGACGGTGGTCAGGGGTACGCCGAGCGCGGTCGCGGCGACCTGCAGCATCTTGGTGTGCAGGCCCTGGCCCATCTCCGTGCCACCGTGGTTGATGAGCACCGATCCGTCCTTGTAGACCAGCACGAGCGCGCCGCCCTGGTTGAAGGCCGTGAGGTTGAAGGAGATGCCGAACTTCACCGGCGTCAGCGCGAGCCCCCGCTTGGAGTCGGCGTGCGTCGCGTTGAAACGGGCGACCTCCTGCTGCCGTCGTGTGATGTCACCGTCGGTGACCACCTGCTCCCAGGCGCGTTCCAGCCGGTCCCACTGTCGGACCGGCTGACCGTACGGTGTGGTCTGGTCCGGGCCGTAGAGGTTCTGTCGGCGCAGGTCGGCCGGGTCCTTGCCGAGCAGCGGGGCGCACCGGCCGAGGATGTCCTCGATCACCAGCATCCCCTGAGGCCCCCCGAACCCGCGGAACGCCGTCTGCGAGGTCTTGTTGGTCCGGGCGATGCGACCGTTGACCCGCACGTTGGGGATCCAGTACGCGTTGTCGATGTGGCAGACCGCCCGCGCGAGCACCGGTTCGGACAGGTCCAGGCTCCAGCCACCGTCGGCGGTGAGCGTCGCGTCCAGCGCGACCAGCGAACCGTCGGCGTCGAAGCCGACCCGCCATTGGGTGTGGAAACCGTGCCGCTTGCCGGTCATGGACATGTCGAGGGTGCGGTTCAGGCGCAAGCGCACCGGGCGCCCGGTGAGCACCGAACCCAGAGCGGCGATCGCCGCGAGGCCGTGCGGCTGCATCTCCTTGCCGCCGAAGCCGCCGCCCATCCGCAGGCACTGGACGGTCACTTCGTGAGAGTGCAGACCGAGGACGTGGGCGACGATCTCCTGCGTCTCGCTCGGGTGCTGGGTGCTGCTCTGTACGAAGATCTGACCGTTCTCGTCGACCATGGCCAGCGCGCAGTGGGTCTCCAGGTAGAAGTGCTCCTGGCCCTTGAACTCGAACTCGCCGTGGAAGACGTGCGCGGCGTCCTGCAGCCCGCGGTCGATGTCGCCCCGCTCCATGTGGGGCTGGGCGCCCTGGAAGGCCTCAGCGGCGATCGCCTCCCGGGCCGTCATCAGCGAGGGGAGCGGTTCGTAGTCGATCTCGATGGCCGCGGCACCCAGCCGGGCGGCCTCGAGGGTCTCGCCGAGCACCCACACGATGGCGTGGCCGTAGAACATGGCCTCCGTCGGGAAGAGCGGCTCGTCGTGCTTCACCCCCGCGTCGTTCACGCCCAGCACGTCGTCGGCCGTGAGCACGCGGACGACGCCCTCGACGTCGAGCGCCGGAGAGGTGTCGACCCGGGTGACCGCGGCATGGGCGTGCGGGGCCTGCACCGGCCAGGCGTGCAGGCAGTCCTTGGTGCGACCGACGAGATCGTCGGTGTAGAGCGCCCTCCCCGTCACGTGCAGGTCGGCAGCCTCGTGCGGAATCGGGTGCCCGACAACAGGGTTGGCGGGACGTTCGGAGAGTGAGCTCATGCGTCGACCTCCTGCGTCGCGGTCTGCGAGTGGAATTTGAGCAGCGCCGTACGCAGCATCGCCGCGCGGTACCGGCTGCTGGCCCGGTGGTCGTCCATGGGTGTGCCGGTCGCGCCGAGCACCCGGGCCGCGGCCTGCGCGGTCTGCAGGGTCCACGGCCGGCCCTCCAGGGCGGCCTCGGTCTCGTAGGCGCGCAGCGGGGTCGCGGCAACGCCGCCGAGCCCGATCCGTGCGCGGCGTACGACGCCGTCCTCGATGTCGACCGCGAACGCCACGGCCACGCTGGAGATGTCGTCGAACCGGCGTTTGGCGATCTTGTGGAACGCCGCGGACGCGGCCAGCGGCAACGGGATCCGGACGGCCTTGATCAGCTCGTCGCTGTCCCGGATCGTCTGCCGGTACCCCGTGAAGTAGTCGGCCAGCGGCACGACCCGCTCACCCCGGGTGCTGGCGAGCACCAGTTGTGATTCCAGGGCCAGCAGGACCGGAGGGCTGTCGCCGATGGGCGAACCGGTGCCGAGGTTGCCCCCCAGGGTGGCTCCGTTGCGGATCAGACGGGAGGCGAACTGCGGGAAGAGCTCGGCCAGCAACGGCACGCGGCCGTCGAGCCGTCGTTCGATCTCGGAGAGGGTGAGCGCGGCGCCGATCTCGACGTGGTCGGGGCCCTCGTGCAGCTCACGCAGCTCGGGGAGCCGGTCGATGGCCACCAGCACGGGTGAGCGCGCCATCAGCAGGTTGGCGGCGACCCCCCAGTCGGTCGATCCCGCGACCAGCCGGGTCTCCCGGTCGTCGCCCAGCAGGGTCATGGCCTCGTGCAGCGTGGACGGGCGGACGAACTCGTGCATCCCGTCGGTGACGCGGGTCGGGACGGCCTCGGGCGCCGGTTCATTGCGGCGGTGCGCGAGGGGGTCCTGCGCCGACGGCCGGCCCAGGGCGTACGCAGCGTCGCGGATCGGGCGGTACCCGGTGCACCGGCACAGGTTCCCCGAGAGCGCGTGCAGGTCGAAGCCGTTCGGGCCGTGCTCGTGATCGGTGGCGGTCTCGGCGCCGGTGTCCATCGCGACGGTCGTCGAAGAGGTCGCCGAGTCGGCGCCGTGCGCCGTCGGCGCACGATCCGCGCGGTAGTACTCGGCGGCCATGCTGCACACGAATCCCGGTGTGCAGTAACCGCACTGGGAGCCTCCGCGGTGGGCCATCTCCTCCTGCACGGGGTGCAGTCCGTCGCTCCCGCCGAGACCTTCGGCCGTCACGATCTCCTGGCCGTCGTACCCGACGGCTGGCGGCAGGCACGCGTTCACCGCGACCCAGGACGAACCCGCACCGTCCGGCCGGGACACGAGCACCGAGCAGGCGCCGCACTCGCCCTCGGCGCACCCCTCCTTCGCGCCGGTCAGACCCTGCCCGCGCAGATAGTCCAGCAGGCTGAGATAGGAGGGGGTCCGGGCCAGGGACCGGCGGGTCCCGTTGACGGTGATCTGTGGGCTCTGCGAAGGGGAGTTCGTCATCGCCGGCTCCTGACTGCGTGGTCGCGAAGGCTCTTGCCATGATCTGGCAAAGCATGGTTCGACGGCAGTACACGGGCCCGGTTATCCATGCAGAACAGGCCCTTCGCTGGTGTGAGTGTAGACACATCGCCAGGACGCCGACCGGTGTCCCGGGGAGCACCACCGACGTGATCTGCGCACGGCACGACGTACGTCATCCCTGCCCCGACCACGGTCAGTACGCGCGGACGCGCGCCGAGTTGATCGGGTTCGCGTCCGCCACGAGGCGGTCGAAGCGGTAGCCGGCGATTTTGGCGATCTCGACCAGCGCGATGTTGTGCTCCTGCACCGAGGAGTTGCGCATCCGGACCCAGCCATGGCGGATGAGGTCGTCGAAACTGCCCTCGTCGCGCACGCAGATGACCAGTGGGAAGCCGAACTGTTCCTCGTACGCCGCGGTGAGCTCGTCGAGGTCGGACTGGTCCTGCTCGCCCAGGTGGGTCAGGCCGCGGGTGCCCTGGTCCTCCAGCGACTCCACGGGGGCGTCACCTCCCAGAGCCTGCCCGAGGCGCGGGTAGGCGTTGACCAGCTCGACCTGCTCGGCCGACGTCGCGGCGAAGAGAGCCTCCTGGAACGCCTGGCGCAGGTCCCGACTGTCGCTGAACGGTCGCTGCCCGAAGGCGCGCTCGACCATCCACGACGGACCCTGGAAGAGGCTTCCGAAGGTCTGCACGAACTCCTCCTGCGTCATCTCGTTCACCTGCTCGAGGCGCACCAGGTGCCCCGGGGCGCCTGCCACGGCCGGGCCGAGGCCCGATCCGAGGTGGAAGAAGACGATGTAGAGGACGAACGCCGCGATGCTGCCGATCGTGATGCCGCTGCCCAGGAAGACCTGCAGCGAATCGGGCAGCGACTTGGCGACGTCCGGTTGCGCGGTGACGAAGGTGGCCAGCCCGAGGCTGCTCGCGACGATGATGACGTTGCGGTGGTCGTTGAAGTCCACCTTCGTCAGGGTCTGGATGCCGACGACCGCGACCGTGGCGAACATCGCCAGACCCGCGCCGCCCAGCACCGGTGACGGGATGCCGGCCACGACCGCGCCGGCCTTGGGCAGCAGGCCCAGGATGATCATGAACCCGCCGGCGGCGGCGACGACGTACCGGCTCTTGATCCGGGTCAGGCGCACCAGACCGACGTTCTCGGCGAAGCAGGTGTAGGGGAAGGAGTTGAGGACGCCGCCGATCACGGTCGCGAGACCGTCGGCACGGAGCGCGCGGGTGACGTCCTCGCCGCCCACCCGCTTCTCGACGATCTCGCCGGTCGCGAAGACGTCGCCGGTGGTCTCCACCGCGGTGATGAGCATGACGATGATCATCGAGATGATCGCGGCCACCGCGAACTTCGGCGTGCCGAAGTGGAACGGCGTGGTGACTCCGACGATGTGGGAGCTGCCGACGTCGCTGAACTTGGCGTCGCCCAGGCTCCAGGCGATCACCGTGCCGACGATCAGCCCGATGAGGACGGCGACCGTGGCGATGAAACCGCGGAAGATGCGCTGGATCGCGACGATCAGCAGCACGGTGCCGATCGCGTAGAGGATCCACCGACCGTTGCTGGGCTCGGATCTGCCGGTGAGCGGGTTCATCACCGCGTCCCCGGCAGCGACCGGCAGCAGCGACAGACCGATGATGGTGATGACCGAGCCGGTCACGACCGGCGGGAAGAATCGGATCAACTTGCCGAAGAACGGAGCGATCGCCAGCGTGAAGAGGCCGGCGATGAGCACCGAGCCGTAGATGTAGAGCAGGCCGTTGACGCCACCGCCGTGACTGACGCCGATCGAGATCATCGGCGCCACCGCGGTGAAGGTCACCCCCTGCAGCAGGGGCAGTCTGACGCCGACCTTCCAGAAGCCGATCGACTGGATGATGCTGGCGATTCCGCAGGTGAACAGGTCGGCGTTGATCAGATGAATGAGGTCCGGCGTGCTCAGCTTGATGGCGCTCGCGAGCAGGATCGGGACGATCACCGCTCCGGCGTAGAAGGCCAGAACGTGCTGGATGCCGTAGATCGCCAGCTGCGGTGCGGGCAGGACCTCGTCGACCGGGTGAACGGGTGGGCGGGTGGAGGCGGGTGCGGCTGTTGCGGTCATCGGTGCTCCTTGGACTGCTTATATTCCGCTAGACGTAACTAATATTCCGTGATGCGAAATGCTAGACAGTGACTCAGGTCACGTCAAGGATTTGTCGGCACCAGCGCACGCGGGGTGGACGCGTCGGGCTGTTACTTGGAATTGACGCTGGCACAGGGGTTTTCGTGCCAGATCGGAGTGTCCCGGCTGTACGGCGCGATCGGCGCCCCGGGACTGGGGGAGACCTGTTACCAGGCCTGCCCGGGGTCATAGGCAGCTGACATGTCGACATCGGCCGAGCGCTTCACGGTGGCCTCGATCAGGCCGTACGGCCGGTCGTCGGCGTGGAAGACCTCGTTGTCGTTCGAGAGATCGAACGGTGACAGGTCGATGACGAAGTGGTGCTTGTTGGGGCAGCTGAGCCGGATCTCGGCGACGCCGGGCGCGGCGTCGAGGGCCTTCTGGCCCATCTCCCAGATCGTCTGCTGCAGCGCGTAGCTGTAGGAGTCGGCGAAGGCGGTCGTGAGCGCGTCGACGACGGTGTCGAAGGCGCCGTTCCAGTCGGCGTTCTCGTTCGACTCGTGCGCCCACCGTGCCGTCACGGCGGTCGCCATCACGCGGTCGTTGGTGGGCTGCAGGGTGGTGTAGCGATCCTGGTAGAAGCCGTGGAACTCCGAATCGGTGGTCTTCAGGACGACGTACCCCGTGAGGCCGCTGACGACGCTGGCCGGCCGGTCGCCGTCGTTGCCCCGACGGACCGTCACCGTGCGCACGTAGTCGTCGACACGGCGGAACGCATGCGGTTGATCGCCGATCCGCTGCCAGGGGAAGGCCTCGACGGTGATCGTGGCCGATGCGACCTGGGGCACGTCGTCGACGAAGTGGTCGGCGAGCGCGACCGCGAAGGACTCCGGCGCGCGGACCGCGTCACCGGCCTCCTTCGCGAACGCGTTGACGGTGTTCTTGCACGCGTCGGTGGTGAGGACGTTGGCCTGGTCGCCGGTGATGTGCGCGTCGGCGAAATCACCGCTCAGCGCCACGCTGACGTTGTAGTCGACGATGTCGTGGCGGCTCTCGCGGCTCTCGCGGAAGACACGCACGACGTGCACCTCGGCCTTGCCGTACTGGTTGTGACCCAAGACGTAGGACATGGGTGGTTCAGCTCCCTCGGTAGGTCGAATAGGCGAACGGACTGAGTAGGACGGGCACGTGGTAGTGCCGTTCGTCGGTGACGACGAAGGTGATGCAGACCTCGGGGTAGAACGCCTCGACGTCGTGCGCGGCGAAGTAGTCGCCGGTCACGAAGACGATGCGGTGGGTGCCCGGGTCGAGCGGGGTGTCGGCAAGGCTCGTGACGCGGCCGTCGTCGTCGGTGATCCCCGATCCGACGCGGTGCCAGTCGTTCTCGGTGCCGCGTGCGAAGGCCTCGACGGGGATGCCGGCGGCCGGCACACCGCGTACGGCGTCCAGCACGTGGGTGGACAGGGTGCTCATCGGACCATCGCCTCCAGGCGCAGACGGGTGATCATCCGCAGTTGCTCGATGACCTCGGCGAGCTCGGTCTGCTCGTCGTTGTCCATCCTGCGGTGCAGCTCGGCGAGGATCTCGGCCGGCGTGCGACCGGCGGCGCGGATGAGGAAGACCCGGTCGAAGCGCCGCTCGTAGGCGCGGTTTCCCTGCAGGAGGTCGTGTCGGACCTGGTCGTCGGCATCGGTGACCGAAGCCTGCTCGGCTCGGGAGAAGTGCCCGGACGCGGAGGAGCCGGCCGGGCGCTCGCCGATCCGAGGGTGGTCGGCGAGGGCGTCCGCCACATCCTGCTCGGTCAGGGCTGCGAAGGCGGTGTCGGAGGCACTGAGCAGGCGATCGCGATCGCCGTACGGGCGGCCCTGCACCATTCGGCGCACCCAACTCGGCGCTGCACAGCACGTCCGCAGCAGATCGGACGCGCGGTCGGCCGCGAGGTCGTCGAAGACCCCTGCCGGGAGCGAGTGGATGTCGGTCACATGGTCTCTTTCGTCATGCGAAATATATATTCCGCGATAAGGAATATGACACTCGTCACGTCGGCCGTCAAGAGCTGGTGCGAACGGCGGTGGGCATCGTGCCCGGACAGCGCCGCCCGCTCTCGGCCGCTCGCTGCCGCTACGCGGTGGCGCTGTCGAGGTCGCTCGCGAGGCGCGCGGCGACGTCCTGCAGGAACGGGATCGCGCGTTTGCGCACCGCGCCGGTGATCCGGCTGGACGGTGCGGACATCGAGACCGACATCAGGGCGGTGGCGCTGGGCACGGCGACGGCGATGCAGGTCACCCCGAGCTCCATCTCGCCGTCTTCCGTGGCGTACCCGTTCTTGCGGATGCGGGCCAACTCGGTGAGCATCACGTCGGGATCGGTGATGGTCTTGTCGGTCATCGCGGGCATGCCGGCGCGCCCCAGGATCGCGAGGACCTCCTCATCGGGCAGCTGCGCCAACAGCGCCTTGCCCGCGGCGCGGCAGTGGGGCGGGACGTGCCGGCCCAGGTCGGTGAACATCCGCAGCGCACGCGGCGACGGCACCTGCCCCACGTACACGAGCTGGTCGCTGTCGAGCGTCGCGAGGTTGGCGGTCTCGCCGAATTCCTGCACGATGCGGCTCAACTCGGGCGCGCTCCGGGAGCCGAACGCGATCAGGGCGGTCGCGCCCAGCGGGATCAGCCGCGAGCCGAGCGCGTACCGGCGGTCGGGCAGCTGTCGCAGGTACCCGCGATCCGCCAGGGTGCGGACGATCCGGTGGATGGTCGGCATCGGCAGGCCGGAGACGTTGCTCATCTCGACCAGAGCCATCTCACCGCCTGCGGCGTCGATGGCCTCCAGGATGTCCAGGGCACGTCCCACCGACTGCACGCCACCGCTTCTGCCGCCGTCAGCCATGAACTCTCCTCGGGTGTGGTGCGAGATCGGTGCGACGCTGTCACGCTCGACGTCGGACGCACACGGTGGATCGGCGCAGGATCGTGCGACCGCCGATTCGGGTCCCAAGCGTAGTTGGTGCTCGTCCCCGCCGGGCGATATCAGCTGCTACGTTCCGGCATACGAAATTTATCTTCCAAAGTGAGCTGGAGGAGAGACCGATGGCCGATGACGCCACCGAAGACCTGATCGCCGAGCTGGATGACCTGCTCGCGGGCGCCGACCGGGACCTGACGGCGGGCTACCCCGGGGACCGGGTGGATCGCGTACCCGTGCACACCGTCTACGTGCCCGCCGATCGGTACGACGCCGGCACGCCGCAGGCCTGGGGTCGGGAGGCCCTGCGGCTGCTCGACGACTACGCGCCGACCGCCGACGCACTCGCGGGCGCCACCGGGCTGGCACCCGAGCGGCTCGCCGACGTCTACGACCGGGTGCGAGCCAAGCTCGCCCGCGAGCCCATCGAGGATCTGCGGGTCGACTTCGAGGACGGTTACGGCCGACGTGCCGAGGGCGTCGAGGACGGGGATCTCGCACGCACGCTCGCGGCGTACGAGAGCCAGCGCGCGGACGGCACCCGCCCCGCGTGGTGGGGGATCCGCTTCAAGGCGTTCGAAGCGCCGACCCGCGAACGCGGTGTACGCACCCTGGCGCGGTTCCTCGAGCAGACCTGCACGGGGGGTCGGGTGCCGGACGGGCTCACCCTCACGCTGCCCAAGGTCACGTCCGTCGACCAGGTGCGGGCGATGGCGCTGGCGCTGGAACGGATCGAGGTCACGCTCGGCCTTCCCGCCCGCTCGATCGGATTCGAGATCCAGATCGAGACCGCGCAGGCGATCCTGGCAGCGGACGGCACTGCGGCGGTGGCGACGATGGTGCATGCGTCCGGTCGGCGCGCGACGAGCCTCGTGTACGGCACGTTCGACTACAGCGCGGGCCTCGGTGTGGCGGCGCCCTACCAGGCACCCGACCACCCGGTGGCCGATCACGCCAAGGCCGTCATGCAGGTCGCCGCCGCTCAGACCGGCGTGACCGTCTCGGACGGTGCCACGAACGTCGTCGACTTCACCTCGGCCGAGGCGGCGGGCGCGACCTGGGCACTGCACACCGCGCTCGTGCTCCGCTCGCTGCGGTGGGGCATCTACCAGGGCTGGGACATGTGCCCGGGCCATCTGGTCTCCCGCTACGTCGCCACCTACCTCTTCTTCCGCGAGGTCCTGCGCCCGGCGGCGGCCAGGCTCGCGGCGTACGTCGGGCGGGTCGAGGGCGGCGTGATGGACGAGCCGGCCACCGCCCGGATGCTCGCGTCGGCGCTGTTGCGCGGCGTCCGCTGCGGCGCAGTCGACGAGGACGAGGTACAGCAGCTGGCAGGTCTCTCGGTCGAGCAGCTGGTCGACCTCACCCGCTGACTTCGCGGCGGTTCGCGGCAGAGAGGGGCCTTCCGGCCGAAGGGGTTTACGGATGTGCCTTCCTCCAGCTATTCTGAATCGCGGAATACGCCTTCCACGATGCGGAACAAGGAGAATGACGGTGACTTCGACCCGGTACGCGGTGAACATCTCGATCCTGTTCACCGAGATCCCCTTCCTGCAGCGTCCCGTCGCGGCGCGGGCCGCCGGCTTCGACGCCATCGAGTGCTGGTGGCCGTGGGAGACGGCGACGCCGACCCAGAAGGAGCAGGACGACTTCATCCGTGCCGTGCAGGACGCCGGAGTGCGGCTCATCGGCCTGAACTTCTTCGCCGGCGACATGCCGGGCGGCGAGCGCGGCCTGGTCAGCTGGGTGGAACGGCAGCAGGAGTTCCTGGCCAACATCCCGGTCGTCGTCGAGCTCGGCCGCCGGAGCGGGTGCCGCGCGTTCAACGCCCTCTACGGCAACCGCGTGCCCGGTGCCGACGTCGCCGCGAGCGACGCGGCCGGCGTCCGGGCACTCGCTACGGCGGCCGCGGCGGTCGCCGAGATCGGCGGCGTCGTACTCCTGGAGCCGGTGAGCGGGTGTCCGGACTACCCCCTCAAGACCGCGGCCGACGTGTTCGCGGTCATCGATCGGGTCCGGCGGCAGACCGGCGTCCACAACGTGCAGTTCCTCTGCGACCTCTACCACCTCGCGGCGAACGGCGACGACCTCGACGCGGTCGTCCGTGAGTACGGCGACCGCGTCGGCCACGTGCAGATCGCCGACGATCCCGGGCGTGGTGAACCGGGCACCGGTCGGCTGGACCTGGCGGGGTACGTACGCCGGCTGCAGGACGCGGGATACCGCGGCTACGTGGCGCTGGAGTACAAGACCGCCTCCACCACCGAAGCCGGCCTGGACGGCTGGCTGCCGAGGGGCGAACGAGGCGCGACCGGCGCCGACAACGTCCGCGAGACCAACGACAGGAGCACCGTATGAGCACGCGCATCGCCTTCATCGGCCTGGGCATCATGGGCAGCCCGATGGCAGTTCATCTGCAGGAGGCCGGCCACCAGGTGACCGGATACGACCCCACGCCGGACAAGACGGCGGCCCTGGTGGCCGCGGGAGGTCGCGCCGCGAGCTCCGCCGCCGAGGCGATCCGCGACGCGGAGGTGATCGCGGTGATGGTGCCCGACAGCCCGCACGTCGCATCGGTGCTGCAGGACGAGGGCGGGGTCTTCGACTCCGCCGCGTCCGATGCGCTGATCATCGACTTCTCCTCGATCCGCCCGGACGTCACGGCCGAGCTCGCCTCGGCCGCGAAGGCTCGGGGCCTGCGGATCATCGACGCTCCCGTCTCAGGCGGCGAGGCGGGTGCGAAGAACGCCGCGTTGTCGATCATGGTCGGCGGCTCGGCGGAGGACTTCGAGCTCGCCCAGCCGCTGCTCGACGTCGTCGGGAAGACCGTCGTCCACGTCGGTCCGTCGGGTGCCGGCCAGACCGTCAAGGCCGCCAACCAGCTGATCGTGGCGATCAACATCGAGGCCGTCGCCGAGGCCCTGGTCTTCCTCGAGGCGTACGGCGTCGACACGAAGGCCGCGCTCGACGTGCTCGGCGGCGGCCTCGCGGGAAGCGCCGTGCTCGAGCAGAAGCGCGACAACATGACCACCCGCAGCTTCGAGCCGGGATTCCGGATCGACCTGCACCACAAGGACATGGGCATCGTCACCTCCGCCGCGCGGGAGGCCGGGGTCGTGCTGCCGCTCGGCGCGCTCGCGGCTCAGCTGGTCGCCTCGGTGCGCGCGTGCGGCGGTGGCGGCCTGGACCATTCGGCGCTGCTGCAGGGTGTCGAACGACTCTCCGGAGGTTCCAAGTGACGGTCATGCGGGCGGTCGACGCCGCCGTACTCATCCTGGAGAAGGAGGGCGCGACACAGCTGTTCGGGCTGCCCGGCGCCGCCATCAACCCGTTCTACAGCGCGGTTCGCGACCACGGCGGGATCAGGCACGTGCTGGCCCGTCATGTCGAGGCCGCCTCGCACATGGCCGAGGGCTACACCCGCGCGGCCGCCGGCAACATCGGCGTCTGCGTGGGGACGTCGGGGCCGGCCGGCACCGACATGATCACCGGGCTGTACTCCGCCTCCGCCGATTCCGTCCCGATGCTCGCGATCACCGGTCAGGCACCGGTGGCCAAGCTGCACAAGGAGGACTTCCAGGCGGTCGACATCGCCGCGATCGCCGCACCGGTGGCCAAGTGGGCCGTCACGGTGATGGAGGCGGGCCAGGTGCCCGGCACCTTCAGCAAGGCCTTCCACCTGATGCGATCGGGGCGTCCCGGGCCCGTGCTGATCGACCTGCCGATCGACGTGCAGATGGCGAAGATCGACTTCGACATCGACACCTACGAGCCGCTGACGGTGGCCCGACCCGAGGCCACTGCCGCCCAGGCGCAGCGGATCCTCGACATGCTGGCCGCCGCCGAGCGTCCGGTGATCGTCGCGGGCGGTGGCATCGTCACGGCCGACGCGGCCGAGGACCTGGTGGCGTTCGCCGAGCTCACCGGCATCCCCGTCATCCCCACCCTCATGGGGTGGGGCGCCATCCCCGACGACCACCCCCTGATGGCCGGGATGGTCGGTCTGCAGACGTCGCACCGCTACGGCAACGAGACCCTGCTCGCCGCGGACTTCGTGCTCGGCATCGGCAACCGGTGGGCCAACAGGCACACCGGCGGCATCGACACCTACACCGCCGGGCGCACCTTCGTGCACGTCGACATCGAGCCCACCCAGATCGGCCGCGTCTTCGCTCCCGACTACGGCGTGGTCTCGGACGCGGGCGCCGCGCTGCGCCGCCTGATCGAGGTCGGGCAGGGGAGCCGGCTGCCCGACCGCTCGGCCTGGGCGCAGGAGTGTCGCGAACGTCGCGGCCGGTTGCACCGCAAGACCAATTTCGACGTGGTGCCGATCAAGCCGCAGCGGGTCTACCAGGAGATGAACGCCGCGTTCGGGACCGACGCGACGTACGTCTCGACGATCGGGCTGTCGCAGATCCAGGCCGCGCAGCTGCTGCACGTCTACCACCCCCGGCACTGGATCAACGCCGGGCAGGCCGGTCCGCTCGGCTGGACGCTCCCGGCGGCACTCGGGGTGGCCACGGCGAGCCCTGACGCCAACGTCGTCGCGCTCTCGGGCGACTACGACTTCCAGTTCCTGCTGGAGGAGCTGGCCGTGGGCGCGCAGTTCAACATCCCCTACATCCACGTCGTGGTGAACAACGCCTACCTCGGCCTGATCCGGCAGAGTCAGCGCGGCTTCGACATGGACTACTGCGTGCAGCTCGCCTTCGACAACATCAACGCCGAGGAGGGTGCGAACGCGACCGTGAAGGGGTACGGCGTCGATCACGTCCGAGTCGTGGAAGGACTGGGCTGCAAGGCCATCCGCGTGACCGAACCGGACGCCATCCGGGACGCGCTGGAGGACGCGAAGAAACTTCGCGACGAATTCCGCGTGCCGGTCGTCGTGGAGGTCATCCTGGAGCGCGTGACCAACGTGTCGATGGGTACCGAACTGGACAACATCGTGGAGTTCGAAGAGCTGGCCGCCCGGGGCGAGGACGCGCCCGGTGCGGTCGTGGCGTTGCTGGACTGATGATGCGCATCGTCGTCGCCGTCGACAAGTTCAAGGGCTCGCTGACCGCTCGGGACGCCGCGGCTCGCATCGCCGCGGGCCTGCGGTCGGTGGATCCCTCGATCGAGGTCGTCACCGCACCGGCGGCCGACGGCGGCGACGGCACGGTCGATGCCGCGATCGACGCGGGTTTCGACTCTCGCACGGTCACCGTGGACGGACCCACCGGTGCACCGGTCGAGGCGAGGTACGCGATGCTCGCGGAGCGAAGCGGCGTCACCTGCGTGGTGGAACTGGCCAACTCCTGCGGCCTGCAACTGCTCCCGAGCGGTGCGGCGGCGCCCATGACCTCGTCGACCCGGGGCCTCGGACAGGTGATGGGCGCGGCTCTGGACGCCGGGTGCGGTCGCCTCGTGGTCGGCGTCGGTGGCAGTGCCAGCACCGATGGCGGTGCCGGGATGCTGTCGGCGCTCGGCGCGAGCATCCTGGACGCCGCGGGACGTCCTGTCGGCCCCGGCGGCGGCGCGTTGATCGACGTACGCCGGGTCGACCTGACCGCGGCCCGCGCGCGCCTGGCCGGGGTCCGTCTCGAACTCGCCTGCGACGTGGACAATCCGCTGACGGGTGAGCACGGTGCCGCCGCCGTGTACGGCCCGCAGAAGGGCGCCGACCCCGACCAGGTGCGCGTCCTGAACGACGCGCTCGCACACTTCGCGTCGCTGGGTGACCGCACGCTCGCACGTCGTCCGGGCGCGGGGGCGGCCGGCGGAACGGGATACGCCGCCCTGCTGCTCGGCGCCCGGCTGAGGTCCGGCATCGAGACGCTCCTGGAGATCACCTCGTTCACCGAGTCGCTGCGCGGAGCCGATCTGGTGATCACGGGGGAGGGATCCCTCGACGCACAGAGTCTGCGCGGGAAGACGCCGATGGGAGTGGCGAACGCGGGACGGACGGCCGGCATCCCCGTGCACGCCGTCGCCGGGCGGGTGACGGTCTCAGCGGAGGAACTGCATCTCGCCGGTATCGACGCTGCCTACGCGCTGACGGACATCGAGCCCGACGTCGCGACCTGTATCAAGGACGCCGGCCCGCTGCTGGAACGCCGCGCCGCGGCGCTGCTCACCGACGTGCTGGAAAGGACCCGCTGACCATGCCCGAGGCATTCGATCAGATCTTCGTGGCATCCCGGGCCGTCGTCGCCGGGATCGAGCGGCCGGCCGTCGTCGGTGTCCGCGCCGGGACCATCGCCGCGGTCGGGACGGTCGACGCCGACGCCGACTGGAGCGGCGAACGCATCCGGTTGGCCGACGACGAGGTGCTGGTGCCGGGGATTGTCGACACGCACGTGCATGTCAACGAGCCCGGCCGCACCGACTGGGAGGGCTTCACGTCCGCGACGAGTGCTGCCCTCAGCGGCGGGACCACCACGTTGCTGGACATGCCGCTCAACAGCCTGCCGCCCACGACCACGCTGCAGGCATTGCGGGTCAAGCAGGACGCGGCGGGGGGTCAGTGCTTCATGGACGTCGGGTTCTGGGGCGGCGCGGTCCCGGGCAATCTCGACCAGCTCGGGCCGCTGCACGACGCCGGGGTGTTCGGCTTCAAGTGCTTCCTGATCGACTCCGGGGTGCCGGAGTTTCCGCCACTGTCGAGCAGCGAACTGGTCCAGTACATGCAGCGCGTCGCCGAGCTCGGTGCGCTGATGATCGTGCATGCCGAGGATCCGGACGTGATCGCGGCGGCTCCGCAGGCCCGCGGTCGGCAGTACTCCGACTTCGTCGCCTCCCGCCCGGACTCCAGCGAGGTGTCCGCGATCCACACCGTCATCGAGGCCGTCCGCAGCACGGGCGCCCGTGCGCACATCCTGCACCTGTCGAGCGCCGCCGCCCTCGATGAGCTGCGCGCCGCCAAGGCGGAGGGTCTGCCGTTGACCGTCGAGACGTGTCCGCACTATCTGACCTTCGCCGCCGAGACCATCCGCGACGGCTCCACCACGCACAAGTGCTGCCCCCCGATCCGTGGCGAGAGCAATCGCGACGAGCTCTGGGAGGGACTGAGTGACGGCACGATCGACATGGTCGTGAGCGACCATTCCCCCTGCACGGTGGACCTCAAACAGCTCGACTCCGGGGACCTCGGCACCGCTTGGGGCGGCGTCGCATCCGTCGAGGTCGCCCTGCGGGCCGTCTGGACGGGTGCCCGTGAGCGGGGCATCGAGCTGGCGCGCGTCGTCGACTGGATGAGTACGAGGCCGGCCGCCGTCGTGGGCCTGACCGAGCAGGGCGGCATCGACGTCGGCCGACGTGCCGATCTGGTCGCCTTCGCACCAGAGGAGAGCCTGACCGTCGACGCCCGGCGGTTGCACCACAAGAACAAGCTCACGGCGTACGACGGGATCACCCTGCGCGGGGCAGCCCGGCGTACCTGGCTAGGAGGGCGCGAGGCGAGCACCGCACACGCGGATGGCCGCTTCCTCGTCCGCAGCGACACCCCTGCCCCGACCCGCATCGCAACGAGCCGTGAGCACGACCCCAAGGAGACGCCATGAACGACGCCCCGGACTTCACCCGACTGCCCGACCTGGCCTCGCGCCGTCTGGGAGCAGGGGTGGTGGCGGCCAGCGACGAGCTGTTCGCCGAGAAGGAGAACCTCATCAAGGCCGACGCCCCGACGTACGCCAGTTTCACCTTCGGCAACAAGGGTCAGGTGTACGACGGGTGGGAGACCCGGCGTCGCCGCGAGCCCGGGATCGACTGGGCCGTGATCCGGCTCGGCTCGCCGGGCATCGTGCACGGCGTCCTGGTCGACACCTCGTTCTTCACGGGCAACTACCCGCCGCAGGTGTCGCTGCAGGGCGCGTACATCGACGGCTACCCCGCGCCCGACGAACTCTCCGACGCCGACTGGTTCGAGCTGGTCGGGGTGCAGCCGGTCGAAGGGGACAGCGTCAATCCGTTCACGGTGTCGCAGCGTCGCCTGGTGTCGCACGTGCGGCTGCGGATGCACCCGGACGGCGGCATCGCGCGCCTGCGGGTGCACGGTGAGGTCGTGCCCGACCCTCGTCTGGTGGCGCAGGGTCAGGTCGACCTGGTGGCCGTCGAACTCGGCGGCAAGGTCACCGACTGCTCGAACATGTTCTACTCGGCGCCGGCCAACCTCATCCTGCCCGGGGAGGCACGCTCGATGGGCGAGGGGTGGGAGACCTCCCGCCGGCGCGACGACGGCCACGACTGGGTGCAGTTCGCGCTCGCCGGACCGGGCGCCGTCCGCATCGTCGAACTCGACACGCGGCACTTCGTCGGCAACGCGCCGGGGTGGGCGCGTCTCACCGGCACCTCGGTCGACGGCCAGCAGGTCGAGATCCTGCCCCGCACGCGCCTGCAGCCGGACACCCGTCACCGGTTCCGGGTTTCGGCCATCGATGGCATGGATGGCCTGGATGGGCTGGAGGGACAGAACAGCCCGGATATCGTCGCGGCCCGGCTCGAGGTCTTCCCGGACGGTGGGATGGCGCGGGTGCGGTTGTGGGGACCGCTGACCGATCGTGGCCGGTCCGACATCGGCGCGCGGTGGCGCAATGCCGGCGGTGTGATGGCACAGTGAGGGTGTGACGTCGAGCACCCCCGGGAGTCCCCGCGATTCACGCGCCGAGGGGAGGTCCGTGCCCACCCTGGGAGGTCCACACCATAAAATTGCTGCCATGGCACCGAACGTCGATGCACAACGAGGATGCATGTGCGGGCATACGTTCGATTCGCACGAGCACCTGCGGCGTGGCACCGACTGCGCGTTCCGTCGGGAGTGCGGGTGCCTGCGCTTCCGCCCCGCCGAGCCCAAGGGGCCGGTGGAGATCGTTCAGCGCTGGTGGTGGACCGGCCGCCGATGACGTCGGGTCAGGCGGCGGGTACGGCGGTGTCGGCCGGAGCAGGTCGCGTCGTGGTGGGGGTGTAGTTCGCCGCCTTGCCACGCACGTAACCGGCCACCGTCGTCGCTGTGCCGGCGAGGATCGCTCCCGCGCCGAGCAGATGGCGCGGACTGACGTTGAACAGTTCGCGCAGCACTGCACGCGGGAGCACAGCGGCGACGTAGCGGCGTTCGGACGCCAGAGCCGCGTCCTGCCCGACCATCCGGGACACTGCGGCCTTGGACACGCCCTCGGCGTAGCACCGGGAGAACAGGTAGGACCAGGTCAGCCGATCCGGGCTCACCCGGTGGGCGGCTCGCGCGCGGGGCTCGAAGACGAAGGAGGAATCGGGCACCGACTGCGCGATACGGATGCACATCTCGGTCTCCTCGCACCCCAGCGGGGTACGACCGATCCTGCCGAGATCCTCGCTGAACATCCCGACCTGCCCGAAGACCTCGGCGCGCATCGACATGTTGCACCCCATCAGGTTGCGCACCGTGGCCGCGTCGGCCGGCAGACCCTCGTAGGTGCACCCGATGACCCAGTCCAACTCGCCCCGTTCACCGCCGCGTGGCGCGGGCAGTGTGGCGGGGCGACGGACACCGACCGGCCACAACGGCTGGGCCGATCCGCCGACGCCCATCACATGGTCGTCGGAGTAGTGCGCGACCATCGATTCCAGCCATCGCGGGTCGGCGGTGGCGTCGTCGTCGAGGAATGCCAGGACCTCACCGTGGGCGGCTTCGATTCCCGTGTTGCGAGCTCCGGACAGGCCGGGCAGGTGGGCGTTGGCGACGACCGAGATCGCCATGTGATCGGGCTTCAGGGCACCGAACCGCTGACGCGCCTTCTGCAGCAGCACGTCGTTGTGGTCCACGACCACCAGCAGCTGGATCGGGGGCAGGGTCTGCTCGAGCACCGACTGGACGCTCTCGCACAGGTCCTGCCATCGCCGTTCGGTGTATGCGCAGACGATGACCGAGAACGTCGGCTCCGCGATGGTCCTCACGCGCTGATGCTGGGCCGGCGGACCTGCTCGGCAGGAGCGGTCGTCGTCGTCAGGACGGTCGCGCCACGACGCCGCAGCGCGGTGGCCCTCTGTCGCTCGGACACGATCGTGCGCAACACCCGGAACCCGTCCTTGAAGGTGCGCAGGTTGCTCTCGCCGTGGATGCGGGGACGCTCGATGCTCGGCACCTCGCGGATCTGGACCCCGGCGCCGACCATCCTCAGGTTGATCACGGTCTCGATCTCGAAGCCGTCGCCCCAGATCATCCCGCCGGGCGGGACGGGCGCGTCGATGTCGGGCAGGCCGAGCGCCGGCACCAGCTCGGTCCAGAACGCGTTGTAGCCGTAGCACAGATCGCTGAAGCGCTGGCCGAACGTGAGATTGACCAGGACGTGCAGCCCGGTGGCGCCCACATGCCGCAGGAGGGTGATGTCGTCACTGCCGCCGCCCTTGATGAAACGGCTGCCCTTGGCGAAGTCGGCGCCGTTGATGAGCGCGTCGACGTACGCCGGGATCTCCCGGGCATCGGCCGATCCGTCGGCGTCGAACATGACGATGATGTCGCCGGTGGCAGCCTTGAAGCCGCACGCCAGGGCGTTCCCCTTGCCCTTGCGCGTCTGCTTGACGATCTTGATGTCGGGCATGACCTGGCGTGCGACCTCGACGGTGCCGTCGGTCGAATTGCCGTCCACGAGGATGACCTCGTGCACGGGAGGCAACGTCGGCAGCACGGCTCGCAGGTTGTCGGCCTCGTTCTTCGCGGGCACGACCACGGTGATCGTCGGTTGCCGGCTGGCGCGGCCTCGATCGGTTTCCAAGGTGCGCTGCTCGAAGGTGGAACCCTCGGCGAGCGAACGTGGCGAGTTGCGATACATGAGTGCTTTCCCCGGTGACGTAATGATGCTGAGCAAGTGTGAATGCGGTGCTTCTTCGGTGCGGGCGGACTCTGCGAGGACGATACCCCCCATTACTTGAATCTTGGACTTGTATAGCGGATCGAACCATTGAGTTCCCAGTGATGGAGCGGGAATATTGGGTCGTGCAACTACTTGACAGCACGTAACTTGCCACCACAAGGGTCGTGCCATTACGAAGTCTTTACCAACGCTTTACACCCGCTGAACAGTGTTGAGCAGCACTTAGCACTTACGCATTTCCCCCGTATGAAGTCGTCCTCGGGCCTAGAGTCGGCACCAGCGCGCGCAGTCGGCCGGCCTGCTCAGCCGGGTGTCTGCCGCGCCCGCGCGCGACGCTCGCCACCGACGAGGGGGACACGGATCGCCATGCAGGAGCAGCTCACCGACTCGGCGCCCTCTGCCTGCCGTCTGTGCGGCAGCACCAGGTTGCGCAGCGTGCTCGACCTGGGGGCGACGCCGCCGTGCGAGTCGTTCCTCACTTCCGACGAACTGGACCGTCCGGAGTCGACGTACCCGCTGCACCTGCGGCTGTGCGAGCAGTGCCTGCTGCTGCAGATCCCAGCGCTCATCACCCCGGATGAGACGTTCACCGACTACGCCTACTTCTCGTCCTACTCCGACTCATGGGTCGAGCACGCGCGCTCGTACGTGCAGCAGGCCGAAGACCGGCTGGGGCTCACGGGCGACTCCTTCGTGGTCGAGGTCGCCTCCAACGACGGGTACCTGCTGCAGCACTTCCTGGGATCCGTGCCCTGTCTGGGCATCGAACCGTCGGTCAACGTCGGTGCGGCGGCGCGCGACCGGGGCGTGCCGACCCGCACGGACTTCCTGGACGAGCAGGTCGCGGCGCAGGTGCGTCGCGAGCACGGCCCGGCCGACCTCGTGGTCGCCAACAACGTCTACGCGCACATCCCCGACCTGCTCGGCTTCACCCGCGCCCTGCGCGGGCTGGTGGCCGACGACGGGACGGTGTCGATCGAGGTGCACCACGCGCTCAATCTGGTGCGGTACGCGCAGTTCGACACGATCTACCACGAGCACTTCCAGTACTACACGCTGCTCTCGGCGACGCGGGCACTCGCGACCGCGGGCCTGGCCGTCGTCGACGCGGAATTTATCCCGACGCACGGCGGATCGCTGCGCATCTGGGCACGGCCGGCCCCGGTGAGCGGCGAGCCGTCCGATGCCGTGGCGCGGATCCTGGCCGTGGAGCAGGAAGCAGGACTTCACGATCCGGCCGGGTACGACGCACTCGCGACGCGCACGGCCGCGATCCGACAGGATCTGTTGCGCTTCCTGCTCGACGCCGCGCGCGATGGGTTGCGGGTGGCCGGCTACGGCGCACCGGGCAAGGGCAACACCCTGCTGAACTACTGCGGCATCCGTCCGGACCTGCTCGCCTACACCGTGGACCGCAACCCGTACAAGCACGGCCGGTTCACTCCCGGCACCCGCATCCCGATTTATCCGCCGGAGTATCTGGACGCCGACCGACCCGACCTGGTGCTCGTGATGCCCTGGAACCTGCGCACCGAGCTGACCTCCTCGCTCGCGCACGTCGCGCAGTGGGGCGGGCGGCTCGTGTTCGCGCTGCCCGAACTGACCGTGCTCGACCCGTCGGGTTCGTCTGATCCGTCTGGGCAGGTCGACATGGCCCGTACGACGGGGGTGCAGGCATGAAGGTCGTCCTCTTCTGCGGCGGGTACGGGATGCGGATGCGTGGCAGCACCGACGACGTCCTCACCAAGCCCATGCACCTGGTCGGCCCACGGCCGATCATCTGGCACGTGATGCGCTACTACGCGCACTTCGGCCACACCGAGTTCATCCTCTGCCTGGGCTACGGGGCCGACCAGATCAAGGACTACTTCCTGCACTACGAGGAGACCGCCTCCAACGACTTCGTCCTGCGGGACGGCAAGGTGCAGCTGCTCGACACCGACATCGCCGACTGGACGATCACCTTCGTCAACACCGGGCTCAACTCACCGATCGGCGAGCGCCTGCGTCGGGTGCGTCCCCACCTGGAGGGCGACGAGGTCTTCCTCGCCAACTACGCCGACGTCCTCACCAACCTGCCGCTCGACGCGATGATCGATGAGTTCAAGGGAACCGACTGCGCCGCAGCGCTGCTCGCGGTCCCGCCCCAGTCCTCGTTCCATGTGGTGCAGTTCGACGAGCAGCACCGGGTGCGCGACCTGGAGCAGGTCGGCGTGATGTCGATCTGGGAGAACGGCGGCTACTTCGTGCTCACGCAGGCGGTGTTCGACCACCTGCCGGTCAACGGCGATCTGGTCGGCGACGTCTTCGAGGCCCTGCTCGCGCAGGGCCGGCTGCTCGCCTACCCCTACTCGGGGTACTGGAAGCCGGCCGACACCTTCAAGGAGCGTGCCGAACTCGATCACGCCTGGGACACCTACGACGCTCCGTGGGCACTGTGGAACGGCTCCGATCCGGGCAAGCCCGCGTCGCACCCCAGGACCAGTTGATGCTCGAGCTCACGACCGGCCCGATCGATCGAGTCGTGCTCCTCGCCGCGCACTGTGACGACCTCGCGATCGGAGCGGGCGGCACGATCCTCCTGCTCGCGGCCGCCCGGCCCGACCTGCGGGTCGATGCCGTGGTCCTCACCGGCGGGGGCGGACCGCGCGAGGCCGAGGAGCGCGCCGCGTTCCACCGGATGTGCCCCGAAGCCGATCTGCGTCTCACCGTGCTCGACCTGCCCGACGGCCGGGTGCCCTCCTACTTCGACGTGGCGAAGGACGCGATCGTCGCGGCCCGCGAGTCCGGCGCGGGCGGACTCGTCCTCGCGCCCCAGATCGCCGACGCCCATCAGGACCACCGTGCGGTCGGCGAGATCGCGCCGACCGTCTTCCGGGACCACCTGGTCCTGCACTACGAGATCCTGAAGTGGGAGAGCGACCTTCCTGCCGTCACCGCGTACCAGCCGTTGGATCGCGCCACGATGCGCGCGAAGCTCGCGGTGATCCAGGAGAGCTACCCCAGCCAGGCGCATCACGACTGGTTCGACGACGAGGCGTTCCTCGGCCTGGCCCGTGTCCGCGGGGTGCAGTGCCACGCGCCGTACGCCGAGGCGTTCGTCGCACCCAAGACCACCCTGGGGATCGGACGCAGCCGGTGAACGGCCGCGCACCGCTCCCCGCGACGACGAAGGACGGCTGACGTTGAGACTGCTAGTGACCGGTAACCAGGGGTATCTCGGCTCGGTGATGGTCCCCCTCCTGCAGGCGGCGGGCCACGACGTCGTCGGATACGACACCGGGCTGTACGCCGACAGCGTGCTCGGGCCGGCGCCGACGGATCCGCCGACGATCGCGAAGGACATCCGCGACGTGGTGCCGGGCGACCTGGAGGGATTCGAGGCCGTCATCCATCTGGCCGCGCTGTCCAACGACCCGCTGGGGGCCCTCGAGCCGCAGATCACCCACGACATCAACCATCACGCGTCGGTGCGTCTGGCGAAGGCCGCGAAGGAGGCCGGCGTGCGCCGCTTCCTCTACGCCTCGACGTGCTCGGTCTACGGCGCGGCGGGTGCGGACGCCGTGACGGAGGACTCGCCGATGCGTCCGGTGACGCCGTACGCCGAGTCCAAGGTGCGGGTCGAGAGCGACGTTCACGACCTGGCCGACGGCGAGTTCGAACCGGTCTTCCTGCGCAACGCGACCGCGTTCGGCGCCTCGCCGCGACTGCGTGCGGACATCGTGCTGAACAACCTCGTCGGCCACGCGATGCTGAGCGGACGGGTGCTGGTGATGTCCGACGGCACGCCCTGGCGTCCGTTGGTGCACGCCCGGGACATCGCCGAGGCGTTCTCCCGCTGCCTCACCGCCCCGCGGGAGGCGGTGCACGCCATGGCGTTCAACGTCGGCGCCGAGATGAACAACGCCACCGTCGCGCAGATCGCGCAGGAGGCGCAGCGTGCGGTGCCCGGCTCGGAGCTGGACATCACCGGGGAGACGGGATCGGATCCGCGGTCCTACCGGGTCGACTTCAGTGCGATCCGGGCGGCGTTGCCCGGTTACGAGGCGACGTGGTCGATCGCCGACGGGGCGCGCGAGCTCGCGGCGGCATACCGATCGGCTCCGCTCACCCGGGAGGGGTTCGACCGCGACTTCGTGCGGCTCGCGGTGCTGCAGCGCAAACAGGAGGCCGGTCTGCTCGACGCGGACTTCCGGCCGAGGTGAATGCGACGTGTCCTCAGTCTCGTTCGCGCGTCTTGAGCAGGATCTGCAGTGCCGCGAAGGTCCCTGCGGACAGGTCGCGCTCGCTCATCGTGCCCACCGGCACCGGCCAGTCGATCGCCAGCTCCGGGTCGTCGTAACGGACCGCCAGATCCTCGCTCGGGTCGTGTGCACGGTCGATGCGGTAGCAGACGTCGGCCACCTCGCCGAGGACCTGGAAGCCGTGCAGGAAGCCCGGTGGGACGTAGAGGTGGGCGAAGGTCTGGTCGTCCAGACGGATGCTGACCTGCTCCCCGAAGGTGGCCGACCCGGTGCGGATGTCGACCAGTACGTCGAGGATCGCGCCGTGCGCGCAGCGCACCAGCTTGCCCTCCCCGGCGCCGGAACGGCCGTGCATGCCACGGACGACGCCGCGCGACGAGCGCGACTGGGAGTCCTGGATGAACGCTGTCGGGTCCAGTCCGTGCTCGGCCGCGACCTGGGCGTCGAAGGTGCGGGTGAAGAAGCCGCGCGCGTCGAAGTGCGGCTCGGGCGTGAAGAGCACGGGGCCGGGCAGATCGAAGGACGTCACGCGCACGGAGTCATCTAAGCAAGTTCGACGGTTTCTGAGGGCGAAGGAGATCTGATGCGGGGACACAGGTGCCGGGCGTGCGGCGGCCGGCGCGGCACGACGATCCTCGACCTCGGCAAGCAGCCCGCGGCAGATCACTTCCCGCCTGCGGACGACCCCGGCCCCGACCCCCGGTTCGCGTTGTCGATGTGGTGGTGCGCCGACTGCCACCTCGCCCAGCTCGCCGCTGACGACACGAGCACAGAGGAGCCGCGCGGTCTCGAACCGCAGGCCCTGGTGCTGCAGGCCAGGGAGGCCCTGGCGCGGGTCGCCGCCGCAGGTCTGCTCGATGGCCGTAAGAGCGTGAGTGAGTTCCCGTCGCCGCACGGCGGCAGCTGGCTGCAGGACGCGGCGGCGTACGGCCCGACGGTGGTCGCCGACGTAGTGGCCGACGTGATCGTCGACAGCTTCGGGATCATGCACGAGCGTGACCAGGCGGTCGGCATACAGCGCCGCGTCGAGCGGCTCGCGCCGGGTGGAGTGCTGCTGCTGCAGTACCAGTCGTTGGACAGCATCGTGACCCAGGGCGCGTGGAACGCGTTGCGGCACGGTCACTTCGGCTACTACAGCCTCTTGTCGCTGCAGCCCTTGCTCGCCCAGGAGGGCCTGGAGGCGGTGCGAGCGTGGGACTTCGACCTCTACGGCGGCACCGTGCTGCTGGCCGTGATGCGCACGACGGACGGGTACCCGGTGCACCGGTCGGTCTCGCTGCTCGCCGAGCGGGACCGGGCATCGGGGATGTCTGATCCTGCGGTGCTCGCCAGCCTGCAGGGCCAGGTCGATCGACACATCGCGTGGCTGCGAGGGGATCTGGCGGATCGGCGCGCCGCAGGGCGCACCGTCCTCGGCTACGGAGCCGCATCCCGCGCTGCGGGTCTGCTCGCGGCGGCTCGGGTCGATGCGACGCTGCTCCCGGCGGTCGCGGACGCGGGCGCGGGCAAGCAGGGGCGCCGGATGCCGGGGACGGACATCCCGATCGTCTCTCCCGAACAACTGCTGCGCGCCGACCCGGACGACGTGCTGCTCTTCCTGCCGGACCTGCTTCCGGAGGTGGAGCGCTCCTTCCCGGGGCTTGCGGGACGATGGCGACCAGGCGAGCCGCCGCCACCGTCCTGACACCGACCGGCCACAGCACGCCCACAGGGCCGGCGAATTCAGGCCAATCCGCGGGCATCGTGCGGTTCGCGGGAGCACACTGGTGGCACAGCGTGCGTGTACTGCGGAATCACCGAGAACCCGGGGGTGCCGACGTCCGATGAGGACGGCCGGTGATCGCGGTCAGGCCACGCTCCAACACCCGGTGAGGGGAGTGTCGTGACAGGCGTGTTGCCCGAGAAGTCCGAGGTCGGCCCGGACACCTTCTCGCCCGATCCTGCGCAGAGTACGGCGCAGCGCGTGGCGTTCCAAGGCGTCGGCAGCGGGGTGCGTTCGCACCGGACGGCCAGGGGCCTGTCGCTCCGCGAGCTCGCCCGGCAGCTGGGGGTGTCGGCGTCGTTCATCTCCCAACTGGAGAACGGCAAGTCCCAGCCCTCGGTAGCAACCCTCGTGGCCATCTGCGACGCCCTCGCCGTGACGTTCGACGAGTTGTTCGCGGCGTGCATCGCACTCGATGCGCCGGCCCGGACGGAGCCTCCCGAGGCGCCCCACCTGGCCGGATCGCAGGATATCGACCGAGAGCGCGCCGCACGCACCTCGCCTCCGGCGGGTGGCGACGACGCACGCCGACGGACCGACGCGGACGGCCTCGTCGTGCACGCCGGAGCACGGCGGCGGTTGGCACTGGAGACCGGCGTGGTCTGGGAGCAGCTCTCGTCGGCCCCGTCCACCCCCGCCGAGTTCCTGCTCGTCACCTACGAGGTCGGCGGCACCTCGACCACCGGTACGAAGATGAGTCGACACGACGGCATGGACTACGGCTACGTCCTGAGCGGTGAGTTGACCCTCACGCTGGGGTTCGAGACGCACGTCCTCGGCCCGACCGACTCGATCTCCTTCGACTCCAGCATTCCGCACCGTTTCCACAATTCCGGCAACGAACCGGCGCGTGCCATCTGGTTCGTGCAGAGGGAGTGACACCCTGACGGGCATGGGATGGAACCCCCGCCAGATCGGCGACCTGTCAGGACGTACCGCGGTCGTCACCGGTGCGAACTCGGGCATCGGTCGGCACGAAGCCGCCCAGCTCGCCGAACACGGCGCTCGGGTGGTGCTCGCCGTACGCGACGTCGACTCCGGCCGCGCGGCCGCGGAGGGGATGAAGGGCGACGTCCGGATCGCACACCTGGACCTGGCGTCCCTAGCGTCGGTGCGCGCGTTCGCGGACGGCATCGAGGAGCCGGTGGATCTGCTGGTCAACAACGCCGGATTGATGGAGCCGCCGCGCTACCGCGAGACGGTCGACGGTCACGAACTGCAGTTCGGCACCAACCATCTGGGCCACTTCGCGTTGACCGCGCTGCTGCTGCCGCGACTGCTGCAGGCGGCCGCGCCGCGAGTGACGACGGTGTCCTCCATCGCCCACTTCCGCGGGAACGACGCCGTGCTGGAGGGCAACCCGCCGCAGACCTACGTGCCCGGCACGGCGTACGGGCAGTCTAAGCTCGCCAACCTGCTCTTCGCGCTGGAGCTGCAGCGACGCGCCGACCGGGCCGGTCTGGCTCTCACCTCGACCGCGGCGCACCCCGGTGTCGCCTCGACGGGCCTGGTCGCCGATCCGGACGGCTTGGGCCACAACCCCGTCGTGCGCCATGTGCTCCCGATCCTCATGCGGGTGGTGCTTCCCGGTGGGGCGGGTGGGGCGCGGCCGGTGCTCTACGCCGCCACCGATGCCGCACCGGGGACCTACACCGGACCGAAGGGGCCAGGTGAGGTGCGCGGCCCCGTGGGCGAGGCGAAGCAGAGTCGATTCGCGCGCGACGAGAGTCTTGCCGCACGGTTGTGGTCGGTGAGCGAAGAGCTGACCGGCATCCCTTTCCCCGTCGAGGGGTAGGGACGTCGTCGAGAGGTGGACGTATGAGCCCACCCCTCGAGGAGATCCGCACCCCTCGACGGAGCGGGTTAGCGTGGCGGGATGCGCGTCGCGATCTTCATCGGTTCCTCACCCGGCAACGATCCGGCGTACGCCGATGCCGCGGCCGTACTCGCGACCCACCTGGCGCAGCGGCGGGTGGGCATCGTCTACGGCGGCGGTCACGTCGGGCTGATGGGCGTCGTCGCGGACGCCGCGCTGCAGGCGGGCGGCGACGTCATCGGCGTCATCCCACGGTCCCTGGCGGACGCCGAGGTCGCGCACGGCGCGCTCAGCCACCTCGAGGTCGTCGAGACCATGCACGAGCGCAAGGCCCGGATGGCGCAGCTGGCCGACGCGTTCGTCGCACTCCCCGGTGGGATCGGCACCATGGAGGAGTTCTTCGAGGTGTGGACCTGGCTGCAGCTCGGCATCCACGCCAAGCCCGTCGCCTTGTACGACGTGGAGGACTTCTGGGCGCCGATGCGCACCCTCGTCACCTCGATGGTCGACGCCGGATTCCTGCGGGCCGAGGTCGCGGAGCAGTTGATCCAAGTCGATGACCCGGACGCCCTGCTGGCCGGGATCGCCCGCTGGAGGCCCGTCGCGCAGCGCTGGTCGCCCCCTGCTCCCTGATCGTCAGCGGATCCGTGGCGAGGTCGCCACAGAACCGCTGACGATCGGGTCGATCAGAGGGTCTCGAGGGTCTTGGTCAGGTCGCGCACGGTGTCCTTGGCCAGCTTCAGGAAGATCAGATTCATCACCGGCTCGCTGAGCTTCGCGAGCCCGTTGAAGGTGACCGTCGCCTCGTAGGTGACCTTGGCGCCCGTCGTGGACGGCTCGACCCTGATGTCGTCGCGCGAGGTGGCGGTCTTGTTCGTGCCCACGAAGACCACCCGCTGCGGCTCGATCTGCACGAGCTCGTACTCCAGCTCGGTCTTGATGGCGATCAGCTTGGACACGTTGTGCCAGCGGGAGCCGACCTGCACCGGATCGGTGTCGACCCCGATGCGGGTGCACGAGACGGTGCCGGGGTCCCACTGCTCGGCGTGCGCGAAGTCCTTGAGGTACTCGATCGCGACGGACGGATTGACCTGCACCTCGAAGGTGCGGATGACGTGGACCATGGCTGTCCTTGCTGTGAGAGCGGTGGCGGCCGGGGCCGTGGTCTCCTCACTCTACGAACGTCGGCGCAGCCCATGTGCGACGCCTCGGCCGGGGGCTGCGCGGGCACCGCGCCGGATGCGAGGGTGAGCGCATGACGACCCACTTCGGATACACCCTCATGACCGAGCAGAGCGGACCCAAGGAGCTGGTGCGCTACGCGCAGGCGGCCGAGGACGCCGGTTTCGATTTCGAGGTCAGCAGCGACCACTACTCGCCCTGGCTGGCGGCGCAGGGGCACGCGCCGTACGCCTGGACGGTGCTCGGCGCGGTCGCGCACGCTACGAGCCGCGTCGAGTTGATGACGTACGTGACCTGCCCGATCCAGCGTTACCACCCGGCCGTGGTCGCGCAGAAGGCCGCGACGCTGCAGATCCTGGCCGACGGGCGATTCACCCTCGGGCTCGGTTCGGGGGAGAACCTGAACGAGCACGTCACCGGCGAGGGCTGGCCCCCGATCGACCAGCGCCAGGACATGCTGTCCGAGGCCGTCGAGATCATCCGCGAGCTGCACGGGGGCGACCTGGTGACCTACGACGGCGAGTACTTCCGGGTCGACTCCGCACGCATCTGGGACGCTCCCGACGGCGGCGTCCCGATCGCCGTCGCCGCGGGCGGCCCCAAGGCGATCGCGCGGTTCGCCCCGCTCGCGGACCACCTCATCGCGACGGAGCCCGATGCCGAGCTGGTGAAGGCCTGGAACGGGCTGGAGGATGTGGCGGCGATCGGCAGCGGTGCCAGGGCCATCGGGCAGATCCCGATCTCATGGCACCCCTCGAGCAAGGAGGAGGCGATGAAGGCTGCGCACGAGCAGTTCCGCTGGTTCGCGGGGGGATGGGCGGTCAACTCCGACCTGCCCACGACGTCCGGTTTCGCGGGGGCGTCGAAGTTCGTGCGTCCCGAGGACGTCGCCGACACCATCCCCTGCGGCCCGGATCTCGACGAGCTGGTCGAGAAGGTCGCGCCGTTCTGGGAGGCCGGTTTCACCGACGTGGCGGTCGTACAGGTCGGCGACGAACTGCAGCAGCGGTTCCTCGACGAGGCGGCCGGTCCGCTGCTGGAGAAGCTGCGCGCAGCCGCCGGCTGAGATCGTGACCGCGACTCAGGTGAGTCCGAGAGCCACAGGTCGTCCTGAGTCTCTCGGACCTACCTGAGCCACCGTCGTTCTTCGACGGGCCGTTCCGGCATGGGCTCCGTGGGGCTGTCCTGCCGGTCGGCGTGGGCGTGGGCACCGGAGTCGGCCGCAGCGCCCGGCTCCGACGGTGGCGGCTGGTCGAAGGTGACGTCGATCTTCTCGAATCCCTTGTGCCGCTGTGCCTTCGCCAACGCGACGTAGGTGCGCCGGTCGCCGCCGGTCAGTTGCACGTTGTCGGTGAACGGCGTGAGCAGGGCCCGGGGGTAGAGCTTCTTGTCGATCACGACATTGATCTCGGTGCAGAAGACCGTGATGACGCTGGCCAGGTAGATGAACGCCAGCAGCCCGAGCACCGTCGCGAAGATGACGTTGGTCTCGCTGTTCTTCGCGTGATCCACCACCCGGCTGACGTAGCGGACGCCGTAGGTCTGCAACAGAGTCAGCGCGACGGCTGCGATGAGTGCTCCTGGCAGCACCTGCCGGATCTTCAACTTCCGCGACGCACCGTGGCGATAGATGGGGATGAAGAGGAGCGTGTCCAGCACCAGGGGCAGTGCCCAGTGCATGATCAGCACCCACCACTGACCGTTGATGAGGCCCACGATCGCGGAGGCGGCCGTGGCCGCGAGCAGCACGAGCGCGGTGACGCCGATGAGCAGGAGGCTGCGCAGTCGACCCGAGAAGGGATCGGGTCGCTCGTTGCGCGGCACCGCCCATGCGGTGTTCATCGCGTACTGGACGGCCTGCCCGATGCCCAGCCCGCCGTAGATGGCGATCGCCAGTCCGGCCAGCACTCCGCCCAGGCTGCCGCTGAGCCGCTTGGGGTCCTGCAACTGCTTGCCCACGATCGGGAACTGCCCGGCGGCGGAGTTGACGATCTCCTGTTGCAGCTGCGGGTAGTGCCGCAGCACGAAGCTGAGCACCGTGCTGAGCAACAGCAGCAGCGGGAAGAGCGACACGAACCCGTAGTAGGTCATCAGCGCCGCGAGATAGCTGCCCGAGTCGTCGAAGAACTTGTAGACGACAGCGATGGGGAAACCCACGATCCGGTGTCGGCGTTGGAAGTCGTCGAGCCAGAGCGTGCGCCGACTCGGCTCCTTCGTCGGCGTCGAGCCAGCATCCGTCACACCCCTATGGTGACGGAGGATCATGAGCGTGCGGACGGCGTACCGGCGAACCGGGTCGTTTCCTCGGTGCTAGAGGGCGCGCAGGAGGAACACGGCGTAGTCGGCCTCCTCGCTGCTCGGCAGCAGGTCGTACGACGCGAAGCGGGCTTCGACACGCAGCCCGGCTGCGTGAGCATCGGCGATGAACTCCTGCGCCGGGTAGGTGCGTGAGCTGCGCGGCTTCGCCTGCAGGTGGAAGCCGACGAGCATGCGGCCTTCCGGCGCCAAAAGAGCGCGCAGACGTCCCAGCACCTCCCGCTCGGTGTCGGGTGCGAGCAGGATCATCACGTTCCCGACGCACACGATCACGTCGTACGTGGTCGGATGACCTTCTGCCTCAAGGATTTCGGGGGTCAGCTCGTCGAGCCGGGCTTCGACGACCGGTAGATGGGGGTAACTCTCGCGGGACTGCTCCAGCAGGGCAGCGTCGAGATCGACGCCGACGACGTCGTGACCGCGATCCTGCAGAGCAGCACCTATCCGGCCCATCCCGCTGCCGGCGTCGAGGATCCTCGCGTGCCGAGGTGCGATGACGTCAGCCAGCCGCGCTTCGCCGGTGATGTCCGCGCCGCTGGAGCGCAGGTCGGCGAACGTGCGCCCGTAGTCGCGATGGTCCGACGATTCCCAGCGGGTGGTGCGGTGTGCATGCATACCGCGCAGCCTGCCAGGCGCCCGCGAGGACGCCGTGACCTCTCCTCAGATGGGGCAGGCGGTGGTGTCGGTGGGGGTAGGCATGAGGCGGGAGCGGATGAGGAATCGGTGCCCGGTCGGCGCCTCCAGGGAGAAGCCCGCACCGCGGCCCTTCACGAGGTCGATGGTGATGTGGGTGTGCTTCCACGCCTCGTACTGCTCGCGCGTCATCCACACCGCCACCGGGTCGCCCTCGCCGACGTCGAGATCACCGAGGTGCACGTCGTTCTCGCCCAGGATCAGATCGCCGTCGGGATAGCACATCGGTGCCGATCCGTCGCAGCAGCCGCCGGACTGGTGGAACATCAGTGGCCCGTTGCGTTCGCGCAGGTCACGGATCATCTCGGCGGCGGCCGGTGTGACCGCGACCTGTTCACGTACCTCGGAAGCACTTTCATCGATCGACACGGTGCACCTTTCGCCGACTTCGCGGGGACCCTTTGCGGGGTCCCCGCGAAGTGTTGCAGGAGACGGCGTTGCGCCGACTCCGTCGTACGGGGCGGTTTAGAAGAAGCCCTGCGCGTTCTGGGAGTAGGACACCAGCAGGTTCTTGGTCTGCTGGTAGTGGTCGAGCATCATCAGGTGGTTCTCCCGGCCGATGCCCGAGGACTTGTAGCCGCCGAACGCGGCGTGCGCCGGGTAGGCGTGGTAGCAGTTCGTCCACACCCGGCCGGCCTGGATGTCGCGACCGGCGCGGTACGCCGTGTTGGTGTCGCGCGACCAGACGCCCGCCCCGAGCCCATAGAGGGTGTCGTTGGCGATGCTGATGGCGTCGTCGTAGTCGTTGAACTTCGTGACCGAGACGACGGGTCCGAAGATCTCCTCCTGGAAGATGCGCATCTTGTTGGTGCCCTCGAAGATCGTCGGAGCGACGTAGTAGCCGCCCGACAGGTCCCCGCCCAGGTCGACGCGCTCGCCACCGGTGATGATCCGGGCGCCCTCCTGGGTGCCGATGTCGATGTAGGACAGGATCTTCTCCAGCTGGTCGTTGCTCGCCTGCGCACCGATCATCGTGTCGGTGTCGAGCGGGTTGCCCTGCTGGATCTTCTTGGTGCGCTCGGTCGCGGCCGACAGGAACGGGTCGTAGATGCTGTTCTGGATCAGCGCGCGGCTCGGACAGGTGCAGACCTCGCCCTGGTTGAGCGCGAACATCGCGAACCCTTCGAGCGCCTTGTCCTGGAACGCGTCGTCGGCGCTCATCACGTCGTCGAAGAAGACGTTGGGGCTCTTGCCACCGAGCTCGAGGGTGGCCGGGATCAGGTTCTGGCTCGCGTACTGGGCGATCAGCCGGCCGGTCGTCGTCTCACCCGTGAAGGCGATCTTGCGGATCCGGCTGGAACTGGCGAGCGGCTTGCCCGCCTCGACGCCGAAACCGTTGACGACGTTGAGGACGCCCGGCGGGAGCAGGTCGGCAATCAGCTCCATGAGCAGCATGATCGAGGCCGGCGTCTGCTCGGCGGGCTTGAGGACGACGGCGTTGCCGGCGGCCAGCGCGGGCGCCAGCTTCCAGGTCGCCATCAGCAGCGGGAAGTTCCACGGGATGATCTGCCCGACGACGCCGAGCGGCTCGTGGAAGTGGTAGGCCACGGTGTCCTCGTCGATCTGGGACAGGTGGCCTTCCTGCGCGCGGATGGCACCGGCGAAGTAGCGGAAGTGATCGACCGCCAGCGGCAGGTCGGCGGCCATCGTCTCGCGCACCGGCTTGCCGTTGTCCCAGGTCTCCCCGACCGCGAGCATCTCCAGGTTCTGCTCGATGCGGTCGGCGATCCGGTTGAGGACCGCTGCACGTTCGGCCACCGAGGTCTTGCCCCATGCGGGGGCGGCCTTGTGGGCGGCGTCCAGTGCCAGGTCGATGTCCTCCGCCGTGGACTGGGCGACCTCGCAGAAGGTCTTGCCGGTGACGGGAGAGGGGTTCTCGAAGTACTGGCCCTTGACCGGGGCGACCCACTCGCCGCCGATCCAGTTGTCGTAGCGGCTCTTATAGGTGGTGGGGCTACCGTCCTGCCCCGGCTGCGCGTACGTGCTCATCGACATCTCCATCCGAAGGTGCTGTGCGTCTGGCTCTGGCCAGACTTGCCTGTGACGCTAATCACAGACACGTTGCGCGAACGTTGCACCGGCTGTGCCTGCGATGTGGGGGTCGTCGAGCGTTCTGTGACCGGTCTCAGCCGAGCTCTCGGTCCAACCGCGCGAGGTGTGCGCGGACGCCGTCGTGGCGGGGAGAGCCGGGGTGCAGGCAATCGCGCACCGCACGCCAGACCTGCTCGTCGTCGTACCCGTGAGCGGTGTCGGCGAACCGCAGGAGCAGGTCGGGGTCGCCGGTGCGGATCAGCGCGTCGCGTACCTGGCGGTGCAGCTGGTCGCGCAGCCGGCAGATGCCGGGTGCATCGGACGTGGGCAGCAGCGGGCCGCGGTAGAGATTGAGTGCGGCGGCGATCCGGTGCCCGCGTAGCAGGTCCTGGACCTGTTCGACGTCGGTCACCAGGTGGGGGTCGAGCCGGTAGGGACGTGAGGTCAACGTGAGCGGCGCGAGCGCGGTGCGCAATCTCGACAACTCCGCGCGCACGGTGACCGCGGCGTGGTCGTCGCTGCTCAACTCGACCGCCAGGCGGTCGCCGGAGATGCCGTCGCGCGCCTGGCCCAGCAGGACCAGCAGTTCGGTGTGCCGTCCGGACATCCGGGTGATGCCGTGGCCGCCCTCGAGCGCCCCGCCGCTCTCGCGACCGAGCGACCGGAGCAGCATCCCGGCGCCTTGGCGATCCGAGGCGCGAGTGAGTCGGTGCAGGCGCAACTCGCTCTCGACGGCCGCGACGGTCGCCTTCACGATGGTCAGGGTGTGCGGCGCCGCTACGTCGTCCCCACCGGTCAGATCGAGCGCGCCGAGCACCGCGCCGGTGTCCGGGTCGTGGATCGGAGCCGCCGAGCAACTCCATGCGGTGACCGGCCTGGCCAGGTGCTCGGCCGCGAAGATCTGCAACGGCTGGTCCAGGGCGAGGGCCGTGCCGGGTGCGTTGGTGCCGGCCGCCGCCTCGGACCAGAGGGCGCCTTCGACGAAGTGGATGCCCTCGGCCCGGCGGCGCAGCGCGGTCGGTCCCTCGACCCACATCAGGCGCCCCGCCGCGTCGCTCACCGCGACGAGCATCCCCGCTTCGCGGGCGTCGTCGACGAGCAGGCGGCGAATGACCGGCATCGCGTCCGCGAGCGGGTGGCCCGCCCGCCAGGCCTCCAGGTCGTCGTCGAGCAGGTCGACGGGTGGACTGGAGTGGTCGGGATCCAGCCCTTCACGGATGCTGCGTTGCCAGGAACTGCGTACGACGGGCCGCAGACCCTCGGGAGTCTCACCGGTGCTGACGAAACGGTCGCGCGCCTCCGCCACGCTGCGGAGTCGGTCGCGCCGGTCACGGTCAGACATGGGCACTCATGGCAGCTGGGCCGTGGAGCGCCGCGGGTCGGCCGATACGACCTCGGAGCGCGTGCCATCGACGAAGGGCGTGGGCGCGGCAGTGCGGACCATCGGGCAGCTTCCAGGACGGCGGAAATTCCACGATACGCGTCGCCGCGCCCCCTGGCACGGACAACGGCGGATGCCATCGGTGCCTTCCGGCGCGCGTACCCGCGCGCTGACGGGAGGTGCAGGATGGGGAGATGCGCATCGGACAGCAAGTGCCGTACTTCTCCTGGCCGGGTGCCCCGGAATCCATCGCTCCGACGCTCGGTCGGATCGCGCGGGACTCCGAGGACGCCGGCCTCTCCAGTCTGTGGGTGATGGACCACTTCTTCCAGATCGAGATGATCGGGCCGCCCGAGCTGGACATGCTCGAGGGCTACGCGACCCTGGCGTTCCTCGCGGGGCAGACCTCGCGGATCTCGCTGGGCACTCTCGTGACCGGCGTGACCTACCGCCACCCGGGCCTGCTGGTGAAGACCGTCACGACCCTCGACGTGCTGTCCGGCGGCCGCGCGCTGCTCGGCATCGGCGCCGCGTGGAACGAGCAGGAGCACCGCGGCCTCGGTGTGCCGTTCCCACCGATGAAGGAGCGCTTCGAGCGGCTGGAGGAGACCCTGCAGATCGCGCTGCAGATGTGGGCCGGAGACGAGACGGCGTACGCCGGACAGCACTACCAGCTGGAGCGCCCGCTCAACGTGCCGCAGTCGATCAGCCGACCCCACCCGCCGATCATGCTGGGCGGCAGCGGAGAGAAGAAGACGCTGCGGATGGTGGCGCAGTACGCCGACGCGTGCAACATCTTCGACCTCGGTCCCGAGGGGGTGCGCGCGAAGTACGACGTGCTCGCCGCGCACTGCGAGCGTCTCGGTCGTCCCTATGAGGACATCACCAAGACCGTCATCACCCAGCTGTCGCTGTCGGAGCGCGGTGGTGAGGAGCGCGAGCGTGGCGGCCCGGCGATGACCGTCGCCCAGGCCGTCGACAAGCTCGGCGCGCTCGCCGAGATCGGCACCGATGTGGCGATCGTCGGAATGGCGGACAACAACGACCCGGCCGTCTACCCGCTGCTGGCCGAGGTCGTCCGTCAGGTCGAGCCTCTCTGACCTGCCCCCGACGACACGACCGGCCGGACCCGCACCTTCACGGGGTGCGGGTCCGGCCGGTCGCCGTACGCGGGAGGTCAGTGCGCCCGGATGACCTTGTGCTTGAGGCGCATCGTCGGCCGCTGCGACAGGACGCGCTTGGCAAGTTGCCGAGCGGACAGGTTCTTCGCACCCACGACGCCGTCGTCGGTGAAGTCGAACCGGCCGTACGTCCAGGCCTGCACGTCGATGCTGCCCTTGCCGTTGTAGAAGCCCACCTGCGGGAGATCGCTGTTCATCGCAGAGTCGAGTTCGGCGGTGAGGGTGCCCGAACGGGTAGCACCGGCAAGGGTGTTGATGATGCTGGTGCTGCGTGTGTTCAGCAGGTCGGTGGTCTGGGCGACCCAGGTGCCGGCGGTGGGGGCGACCGCGGCCGTGGTCATGTTGACCGCGACGGTGCCGTCGTCGATCGCCGCGGACGGCAGCGTCGCCAGTCGCGCGCTGTCCGCGCCGAGGCGACCCTTCGTGATCCCGAGGCCGGTGACCGTGTTGATCGCGAGTTGAGGTGCCGTGGGTCGGTAGGCCGCGCCGAAGGCGTCCCGGCCCTGGTCGTACAACCCGCCGATGGACAGCGCCACGTCGGTCGAGCCGCCGAAGGCGCCGACGACGAACTTGTACGTCGCGACGGTGCCGCCGCCCTCGGACTGGCTGCTGACCAACGTGACCGGCACGATCACCGAGCTGCTGACCGAGTCGTGGTTGCCGAACTCGAGCGACGGCACGTAGGGCCGGCGACCGGTGCCGCTCCACGCGGTGAGGCCGCCGGTGCCGCTCGGGCTGAGGGCGCTGATGTTGAGGTCGAGCGCGACCACCGTGGGTGCCTGGAAGTTCGGGTCGTCCGAACCGAACCCGATCTCCAGGTCCTCCTCGAGCTGGTCGCCCGGTTGCAGACGGGCGCCGGACATCCTCGTGTCGTCGGTGAGCTCGAGGTCGCTCGGCAGGTAGAGCCCGCCGGCGGGCGCCGTCGACGATGAGGATGCGTACCAGCCGACGACGTCGATGCGCAGGTGCGCCTGGTACGCGCCCGCGCCCGCCACGGAGATCCGGCCGGTCGAGCTCACGGGCACGGTCACCTTGCCGACCTGGGTGCTGCGACCGCCGTACGCGAAGCTGACAGCGGCCGGGCGCGACGTGCCCGCGGCGTAGGCGACGAACGCGCCGTTGCCGTGTTGGTCGAACGCCGTCAGCTGGACCACGACGGCGGACACCCCGGTCGACGGGATGCCGTTCCTCCCGGTGACGGTGTAGGTGACCGAGTTCTTGCTGGAGACGTAGCCGGTCCTGCCGCCCCAGCCAGACTGGGTGTCGGCGACGCGCGCCGTGGTGCTCGGGTGGTAGGTCCCCATCGCTCCGGGCGTGGCGGCGTGCGCTGACGTCGGTGCTGCGGCCCAGGCGGAGCCTGCGAGCGCGATGGCGAGGAGCGGTGCTGCGATTCTGCGTGACACGTGTGGGTCCTTCCCCCGAGTGCGGACCGCCGCCGTGGCGATCCGTGCCGAAACCTAGCGTCTGCAGGTGCTTCGGCAGCCCGAATCGGGGTAGGGACTTGCGGTGCTCGTCCGGTCGGCTGCCCGACGGACGCCGCGGGGTCACCAGCGGGGCATCATCTCCGCGGGGTAGCGGCTCCCGTACGCGCCCCTCGGCAGGATCCGCGCCACCCGCTCCAGGTCGGCGGTGCTGAGCGTGAGGTCGGCCGCGGCGACGTTCTCCGCCAGCCGCTCCGGGCTCCGGGTGCCGGGGATCGGGACGATGTCCTCGCCCTGGGCGAGGAGCCAGGCGAGGGCAAGCTGTGTCACGGTGGCGCCCTTCTCGCGGGCCAGGTCGGTCAGCTGGTGGATCGCCTCGACGTTCTTCTCGTAGTTGCCCGGCTGCCAGCGGTCGTCCCAGCTGCGCATGTCGTCCTTGGGGTACTCCGCGGCCGGTTTCACCGTGGAGGTGAGGAAGCCGCGACCGAGCGGTGAGTACGCGACGAAGCCGATCCCCAGCTCGCGCACGGCCGGAAGCACCTCGGCCTCGACCGCGCGCTCGAAGATGGAGTACTCCGTCTGCAGCACCGAGACGGGCTGCACGGCGTGCGCGGCGCGGATCTGCTCCGGGCCCGCCTCGCTCAGGCCGAAGTAGCGGACCTTGCCCGCGTCGATGAGTTCCTTGACGGCCCCCGCGACGTCCTCCATGGGGACGTCCGGGTCGGGGCGGTGCTGGTAGAGCACGTCGATGTGGTCGGTCTGCAGGTAGCGCAGGCTGTTGTCCGCGACCTCCCGGATGTGCTCCGGGCGGCTGTCGAACTCGCGCCCGCCGTCGTTGGTGCGGGGCAGGACGAACCCGAACTTCGTGGCCAGCACCATCTCGTCGCGGAAGTCGCGCACCGCCGCGCCGACGATCTTCTCGTTGCTGCCGCTGCCGCCGCCGTACAACTCGGCGGTGTCCAGCAGGGTGACCCCCAACTCGTGCGCCCGGTGGATGGTGGCCGTGCCGCCCGGCTCGTCGCCGGCGCCGTACGCCATCGTCATACCCATCGTGCCGAGGCCGATGGCGCCGACCCGCAGACCCTGCGTTCCCAGTTCGCGATGTTCCATGCATCGACGCTAGCCCCGGTGGCGCCGTTGCGCGACCGGGCTGCGGGCCCCCCGGCGGGGTCCGCCGCCCGGCCCGGATGCTCCGTCCGGGGACCCGCCGGGCGGGGAATGATGGTGCTCATGAGCGCCGACGACCGAGCGCGGGCCGGGCTCGGGGGCACGCTGCCGCCGCTGGCCGGCGAGGACTTCACCTGCGAGCGGTGCGGCCTCAGCTACCCGCAGGTGTCGCTCGACCGAGCCGTCGCGCTGATCGCGGGGGTGCCCGATCTGGTGAGGAGAGCGGTGGCTCCGTTGTCACCTGAGGCTCGGCGGCGCCGATCGGGGCCGGGGCTGTGGTCGGTCACGGAGTACGTGTGTCACCTGCGCGACGTGTACGCCGCGTACACGATCCGGCTGCACCGCGCGCGTACCGAGGACGAGCCGGTGCTGGAGCCGATGCTGAACGATCTGCGGGCCCGCAGGTTTCGCTACAACGACCTCGACGTCGACGCGGTGATCGCGGAACTGCAGGCGACGGCCACGGGGTTCCGCGAAGAAGTGGCGCGGACCGGGCCGGAGCATTGGGATCGGCGCATCACGCGGCTGCCCGGTGAGAGCCGCACCGCTCTGTGGCTGGTGCGCCAGGCCGCACACGAGGGGCAGCACCATCTCGAGGACATCCGGCAGGTCGTGGCTCACGTGAGTGGTGCGTGAGACTCCGCCTCCGCCCCCGTCGCTCCGTGGGTCGGGGCGCTCAGGCCACGATGCTGAATCCGGGTGGCAGGTCAGCCCGTCCGGTGAGCGCGCGCAGCATCTGCGGGCCGCGGCCGGCGCGGGCCGCGATGCGACCGGCCAACGCGCACGTCTCGTTCAGCGACGCCGGTGTGAAGGTGGTCGGCAGGTCGGCCGCGGCGCCGATGTCGAGGCCGTGCACCACCAGCTCGAACGTGCGGGTCGGAAGGTAGGCGTCGACGGTCATCCCGCCGGCGATGGTCGTGATCACCGCGGCCGGGTCGGCCGAGGCGAGCTCGGCGCCGACCTGGTCCACGAGTGCGCCGAACCCCGCTGCGGGATCGTCGCCGAGGGCCCGCCCCGCCTGACGACCCCGCTCGAGGACGGCCTCCGGATCGACCTGCCGGCCGCTGAGCAGCACCTGGGCGAAGTAGGCCTCCGGTGAGGCCTGGTCGATGCGTTCGGCGGGCTGGTGCAGGTAGGTCAACACGGTGGTGAGCGCTCGACCGGTGTGGCCGACCAGTGAGCGCAGGTCCCAGTCGCCGAGCCCGGGACCGTCCCAGGCATCGGGACCGATCCGCCCGACCAGGTCGACCACCGAGGCTGCGGCCTGCAGATAGCTCTCGGCGTTCTGCGTCCTCACGCCGGATCGTCTCCCGAAGCGTGACCCGCGCCGACCGCGTACATGAAGCACTGCGAGTCGAGGTTGCGCACGTGCACCGTCGCGACATCCGCGTGCGACAACAGTCGCTGGATGATCGGCTCGAGCGCGACCTGGTCCGGCACGACCGTGTTGTGCTCGTAGTTCTTGGTGTCGTCCGCGCGGTAGGTGCGCAGCAGTCGCGGACCGGTCGACAGCTGCGCGGGAAGCCGCTCGGACGTCGGATAGCCGTCGCAGGGCGCGGCGTGGATGTAGACGGGCCCGACCTCGGTCCATACCGACGGATGGTCGAACGGCGCGTACGAGATGAGGGCGATGTGCTCTCCTGGCTCGGCGTAGCGCAGGCAGCAGCGCAGGGGCTCGCCCTGTCCGGTGGCGGCGAACGGGGCCACCTGGTTGCCGTGCCCGTCCGCATCGTTGCGGCGCACCTCGTCCAGGCGGGTGCGGTCGATGGCCCGCACGAGCAGGTCGGTGGCGGTGTCCATGTGTCCCACTGTGGCAGCCGGACGGGAGCTGCGCTGGCGGAAAATCGACATTGCGTTCAGGGTCCGGAAGTCGCCGGTTCGGGGCTGTCCAGGCAGGTGGCCGTGCTACTTTCCGAAACGGTTCGGGGCACATCGGTTCTACGGAGAGTAGGCATTCATGCGCGTTCCAGTCCTTCGGCATTCTCGGCGGAACATCCTCGCTCTGACCGCGACGGCGGCGCTGAGCGTGGGGGTCGCCGTGCCGTCCCTCGCGGCGACGGCACACCCGGCTCAACCGGCCCACTGGGGCTCCTCGCACCAGCGGCCCGTCGTGCCGGGCTCGGACTATCTGGCCCTGGGCGACTCGGTGGCCTTCGGCTACCGCGAGCCCACGACCTTCCCGCCGCCAAACTACCTGGACCCCACGAGCTTCGTCGGTTACCCCGAGGAGGTCGGCACCGCGCTCGGGGTGCGGGTCACGAATGCCACCTGCCCGGGTGAGACCTCCGGCAGTCTCATCAACACGGCCACCCCGAGCTACGCGTGCGAGACGCCCGCGGGATACCGCACCAACTTCCCGCTGCACGTGACCTACCGCAGCAAGACCGAGAGCCAGCTGACCTTCGCGGTGGACTTCCTGAAGAAGCACCACAACACCCGCCTGGTGACGCTCGGCATCGGCGCGAACGACGCGTTCCTGTGCCAGGCGCAGCACGGCGGCACCTGCACCGGCACGGCGTTGGCGACCACGCTCGCCGGGATCAGCAAGAACGTGAGCACGATCCTGTCCACCCTGCGCCAGCAGGCGCGCTACTCCGGCCAGATCGTGATCGTGAACTACTACTCGACGAACTATTCCTCGGCCACCGCGAGCGCGGGCAGCGTGGCGCTCAACCAGGTCATGGACACGGCCGCCAAGCCGTACGGCGTCCGGATCGCCGACGGGTACGCCGCGTTCCAGAACGCCGCACTGCACTCCGGTGGAGACAGCTGCGCGGCAGGTCTGCTGACGCAGCTGTTCCCGCACCAGACTGCGACGTCGAGCGGTGCCCAGAGCGGCTGCGGGGTGCACCCCAGCGTCGCCGGCCAGGACGTGCTGGCCCACACCGTCGAGGCGAGCGTCAAGAAGTCCTACCGCTGAGTGACCCGTTGCGGGGCCGGGGTACGCCGCCAGTCGCGGCTCCGGCCCGGCCCCGTGACGAGCGCACGCCGCCTCAGGGCAGCAGCGCCAGCTTGCCGCCCGGGTGCCCCGACGTGAGCAGTTCCAGCGCTTGGAGCGCGTCCGCCAGCGGGTAGGTGCCTGCCATGGGCACGACCAGATCGCCGTCGCCCGCGAGTCGAATCAGGTGCGCGCGCACCCCGTCCCGGTATGTCGCGCTCGCCGGCATGGCTCCGCCGATGACACGGATGCCCTCCTGCTCGGCGCGGTCGAAGGCGGCGATGGTGACGATGCGATCCCGGTCCTCGACGAGGGCCAACGAGACATCGACGGCCTCATCGGTGCCGACACAGTCGAGCGCTGCGGCGATGCCCTCGGGGGCCAGGTCGCGCACGCGGTCCTGCAGTCCCTCGCCGTAGGCGACCGGAATGCCGTCGAACCGCCGCACGGTGTCGACGCTCTTCTCGCCCGCGGTGCCGATCACGCGCGCGCCGATCAGTCGCGCCTGCTGCAGCAGGCTGACCCCGACGGCTCCGGACGCACCGTGCACCAGGACGGTGTCGCCTCTCGCGACTCCCGTGACATGCAACATCTCCGATGCCGTCGTCCCGGCGAGCAGCAGGTTGGCAGCCTCGGGGAACGAGAGTCCGGCTGGTTTAGCGAAGACGTCGCGGGCAGGGACCGTGATACTCGACGCGTACCCGCCCGCGACCCGGAAGGCGAGCACCTCATCCCCGACGGCCCCGGCGCCGGAAGCGATCTGAGTGTTCGGTCCTAACGCCGAGATGACACCGGCGACCTCGTAGCCGATGGCCACCGGCAACGCATCCCGGTCGCCGCTGCGGGCGATGTGTTTGTAGTCGGCCGGGTTCATCCCGGCGGCCCGTACGTCGATGGTGACCTCGCCCTCGGCGGGTGCGGGCACGTCGGTCTCCTCCAACCGCAGCACGTCGAGATCGCCGTAGTCCGTGGCGACCCAGTGCTGGGCGGTGTGCTGCGTGTTGTCTGTCATGTCTTCATTCAAGCCCTGGTCGGCGCGGCCGCCTCGGCCGGGCGTGTCCTGGAGCGTCCTCTCGAAAACACCTGGCGGTGGTCCTCGCTCGAGGCTTGGCTGGGGCCGTGACCTCTTCGCCGCAGATCAAGACGTTCACGACCCGGGACTGGGAGCAGGTGTGGCCCATCGTTCATGAGGTCGCTCTGGAGCAGGAGACGTTCGCCTACGACCCCGCGATGTCCGAACGCGCGGCGCGTTCGATGTGGATCGTGGGACCTCCCGGGCGGACGACGGTGGCGCGTTCGGGCGGTCGCGTCGTCGGCACCGCGAACATGTACGCGAATCGGCCGGGGCCGGGTCACCACATCGCCAGCGGCAGTTTCATGGTCGCGCGTTCAGCTCGGGGCCGAGGCGTGGGCCGGGCCCTGGTGCGGGACGCTCTGCGGTGGGCGACCGTGACCGGGTTCGCGGGGATGCAGTTCAACGCGGTCGTCGAGGGGAACGAGGCCGCAGAGCGGCTGTACGCCGACCTGGGATTCGTGACCATCGGCACCGTCCCCGGCGCGTTCGAGTCCCCGACCCGCGGCCGCGTCGGACTACGTGTGCTCTACCGGCCGCTGCCCTGATCCTGTGCTGAGCCGTCCGAGCCGCCCGGAGCGAAGTCCCCGATGATCTCCTCGACGACCCGCCGCACGATGCCGTCGCCGTACGGCGCACCGAGCCTGAGGACGATGTGCGTGAAGCCGCCTCCCAACGCCTCGGCGATCGCGTCGCGTGTCGTGTGCGGCTCGTCCAAGGAGGCGGAGAGCACTACGGAACGGGTGATCTCGGCCGGGTCACGGCCGATCTCGGCACAGAACCGGTCGAGCATCGCGCTGCGGTCGCGCGCATCGGCGATGTCTCCGCCCGGGATGTTCCAGACGTCGGCGTGCTCCGCGACGACTCGCAGGGTCGCGATCGAACGCCCGCCGATGACGATGGGCGGTCCCGGCCGTTGCACGGGCTTGGGGTTGCCGAACGCGCCCTCCAGGTGGTGGTAGGCGCCGTCGAAATCGAACGGGGCGTCCTGCGTCCAGAGCTGCCGGATGATCGTGCACGCCTCGGCCAGACTGCCGACCGCGTGGGCCGAGTCGTGGTACGGCAGCCCGTGAGCCACGTACTCGCGCCGGGCGATCGGGACGCTCGGCCGCGATCCGGCGCCGATGCCGAAGTCGAGTCGGCCGCCGGAGACGATGTCGACGGTGGTCGCGATCGTCGCCAGCACCGCCGGCGGCCGGAACCGGTTGCTCGTGACCATCAGGCCGAGTCGCAGGCGGCTGGTCTGAGCGGCGAGCGCTGACAGCAGCGTCCACCCCTCGAAGATCGGGCCGTCCAGGTCACCCCCGATGGGCATGAGGTGGTCGAACAGCCACGCGTGCTCGATCGCGGGGATGTCGTCGGCCTCGCGCCACACCCGGAGGAGGTCGTCGTAGCCGACGTTCATCGGCGGGGTCATGATCCCGAAGTTCGGTCGTGCTGTGGTGGCCATCAGCGGCGCCGCGGCGAGGCATCGGCGATGGACGGGCGGGTGTCGATCCCCACCTCGAGCGCGGCGTCGAGGATCGCGGACGCGTCCTCCTGCGTCGTACGGCCGTTCGCGCCGAACTTTATCGCACCGAGCGACAGTGTGCTGACCTGGACACCGGTCCGGCCGAGTGGGCGGTACCGCATGAGCATCTCCTCTGGTGGCATGATGGAAACGGAACGTTGCTCCGACACTATACGGAGCAGCGTTCCGGTTGTGAAGAGGGTGGTGGAGATCGAGGTGAGCGACGAGGTGACGTCGTCGACCGTGCGCAAGCGTGCGGACGCGCGCCGGAACGAGCAGACGCTGCTCGACGCGGCCGCCGCGGTCTTCGTGGCGCGCGGCGTCGATGCCCCCGTCCGGGCGATCGCCGCGGAGGCCGGCGTCGGGATGGGCACGATCTACCGGCATTTCCCGACCCGTGCGGACCTGGTCATCGGCGTCTACCGCCACCAGATCGAGGCGCTCGTGGACGCCGCGCCGCGGCTGCTCGCCGATCTCGCGTCGCCCGCAGACGCCCTCGCGGCATGGATGGACGGGTTCGTGGACTTCCTCGTCACCAAGCACGGACTGGCCGGTGCGCTGCGGTCGGAGGAGGCGAGTTTCGACTCGCTCCATGCCTACTTCCTCGACCGGCTTGTCCCGGCCTGCGCCTCGCTGCTCGATGCGGCGACTCAGGCAGGCGAGACACGCAGCGACGTCGACGCCCTCACGCTCATGCACGCCGCCGGCAACCTCTGCATCGGTGTCGAGAGCGGCGGGGACGCGGCGTACGACGCGCACCGGATGGTCGGCCTGCTCATCACCGGGCTACGACGCTCGTCGCCTACCTGACCCGCACGCGGGCGGCCCTAGGTCATCCTGGGCGGATGAGGACACCGGGCACCGTGCGTTTCTGGTCCGACGACGAGGGGTGGGGAGTCATCGATTCTCCGGACACCCCGGGCGGCTGCTGGACCAGTTTCAGCCACGTTGCCGTCGAGGGGTTCAAGTCCCTCACCGCCGGCGAGCTCGTGGAACTGGAGTGGGAGGCGCCGGGCCAGGACGGGTACTCCTTCCGGGCCGTCCGGGCCTGGCCCGTCGGGAAGGAGCCGAACGAGTCTCCCGCCTCCGACGTCCCCGGTCCCGCCTACGGGAGCAGCGTGTCCATCAGCTGGGATGAGGAAGGGTGACAGCGGCTGAAGGCGGGGCGGCGCGGATCCTTCGGTTCGAGGACCTGCAGGTGTCCCCGTGGGCGAACGGTCTGGGGGAGACCCGTGAGCTCGCCGCGTACCGCACGACGGACGGCGCGCTCGTCTGGCGCCTCAGTATCGCGACCATCGCGGCGGCGTCCGACTTCTCGGCGCTGTCGGGTGTGGACAGGCGGCTCATGAATCTCGGCGACGGTCCTCTCTCGCTGGTGGTCGGCGACGACCCGGTCACGGTGCCCCGCCACGAGGTGGTCTCGTTCCGCGGTGAGGACGCCGTGCGCGCGCTGCACGCGAACGGCTACGACCTCAATGTCATGACGGGTCGCGGGCGGGCGACCAGCAGCCTCGGGACGGTGCGCATTCAGGGGTCCGCTGTGCTCGCCGGTACGGCACCCGCGTTACTCGCGGTCGTCGCCTTGGACGGTTCACCCGTCGTCACGGTCGGTGATGGCGTCGCCGCACTCCTACCGCTGGACTGCCTTCTCGCGACTCCGGGCCGCGACATCGCGGTGGACGGTGATTCCACGGTGGCGGTGGTGCGCATCGCGCCGACCTAAGGGCCCACGCGATGTCGTCGTGGACACTCGGGTGGGCCGCCCGCGCCCGGGAGGGACCAGGTGGTGCCGTCGTGCGCCGCGCACCTCGGCGCGGCCGTATTCTCACCTGCGGCCGCCCGCTCGGGCGGGCAGGCGGCGTACGTCCAGGGCATCCTCACGCACCGTGTCGCCGTCGCGCTGCACGACGTACGCGCCCGCACCGCTCTCGGCGACCGCCTCGACGAGTTCCGTTCCGCTGTAGAGCAGTCCGACCCCGTCGTCGGTGCAGTGGGTCGGGCCTAGCGTGCCGTCGGCGACCAGGCGGTGGATCAGGGGACGGCGCCGCTCCTCGCTGTCGTAGTGCACACCGTTGCCGTAGGGCAGGAAGGCCAGCCCGTCGGTCACCGGCGCGAGCTGCGGGCCGAACGAATCCGTCGTACCGCCCTGATACCAGCAGATCGACCCGGCGCTCACCCCGGTGAGGACGACGCCCGCCTGCCATGCGCGGTGCAGGATCGCGTCGAGTCCGTGGGCCCGCCAGACGGCGAGGAGGTTGACGACCGAGCCGCCCATCACCCAGATGACGTCCTGGGAGAGGAGGTGGGCTTCGACGTCCGCGACGTTGGGCATTCCGAAGAGCTGCAGGTTGGTGTGCTCGTATCCGGCGATACGCCCCGCCTCGGCAAGCCCGTGCATGACGTGCGCCGCGTCCCCGCCCGCCGTGGTGACGGTGCAGACCCGCGGAGCGCGCCCTGCCACGCCGGCGAGGTCGACGGCGTACTGCGTGAGCGGGGTGAACTCGAAGTACGTGCGCTCACCGGGCCGCAGACCGCCGGAGGTCGCGAGGATCGTCGGCTCGTCGGTGGTCACCCGCCGAGTATGCCGACTGCTCAGGCTCTGGTGCCGTAGCGCAGACCGTCGTAGATGAGGTCGACCAGGTTCATCGACACCTGGTCGGCGTCCGGCTGGGTGCTCGCCAGGCAGATCCCACCGAGTGCGCGGGTGAGCTCGGTCGCGCTGGTGTCCGCGCGGATCACGCCCGCCGCGATGGCGGGGGCGAGGACCACGTCGGCGGAGTGCAGCAGCTTCGCGCGAATTGCCTCGAACGGCTCGTGATTGGTGTTCATCATCGACCGCAGCAGGTGGATGATGCCGCGCTTGACGGCGTAGAAGTCGACGAACTCGCGCATCCACTCATGCAGGGCCTCACCCGAATCCGGGCGCCGCGCAAGCTCATCCGAGCGCTGCGCCAGGTCGTCGACGCGAGCGGCATAGACGGCGAGGACGAGGTCCTCGCGGGTGGGGAAGTGGCGGTAGAGGGTGCCGATGCCGACCCCGGCGGTCCGCGCGATGTCATCGAGGGGGACATCGACGCCGTTCGCCGCGAATGCGTCAGCGGCGGTGTCGATCAGCAGCCGACGGTTGCGTGCGGCATCGGCGCGCAGCGGCTTCTTCGCCGTAACGGACACGTGATCCACCTTCTCTTGCCGACCCACTTGCACAACCGGAGGAACCCTCCGTATAGTCGTGCAAGCGGAGTTCTTCTCCGTTTCCAGTACGAGGGTACTACTCCTCTGACTCTTAGGACCACTCCATGGCACTCACCACCTCGCCGTCATCCTCGACGCAGTCCGCCCCGGGCGGCACGTCGACCACCGCGCCCGTCGGCGCTCGCAGCCGCGGCCGGTGGGGCCGCCGCTCCGCCGACCGTTCTGCGCGCCCTGCCAACCCTGGACTCATCATGGTCGTGGTCCTCGTGACCCAGCTGATGATCGTCCTCGACGCCGCGATCGTGAACATCGCGCTGCCGGACATCCAGACCCAGCTCAAGATGAACCCCGCCAACCTGTCCTGGGTGGTGAACGCCTACACGCTCGCCTTCGGTGGCCTGCTGCTGCTTGGTGCCCGCGCCGGCGACCTCTTCGGCCGGCGTCGCGCGTTCCTCGCGGGACTCGCGATCTTCACCCTGGCGTCCTTCCTCGGCGGCATCGCCCAGGACTCCGCCCTGTTGCTCGCCGCTCGCGGCCTGCAGGGCGTCGGTGCGGCCCTGCTCGCGCCCTCCGCGCTCGCGATCCTGATGTCGAGCGTCAAGCCGGGCCGTGAGCAGACCCGCGCGATCGGCCTCTACACCGTCGTCTCCGCGAGCGGCGCGGCCATCGGCCTGATCGCCGGCGGCGTGCTCACCTCGGTCGCCTCCTGGCGCTGGGTCTTCTTCGTCAACGTGCCCATCGGCATCGTCGTGCTCGCGCTCGGAATCCGGGCCCTGCCGATCTCCAAGATGATCAAGGGCTCCGTGGACGTCGCCGGTGCCGTGCTGGTCACGGCCGGTATGTCGACCCTCGTCTACGGCTTCATCCGCGCCGCCTCCGACGGATGGAGCGACACTCGCACGCTCGCGTCGTTCGCCGTCGGCCTGGTGATGATGGCCGCGTTCATCCTGGTCGAGCGCAGCGCCAAGGCGCCGATCACCCCGCTGCACCTCTTTGCGCACCGGGACCGCTCGATCGCGTACGTCGCCCGCACCCTGCTCGTCGCGGGATCGATGGGCACGTTCTTCTTCATGAGCCAGTTCATGCAGATCGTGCTCGGCTGGACCCCGTGGGAGTCCGGGTTGGCGTTCCTGCCCATCCCGGTGTCGGTCTTCCTGGCCTCGCAGCTCGTCTCGCGGGTCTTCGCGCAGCGCTTCTCCACCAAGGCGATCGCCTCGACGGGTCTGCTGCTCTCGGGCATCGGCCTGACCTGGATGTCGATCCTGGACGTCGGCAGCACCTACGCCACGATGGTGCCCGCTCTGGTGGTCTTCGGACTGGGCAACGGCATCGCGTTCGTGCCGCTCACCACCGCCGGTATCGCCGGCGTAGAGCCCAAGGACACCTCGGTGGCGTCCGGCCTGGTGAGCGTGACCCAGCAGCTCGGCGGCGCCCTCGGGCTCGCGGTGCTGGTGAGCGTCTTCGCCACCGCCGGCAAGGGCCCGGCGGAGACCTCCTCCGCGGGGCGCGCCGCACTCGAGGTCTTCGTGCGGGGCGCGGACCGTGGATTCGTGGTCGCGGGCGGCCTGCTGATCGTCGCGTTCCTGCTGGTGCTGACCGTGATGCGTCGGCCCCAGCTGCCCGAGGCGGACGAGCTGGTGCTCGCCGAGGCCGAGGTCGCCGAACGCGACCGGGCTGCTGCGGTCACCGACTGACGCAGCCGACATACGGGGGAGTCGAGCCGCCGCGCACCCACTCCAGGGTGCGCGGCGGTTCTGCGTGCCCCTGCCGGTAGCGTTCGCTGTCACCGTGCCCCTGCTCGAGCGAGGACGACCACACCGATGAACACCCGCACGCTCGACCTGGGGTGCACCTTCCGTTACTCCTCACTGGCGCCGACGGCGGCGGTCTTCCAGGTGAAGCCGACCGACAATGCGAAGGTCACCCTCTCGAGGGAGTCGTGGACCAACTCCGCGGCGGTGGACAGTCACGACTTCCGTGACGCGTTCGGCAACACCTGCACCCGGCTCGTCCTGCCGCAGGGCATCACCACGTTCGAGTACGCGGTGCGTGCCGAGGTGCCCGACGCACCGGAGGACGTCGACACCGACGCACCCGAGATCTCTCCGGAGCACCTGCCGGATGAGGTGCTGCAGTACACGATCTCCAGCCGCTTCTGCCAGCCGGACGTGCTCGGCACCCACGCGTGGCGGCAGTTCGGCAATCACCCTCGCGGGTACGGCCGGGTGTCGGCGCTGTGCACCTACGTGCACGAATACCTCACGTACACCATCGGATCCACCAACTCGCTGTCGACGTCGGTGGACGCGTGGACGACCGGGCAAGGCGTGTGCCGCGACTTCGCGCACCTGCTCATCACGTTCTGCCGGGCTCTCAACATCCCGGCGCGCTACGTGTTCGGCTACATGCCGGACATCGATCCGCCGATCAACACCGGACCGATGGACTTCCACGCCTGGACCCAGGTCTGGCTGGGCGACCGCTGGTGGGACTTCGACGCGCGGCACGACCGCACGCGCAAAGGGCGGGTGGTGATCGGCCGCGGCCGGGACGCCGCCGACGTGGCTCTCGTGACGACGTACGGCGCTCCGTGGCTGCAGATGATGAGCGTCACGGCACAAGAGAGCAGAGCTACACAGGCCTGAAACACCGAGTGGCATACCTATGTGTCCAGTGGCGCACTCCTAGGGGGTGCACCGGAAACATATGTATGCCACTCGGCACGAGGAACGGTCAGCGCTTGCTGAGGACGCTCCAGCCGCCGGGTCCTACGGCGAGGCCGACCACGATGAGCACGATGCCCAGGATGATGCTGCCCTTGAGAAGGACCACGATGCCGGCGATCACCAGGATGACGGCCAGGATCCACAACAGAAAGCCCACGACACTTGCTCCTTTGCTTGTCGCGACGCGGTTGCCCGCGCGCGTCTGAGACGCGAATTGTCAGGCTATACCCAGGAATTCATCTCCCGGTGGATGCCGTGCCGGTGCGCTGAGCACCGCCTGCGCCCGCCGGCGGCGACGGTCAGGCGAACGGCCACCCCTGCGTCATCCCGGCGGGCCGGCCCGGTTCGACGTAGTACTCGTGCCCGAACGATCCCGCGAACACCTCCGGCGACATCGCCATGAACATCCCGATGTCGCTCACCTGGCTCGCGTGAGCCTGCATCGACGCCCGTTTCACCTCCAGAAAGTCGGACACGTCGACGTCCCAGTGGATCTCGCTCTCCGGTAGACCCATCGGGTTGCCGTCGTCCATCGGCCCGTCGACGTCGAAACCCTGACCCCCCGGAGCGTGCGCCATCAGCGCGCGCATCGCGTCCCTGTTCATGGTGACCTCGAACGCTCGCGGGGTACGGCGTGCGAGGGCCGCGGCCCGGTGCGCGACGTGGTGCACCCGTACGTGATCGGGGTGGCCGTACGCCCCGTGCCAGTCGTAGCCGATCAGGATGTCGGCGTCCTCGTCGTCGAGGATCCGCGCGACCTTGGCGGCCGCCTCCTCGACGTCCGCCCGCGCGAACGCGCCCTCGGCGTCGTTCTGCGCCCACCCGGTCATCCCGGAGTCGGCGTACCCGAGCCACTCGATCCGATCGACGCCGAGCACCCGCCCGGACTCGGCTGCCTCGCGGTGTCGCCGCATCGGCACCGTCTCGTCCTCGGCGAGATCCCCCGCGGCCTCGCCGTGGTCACCGTTGGTGGCGAAGACGATCACGACGCGATGCCCGTCGTGCACCGCGCGGGCGATGCTGCCGGAGGTGGAGCTGGCCTCGTCGTCGGGGTGGGCGTGCAGGAAAACCAGTGTGCTCACCCCGTGAGTATGCCGATCGCCCAGGATTTACGTCGGCGAAACCATCGCCACCGCCTCGAGGCGCCAGACTGGCCCCGTGAGCGCATCCAGCACTGTCGCCAACCCCATCGCCGAGGAGCACTACGGGAGCAAGACCGTCGCCCTCGAACCAGGGGGTGTGGAGTACATCCCGGACAGCGAACGGCACGGCCGTCCCCTGCAGATGCTGTGGACGTGGACCTCTCCCAACCTCGAGTTCGCGACGATCGCCGTGGGCATCATCGGTCCCCTCTTCTTCGGTCTGTCGTTCTGGCAGGCGGCGGCGGCGATCGTGGTGGGTACCGCCCTGGGCTCGGCCACACACGGCGTGCTGTCCAGCTGGGGGCCGCTGAGCGGGCTGGCCCAGATGGTGCTCAGCCGCTCGGGATTCGGCTGGATCGGCAACATCCTTCCGGCGGGCCTGAACGCGCTGGTCGCCGGTGTCGGCTGGTTCGCCGTCAACAGCGTCAGCGGCGCGCTGGCGCTGCATGCACTCGCGGGCGGCATCCCCCGATGGCTGTGCCTGCTGATCATCGTCGCCGCGCAGCTGACGGTCGCGGCGTTCGGGCACAACCTCGTGCACAGCTTCGAGAAGTTCGTGCTTCCGGCTCTCGCCGTCGTCTTCGTGATCGGCGCGGTCATCGCCTTCCACAAGGCGGACCTCAGCACGTCCCACCTGAGTGAGCTGCGCACCGGCAAGACCCTCTTCCCGCCGTTGTCTGTCACCGGCGCGTTCCTGATCGAGGCGGCTGCGGCATTCGGGTACGCGTGCGGCTGGAACCCGTACGCGTCGGACTACACCCGCTACCTGCCGCGCTCCGTCAACCGCGCGCGGACCGGCGGGTACGCCGGACTCGGTGTCTTCCTGTCCTGCGTGGTCCTGGAGTGCGCGGGCGCCGCCATGGTGTTCGTCGTCGCGAAGCCCGCCGTCGACCCCGGCGTCTACACCAGCATGTTCCCCACCTGGCTCGGCAAGCTGACCCTGCTCGGCATCGCCGTCGGCGCCGTCGCGGCCAACGCGCTCAACATCTATTCCGGCGCGATGTCGGCGCTGGCACTCGGGGTGCGCCTGCCGGTGCACCGCGCCCGGATGGTCGTGGCCATGGTCTTCGGCGTCGCGGGTTTCGTGCTCGCCTACTTCGGCCTGGACGACGCCGGCAGCAAGTACGAGAACTTCCTGCTGATCATCTCCTACTGGATCGCCCCCTGGCTGGGCGTCGTGCTGCTGGACCGGCTGCTGCGTCGGGGCCAGGACATCAACGCCCTGGTCCTGGATCGCAGGCACCGCAACTGGGCGGGTCCCATCGCGATGTTCGTCGGCGGAGCCGTGTCGATCTTCCTGTTCTCCAACCAGACCAAGTACCTCGGACCGATCCCCAAGCACCACCCGGTGGTCGGCGACATCACGCCGGTGGTCGGCTTCCTGATCGCGGCCGTCATCTACGGCGTGCTCTACAAGGCCATGGCCGGACAGCCGCGCGCCGACGTACGGCCGGCCGACACCGAGCCCGCGCCGGCAGCCTGAGGTGAGCGCAGGCGGGACCGACCCGCGGGCCACCCGCGGGGACGATCGGGAACTGCTGGGGATCGCCGTCGCCGAGGCGCGGCTCGGGCTGGCGGAGGGCGGCATACCCATCGGCGCAGCACTCGTCGCGGCGAACGGCTCGGTGCTCGGGCGCGGGCACAACCGGCGCGTCCAGGACGGCGACCCGTCGATGCACGGGGAGACGGCGGCGTTCAAGGCCGCCGGACGGCAGTCCACCTACCGCGGCACGACCATGGTGACGTCGCTGTCGCCGTGCTGGTTCTGCAGCGGCCTGGTGCGGCAGTTTGGCATCTCCCGGGTCGTGATCGGGGAGGCTCGCACCTTCCACGGCGGCCACGACTGGCTGGCCGAGCACGGTGTCGAGGTGGTGTTGCTCGACGATCCGGAGTGCGTCGGGCTGATGACCGACTTCATCGCCGCTCACCCGGCGCTGTGGCACGAGGACATCGGCGCCGACTGAGCTCAGTCGGCGCGTACGACGACGTCGGCGGCCCGGCGCGACGCGGCGACGAGCCGGGCGTTGACCTCGTCCGTGCCGAGTGCCCGGTGCGCTGCCTCCTGCGGGGAGCGCCCGAAGTCCTGGTGGCGGCGGGTCAGGCGCTCGCGGCGTACGCCGTCCGGCAGCTCCAGGTACCAGCACTCGTCGAGGCACGCTCGCACCGCGCGCCACGGGTCCTGCTCCAGCAGAAGGTAGTTGCCCTCCGTGATGATCAGTCTGTCGTCGGGTGCGACGGCGATGGCTCCGGCGATCGGGTCCTCGAGGGAGCGATCGAACCGGGGTGCCCACACCGTCGAATCGCTCGCCGCCTGGGCCCGCACCCGGCCGAGGAGATCGGCATAGCCCGCTGCGTCGAAGGTGTGCGGAGCGCCCTTGACGTCGGCCCAGCTGCGGGCGTCGAGCACGGCCTGCGCCAGGTGGTAGCCGTCCATCGGCACGACGACCGCGCGGATCCCGGCCGCGATCGCCCAGCCGTGCACCCGTTCGGCGACCGTCGACTTGCCGGCAGCGGGAGGACCGGTGATGCCGAGGACGATGCGGCCCGCGTCCAGTCGCGGTCGCAGCCTGTCCCAGGCGTGCTCGAGGCCCACCGATGTGCTCACCCGGACAGGCTAGGGGTGTACGGCGGCCGGATCGGTCGCTCGTACGCTGATCGCCTCATGTTGACGTCGGCGTTCACCGGTTTCGCGACCGGCCTGTCGCTGATCGTCGCGATCGGGGCGCAGAACGCGTACGTGCTACGCCAGGGACTCGCGCGCGACCACGTCGCGGTCGTCGTCGCCATCTGCGCCCTGAGCGACGCCGTGCTCATCGCGGCAGGGGTCGGTGGAGTGGGCGCTCTCGTCGCCTCGCACCCGACGGTGCTGACGCTGCTGAAGTTCGCGGGCGCGGCGTACCTGCTGTGGTTCGGCGTGCGCTCGTTGCTCGCGGCGCGGCACCCCTCCGGGCTCGGACCGGTGGTCCTGTCCGGAGCGCGATCGGTGGTCGCGACCACCCTCGCCCTCACCTTCCTCAACCCGCACGTCTATCTCGACACCGTCCTGATGCTCGGCAACATCGCCAATCAGCAGGGATCGCAGGGGCGTTGGTGGTTCGCGAGCGGTGCGGCCCTCGCGAGCGTCGTGTGGTTCTGCTCCATCGGGTACGGCGCTGCCGCCAGTGCACGCTGGCTCGTGCGGCCGCGCACCTGGCAGGTGCTCGACGTGCTGATCGGGATCACCATGATCGTGATCGCCGTCGTCCTGGTGACGAGCTGAGGCGTCGGACGGGCCGGCTCAGTTCCCGGCGGCGCGGAACCGCTCGACGACGGCATCGGGGATGCGGCCCTTGGAGGGAAGAGGAAGATCCCGCGACGTGGCCCAGGCGCGCACGGCGCGAGGGTCGACCGGGGTCTCCACCTGGCGCGGGACCGCGGGGTGCTTCGTCCCCGCGCGACGGGCATGCTCACGCCACGTCCCCAGGGTCGACCGCAGCTGCTCGGCGTGAGCCTTCGACACATCGATCTCGTATGTCACACCGTCCAGACCGAACTGGACCGTCTCCACCGCCGGACCGCCGTCGAGGTCGTCCTCCAACACGGTCACCACACGCTGCGTCATGCCGGGATCATCGCAGCCGCCCGGTCGCGAACCTGGGACCTCGGCCTGCTCCGCGCCGGACCGTCGACATCTCGGGCATTCGACCTGACAGGCTTGGTGAATGACGGTCAACGGCGCGGTCTCTCACTGGTGGTCCACTCTCGGCGGCCCGCCGGTGCGGCGCCCTGCACTCGACGGCGATCGTGACGCGGACGTTTGCATCGTCGGCGCCGGATACACGGGTCTGTGGGCAGCGTTCTACCTCAAGCAGATCCGCCCCTCCCTCGACGTGGTCGTGGTCGAGCGCGAATTCGCCGGATTCGGCGCCTCCGGCCGCAACGGCGGCTGGCTCACCGCCGCGCTCCCGGGGTCGCGCGCCGTCCTCGCGAAGGGCCCCACGGGACGGACGGGCGTGATCGACTTCGAGGCCGAGCTGCGCCGTCAGGTCGACGAGGTGATCGCGGTGTGCGCCGAATCGGACATCGACGCGGACATCGTCAAGGGCGGCGAGCTGACCGTGGCGACCACGCCGGCTCAGACCGGCCGGTTGCGGGCGGCCTACGACGAGGACCGCGGCTGGCAGGTCCCGGACGACGAATGGCTCGACGCGGCACAGGCGTCCGCCCGGATCGCGATCGACGGGGTGCGTGCGGCGATCTGGACCCCGCACTGCGCCAGGATCCATCCCGCGAAGCTCATCAAAGGGCTGGCGCGGACGGTGGAGCAGCTGGGGGTCTCGATCGTGGAGGACACCGCCGTGACCTCCATCGCGCCGCACGCCGTGCACACCGACCACGGCACGGTCCGCGCACAGCAGGTGCTGCGGTGCACCGAGGGCTTCACCGCGGGACTGCCGGGGGAGCGGCGCACCTGGTTGCCGATGAACTCCTCGATGATCGCGACCGACCCGATCCCGGCCGAGGTGTGGGCGCGGATCGGGTGGGAGGGCCGCGAGGTGCTGGGCGACGAGGCGCACGTCTACATCTACGCCCAACGCACCGCCGACGACCGGATCGCTATCGGTGGCAGGGGCGTCCCCTACCGCTACGGGTCGCGGACCGACAACGACGGCACCACCCACGAGGCCACCGTCACCCAGCTGGCCGCGGCGTTGCACCGGCTGCTGCCGGCCACCCGGGACGTGCCCGTCGCGCACGCGTGGTCCGGGGTGCTGGGCGTGCCGCGGGACTGGTCGGCGACCGTGTCGTACGACGCCTCGACGGGTCTGGGGTACAGCGGTGGATACGTCGGGCACGGAGTCACCGCGGCGTCGCTCGGCGGGCGCACGCTCGCCGAGCTGGTGACCGGCGAGGACACCGAGCGCACCCGGCTGCCCTGGGTCAACCGCACGGTGCAGCGCTGGGAGCCGGAACCGTTGCGGTGGCTGGGGGTTCGCGGCCTGTACGCGGCGTACCGGCGGGCCGACCAGCGGGAGCTCGCGACAGGGAGGTCCTCGGCGATCGCTCGGGTGGCCGACGTGGTCTCCCGCAAGCCCTGACCCACGGATCCCGGTCGTATCCTCGCTGGGTGCTGGTGACCACGACGACGCTGCAGATCACCATCTGGCCTCCGGCGCGCACCGTCGAGCTGCCGCCAGGCGCCCGGATCGACCGGGTCGGCACCACGACACCGGAATTCGCGCGCTGGCTCTACGCCGCCGTGGGCGGCCCGTGGCGCTGGACCGACCGGTTGGAGTGGACGCGCGAGCAATGGGCCGAGGAGTTGTCTCGGCCCGGTGCCGAGTTGCACGTGCTGTACGTCGATGGCGCGCCGGCCGGGTACGCGCAGCTGGCAGCGGTGGTCGAGGCCGACGCCTCCTCGGTGGAGATCCTGCACTTCGGGCTGCTCATGCACGCCGTCGGACGCGGCCTCGGCCGCGCGCTGCTCACGTACGCGATCGAGGCCGGGTGGACGCTGCCCGATCGGCACGCCCTGCCGGCGACCGGCCGCGTCTGGCTGCACACCTGCGACCTCGACGGCCCGCACGCCCTGGCCAACTACCGCGCCCGGGGTTTCGAGGTGGTGGCTCGCGCGACGGCCGAGGAGGAGCGGCCGGCCGAGCCGCTCGGCGCGTGGGTCTCGGCAGGCGGGACGACCTGAGCGGAACCGGTCAGGAGGACAGGAGATCCAGCACGCGGTGGACACTGCGGTCGCGCGCGTCGCGGTCGCCGTCGGCGACCCCGAGATCGGTGAAGAGGTGCCCGCTGCCGGGGACCACCACGTCCTCGAAGGATGCTCCCGAAGCGCGTACGGCGGCGCCGAGGGCGACCACGTCGCTCTCCTCGATGATCGGGTCGGACGCGTACCGGTGCACCTGCACCGGCATCCCCGGCCAGTCGCCGCGCACCGGCCCGACCGCGTGCAGCAGGATCGTCGCGTGCGCCGCCGGACGGGCGGCACTCAGATGCTGCGCGAATGCCGCGCCGAGCGAGAACCCGGCCAGCACGGCGTCGTCCAGCAGGTCGCCCAGCTGGTCCTTCACCCGCGCGAGCAACGTTCTGCCGCCTACCTCGTCGCGGTAGGCGATGCCTTCGGCCTGGATGTCGAAGACGTGTCCGTCGTAGAAGTCGGGGGTCCGTACGAGGTGTCCGCCGGCGCGCAACAGGTCGGCGTACTCCTCGACGGCGGGGCGCAGCCCGAGAGCGGAGTGGAGCAGCAGGATCTCGGCCATCGGGCCACCCTCTCATCGGTGGGTCGAGAGATCGGGTGACCGGGCCGGATGAGACGCGTCCGGACGCACAGGACGGGGGCCCCGGCATACCGGAGCCCCCGTCTGATGCGATCGACCGATCGCAGGTCGTGCTACTTCAGCAGTGCTGCCAGGAACGCCTTGGTCGACGTCGGCACACCGAACCCGGTCAGGTTGTCGTATCCCTTGTCCGAGGTCAGCGTCTGGTCCTCGAGGTTCTGGGAGTTGACGCTCACCGTGGTCAGTGCCTGGTAGATCGCACCCGTCGTCTTGTTGACGAAGTTGGCCTTCAGCTCGAAGCCGTGCGTGAGCTGGTTGCCCGCGATGTCGGTGAGGCCGGCGTGGCCCGCACCGTAGATCTTCGGGTTCAGGAAGCCCAGTCGCTTCCCGGCCAGCGCGAGGGTGCCGGCAGTCCACGGCGAGGACCAGCTGGTCCCGCCGATCTTGCTGAGGGTGAAGTCACCCGAAGCCGTCGATCCGTCGTGGTACCCGATCAGGTATCCGGTGTACGGGTCGGCCGCGCCGGCCAGGTCGGGGTAGACCCGGTGCGGGTCGACTCCGGCGAAGCGGGTCGGGACCACGCCCTGCTGGTAGTAGGGCTGCGCGTGGTAGTTGCTCGTGCCACCGCCACCGCCGTACCGGTAGGTCCAAGAACCCCAGGTGTCGTTGGACAGGATGCTGCGCTCGGTGTTCCAGCCCTGCTCCCAGCCGACCTTCGAACCGGAGACGTTGGACGTGCCGAGCGACGTTCCGCCGACGGCCGTGACCCACGGGTTCGCGGCCGGGTAGTCCGGACTCGGCGGGGTCACCTTCTGATTGCCGTTCGTGTTGTCGCCCTCGTCGCCGGAGGAGAAGAGCACCGGGATGCCCTGCGCCGCGGCCTGCATGAAGACCGAGCTGTACGCGTCGTTCGTCGCCGCGTCGTTGGTCTCGCTGCCACCCCAGGAGTCGGTGATGACGTCGACCTTGTTGCCGTCCACCAGGGCGTGCAGCGCGGTGAGGAGCGAGTCGTCCAGTGGCGCGGCCGCCGCCGAGTAGACGATGTTGGCGTCCGGGGCGGCGCCGTGGATCGACTGCACATCCAGAGCCTGCTCGACGTTCACGCCGCCGGAGTCGGTGTTGTCGCAGTAGTCGGAGTTGTAGCCGCCCGCCGGTGCCAGCACCTGGTACTGGCTGGACTTCAGCTTCTGGTAGCCGAGGTCACCCGCCCAGGTGTTGGTGTCGTTGAAGATTCGCGGGTCGTTGCACCACAGCGTGATGCCGACCTTCATGCCCTTGCCGGTGGACTTCACCTTGTTGATGCCGCGTGCGGCCTGCATCTGCTGCGGGGTGTAGCCGCACATCGAGCCGGGGAGCTTCTTGTTCAGTGGAGCCTTGCCCGCCGGGATGTAGGGCAGCGTGTACTGCCCGTAGTACGCGGAGCAGGCGTCACTGGTGCCGGACTTCGCGGAGGTCGTGGCGCCCAACGATTTGAGGTTGGGGGTCGCCTTCTTGGACGTGGTGTCCGGGCGCACGTTGGTGGTGTGCAGCAGTCGCGACTGGTCCAGGCCGACGACGCCCGCGATCGACCCGGCGAGGTTCGCGGGGACGGTGACGGAGGTCGCCGGCGCGGTGAAGGTGCGCGCACCGGTCTTGTACGAGTGGATCTTGGTCGCGAAGGCCTTCTGCACCGCGGAGGTGGAACCGCTCACCGTGATGAACGTGCGGGTCGGGGACACCTTGCCGGGCTTGAGGCCCTGGCTGCGCAGCCACGCCGTCACCTGGGCGACCTCCGCGGAGGTCGCGGAGTACCGCGCGGCGTACTGGCCGGGGGTGATGAACTTGCGGTACGACGCGCTTGAGGGGTCGGAGACCGCGCGTACGAACGACTGCAGTCCAGCCGCGTTGCGCGGTTGCAGGGTGACAATGAATGTCGAAGCGGCGCTCGCGCTGGGCGAGCCGATCACCTTGCCCGGTGAGGCAACGGAACGGGCGACGACCTTGCGTGCCGCGGACGGCTGGGCGGCCGCGGAGGTCGGGATCACGCTGGTGGCGGCGCCGGCGGCGAGTGCCACCGCCCCCGCTACGGTGAGTGCCTTTTTCATGTGAATCCTTCCGGAAACATGCTCGCGGACCCTGTTTGAGCCGACGCGAGAGGATGGTTCACCTTGGACACACGTGCACAGGAACCGCAACGGGTAGACAGAAGATTGACTGGATATTTACCCTTGGTCCGCAATTTCTGCTGCGAATCAGTCGGATTCGCGACGCGCGGCCGTATCAGCCGAATAGGATCGCCGCTTCGTCCCACCGCTCGCGCGGGACGGTCTTCAACACCGTGGTCGCCGCGTGCAGGTCGACGTGCACGATCGATTCCCCGGACAGCGACACCATCGACCCCCACCGCTCGGCGATGACGGCGTCGATCGCGGCCGCCCCGAACCGCGTTGCGAGCACCCGGTCGTACGCAGTCGGCACCCCACCGCGCTGCAGGTGGCCGAGGCGTGCCGTGCGTGTCTCGATGCCGGTCTGCTCCTCGATCATCGGGGCGATCGTCTCCCCGATGCCGCCGAGGCGCGGCCGGCCGAAGGCGTCCAGTCCCCGCGGCGCGGTCGCACGCTCCTCGCCGGCCGGGATGAATCCTTCCGCGACCACGACGACCGGTGCGCGACCTCGGGATTGGGCGCTGCGCACCCACTCGCACACCTGGTCCAGCGACACCGGGATCTCCGGGATCAGCACCGCGTGGGCCCCGGACGCGAGCCCGGCGTGCAGTGCGATCCATCCCACGTGCCGGCCCATCACCTCGACCACCATGCAGCGGTGGTGCGACTCCGCGGTCGTGCGCAGCCGGTCGATCGACTCGGTCGCGATCGCCACGGCGGTGTCGAAGCCGAAGGTGTAGTCGGTGGCGGACAGGTCGTTGTCGATGGTCTTGGGGACGCCGACGACCGGGAGCCCGTCGTCGGACAGGCGACGCGCGGCGGTCAGGGTGCCCTCGCCGCCGATCGCGATCAACGCGTTCATGGAGTGTCGCTGCATCACCTCGCGCACCCGCTCGGACCCGCCGTGCTCGAACGGGTTGGTGCGCGAAGTGCCGAGGATGGTGCCGCCCTGGCGGGACAGGCCGCGTACGTCGTGGCGCGGCAGGTCGGCGACGTCGTCCTCGACAATGCCCCGCCATCCGTCCCGAATGCCGACGAACCTCTCCTGGTAGATGCGATCGCCCTTGATGACCGCACCGCGGATCACTGCGTTGAGTCCGGGGCAGTCGCCGCCGCTGGTCAGGATGCCGATGGTCACGGACTCACTGCTCATTTCTGGTGAGGGCACGTACGGGCGGGACGACGGGCCGCGGCTCGTCGTCGTTCTCCGAGGGTCATCGGATCGTGCCAAACCGTTTCGCCGCAAGTTACCCCAAGGTAAGGTCGCGCTGACAGCCCCCAGGCGAGGAGTGACGATGACCAGCACCATCTCGTAGTCGCGTACCGGATCCGGTGAACCCATCGTGCTGATCCACGGCATCGGGCACCGCCGGGAGGCGTGGAATCGGGTGCCCGAACTGCTGGCGCCGGACTTCGACGTGATCAACATCGACCTTCCCGGGCACGGCAGGTCGCCTGCTCCGGGCAAGCCGGCGGGTTACACGATCACCAGCTACGCCGATCAGGTCGAGGAACTGCTGCGGGAACTGGCAGTGACCCAGCCGCACGTGGCCGGCAACTCCCTCGGCGGGATCCTGGCACTGGAGCTGGCGGCCCGCGGAAGCGTGCAGAGCTGCGCGGCGTTCTCGCCCGCCGGGTTCTGGTCCAAGGCGGAGCTCGGACTCCTCGCGATGAATCTGCTCGCGCTGAAGGTGTCGTCTTACGCGCCCGGTCCGGTCATCGAGGCCGTCTGCGGCAACGAGCGGCTGCGGGCGATCTCGATGCGCTCGCTCTACGTGCACCCGGAGCACCTCAGCACCGAGGAGGCGATCGGCGACACGTACAACTTGCGCCGGGCCAAGGGGTTCTGGCCCTGCTTCATCCGAGGGATCGGTTTGTCGTACAAGCAGATTCCGCTCGTGCCGAGCACTATCGCGTGGGGTGAGAAGGACCGGCTGCTGCTCCCGCGGCAGGCCGGCCGCGCCGCGCGGAAGCTGCCCAGCGTCACCCACGTGCCGTTGCCGGACTGTGGCCACGTGCCGATGGTCGACCACCCCGAGCTGATCGCGAGCGTTATCCGCGAGACCACCGCACGGGTCGGCGTACGCCAGTTGTCGTCCGTCCCGGGCTGAGCCCGGCCGCGGCTCGTGCGACGGGCATGTGCGAGGTCGCACGTGCTCGGCCGGGCGGCGTGGAATGCTGACGGCATGGCCACCACGGACGATCCCGTCACCCTGCTCATCCTCGGCGCCAGCGGCGACCTGACCCAGCGACTGCTGCTGCCCGGACTCGGGAGTCTGCTGCACATCGAGCCGGACCGGAAGGTCGAACTCTTCGGGGTCGGCCGTACCGGGTTGGACGACGCCGAGTGGCACCGTCGGATCCGAACGGCGTTCCAGGAGACCGGTGTCACCAAGCGGCGTACCGACCAGGTCGTGAAGTCGGCGCGCTGGCTGACCGCTGACGCGACGCAGGGCGATCACCTCAAGTGGTTGCTCGAACAGTGCTCCGACGGGCCGGTCGTCATCTACTTCGCGCTGCCGCCGGCCGTGTCGATCAAGATCTGCGCGCTGCTGGAGAAGCTGGACGTGCCGGCGGACCTGCGGCTCGCGCTGGAGAAGCCGTTCGGCGAGGACGAGAAGAGCGCGCGGGCGCTCAACGCGCAGCTGCACCGGGTGGTGGCGGAGGACCAGATCTTCCGCATCGACCACTTCATGGGCACCGCGACCGTGCTGAACCTGGTGGGTCTGCGGTTCGCCAACCGGGTGATGGGCCCGATCTGGAGCTCCGAGCACATCGAGCGTGTGGAGATCCTCTACGACGAGGCACTGGCACTGGAGGGCCGCGCGGGCTACTACGACACCGCGGGCGCGTTGCGCGACATGCTGCAGAGCCACCTGCTGCAGGTGATGTCCATCTTCGCGATGGAGCCCATCGCCCAACTGCACCCGCAGGAGCTGGCCGACCTGAAGGCGCAGGTGCTGCGTGCCACCCACCTGTGGCAGGACTCGCCCAAGCGCGCCACGCGACGCGCCCGCTACACGGCCGGCACCCTGGACGGCAAGAAGATCCCGTCGTACGTCGACGAGGAGGGAGTGGATCCCAAGAACGGCACCGAGACCCTCGCCCAGGTCAAGCTCGAGGTGCGCAACAGCCGGTGGTCCGGTGTGCCCATCACGCTGCGCAGCGGCAAGGCGCTCGGCGCTGCCCGCAAACAGATCGTCTGCTACTTCCGTCCTGTGGATCACGTCCCCGAGGGGTTCAACGGGGACGCGCAGGCTGACAGGCTGGTGATCAACCTCAAGCCCGGTGCGGTCTCCCTGGAACTGACGATGAACGCCGAGGGCGATCCGCTCGGTCTGGAGCAGAAAGTGCTGAACGCCGACCTGACGGCCGCCCGCATGCAGGCGTACGGAGAGGTGTTGCGCGACATCCTCGACGGCAACCCGTTGCTCTCCGTGCGTGCGGATGCAGCCGAGTTGGGTTGGCACATCATGGATCCCGTCCTCAAGGCGTGGGCGAAGGACCGGGTGCCGCTGGAGGACTACGCCGCCGGCTCGGCCGGTCCGGAGAACTGGCTGCCCTCGGACTCGGTCGTCGGCTGAGGCGCATCAGCTGCGGGCCGACGTTCGGCCGGAGCATCACGTCCCCGGCCGGGGCAAGTCCTCGACGCCACCGGTTCGCGGGTCAGTGCAGGTACGACGCGCCGTTGAAGTCGACGATCGCGCCCGAGGCCCATTCGGCTCCCGGCTCGGCCAGCGTCATGACCGCAGCCGCGACCTCTTGTGGGGTGGCCACCCGGCCGAAGGGACTCTGGGCGCGTACGGCATCGCCCTGCGGTCCGTCGAGCACGGCTGCTCCCATGTCGGTGGCGATGAATCCGGGTGCGATGCCGACGCACGCGATCCCGTGGGGTGCCAACGCGACGGCGAGCGACTGGGTCATCGCATGCACCCCGGCCTTGCTCGCGCCGTAGGCCGGCACCTGCGGCTCACCCCGGTAGGCACCCCGCGACCCGACCGTGACGATGCGCCCCCTGGGCAGGTCGTGAGCGGGATCGACCTCCATCATGTGCCGCGCCACGAGATAGGTGACGTTGGCCGTGCCCAGCAGGTTGACGTCGGTCGTGCGGCGCCATCCCTGCACCCAGTCCTCGTATGACGAGTGTTCGACGCTCAGGTCCAGTCGCCTGCCCTGCGTGGACGGGTCCTCGGCGAACAGCGCGGCATTGTTCACGAGCACATCGATCCGCCCGAGAGCAGCGGCGGCCTCCCCGACGAGACGCTCGACCTGCTGCGGGTCGGCCAGGTCGCCCTGCACCACGGTGTGCCCGTCGCCTTCGAGTCCGGCGGCCACGGCCTCGGCCTCGGCGCGTGAGGAGCGGTAGTGCACGGCGACTCGGTCGCCGCACACGGACGCGAAGACGCGCGCCACCTCGGCGCCGACCCCGCGCGATGCTCCGGTGACCAGGACGCCGCGGCGGGGCGGTGTGGACGGCTCAGAAATCGTCATACCGGCCATCCTGCCGCCCGTGCACGCGGCCCCCGCGACACGCCCGGTCGCCGCCGCATCTCATGGTTCACGTGGAACGGACCAGATCTTGTCGGCCGATCCCTGCTCGAGGCGCTCGCGATATGCCTGGATCTTGCCGTTGATCATCTCCAGGTCCATCGACAACTGGGCTTGCTGAGCCAGCACGCGCTCGCGCTGTGCCTCGAGCAGGTGCAGACGGTCGGCCTCGTTGCCCGGCCCGGCACGCACGAGGTCGACGTAGCGGCGGATGAGGTCCGTCGACATGCCGAGGCTCCGCAGCTTCTTGCACGTGTGGATCCACTCGAGTTCGGCGCTTCCGTACCGCCGCGTCCCACCGCTGGTGCGCATCGGCGTCGTGGGCATCATTCCGGAGCGCTCGTAGTAGCGCAGGGTGTGCACGCTGACACCGCTGAGGCGGGCGGCCTCAGCGATGGACACCCCGTCGTCCGGCCTCGCGGTGGGGGAATCGAGGTCTTGCCGAGGCTGACTGCCCATGTTCATCCCGTCCGCGTGCCGACCCGTGCTCGAGGCACCGTCGACCGCTCGTGCGAGGTCAGCTCTTGACTTAGAGCGCGCTCTAGATTCTAGCGTGATGGATACGCGATGAGACCCGGTTCCGGTGCTCTGACATCGCAGGCCACTGACAGCGTGGTCAGGCCCTCACGGAAGAGGAACAGTTGTGAGTTCAATGCGCGCGATCGTCGTCGACCCCGATCTCAGGCAGCGGCTCGGCGTTGCCGAGGTCGACCGGCCCGAACCGGGCCCGCACCAAGCTCTGGTTCAGGTCGAAGCGACCTCGCTGAACCGCGGTGACCTGCTCGCCGTGCAGGTCGCCGAGGCCGGCTGGCGGCCCGGGCACGACCTCGCGGGAACGGTGATCGCCGCGGCCGCGGACGGCACCGGGCCCACGGCGGGCAGCCGCGTCGTCGGTCTGCTCGACTCCGGAGCATGGGCCGAGCAGGTAGCCATCGCCACCGATCGACTGGCCGAGTTGCCCGACGCAGTGTCCTTCGCACAGGCATCGACGTTGCCGACCGCCGGACTCACCGCCCACCGGGCGGTGGAGAAGGGTGGATCGCTCCTGGGCAAGCGGGTGCTGATCACCGGTTCAACCGGCGGTGTCGGCCTGTTCGCCCATCAACTCGCCACGAGCAGCGGCGCGTTCGTCGTCGGAACCTCCCGGCAGCCGCGCCACGAGACCGTCGTGCGGGATCTCGGTGCAGACGAGGTCGTCGTGGGTGACGACCTCTCCTCTGCACGTGCGTTCGGCCCCTACGACCTCGTCGTGGAGTCGCTGGGTGGGGCTGCGCTCGCGCACGCCATGGGGATGCTGGTGCCCGGCGGCACGTGCGTCTCCTTCGGCTGGTCGGTGTCTGCGCACGTCGAACTGGACCTGCAGGAGTTCCTGGCCGTCGGCGGCGGCACTCTCTACGGCCTGCGGATGTACAACGAGCTGCTGATCCGACCTGCCAGCGAGGACCTGCGGCTGCTCGCCGAGCTGGTCGCGGACCGGCGACTGCGCATCCCGATCGAGGCCGAAGGCAGCTGGGAGGACATCGGCGACATCGCGCACGGCCTGATGAACCGGACATTCACCGGCAAGGCTGTGCTGCACCTGCACCGCTGAACGGACCACCCTGCGACCGAGAAGGTGGGTGAGTGCATCCGTTCCCTGGTGCCGGTGAGGGATGGTTGATCGCCTGCATCCCGGCGCGGTGCGCTGCGTCAGGAACCGCCTAGGCTTTTCGCTGCTGGTGTGTCCCGACGGGCAGAGGAGACGCGATGAAGCTGTTGCTCACATCGTGCGGAATCACCAATGCGAGCCTCCGCAACGCCTTGGTGGACCTGTTGGGCAAGCCGATCTCCGAGTGCAGCGCGCTCCTCATTCCCACAGCCGCATACAGCTTCCCTGACGGTCCGGACCTGGCCCTGAGGCTGATCGACGGAACCGCCACGAGTCCCTTGTCCGGGTTGGGGTGGAAGTCGCTGGGGGTACTCGAGCTCAGCGTGTTGCCGACCGTCCGATTGGAGAACTGGGTCCCGCGGCTGCGCGAGACCGACGCCCTGCTGGTCGGCGGCGGCGATCCGATGTTCCTCTGCAGGTGGATGCGTCGATCCGGGCTGGCAGACCTCCTCCCGTCGCTCGACAGCGTCTACGTGGGCGTGAGCGGTGGAAGCGTCGCCGTCGGCGCGGTCGGGGACGACTACGACGGCCGTGACGAGCCCGTCGGGGTCGCTGAGGCAATCGGACTGGTCCAGTTCGCGATCTACCCGCACCTCGACCACCCGGATATGCCCGATGCCGCCCTCGCAGAGATCGAGCGGTGGGCCGGCCGGCTGTCGTCTCCGACCTACGCCATCGACGACCAGACAGCTATAAGAGTCGTCGACGGCGAAGTCGATGTGATCTCAGAGGGTCGATGGGAGCTGGTAGGGGCTTGACCGAAGCGCGGCTCACGTGCTCACTCCGACGTAGCGGGTCTGATGTCACGTGCGGTGAGGTGGATCGGCCAGAAGCACAGCGCGAGTACGGCCAGGACCAGGCCGCTGTTGGGGTCGGTGCCCTGCCCTGTCGCGATCCCCCCGAAGTCTTGGGCGACCACCCAGATGCCCATCGACAGCAGGATCGCCAGGGCTACACCGGCTCGGGCCAGGGCGGGGGAGGCAAGGACGCTGAGCGCGATCAGAACGCAACATGCCGCAAGGATGATCGAGATCCCCGTGTCGTGCCCGATAGCGGAACGCGCGGCCCACGCGTCGATGTCGGCGATCCAGTGGGGTTCGCCGTCGCTCAGTCCCGCAAGCAGGTCGTGGACGGCGCCCGGGGCACGGTTGGCAGGAAGGAGCGCCTCGACGGCGAAACCGAGCCAAAGGAGCAGCCAGACCCCGGTCGCGGCCGCGCGGAGTGGGCTGCTGGTCGCGACGCTGATCGGTGGTCGCGGGCTGTGCACCGCAGGGTGGGTCGGCGGCCACAGGAGGGCCGCGATCACGGCGTAGAGCACGACGGCGCCGGGTAGACCGGCCAGGGGCGACACCGGCCCGGTCAGAATCCCGCCGAGGCCTTCGCCGAGCCACCAGACCAGGAGCGCCCACACGATCGAGGCGGACAATGCCGGCTTGACCGTGCGGTGCCAGAACAGACCCAGCGCGATGAGCAGCTGGACGGTGGCGAACACGGCGTTCAGCACCACGATGTGATGGGCCATGAGGGTGGCTGACCACTCGACCGGGCCATGGACCCAACCTGGGTTGCCCTCGGCGGTGGGTCGGATCACCTCGCGAGGGAACGCTCCGGTGAACATGTACGGCTGGAACTGCAGTGCGGCATCCAGCAGCCACAACAACCCCAGGGCCCAGAGCAATGTACGGCGCCATCGCACCAGCGGGAGCCCCCACGACCTATCGGTGGCCGCGTCGCCGCCGTCCGATGTCGCGGCGCCCGCCGGCGGGGTGACCGAAGACTTCTGAACACGCATCAGCAACCTCCTTCGCGTCGCCACGTGGCGCCGCCACGCACGGTGTTCGGAACCGAGGGCGCATCGGACGTGGGGGTGATGGTTCCGGTGAACGGGACGGCCTCCGCAGCGCGCGGATCGCGCCACCGAGCATGCGTCACCGGGACCGCAATCCGGTGGCGGTGGTGACAGACGTCTGGTTCCCTGTACCGGTGACCGACCTGCACACCGAGCGCCTCATCCTGCATCCCGTCGACACCGCCGAGGCAGAACGCATCGTCGCGGGTCGACCGGACCCTGAGGAGTCCTGGGCGGGGGACTTCCCCTTCGACGGCGACGTCATCGGCGCCACCATGTTCCTGCGCGCCACCGCCGCACATGGTGACCAACAGCCCTTCGGTCACTACGTGGTCATCCGAGCCTCGGACGGGCAGGCGATCGGCAGCGCCGGTTTCAAGGGACGGCCTGAGAACGGTTGCGGCGAGATCGGATACGGCCTCGCGCCCTCTGCTCGAGGACACGGCTACGCGGCCGAAGCCGCTCGTTCTCTCGTTGCTCTCGCACGCGAGCACGGGCTCACGCGTGTCGTCGCCGATACGGACAAGGCCAACATCGCTTCGCGGCGAACGCTCGAGCACGCAGGGTTCACGCAGATCGGCGCCGACGGCGACCTCCATCTCTTCGAGGTCGTCCTCTGACCTGGCGGCGCGCGTAGGAGCCGTGGCCCAGCCTGCTGCTTCCCTGCTCGCCGTCGGCGCCGACTCAGATCACGGAAGCATCCACGACAGCACGCTCGTGGACTGCAAATAGACAAGCAGGCACATGAAGAGCAGGAAGCCGACCGTCCACCCGAGGATCCTGCGCAGGATGACGCCCTCCTGTCCGGCCAGGCCCACCGATGCGGCGGCGATGGCCAGGTTCTGCGGAGAGATCATCTTGCCGAGGACGCCGCCCGAACTGTTCGCTGCCGCCATCAGGGTCGGTGACAGGTGCGCCTGTTGCGCGGCGGAGACCTGCAGCGTGCCGAAGAGGGCGTTGGAGGAGGTGTCGGATCCGGTGACCGCGACGCCGAGCCACCCGAGGATGGGCGCCAGGAGGGCGAACACCCCGCCGGCGCCGGCCATCCACCGGCCGATCGTGATGGTCTGCCCGGACAGGTTCATCACGTAGGCGAGGGCCAGCACGCCGGCGACGGTCAGGATGGCCCACTTGAGCTGATCCAGGGTCTTGAGGTAGTCGCGCGCTGCCGCCGCGGGCTTCACCCCGAGCACGATCATCGTGAGCAGTCCGGAGATCAGCAGCAGCGTGCCGGCGGCGGGAAGCCAGGCGAAGGCGAACGTGACGGCGGACGGGGTCTTCCCGGCCGGTGTCTGGATGTGCAACCCGGGCCAGGCGAACTTGGTGGCTCCCTTGGCCAGCAGCTTGGTGACGAAGCCGATCTGGGCGACCGCAAAGACCACGATGATGATCAGGTACGGCGCGTACGCCCGGAAGATGTCGCCGCGGGAATCGGCCACCGTCCCATCCGGCGTGCCGGCCGCATCCGATCCTCCGTCCGGCCCACCCGCGGCAGCAGATGCGGTCTGGCGTGCCCCCGAGGTCGTGGACGACCGGTCCGCACCGGCACCTCGGCCGCCGCCCAACTCCACCGCATGCGCGGACGCCGTCGCCGCCGCGAGATGGGTCTGCACGTCCTCCTCGCTCATGCTGTCTGCAGCGAGCACCTCACTCGGCTGCCACACGCGCACGAGCAGTACGACAGCCATCGCCGAGCCGAGCGACGCGACGATGTCGGTGAGCGGGATCGAGATGTAGTTGGAGCAGAGGAACTGCAGCAGCCCGAAGATGGCGCCGCCGAGGAGAGCGACCGGCCAGGTCTGCTTGAGTCCGCGCCTGCCATCGACCATGAAGACCAGGGCCAAGGGGACGAAGATCGCCAGCACCGGGGTCTGACGCCCGACGACGGAGGCCAGGTCCTGCTCGGGCAGGTTGCTGATCTTCGCGAGCGTGGTGATCGGCACGGCGATCGCACCGAAGGCGACCGGAGCGGTGTTCGCCACCAAGGCCACCGTCGCCGCCTTGAGCTTGGAGAAGCCGAGCGCGAGCAGCATGACCGACGTGATGGCGACGGGGGTGCCGAAACCGGCGAGCGCCTCCAGCAGGGCGCCGAAGCAGAACGCGATGAGGATCGCCTGGATCCGCTGGTCCGGGGACACGGTGGCGAACGAACGCCGCAGCACGTCGAAGTGCCCCGTCGTCACCGACATCGTGTAGACCCAGATCGCGTTGACCACGATCCACATGATCGGGAAGAGGCCGAACGCGGCGCCCTCCCCGGCCGCGGAGAACGTTTGCCCCACGGGCATCGAGTACACGGCGATGGCAACGACGATGGACACAACCAGGGCGATTAGGGCGGCCCACTGGGCGGGCAGCTTGAACACGGCGAGCAGCACGAACACCGTGAGCAGCGGCAGCGCCGCGAAGATCGCTGACAGGCCCAGGGAGTGATGGACGGGATCGAAGATCTGGTCGTACAAGGTGGACACCTCCGGGTGCGGGGAATCAGACGGGACGAGCGACGGCGTACCGGTGAGTCCGGCGGTCCTAGGGCGCCAGGGGGTTGATCCCGCGAATGGAGAAATCCACGAGTTGGACGGGGTGGTAGAGCTTGACGGCGGGGTCGAGGTATCGCCGGATCTGCAACAAGCACCCGGGATTCGCGGTGGCGATCATGTCCGGCTCGACGCTGACGATGTTCGCCACCTTGCGGCGGCCCAGCTCCTCGGCCGGTTCGGGTTGCACGAGGTTGTAGATCCCTGCGGACCCGCAGCACAGGTCCGTCTCGGGGATGTCGAGGACCTGCAGTTGCGGGATCGTGCCCAGCACGGCGCGCGGCTGCGACCGGATCTGCTGGGCGTGGGAGAGGTGGCACGCGTCGTGGTAGGCGACGCGGCCCGGGATCGGGTGACGCGGCGCGACCGGCCCCAGCTCGTCCAGCAGCTCGTTGATGTCCCGGACCTTGGCGGAGAAGCGCGCGGCCTTCTCGGCGTACTGCGGGTCGTCGCGCAACAACGCGCCGTAGTCCTTCATGGTCGAGCCGCAGCCGGCCACGTTGACCACGATGCTGTCGATCTCGAGAGCAAGGAACCGGTCGATCAGCGCGCGGGCACGGTCGAGGGCTTCTGGCTCCCGTCCCGCGTGCACCGAGAGGGCACCGCAGCACGTCTGGTCCGCCGGCGCGAGGACGTCGCAGCCTTCCGCTGCGAGCACGCGTGCGGTGGCGGCGTTCACCTCGGAGAAGAACACCTGCTGAGCGCACCCGGTGAGCATCGCCACCCGATGACGCGTCGGACCGACCGCCGGGGTGTGCTCGTCGAGGCGGGTCCGGATGTCCCGCAGAGCCATCGGCGGCAACAGCGCCTCGAGGGCCCGCAGCCGGCCGGGCAATTTCTCCAGGAGCCCCGTCCTGTGCAGTGGCTTGCGCAGGGAGCGTTGATACAGGGTGCCGAGCACCGCGGCGGCTCGCAGCCGGTTCGGGTAGGGGAAGAGGGAGAAGATCGCGGCGCGGAACAGCCGGTCGCTGCGGTCGCGGGAGTAGTTGCGCTCGATCTGAGGCCGCACCGCCTCCAACAGCTGGTCGTACTTCACCCCGCTCGGGCACGCGCTGACGCACGCCATACAGCCCAAGCACGCGTCGAAGTGGCCGGTGAAGGTCTCGTCCATCTCCACGGTGCCCTCGCGGCCTGCCTTCATCAGGTAGATGCGACCGCGCGGGGAGTCCATCTCCTCCCCCCACAGGGTGTACGTCGGACAGGCAGGAAGGCAGAACCCGCAGTGCACGCAGTCCGAGATCATCGCGTCGGTGGGCGGATGGAAGGCGTCGAAGACTCCCGTGTCCCCGTGGTCCTCGACCTGCAGAGCGGTGTCGGGCTGCTGGTGCGCTGCCGCAGGCGTGGTGTCGTGCGAGGACGTTGTCTGATCGCTCATGCCGTGGGTCCGTTCGGGCCGGGTGTGGGTGTTCGTACCGGGGTGGCGGGCGCAGGACACGGTTCAGTGCCAGCCACGGAACCGCCCGGGTGCGCATCGTTCGAGTGGGTCGAACTGCAGTTTGACCGCGCGCAGCAGGGCCGCGGAGGACGGCGGCGTGCCGAACGGGGCGAGTCGGTCGGCGACCGCAGCGGGTCGAGATCGCAGTGAGCAGCTGCCGCCCAGGGTTTCGACGCCCTCGCGCCACCGCCGCGCGACGTCGGCCTGTGCTCTTGCGGAGCCGCGCAGGACCGCGGTGTGCAGCCCGAGCCCGGTGCTGCTCGCGACCGAGGCGGACACCCCGTGTTCGTCGGCGATCGCATGCAGCGATTCGATGAGCTGCGGCGATCTGTCGGGCAAAGCCCCGGCCCGTACGACGGTGTCGTCGGGGCCGCCGGTCGCGGCCTCGGCCACTGCCGCCCATCGTCGGTCGGCCTCGTCCTGGTCCAGGACGTGCGGCGAAAGACCTTCGTCGGTCAGGACTTTCGCCACCCGAGCCGACCCTGCCGCCGTGCCATCGGCGCTGCCGTCGACCCGGACGAGCAGCGTCGGTTCGTCCTCGAGACCGGCACGATCGAGCCACTCCACAGCGGTGGGCTCCACGCCGGAACGCCTCAGTGCCGCTGCGGCCACAGTGGCCTGGTGTGCGGTGGCGCTCGCCAGCACCGTCGCGCTCGACGCGGGCAGGGGATGCAGCCGCACGATGACCTCACCGATGAGTCCGAGGCTTCCGAGAGAGCCGTAGAACAACTTGGTGAGGTCGTATCCGGCGACGTTCTTGATGACGTGACTACCGCTGTGCGCGATGGTCCCGTCGGCCAACAGCAGGGTCGTGCCGATGGCGAGGTCGCGCATCGTCCCGAAGCGCAGCCGACGCGGTCCGGCATCGCCGGTCGCGAGCAGCCCGCCGATGGTCGCGCCGTGGCGTTCGGTGGCCGGGTCCAGGGCCAGCCACTGCCCTTCCTCCGCCAGTTGGGTCTGCAAGGTCTGCAGCGGCATGCCGGCGCCGACCGCGGCTGTCATCTCCCCGGGGTGGTGGCTGATGAGGACGTTCAGGTGACCCGTGCTGATCTGGAGGTCCGTCGGATCTGTGATCCCACCCCATTGCGCCTTGGTGCCGCCGCCGGTGAACAACACTGTGTGGCCGTCGGATTCGCTCTTGCGCAGGACTCTGCTGGCTTCCTCCAGGTCGCGGGGCGCAACCTTCTGAGCCGTTTCACTCACCGGCGGTCACCCCCGTCCGATGACGCCGGCGGCTTCCAACGGATGCGGGCGGTAGGGCCCCGGCAACTCGCCGCACAGCCGAGGAGTGGGGAAGATCTTGCCCGGATTGCAGATGCCGTCGGGATCGAACGCCTGGCGCACCCGCTTCATCACGGCCAGATCGTCGGGGGTGAACATCTTCATCATCGAGCAGGCCTTGTCCGCGCCGATTCCGTGCTCGCCGCTGATCGACCCTCCGGTGCGGACGCACAGTTCGACGATCGCGGTCGCGAGGTGCTCCGCCTCGTCGGCCTCACCCTCGTGGCGTGCGTCGTACAGCACCAACGGGTGCAGGTTGCCGTCGCCGGCGTGGAAGACGTTGGCCACCCGCAGTCCGGCCTCGTCGGCCATCTCGGCGATCTGGGTCAGGACCGGACCCAGTTTGCTGCGCGGGATGACCCCGTCCTGGACGAAGTAGTCCGGGCTGATCCGGCCCATCGCCGCGAACGCCGCTTTACGGCCCTTCCAGATCAACGCGCGTTCGTCGGCGCTCTCGGGCACCCGGATGTGCGTCGTGCCGTTGGACTCACATACCCGTCGGGCCGTGTCGAAGTCGGTTTCGCACTCGGTGTCGAAACCGTCCAGCTCGACGACCAGGGCCGCGGCTGCGTCACGCGAGAAACCGGCACCGGTGGCTTCCTCGCACGCCTGAATCGCCAGGTTGTCCAGCATCTCGACGGCGGCCGGGATGACACCGGCGGCGACCAGGTCGCCCACGGCGTGACCGGCCTGCTCGACCGAGGCGAAGTCGGCGACCAGCGTGCGCACCGACTCGGGGCGCTGCAGCAACCGGACCGTGACCTCGGTGACGATGCCCATCGTGCCCTCTGAGCCGACGATCACCCCGAGGAGGTCGGGCCCGATGGAGTCCGCGTTGTCGCCACCGAGGTGCACGATGCTGCCGTCGGGGGTCACGAACGTCACCCCCAGCACGTGGTTGGAGGTGAAGCCGTACTTGAGACAGTGCGCGCCGCCGCTGTTCTCGGCGACGTTGCCTCCGACGGTGCAGACGATCTGGCTCGACGGGTCGGGAGCGAAGTAGAGCCCGTAGGGCGAGGCGAGCACCGAGATGCCGGCGTTGGTGACACCGGGCTGCACCGTCATCCGCGCGTTGTCCGGGTCGATTCCGATGACCTCGCGCATCCGGGACAGCCCGATCACGATGCCGTCACTCACCGGCAGCGCTCCTCCGGACAGTCCTGTCCCGGCGCCGCGGGCAACGAACGGCACGCCATGCTGCGCGCACAGCTTCACGGCCGCGGCGACCTCCTGAGTGGAGCGCGGCAGGACGACCATGGCGGGGATCGTGCGGTAGCCGGTCAGCCCGTCACATTCGTACGTGCGTAGTTCGCCGGGATCGGTGATCACACCTGACTCCCCGATGGCGGCCACGAGCTGCGACCGCAGGGCGCCGGCGACCTGCCGCGACGGCTGTGTCTGGGCGGTGACACTCATCGAGCGCTCCTCGAATGCTCTCCGCCGGACGGAGAGTCTTTGCCGGAAGGCGAATGCTGTGCGGTGACCTGGATCACACCGACACTTTCACAGAAGACCGCCGCGGGTGAAGAACGAAGCCGCAAGAGCAGACTCGAGCGAGTGAGGCTTGAGTCAGCCGACGTAGATCATCGGAGCGACAGCCGGGTCCTCGCAGGGAAGGTCGACGAACCCGTACTTCTCGCAGAACTCGGCGGTCAGATAGCTGTTGGCGTTCAGGTCCAGCACGGCGGTCTTGCCCTGCCGTTGGATGTAGGAGCGCGACTGCTTCAACAGGTGCCGGGCGATCCCGTAGTCGTGCGCCTGCGGCTTGATGAGGAATCTGCCGATGGCCAGTAATGCGCCGGCCGGTCGTCCGGTGCACACGGCCAGGGCAGGGATGGACGACGCCTCGGTGGGGCGGTAGAGCTGCACGTGCCCCACGACGTTCGTCGTCGGCGCGACGTGCACCGGCGCCATGTCGTAGACCCACGCGAGCTCGACGGCGTCCCGCTCCAACCAGGCCCTGGGATCCGTCCCCGACATCGAACTCGGGGCAACGTCCAGGGCCGCGGCGATCTCGCACAGCAGGTCGAGGTCTTGCTGACGTCTCTCGCGGATCATCAGCAGCAACGTACGCCGGCCGGCAGCCCAGATCTCCTCACCGAACGGAGACCCTCGGACTGCCGGCGACGTGTGGCAAGCGGGCTTATCGGATCGTTGCGTCCGCCTGGTCGAGCAGGCCCTGCAACTCGGCACGGTCAGCGCGCTTGGGCTTGTTGAAGTCGCCGCCCTCCGCGTAGGCACCGGCGTACGCGGGCTGGTCACGCTGGAAGCGCCAGCTGTCGGCGAGGCTGCCGGTGTCGAAGACGTCGTACCCGATCGCGTCGATGAAGTCGGAGACCGTCCGCTTGGCGGCAGCGTCGTCACCGGCGATCATCAGCGTGTTGCGGTCGGCAGCACCGCGAGGGCGCTGCATCGAACCGAGGTGCCCGAAGAAGATGTTGTTGAAGGCCTTCACGACCTTCGCCGACGCCAGGTGCTGCTGGACGAGCCCGCTGGTCGTGGTCTGCTTCTCATCGAGGGCAGCGATCGCACCGTCGCGCTCGGGGTAGTAGTTGCAGGTGTCGATGACGACCTTGCCGGCCACGGCCTGCGCTGGCACCTGCTCGATCTTGCCGAGCGGGATGGTGACGACGACGATGTCGCCGGCTGCTGCGGCTTCCGACGAGGTCGCGGCGCGGGCCTTGGGCCCGAGACTCTGCACCAGATCGGCCAGCGTCTCAGGGCCACGTGAGTTGGACACGACGACGTCGTAGCCGGCGTCGACTGCCAGGTGGGCGAGGGTGCCGCCGATGTTGCCGCTTCCGATGAATCCGATGGTGGTCATGAAAGCGGCAAGCTCCACCGGAAGGTGAATATTCCCGGGCCTGTTCATCCACGGCGGGCTTCTGCACGGGCGGTGGCTGCGGGCGGCCGCGCAGGGCAGGGCAGGATGGGGTGGTGCCGCAACCACGCCTGATCGAGACCGCTGCCCCTCAGGACCCCGCGGGACTGGTGCTCGTGCTCCACGGCGGTGCCGCGCGGCGCGGCGAGGTCGCGGTCAGCCCGACGCAGCTCTCCGTCGTTCGGATGATCCCCATCGCGGCGCGGGTGGCTCGCGAGAGCTCCGGCCGCCTGGCCGTCTTCCGCCTGCTGAACTCATCCCGGGGCTGGGACACCCAGCACACTCCCGTGCAGGACGTGCAGTGGGCGCTGGAGCAGCTGCGCCAGCGATTCGGGGAGCAGCTCCCGATCTGCCTGATCGGACACTCCCTCGGTGGCCGCGCGGCATTGCTGTCGGCGGACGCGAACGGCGTACGCAGCATCGTCGCGCTCGCGCCCTGGGTCTACCCGAACGACGCCCACGGCCTCGACGCCTCCGGGCGCCAGATCCTCTTCGTGCACGGCTCCCGCGACCGGGTGGCCAAGCCGTCGAGTTCGGCGGCTGTCGCCGCCACCATGGCGGGTACGGCGGAGGTCGGCTACGTGACCATCACCGGCGGCAAGCACGCGATGCTGCGCCATGGAAGCGAATTCGAGCGGCTGGCAGCGGATTTCACGCTGGCAACGCTGCTCGGGACATCGCCGAGCGGGACGGTCGGTCGCGTGCTCGCCGGCGAGACCGCCATCCGGATCTGACCGCCGCTGTGAAGGCGTCAGCGACCGACCGCGCGCAGTCCCCAACGGACGGAACGGTGCTCGAGGGCGTCGGCCAGCGTCGCGTCCCCGCCGGTCAGACGGCCGAACTCCCGCCAGCCCCGTCCGGTGCGGGCGACGATGTGGTGCATCAGTGCCGGCGATCGTTCGAACGCCCGCAGCGCGATGCGCCCGGCCGCCATCTCGCGGGCCAGTGTGCTCTCGACGGCCGCGTCGTACGCCGCGCGCACAGCCGCGGGGTCCGCACCGTCGGCACCGACGCTTCGACCGGCGAACCGGCCGGAGCGGACGGCGTACGAGATGCCCTCGCGGGTCCAGGGTTCGAGCAGGCCGGCGGCGTCGCCCGCCACGAGGACGCGGCCGCGTGACAACGGAGAATCCACCGTCCGACATCGGGTGAGGTGGCCCGACGACTGGATCTCTCGCAGACCCGACAAGCCCATGTCGGTGACGAAGCTCGCGAGATAGGCACGGGTCGCCGCGGCATGGCCTCTGGACTGGATGACGCCGACAGTCAGAGTGTCACCCTTGGGGAAGACCCAGGCGTAGGTGCCGGGGTCGGCGCCCCAGTCCAGGTGCACGCGGCCCTCCCATCGGTGCGCCTGGTCGCCCGTCTCCAGCTCCACCTCGAGCCCTAGGTCGACACCGTCCGTCCGTACGCCGACGTGCCGGGCCACCCGGCTCGCCGACCCGTCCGCGCCGATGACGTAGTGCGCGGTGAGCGGACCCTCCGAGGTCTGCAGGGTGACCAGGTCCTCGTCCTGCTCCACGCCGGTGACGGTCACGCCCTCGTGGGTCTGTGCCCCCGCGGCCTGGGCGGAGCGCAGCAGCGCGTGATCGAACGATGCGCGGTCGACCAGGCGCAGCAGGCGGCGGTCGCTGCGGCGGTCGGCCCAGCGGCCGCCCGCGAGGGTGAGCGTCGCGCGGTGGATCTCGGCGCGCGACGGCAGCTGCAGGTCCTGGGGAAGCGCCGCGAGCGTAGGACCGATGAGGCCGCCCCCGCACGTCTTGTAGCGGGGGAACGTGGCCCGATCCAGGACCAGCACCCGAGCCCCGGCATCGGCGGCTGCGTGCGCGGCGCTGGAACCGGCCGGCCCCGCGCCCACCACGATCACGTCGTACGGCATCGGGTCAGTCTGCCGGGCGTCGCGGGCGCTGCGTGCGTCCGGGCGGCGGGAGGGTCGGTCGCCCCCGGGCGCGGGGCCGGGCGTCGGGCGGCGACGGGCAGAATGGCGAGGCGATCCCGGACGTGGGCGGTATTCGTCCCATATGGTTACCGGCAGGTAGTTACACAACAGCTGTAGTGGAGGATCGATGCCTGACCTGAAGGATCACTATGACGTCGTCGTGGTCGGCGCCGGTCTGTCCGGGATCGATGCCGGGTATCGGCTGCAGACGATGTGCCCCGGGAGGGACTACGTCATCCTGGAGGCGCGGCACGGGCTCGGAGGCACCTGGGACCTGTTCAAATACCCTGGCGTGCGGTCCGATTCGGACATGTACACCCTCGGTTTCCCGTTCGAGCCGTGGACCGGTGACAAGTCGATCGCGGACGCGGCCGACATCCTGGACTACCTGAAGTCGACGGCCGCCAAGTACGGCATCGACGAGCACATCTCCTACGACTCCAAGCTGACCGACGCGGACTGGAGCAGCGAGGACGCCGTCTGGACCCTCACCGTGCAGACCGCGGGCGGCGCACGCGAGGTCACCGCGAACTTCGTCTACATGTGCTCGGGTTACTACAACTACGAGCAGGGCTACACGCCGGAATTCCCCGGCCGGGAGGACTTCACCGGGCAGGTGGTCCACCCGCAGTTCTGGCCCGAGGACCTGGACGTGAAGGGCAAGGACGTCGTCGTCATCGGGTCCGGCGCGACCGCGGTGACGCTCGTGCCCTCGCTGGTCGAGCTCGGTGCGCGCCCCACGATGCTGCAGCGTTCCCCGTCGTACGTCATCGCCCAGCCGGACCGTGACGGTTCGGCCGCCAAGCTGCGCAAGCGGTTGTCGGCCGAACGCGCGCACAGCATCATCCGCTGGAGGTACGTGCTGGCGACGCAGGGTTTCTACCAGTTCTGCCGCCGGATGCCGAAGACCGCGAAGAAGGCGCTGCGCAAGGCGACCGAGTCCCAGCTCAAGGGCAGCGGCGTCGGCATCGAGAACTTCCAGCCGAAGTACAACCCGTGGGACGAGCGGCTCTGTGTGGTCCCGCGCGGCGACCTCTTCAAGGCGCTGCGGGAGCACACGGCCGACATCGTCACCGACACCATCGACCGGTGGACCCCCGAAGGCGTCAAGCTGTCGTCCGGGCGGGTGCTGCCCGCCGACATCATCGTCACCGCCACCGGGCTGAACATGCTGGCGGCCGGTGGCGCGCAGCTGACGGTCGACGGCGAGAAGGTCGACTTCGGCGAGCGCTACATCTACCGCGGGATGATGGTCGAGGGCGTGCCGAACGCCGCGATCTGCATCGGCTACACGAACGCGTCCTGGACGCTGCGGGCCGACCTGTCGGCCCAGTACTTCTGCAAGTTCGTCAACCACGTCAGCACGTCCGGATCGGCGTACGGGTACCCGACCGCCCACGAGGCGATGCGCAGCCGGCCGGCGATCGACCTGCAGTCGGGCTACGTGCAACGCTCCATCGCCGACTTCCCCAAGCAGGGCGACCGGCGACCGTGGTTCCTGCGGCAGAACTACGTGCTGGACAACCGCGACACCAAGCGGGCCGACCTGACGCAGGACATGACCTACGTGGCGGTGGGAGACGTGCGGACCCCGAACGGCGACCTGCACCCCTCCTCCGGCGCAGCGTGACCCGCGCAGCGCAAGTTGCGGGCGAGCGCAGCGAGCACGCGGCCGTAGCGGAGTGGGGCGCGCGGAGCCGGCAGATGGCAAAGGTCTGACGTGCGGGTCGCGCTCTCGTCGTACCGCTCCAAGCCGCACTCCGGCGGCCAGGGCGTCTACGTGCGCAACCTGTCTCGGGAGCTGGTCGCGCTCGGGCACGACGTGCACGTCTTCAGCGGTCCGCCCTACCCGGATCTCGACCGCGGGGTGACGCTGACACGGGTGCCGAGCCTCGACCTCTACCGGCACCCGGACCGGTTCCACCACCCGCGGCCGTCCGAATTCCATTCGGATCTGGACGTGTTGGAGTACCTCACGATGTGCACGAGCGGGTTTCCCGAGCCGCGCATGTTCGGCGCCCGCCTCTCTCGGCTGCTTCGGGACCGGGTCGGCGAGTTCGACATCCTGCACGACAACCAGACGCTGGCCCCCGGCATCCTCGACCTGGAGCGTCGCGGCCTGCCGTTGCTCACAACCATCCACCACCCGATCAGTCGCGACCGGCGACTGGAGCTGGCGGCGGCGCGCGGTCTGCAGCGGCTGACCAAGCGCCGTTGGTACGGCTTCGTGCAGATGCAGGCCAGGGTCGCGCGACGCAGCACCCACCTGCTGACCGTCTCCCACAACTCCGCCGCGGACATCGAGCAGGACTTCAAGGTGCCCGCCGAACGTCTCGCCGTGGTGCCGGTCGGTGTCGACGTCGCCACCTTCGTCCCGCCGACGCAGCCGCGCGTGCCGGGTCGGATCGTGACCATCGCCAGCGCCGATGTGCCGCTGAAGGGGCTCGACGTGCTGATCCGGGCCCTGGCCGTCGCGGACCCGGCGGCCTGGAGCGAGCTGGTCGTGGTCGGGCGCGCATCGGAGCGCACGAGCACGTCGCTGGCGCAGGCGGGTCTGCTGGACCGGGTGCACTTCCGCCACGACCTGAGCGACGCCGACCTCGCGGAGCTGCTCGCCTCCGCTGAGGTGCATGCCATTCCCTCTCTGTACGAGGGGTTCTCACTGCCCGCGGTCGAGGCGATGGCGTGCGGTACCCCGATCGTCGCGTCCAGCGTGGGGGCGCTGCCGGAGCTCGTCGGCACCGACGCGGGGGTGCTCGTCGAGGCGGGCGACGCGCCGGCGCTGGGGCGGGCGCTGATCGACGTACTCGCAGCGCCGGACCGGCGGTCCCGGATGGGTGCCGCCGGCCGCGCGCGGGCCGTGTCGACCTACAGCTGGCGCGCGGTGGCCGAGGCCACCGCGGACGTCTACGAGCAGGTGCGCGCGGCCCGTCGTGCGACGAGCCCCCGCGCCAAGGAGAATGCAGCATGATCACGATCAGGTTCGACACCTTCGACGTGCATCCGGGGATGTCGTTCATCGACGTCGGCTGCGGCCAGGGCCGTCACTCCTACGAGGCGTACCGCCGCGGCGCGCGGGTCACGGCCTTCGACCTGAACGAGTCCGATCTCGCGGACGTCAAGACGATGTTCGGTGCCATGGAGGCCGAGGGCCAGGGCGGCCCGGGCGGATCCGCGGAGGTGCAGCACGGTGACGTGACGCAGATGCCCTTCGCGGACGACAGCTTCGACCGGGTGCTGGCCTCGGAGATCCTGGAGCACATCCCGGACGTCGACGTCGCGATCGGCGAGATCGCGCGCATCGCCAAGCCCGGCGGGTTGGTCGCCGTGACCGTGCCCCGCAACTGGCCCGAGCAGATCTGCTGGAAGCTGTCGGACGAATACCACGAGGTCGAGGGCGGCCACGTGCGCATCTTCAAGGCCACCGACCTCGTCCGGCGCCTCACCGCGGCCGGGCTCGAGCCGATCGGGCAGCACCACGCGCACGCCCTGCACTCGCCGTACTGGTGGATCAAGTGCGCCTCCGGGACAGAGCGCGAGAACGCGCTCACGCGCGGCTACCACCGCCTGCTGGTGTGGGACATGATGCGGGCGCCCGCGGTGACCCGGGTCGCCGAGCGCGCGCTGAACCCGGTGATGGGCAAGAGCTTCGTGGTCTACCTGCGCAAGCCGGTATGACGCTCGCGCGCCTCGCGGTGCCCGGTGTCCTCTCGGCCGAACAGGTCGCGAGGACAGGGCAGTTCATCGTGCGCCAGCAGGCCCCCGACGGCGCGATCCCATGGTTCGTCGGCAGTCACCTGGACCCGTGGGACCACGTCGAGTCGGCGATGGGGCTGTCGGTGACGGGCCACCACGCAGGTGCGGTCGCGGCGTACGACTATCTGGCGCGCACTCAGCGGGCGGACGGTTCCTGGCCGATGGCGACGCGTGAGGGCCGCGTCGAGGAGGCCGCCGCCGATACCAACCAGTCTCTCTACGTGGCGACCGGGGTGTGGCACCACTACCTGGTGACCGGGCAGACCGACGTGCTGGCGCGCTTCTGGCCCACGGTCGAGCGGGCGGTGCGCTTCGCTCTGACGGCGATGCTGCCGTCCGGAGCGCTCGCGTGGGCAGTCTCCAAGGCGGGGGCCGTGCAGGACTTCGCGCTGGTGACCGGGAGTGCCAGCGCGGCGCAGTCGCTGGAGTGCGCGGTGCTGATCGCCGAACGGCTGGGCCACGATCGCACCGACTGGCGGTGGGCACGCGACGGCATCCACCGTGCGCTGCGCGAGCGACCCGACGCGTTCGCCGACCGCGACCGCTACTCCATGGACTGGTACTACCCGGTGCTGTGCGGGATCGTCCGCGGCGCGGCGGGTCTGGCCCGACTTCAGCAGTCGTCCGACCGGTTCGTGTGGGACGGGCGCGGCTGTCGATGCGTCGCCGACGAGCCGTGGGTGACCGCTGCGGAGACGGCCGAGCTCATCGCCGCTCTGGACGCGCTCGGCGAGAACGCCGCGGCGACAGCGATGTTCGAACAGGTGCAGTTCTTGCGGGACGAGGAGTCCGGCGGCTACTGGACCGGCAAGAACATCCCCAACGACGAGGTCTACCCCATCGAGCAGACCGGCTGGTCGGCCGCCGCCATCCTGCTGGCCGCCGACGCGCTGACTCAGACGACGGGCGGCGCCGCCATCTTCCGCGACGCGGGATCCTGCCTCGTGCGGGACGGCGTCGCGGACGGGGCGGCCAGCTGATGGCCGTGCCACCGGACGTCGCGCAGCGCGTCGCGGAGATCACCGGCTTCCTGCCCGTCGACGAGGGCGCGGCGCTCTACGACGTGGCGTGCGCGGCCGGGCCGGGCACCTGGCTGGAGATCGGCACCTACTGCGGCAAGTCGACGTACCTGCTGGGGAATGCCGCTCGGGTGGCGGGCGCGCGCCTCGTCACCGTCGACCACCACCACGGCTCGGAGGAGAACCAGCCCGGTTGGGAGTGGCATGACACCTCGATGGTCGACGCGCGCAGCGGCCGGCTGGACACGCTGCCGTACTTCAGGCCGGTGCTCGACGAGCTGGACGACGTGTGCTCGGCCGTCGTGGCACGCACCGAGGTCGTCGCGCAGTGGTGGACAGCCCCGCTGCGGTTGCTCTTCCTCGACGGCAATCACACGGAGGAGACCGCGCAGCACGACTACCGCGCCTTCGCCCCGCACGTGGAGCAGGGCGGGCTGCTGCTGGTGCACGACGTCTTCCCCGACCCGGCCGACGGCGGCCAGGCGCCCTGGCACGTCGTCCAGGCCGCGCTCGCCCACGGTTTCGAGCAGGTGGCCGAGCATGGTTCGCTCCGCGTGCTGCGTCGCCCTTAGCGCCGCGCTCCTCTCGGGCGCCGTGTCGCTCGCGGGGTGTTCGCGGGGTGCGGAGGGGACGACGCGGTCGATCGCGGACTCAGCCCTGCCGACGTCCACCACGGCCGTGACGACGCGGTCCGTCGGTCCCGCTCGCTCGCCGGCGTACGTCGCGCGGGTGCGGTGGGTGCCCGACTCGCGAGGTCGCAGCCTGCGGGTCTACCCGACCGCGGCGGCCCGGGCGACGCAGGAACCGAGTGCGCGGGCGGCCGCCTGGCAGCAGGTCGTGCGCCTCGCCCCGGCAGCCGACACCGTCACCATGCGCGCCCAGTTCGACTGTCACTGGGACTACGCGCGCATCGCCGAGCGGTCGAAGCCGTCGTGGAACCTGGAGACCTGGCGACCGGTGGTCAGCGCGCAGATCATGTTCGACACCCGCTGCAACCCCGGTGGCGCCGAGGAGTGACGTACGACGGCGGCGATACCGTCGCCCGCATGACGGGTGCCCTGGACGGACTGCTCATCGCCGACTTCGGGCGGGTGCTCGCCGGGCCGTACGCCACCATGCTGCTGGCCGATCTGGGCGCCGAGGTCGTCAAGATCGAACGCCCGGGCAGTGGAGACGACACCCGGCAGTGGGGGCCGCCCTTCGACGCCGACGGGGTCGCGACCTACTTCCAGGCGGTCAACCGCAACAAGCGCAGTCTCGCTCTCGATCTGCGCGACGAGAGCGACCGCGCGCAGGCGGCTGCCCTCGTCTCCCGCGCGGACGTGGTGGTCGAGAACCTCCTGCCCGGCGGGATGGACCGGCTGGGGCTCGGGTACGACGACGTACGCGCGACGAACCCCGGCGTGGTCTATTGCAGCGTCACAGGATTCGGCCGGGACAGCTCGCTGCCCGGATACGACCTCGTGGTGCAGGCCGTGGGCGGGCTGATGTCGATGACCGGCCCGCGGCCGGGGGAGCCGACCCGAGCCGGGGTGGCCGTGGTGGATGTGATCACCGGCCTGCACGCCGCGGTCGGCATCCTGGCGGCCCTGCGCCATCGCGACCGCACCGGCGAGGGGCAGCGGGTCGAGGTCGACCTGATGTCGTGCCTGCTGTCCAGCCTGGTGAACCAGTCCAGCGGCTACCTGCTCGCGGGCGCGGTCCCGCAGGCCATGGGCAACCGGCACCCGTCACTCGTCCCCTACGAGGTGTTCCAGGCGCGCGACAAGCCGATCGTCATCGCGTGCGGCAACGATCGCCAGTTCCGTTCCCTGGCAGAGGTGCTCGGTCAGCCGGACCTGGCCGACGACGAGCGTTACGCCACCAATCCGCAGCGGGTCGCACACCGCGAGGAGTTGGTCCCGGTCGTCAACGACCTGCTGGCCGCGGCGGACGCGCAGGACTGGTACGAGCGGATGTCCGCTGTCGGCGTACCGGCCGGACCGGTCAACGACCTCGCCGAGGCGTTCGCGTACGCCGAAGGCGTGGGCCTGTCACCCATCGTGGAGTGTGCCGGGGTACGGCAGGTCGCCAACCCCATCGGCCTGTCCGCGACCCCTGCGACCTACCGCAGCGCCCCGCCCGCGCTGGGCGGTTGACGTCTGCCGAATGGGTGACGAGCGCGTCGGGTAAGACTGGGACATCAGGAACGTCCCATCACCACGAGGGAGAGCCATGGCAGGCATCGAAGGCAAGAAGGTCCTCGCGATCGTCACCAACTACGGCATCGAGCAGGACGAGCTCGTCGTCCCGGTCGAGAAGCTGAAGGAGGCGGGCGCCGAGGTCACCATCGCCGCCGTCGAGAAGGACACCATCAAGACCCTGGTCGGCGACAAGGACCCAGGCAAGGACGTCGAGGCCGACATCGCCCTCTCGGACGCGGACGCCTCGGACTACGACGCGCTGCTGATCGCGGGCGGCACCATCAACGCCGACACGTTGCGGACCGAGGAGAAGGCCACCGATCTCGTGAAGGCGTTCGCAGGCGCCGGCAAGACCATCGCGGCGATCTGCCACGCGCCGTGGGTGCTTGTCGAGGCGGGTGTGCTGCAGGGCAAGACCCTCACGTCGTTCGCCTCGGTGCAGACCGACGTGCGCAACGCCGGCGGCAGCTGGGTCGGTGAGTCCGTCAAGGTCTGCCCGACCGAGGGCTGGACCCTGATCACCTCGCGCGACCCCGATGACCTCGGCGACTTCGTCCCGGCGATCGTCGACGCGCTCGGCTGACCGAACGCCGATCCGTCGTACCACCCGAGCACCCGCGTATCCCTGATACGCGGGTGCTCGGCGTCGAACGGGCCCCTTACCCGACGTGCGGCTGCGGATTTCGTAGGTCGGCGACCGATCGACATTGTTTTCCGCACATCAGGCTCGTTGTTCCATCGATTCGCTCGTCTGTGCCCTAGCTTGAGTGCGTTCACCGCTCGACGAGAGGCAGCCGATGACCAGCACCGCACCCCCCGCAGCGTCCGAATCCGCCGACAAGGGCCTCCGCGGAGGCGCCCTCGGGATCATCGCCAGCGTCGTCATCGGAGTGGCCTCGACCGCTCCGGCCTACAGCCTGGCGGCGACGCTCGGCTTCATCGTCGTAGGCGTCGGCCTGCAATCGCCGATCATCGTGATCCTGGCGTTCGTGCCGATGCTGTTCACGGCGATCGGCTACCAGGAGCTCAACAAGGCCGACCCGGACTGCGGTACGACGTTCACCTGGGCCACCAGGGCGTTCGGGCCGAAGACCGGCTGGCTCGGCGGCTGGGGCATCATCGCCGCCGACATCCTGGTGATGGCGAGCCTGGCGCAGGTGGCCGGCCAGTACGTCTTCCTCCTGGTCGGTGCCGACAGCATCGGGTCCAACCCCACCAGCGGGTGGGTGCTGCTCGTCGGGATCCTCTGGATCGTGATCATGACGGCGATCTGCTACATCGGGGTCGAACTCTCCGCCCGGTTGCAGCAGGTGCTGCTCACCGTCGAGCTGTTCGTGCTCCTGATCTTCTCCGTCGTCGCGCTGGCCCGGGTCTACACCGGTCACGGGGTGGCCAGCTCCATCCACCTGGACTGGTCGTGGTTCAACCCGATGCAGATCGACAGCTTCTCGACCTTCTTCCGCGGTCTGCTGCTGATGCTGTTCATCTACTGGGGCTGGGACAGCGCCGTCTCGGTCAACGAGGAGACCGCCGACCCGGGCCGTACGCCGGGCAGGGCCGCCATCATCTCGACGGTGATGCTGGTGGTCACCTACACGCTGGTCACCATCGCGGCACAGTCGTTCGCGGGGGTGGGCGGCAAGGGAATCGGGCTCGGCAACACCGACAATTCCAGCGACGTGATCTCGGTGCTGGGCAAGGCGGTCTTCGGCGCGGGCCACGTGGGCAGCATCATGTCGCACCTGCTGATCTTCATGGTCCTGACCTCCGCCGCCGCGTCGACGCAGACCACGATCCTGCCGACGGCCCGCACCGCGCTCTCGATGGGCGTCTACCGGGCGCTGCCCCGCCGGTTCGCCGACGTGCACCCTCGCTTCCGCACCCCCACGGTCGCCACGCTCGGCTTCGGTGGCATCTCGATCGTGCTCTACGCGATCCTCAACTACACCTCGAACGCCGCCGACGTCATCGCCGACTGCGTCACCGCTCTCGGCATGATGATCGCGTTCTACTACGGCCTGACCGGGTTCGCGTGTGCGTGGTACTACCGCAAGACGCTGGGCAACTCCGCGCGCGACCTGTGGATGCGCGGCATCATCCCCACCCTCGGCGGCATCATCATGTACTTCGCGCTGATCTGGAGCCTGCACGACGACTGGCTGAGCCCCGCGAAGGACACGGCCGCCAGCTATACCGGCTTCACGGTGCCCGGGTTGCACTGGGTGATCGGCGGGGCGTTCGTCCTGGGTGTCGGCACGATGATCGTCGGCGTGATCATCATGCTCGTGCTGATGCGCACCATCCCGGCGTTCTTCCAGGGGAAGACCCTCAACCGGGACACCCCGACGCTCGTGCGCGACGAGCCCGAACTGGAACTCCCGCCGACCGTCTAGCAGCCCTCAGCTCTGGGTGAGCTTGGCGCGCACCTCGTCCATCTTCAGAGCGCGCACCTGCTGGATCAGGTCCGACAGCATCGGCTTGCTGAGGGCGCCGGGCTGCGCGAAGACCATCACGCCGTCCCGGAAGGCCATCACCGTCGGGATGGAGCTGATGTTGAGGGCCTGGCCGAGCGCCGGCTCGGCGTCGGTGTCGACCTTGGCGAAGGTGATGTCCTCGTGCTCCTCGGACGTCTGCTCGAAGATCGGGCCGAACTGCTTGCACGGGCCGCACCAGTCGGCCCAGAAGTCGACCAGCACGATGCCGTCGTTCTTGACGGCGTCGGTGAAGGTGTCGGTGGTCAGGGTCTGGGTGCTCATGAGCGCTCCTTGCGGTGTGTCGGTCTCTTGCTCACCCGGTTCAGCGCACGCGGGGCCCGGAAGATTCCGAGGGCCTGTCCTCGGCGCGTGGCGACCGCGATGATGGCGCCATGGCGACTCTCGCGCGGACCGGTTCACCCCTCGACGGCTGGACGAGGGCGGAGTACGACGCCGACGGGCGCACCCACGACATCTACCGCCGGGGCACCGGGCCGGGAGTCATCGTCATCCACGAGATCCCCGGGATGACCCCGGAGGTGATCGAGTTCGCCGACGAGGTCGTCGCGGCCGGGTGCACCGTGGTCATGCCCCATCTGTTCGGCGTCCCGGGCCGCGAGCTGAGCGCCGGGTACGCCGCCGCGATCGTTCCGCAGCTGTGTGTCAGCAAGGAGTTCACGACGTTCGCGACGGGCCGGACCAGCCCGATCGCCGGATGGCTGCGGTCACTGTCCCGCTCGCTGCACGACGAGCTCGGCGGACCCGGCGTCGGCGTGGTCGGCATGTGCTTCACCGGCGGTTTCGCGCTCGCGATGATGGTGGACGACTCGGTCGCGGCGCCGGTCGTGGCCCAGCCCTCCACGCCGTTCGCCATCGGCAGACGCCGCTCGGCCGACCTGGCGCTCAGCCCGGACGATCTCGCGGCGGTCAAGGCGCGGGCGGCCGGAGGCTGCCCGGTGCTGGGGCTGCGGTACGCCGGTGACCGGGCGACCGGCACCCGCTTCGCGACCCTGCATCGTGAGCTGGGGGACGCGTTCACCGCCGTTGAGTTCCCCGGCTCCAAGCACGCGACCCTCACCGCACACCGTCAGCAGGAGGGCGTCGACGCGGTGCTGGCGTTCCTGCGCCGGCGCCTCGAAGTGGACGCCTAGGCTTCTGCGATGACGGCCTCCCCGACCTCGCCGCAGATCCTGGATCTCCTGCGCGAGCGCAGATCGCCCTCCGTCTTCGACCCGACGTACGAGCTGTCCGACGAGCAGCTCGCCTCCCTGCTGGAGGCGGCTCGCTGGTCACCGTCGAACGGCAACGCGCAGCCGTGGGCGTTCGTGGTCGCTCGGCGCGGCGACGCGGCCCATGAGGTCCTGGTGGGCTCGCTCAGCCGCGGCAACTCGGGGTGGGTCCCGCCCGCCAGTGCCGTATTGGTGACCGCGGCCCGGACGACCCCGGAGCGCAAGCCCGCGCTCGCCGACTACGCGCGGTACGACCTCGGCCAGGCCGTCGCGCACCTGTGCGTCCAGGCCGCGTCGATGGGGCTGGGCGTGCACCAGTTCGGCGGATTCGACCATGAGGCGCTGGCCGCGGCGTACGAGGTGCCGGACGAGTGGAGCATCGTCTCGGGCATCGCCGTCGGGCGGCCCTGGCCGGTGCGCGAACGCTCGGGTGTGGATCCCTCCACCGCCGAACGCGAGCTGCGGGAGCGGCATCGCAAACCCTTCTCGGAGTTCGCCTTCGGGAGCCGGTTCGGCGAGCCGCTGCCGCTGCATCCGCACGACTGAGATCCGCGGTCAGCCGGAAGAGACAGCGTTCGCACAGCGAAACTATTTGTCGCTGCCAGCCCCGCCGTGATGTAGTGAAGCCATGTTCCACACAGCCATTCATCAGCCGATGCGCCGCACCGCGCGCTCGGCGATGTGGCATCGCTGTCGCGCCTGAACCCACCCGTTCACTCGTCCGACAGCCCGCCGGCCCGCCCGGCGCCCTTCCCGTCCGGAGACACCAGATGACAGCCTCCTTAGGCATCCGCACGTTCAGCGACGAGCAGTTGCTGCGCATCACCCGGCTCTTCGCCGGCAACGACGACCTGCTGACCCGCGTCGACCCCGACGCGACCGAGCGGGTGCGCATCGAGCTGGACACCACCGCCTACCTCGAGGTGTGGCTCATGGTGTGGCCGTCGGGTACGACGACCGGCTGGCACGACCACGGCGGCGCCAGCGGCGCGTTCCACGTGGTCCGCGGAGGCCTCACCCAGGAGACGTGGCGCGGCGGCCGGCTCACCGAGAGCGACCTGCGCGAGGGCGACGAGTACAGCTTCACCCCGGGCCTGGTGCACAACATGACCAACATCGGCGACGATCTGGCGCTCACCGTGCACGCATACTCGCCGGGCCTGTCGGAGATGACCCCGCACGTATGGCGTGCCGGTCGCCCGGAGCCGATCATCACCTGAGCCACCGCCTCGTACTGCGGTCGCTGCCACACTGACCCGATGACCGAGGCGAGGACCTCCGGCGTCCGGGTGGCGCGGGCCCACCCGCTCGCCCGGATGACCGGGCGCGACCCCGACGAACGCGAGCGGGTCTCCTCACCGCTGGAGCTGCTCTTCGATCTGACCTTCGTGATCGCGGTCGGCAACGCCGCGGGGTACCTCGCCACGAGCATCGACGAGAGCCACCTGCTCACCGGCCTGTGCGCGTTCGTGATGGCGATGTTCGCGACGGCGCTGGCGTGGATCAACTTCACCTGGTTCGCCTCGGCGTTCGACACCGACGACTGGCTCTACCGGATCCTCACGATGGTGCAGATGATCGGGGTGGTCGTCCTCGCCCTCGGGATCCCGCGGCTTTTCGAGTCGGTCACCCGCGAGGGGTCCTTCCATGGCACCGGAGTGGTCGCCGGCTACGTCGTGATGCGGGTCGCGTTGGTGGCGCAGTGGGTTCGGGCAGGGCGACAATCGGCCACCGAGCGCTCCAAGGCCCGCCACTACGCCCTCCTGGTCGTCCTGGCGCAGGTGTGCTGGGTCGTCTTCGCGTTGCTCGCGCCGTCCTGGACCGTCGCCGGGCCCGTCTTCGTGCTCCTCGGCCTGCTCGAGGTGGCGATCCCGGTGCTGGTCGAGCGGCGCTCGGTCACGCCGTGGCACCCCGCTCACATCGCCGAGCGCTACGGGCTCTTCACGATCATCACCCTGGGGGAGGCGGTGGTCGGGACGGTCGCGTCCTCGTCGCTCGCGCTGCACCGGCCGGGCGTCGCCGGGTGGACCTGGCAGGCGGTCGCGGTCGTCGTGGCGGGCATCGGCCTCACCTTCGCGATGTGGTGGATCTACTTCGCCGCGGACGTGGCCGGGCAGTTGCGCAGGCGCCCGGCCGGGCAGTTCGTCTTCGGCTACGGCCACGTGCCGCTCTTCGCCGCCATCGCCGCGACGGGCGCCGGCCTGCACGTGGCCGGCTCGCAGCTCGCCGCGCGCGCCGGTGGAGACGGGCATGAAGCCGTAGGTGAGACCACCGCGCTCGCGGTCGTGGCCGTCCCGGTGGCCGTCTTCCTGGTGGCGGTCTGGGCGATCCGGGCCTACCTCCTCGGATCCACCGCGGGCGACGTCGCCCTGCTTGCCCTCAGCCTCGCCGTCCTGCTGGTCGCGGTGGTGCTGGCGGTGGTGCACGTGGATCTCGCGGCGTGCGTGCTGGTGGTGATGCTGTCGCCGTTCGTCACCGTGGCCGGTATCGAGATGCCGGGCGTCCGACCCGGGCGGAGGGCCTTCGTAGGGTAGGCGCATGTCCGTCACCTGCCACGTCGCCGACGGGATCGCCGACGTACGTCTCGCCCGCCCGGAGAAGCTCAACGCCCTCACCCTGCCGATGCTGCGGGGACTGGTCGACGCCGGTCGCGCCCTTCGGTCGGACCGGTCCGTCCGCGCGGTGGTCATCTCCGGCGAGGGCGATTCCTTCTGTGCCGGACTGGATTTCGCCGAAGCCTTCGGCCAGCGCCGCGAGGTGACCAAGGCGGTCGTGCCCCGCCCCCGATGGGGCACCAACACCTTCCAGGAGGCGTGCTGGGTCTGGCGACGCCTGCCGGTGCCGGTGATCGCGGCCGTGCACGGGCACTGCTTCGGCGGCGGGGTCCAGATCGCGCTGGGCGCCGACTTCCGCATCACCACCGCAGACGCGAGATGGTCTGTACTGGAAGGCAAATGGGGGCTGATCCCCGACATGAGCGGCATCCGGTCGCTGGCCCAGCTGGTCGGCATCGAGCAGGCCAAACGGCTCACCATGACTGCTGAGATCTTCTCCGGCGACCGCGCCCGCGAGATCGGACTGGTGGGAGCGGTCGGCGCCGATCCGTACGCCGACGCCCGCTCCCTCGCCGACCAGCTCGCGACCCGTTCGCCGGACGCACTGGCCGCGGCCAAGCGGCTCTTCGAGACGCGCTGGAACTCCGGACCCCGCCGTACCTTCGCCCGCGAGCGCATCGAGCAGGTGCGGCTGATGACCGGGCGCAACTTCAAGATCGCCCGTGCGGCGGCGTTCGCCCGCCAGACACCCGTGTACGAGCCGCGGGGACGATGAGCTGGGAGCAGCTGTCCTCGCGGACCGTCTACCGGAACCGCTGGATCGAGGTGACCGAGGACCGCGTCGTGCGGCCCGACGGTGAACGCGGGATCTACGGGGTGGTGCAGGTGCGCCAGCCCGCCGTCTTCGTCGTCGCGATCGACGACGCGGACCAGGTCGTGCTGGTCCGGATGACCCGTTACACGACCGGGCCGTCGCTCGAGGTGCCGGCCGGCGCGTGCGACGACCAGCCGCCGCTGGAGGCCGCGCGACGGGAACTGCGTGAGGAGACGGGCCTGCAGGCGCGGCAGTGGACCGCGATCGGGCGGATGAACGCCCTCAACGGGATCTGCCGTGCACCCGAACACGTCTATCTGGCAACGGGACTCACTGAGGTCGGTGACCTCGGTGGGCGCGTCGAGGAAGGCATCCACGAGGTGGTGTCCGTGCCCTGGTCGCAGGCACTCGAGCTCGTGGCGGGCGGGGCCATCACCGACGGTGAGAGCGTGGCGGCGCTGATGTACGCGGACCTGCACCGCCGGGGCATCCGCCCCGGACTGCCTGGCGAGAGCTGAGGATCTCGGCTACCGGCCCGAGTGGTGAGGCAGGCACGCAGCGTCGGCGCTAGGACTGTGCCGGGGTGATCACCGCGGGGGGCGCGGGTCGGCACGAAGGATCGCGTAGAGCACTCCGTCGTGGAAGCTGCCGTCGCGCCACTGGGCGCCCCGGGTCACTCCCTCGCGCTGGAACCCGGCCGCCTCCAACGCGCGTTGCTCGGCGATGTTGTCCACGTCGGTGTGTGCCTCGACGCGGTTGACGGTGGTGTGTCGGAAGAACAGGTCGACGAGCTGCGCCTGCGCGTCGCGGCCGATGCCCCGGCCGCGGTGGGACGGGCGCAGCCAGATGCCGATCATCGGGTTGCGCGACGCGGCGTTCGGTCCCCAGTGCTGCCAGATCCAGCTCACGGTGCCGGCCAGCGATCGGTCTTCCGTGACAACGACGGACAAGGCACCCGGAGCGTCCAGCTCCGGCGGCCTCGGCGACGTGTGCGCCGCGCGTGGGCCGAAATCGTCGTACGGGCTCTCGCCCCCTGTCAGCGACGGAAGGTCGGCTGGGATCTGCGGCCGGAGGAAGACGCCCATCCCGACAGTGTCGCCGCTCGGATGCCGGCGCGTCGTTCAGGGCGCCGTGGTGGATGCCGCCCCGGCCTCCGAGAGCGCGTCCCGGCGGCCCCGCAGGGCCACCCACGCGGTGGTGAGGACGGCCAGGACGACCACGAGCCCGAGCACCTCGGTGGTGGGGAAGTGCTTCACCAGAGTGGCGATGACCGTGGGCATGAAGAAGCCGACATAGGTCAGGCAGTAGAAGACGGCGTTCGTCATCGCCAGCTGGTGCGGCGGCGCGAGACGCTCGACCGCCGTCAGTCCGCCGACGAGCACCAGCCCGTATCCCGCGCCGAGCACGATCCCGGCGACCGGCACCAGCGCCCATCCGCTCACCTGCGCGACGAGCAGGGCCAGCAGCGACCCGGCGATGGCGCAGCCCATCCCGGCCAGCGTCGTGATGCCGGGGCGACGGGCCTCGAACCCGCGCGCCGGCTGCTGGATCAGCACCCCGGTGCCCAGCGTGAGGCCGGCCATGATGCCGCTGAACGCGACCTCCCAGCTGCTCACGGAGCCGCGCACGACGTTGGGCAGCACGACGAGGCTGATCGACGCACAGGTGAAGACCCACGGCGCGGCTGGGGCGATGCCGGCCCAGAACGCTCGGCTCAGAGCGGTGTGCCGGACCCGGGTCGGGTGCTCCCGGTGGTCCCCCGCGTCGGTGGTCGAGCCGGTCTGCGGAGTGGTCCAGGCGAGCACCGTCACCCCCGCCATCAGGACGATGTGCACGGCGTACGCGAGGATCTCCGGCGCAGGGAGCCACTGCGCGACCAGGCCGCTCACGAGGGGGCCGCCCATGAATCCCGCGGACAGCGACATGGCGGCCCGTCGCGCACCGGTGCCGGGCGCGGAGTCCGCGGACAGCTCCTTGACCCAGGTCGTGCCCGGCGCCATGGCCGCACCCGTGGCGACGCCGTAGAGCACCCGGCCCACGAAGAGGGCCGCCTCGCTCCAGTGCCCGAGCAGCAGCACCCCGGACGACACCATCGCGAGCAGCATCACCGGCCGGATGATCGCGCGGTGCCCGAAGTGCCCCGCCAGCCGCGCCGAGAGCAGCAGCGCCGGCATGAGGCCGATGACGTACGCCGCGAACATCGCCGACGTGACCTGCTCGGTCAGGTGCTGATGGGCTTCGTAGACCAGCAGCAGCGGAGCGAACTGGTTGGCGCCCCATCCGACGGCGAACAGCATGAGGGCCACCCGCATCCAGGGGTTGCGGGCGAGGAGGCGCATGCCCACAGCGTGCCCGGTCCCGGTCGCGCGTGTCGTACCTGGGTCGATTCCGAGGGGAACCCCGCGCCCGGCGCGGCCCGGTGACCGGGCCGCCGCTGCCGGCTGCACAGGATTTGCACGCTTGGGGGAGACGGAGGTCACACCGCTGCGGATAGAGAAAGGTGACGTGTCACCGATATGATCGGGCCATGACTTCATCACGCGACATCGGCCTGCTCGCCCTTCGACTCGGCGTCGGAGGCGCCCTGGCGGCCCACGGCAGCCAGAAGCTCTTCGGCGCGTTCGGCGGCGGCGGCATCGAGGGCACCGGCGCCTTCTTCGATCAGATGGGCTTCAAGCCGGGCAAGGCGAACGCGTACGCGGCGGGCCTCGGCGAGGCCGGCGGCGGTGCGCTGCTCGCGCTCGGTCTCGCGACCCCGGCCGCGGCCGGCGCGGTGACCGGGACCATGGCGGTCGCGGGCTCCGTGCACGCGTCGAACGGGTTCTTCGGCCAGAACGGCGGCTACGAGCTGCCCGCCACGGTCGGCCTCATCGCCGCGACGCTGGCTCTGACCGGCCCCGGCACCCTCTCGCTGGACCACGCGCTCGGGCACGCCCTGAACCGTCCGTGGATGCGGGCCGTGGCGATGGCGGCCGTCGTGCCCGCCGCCGCGTTCGTCATCAACCGCCGCAGCAAGGCCGTCGCCTCCGCCGAGGCGGCGAAGGCCGACGCGCCCGAGGACGGCACCGGGTCCGCAGCCTGATCTCTCACCACCCCGGACGTGCCGGGCGGGGCGCAGTCGCCCCGCCCGGCACGTCTTTTTTCGGATCTAAGCAGTGACGTCCTGTCGTCGCCCGGTTGTGGGCCGCGTCTCGACACGGCACCCACGCTTCGTGCTGTCGAGACTCGGAGCGAGCCGATCGGTCGGTGCCGGGGGTGGGGTCTGGGAGACTGACGCCGTGGACTTCACCTCGGCGTACGCACACGGGTTCGCGCGGGTCGCGGCGTGCACCGTGCCCACCTCGATCGCCGATCCGATCGCCAACGCGGACACCGTGATCGAGCAGATCCGCGGATGTCACGACGATGCGGTCGCGGTGGCGGCCTTCCCCGAGATGTGCCTCACCGGCTACGCCATCGACGACCTGGTGCTGCAGGACGCGGTGCTCGACGCGGTCCTGGTCGCGCTCGACCGCGTCGTGGCCGCCACCTCCGACCTGCTGCCCCTGGTCGTGATCGGTGCGCCGCTGCGCAAGGGCCACCGCGTCTACAACTGCGCGGTCGTCGTGCATTGCGGGCGGATCCTGGGAGTGGCTCCCAAGGCCTACCTGCCGACGTACCGGGAGTTCTACGACAAGCGCTACTTCGCCGCCGGCGACGACCAGACCGGCGAGTGGATCACGCTGCGCGACAGGCAGATTCCCTTCGGTCCCGACCTCGTCTTCGACGCGGTCGACGTGCGCGGTCTCGCGGTGCACGTCGAGGTGTGCGAGGACATGTGGGTGCCCGTGCCGCCGAGCTCCCTGGCCGCGCTCGCAGGCGCGACCGTGCTGCTCAACATCTCCGGCAGCCCCATCACCGTCGGCCGCGAGAACGACCGGCGGATGCTGGCGCAGGCGCAGTCCTCCCGGTGTCTCGCGGCGTACGTCTATGCCGCGGCCGGGCAGGGCGAGTCGACCACCGACCTGTCCTGGGACGGCATGACGATGGTCTACGAGGGCGGCCGGTTGCTGGCCGCGGGTGAGCGCTTCCCGGACGGCGCGCGTCGTACCGTCGCGGACGTCGACCTGGACCAGCTGCGGCAGGACCGGCAGCGCGACGGGTCGCTCGACGACAACGCCCGCACGTACGACGACCGGGTCAGTTCGTTCCGCACCATTCCCTTCACGCTCGACGCACCGACCCGCGATATCGGACTGCGTCGCCCGGTCGACCGGTTCCCTTTCGTGCCGGACGACCCCGCACGACTCGCGCAGGACTGCTACGAGGCGTGGAACATCCAGGTGTCCGGCCTGATGCAGCGGCTGCGGGCGATCCGCCAGCCGAAGATCGTCATCGGGGTGTCCGGCGGCCTGGACTCCACCCACGCGCTGATCATCGCCGCGCGCACCATGGACCGCCTCGGGCGGCCGCGCAGCGACGTCCTCGCCTACACGATGCCCGGCTTCGCCACGAGCGACGAGACCAAGGCGAACGCCGTGGCGCTCGCGGGCCAGTTGGGAGTCACGTTCTCCGAGTTGGACATCCGCCCCGCGGCGACCCAGATGCTGCGCGATCTCGGTCACCCGGCAGGGCGCGGTGAGCCGGTCTACGACGTCACATTCGAGAACGTGCAGGCCGGTCTGCGCTACGACTACCTCTTCCGGATCGCCAACCACGAGGGCGGCATCGTGCTCGGTACGGGCGACCTGTCGGAGCTGGCGCTCGGCTGGTGCACCTACGGCGTCGGCGACCAGATGTCGCACTACAACGTCAACGCCGGCATCCCGAAGACGTTGATACAGCACGTGATCCGCTGGGTCGTCAGCTCGGAGCAGTTCGAGTCGGCCGTCGGGTCGACGCTCTCCTCGATCCTCACCACCGAGATCAGCCCCGAGCTGGTGCCGGCCGCCGAGGGTGCCAAGCCGCAGTCGACGCAGGCCGTCATCGGTCCGTACGAGCTGCAGGACTTCACCCTCTTCCACGTGCTGCGCTACGGCTTCGCGCCGTCCAAGATCGCGTTCCTCGCGCTGCACGCGTGGTCGGACGTGTCCCAGGGCGCATGGCCGGCGGGGTACCCCGAGGGTGACCGGACGGCGTACGACCTGGGTCAGATCCGGCACTGGCTGGAGGTCTTCCTGCAGCGCTTCTTCGGTTTCAGCCAGTTCAAGCGCTCGGCCCTGCCCAACGGGCCGAAGGTCGTCGCGGGAGGCGCACTCTCGCCGCGCGGTGACTGGCGGGCCCCCTCCGACGGCAACGCCACGGTGTGGCTGGAGGAGCTGCGCCGCAATGTCCCCGACGCCTGACGTGGCCCCGACCGAAGGCTCCGGTGTCTCGGTGATCGCGGCGCCGCGGGGCGGGGTGCCCCTGGGTGTCTGGCCGCGGGTGGCGATCATCCTGGTCGGCGCGATCGGCACGGGCATCGTCTTCCGGCTGTGGTGGATTCTGCCGGTCGCGGCCGCCCTGATCGTGCTGGTGGTGTGGGACCTGCGCCGGTCCGGCGGCCGGCGGGATCTGCGTGCGACGTCCGACGGACTGGTCGGCATGCACCGCGGTAAGTCGCACTCCGTGGCGTGGTCGCAGATGGCGGGCGTGGAGTTCGTGCGGCCCCGCTCGGCGTTCTCCCGACCGGTGGCGCACGTCGAGGTCAGCCGGCACGACGATCCGTACGACACGGCGTTCGTGGCACTGGTGATCTTCGACAAACCCGACGGCGACGGCATCGCCGAGCGGCTGCGGACAGTGAGTGAGGAGCACGGGGTGCCGTTCCAGGCCACCACGGTGTGACGGTGACACAGGTGCGCGCGAGGGACACAGGTCTACCCGTGTCCCTCGCGCGTACCTGCGCCACGGTGGCCGGCCGGAGCACGTCGGCTGTCGGACCCGGCCGGTAACGTCGTGGCCGTGAAGGGGTGGGTACCGCGTGGCGGATGGTTTCGGCGGTGACCACCCGGCGTACGAGCACGCGCACGCCTTCCAGGTGCGCGGCGCCGAGTGGCTGCGCGAGGTCTCCGACGTCGATATCGAGGCGTACGTCGGTGACAAGGCGTTCGAGCGCGCCCTCGGCTACGTCGACGCCGAGCGGGTGATCTCGATCAACACCGGTGACCAGGGTCGGATGCTGCTCGGGGTCATCGGCGGCAGCCGCGACCGCGACTACACGACGCTGGTCACCCGCACCAAGGACACCGGCCCGCGCCCGCAATGGACCTCGCGGTGCTCCTGCCCGATGCAGGCGCGGTGCAAGCACGTGGCCACCCTGCTGCTCGTCGCGCGAGAGTCGCTCGGCGGCAAGGTCGAGGTCGACCGGTCCGCGTCGTGGCGCCGGTTCGTGCAGGAGTACGCCGACGAGCCGGCTGCGGCGACACGCCGCCTCGGGCTGCGGATGGTGCCGGTCACCCGCCCGTCCACCATCCACGACAGTACCCCCGCGCGGCGCATCGCGATCGTGCCGACCTACCTCGGCAAGGCCGGGCGGTGGGTGAAGGAGGCCGCCTGGCACGACGTGCTCTACGACAGCCCGGTGCGTCCGTGGGACCCCGCTCAGCACCGCGCGTTGAAGGCACTGCACCGGATCGCCGACGGCGGCCTGCTGCCGAGCGAGCTGCACCTCGACCAGTTCGCCGCCACGCTGTGGCCGGCGCTCGCCCAGGCTTCGGATGCAGGCGTGGCGATCATGCAGGGATTCGGTGTCTCCGCGGGCCTGGAGGTGGCGCCGTACCCGGTGACGCCGCAGCTGCAGGTGGTGCAGGACGACGACGAGGCCGATCTGGTGCTCGCGCCGGCGCTGCCCGAGTTGCCCGAGGGCGAACGCATCTTCATCGGATCGCCGGCGCACGGCGTCGCCGTGATCGAGCGCGGCGGCGCGATGACGCTCGCCGGCTTCACCGCGCCGGTGCGCCCCGCGATGGAGGAACTGCTGCGGTCCGGAGGTCTGCGGGTGCCCGCCGAGGACGCCGCGGAGTTCCGGTCCGAGGCGCTGCCCCGGCTCACCGACAGCGGACAACTTCCCCGGGTGCCGCACGCCGCCGACCCGGCCGAGCCGCTGCGTCTGCAGCTGACGCTCGACAGTCCGGCGGACCAGCAGATCCGTGTGCGAGCCGGGTTCCGGTACGACGCGCGGCGCCTGCACCCCGTCACGCTCGGCTGGTCGCAGGTCGGGCGCGATCGCATCGCCGAGCGGGAGCTGGTCGAGCGGGTCGGACCGCTGCTGCGGTCGGCCGGGCTGCTCGAGGCGGTCGGCGGCCTCGGCTGGTGGCCGCGCCCGGAGCACACGCTGAGCGGGTGGGAGGCCGTGCGGATCGCTGCGGCCCTGCCGCAGTGGAGTGAGCACGAGGACCTCCAGGTGGTGCTCGAGGGTGAGCTGCCGACGTACGAGCAGGTCACCGAGACCCCGCTGATCGAGATCGGCACCGAGGATCGGGAGGACGGCACCGACTGGTTCGACCTGCGGGTGAGCGTCAGCATCGGCGGGGAGGAGGTGCCCTTCGAGCCGCTCTTCGCGGCGCTCGTCCGTGGCGACGAGAGCATGCTGCTGCAGTCGGGCACCTGGTTCACCCTCGACGACCCGTCGTTGCACCGGCTGCGCGAGCTGATCGAGGAGGCGCGCGACCTGGTCGACCGGGAGCCCGGGGAGGGCCTTCGGGTGGGTCGCTTCCAGGTCGGCTTCTACGACGAACTGGTCGCGTTGGGAGTGCCCGGCCGGCAGTCGACCCGGTGGGCGGAGGCGGTCAGCGGTCTGCGCGACGTCGGGCGGCTCGAGCCGCCGAGATTGCCGGACAGCTTCCGGGCGCAGCTGCGGCCCTACCAGCGCGAGGGATTCGCGTGGCTGAGCACGTTGTGGGATGCCCGTCTCGGCGGTGTGCTGGCCGACGACATGGGCCTCGGCAAGACCGTGCAGACCCTGGCGATGCTGGCGCGTGCGTACGAGCGCGGCGACCTGACCGAGCCCGTCCTCGTCGTCGCGCCGTCCTCGGTGGTCGGCACCTGGGTCGGTGAGGCCGCCCGGTTCGCTCCCGACGTCCCGATCGTGGCGCTGCCGCAGACCTCCGGCAAGCGGGGGCGGTCGCTCGCCGACACCATCGGTGACGCGCGGATCGTCGTGACGTCCTACGCCGTGCTGCGCCTCGACGCCGAGAACTTCCACGCCCTGGGGTGGAGCGGGCTGATCCTCGACGAGGCGCAGTGGGTGAAGAACCACCGGTCCAAGACGTTCCAGGCCGCCAAGCGGCTCGACGCGCCGTTCACACTGGCGATCACCGGCACCCCGCTGGAGAACTCGCTGATGGATCTCTGGTCGATGTTCGCCCTGGCCGTGCCGGGGCTCTATCCCGATCCGGAGGTGTTCGGGCAGCGCTACCGTCGCCCGATCGAGAGCGGGAAGGCACCGGAGCTGCTGGAACAGCTGCGTCGCCGGATCCGGCCGCTGATGCTGCGGCGCACCAAGGAGGCCGTCGCCGCCGATCTGCCCGCCAAGCAGATCCAGCTGCTGCACGTCGAGCCGTCCGCTCGTCACGAGGCGACCTACCGCCGGCACCTGCAGCGCGAACGCCAGCGGATCCTCGGACTGCTGGAGGACGCCGACACCAACCGTGTCGCGATCCTCGCGTCGCTGACCAGGCTGCGGCAGTTGGCGCTCGACCCGCGGCTGGTCGACGACGACTACCCCGCCGCCGAGCAGTCCGCCAAGCTGACCCTGCTGGCCCAGCACCTCACCGAGCTGGCCGACGAGGGCCACCGCGCCCTGGTCTTCAGCCAGTTCACCTCCTACCTGGCCCTCGCGCGCGACGCGCTGGATGCGGCCGGGGTGCGCACGTCGTACCTCGACGGATCCACCCGGGGCAGGCAGGATGTCATCGACGGGTTCCGATCCGGCGACCAGACGGCGTTCCTGATCTCGCTCAAGGCCGGCGGTGTGGGACTCACCCTCACTGAGGCCGACTACGTCTACCTGCTCGACCCGTGGTGGAACCCGGCCACCGAGGCGCAGGCGATCGACCGGGTGCACCGCATCGGGCAGGAACGACCGGTGACCGTCTACCGGATGGTCTCGCAGGGCACCGTGGAGGAGAAGGTCGTGGCGTTGCAGGAGCGCAAGCGCGATCTCTTCGCCTCGGTGATGGATGCCGGCGGCGCCGTATCGGGCGCTGTCACCGCGGCGGACATCGCAGCCCTCTTGGAGTGAAAGGTGTTGTCCTTGCGATGAAGTCGGAATTCGACGCGGAGATCTGGTACTGGAAGGGCCCGGCGCCGTTCTATTTCGTGAACCTTCCCGAGCAGGACGGCGCAGACCTGCGCGAGCTGGCGAAGGAGGTCAGCTACGGGTGGGGGATGATCCCGGTGCACGCACGGCTCGGCGACACCGCATGGGAGACGTCCCTCTTCCCCAGGGAGGGGCGGTACGCGCTGCCGCTGAAGGCGGAGGTCCGTGAGGCGGAGGGTGTGGGCGACGGCGACTCCGCACACTTCGAGGTGACCGTGGCGGTGCGGTCCGGTCGCTGGGTGTGATCAGGGTTACGCGCGAGTAGGGTCGCGGCCATGAGAAATTCACGCACGAACCTGCGCTCGTACGCCGACGCACGGGCCCTGGTGACCGGTGGGTGCAGCGGCTTGGGCCTCGAACTCGTCAAGCTGCTGGTCGCCGAGGGCGCCCGGGTGCTGGTCGGAGACGTGCACGAGGAGGCGCCTGCGGGCACCCTTCCGCTCGGGGTGCAGTACCGGCAGCTCGACGTCCGGTCCGATGAGCAGTGGGACGAGGCCCGAGTGTGGGTAGAGACCCATTGGCAGGGGCTCGACCTGCTGGTCAACAACGCCGGCGTGGCGGCGGGCGGCCGGATCGATGTGACATCGATGGACGACTGGAAGTGGATCGTCGACATCAACCTGCTCGGTGTCGTCCGCGGGTGCCGCACGTTCACCCCGATGCTCAAAGAGCAGCGGGGCGGCCAGATCGTCAACACCGCATCGCTCGCCGGACTCGTGCACTCCCCGGCGATGGCGTCGTACAACTCGGTGAAGGCGGGCGTGGTGGCTCTGTCCGAGACACTATTGCATGAGTTGTCACCATGGAACATCGTCGTGACAGTCATCTGCCCGAGCTTCTTCCGCACCAACCTGGCGTCCTCCCTGCAGGGCAAGGACGTCGAGATGGAGGAGACGGCGGTCGATCTGATCACCAAGGCTCCTCGCGGCGCCGTCGAGGTCGCCGCTGCGGCGTACGCCGGGATGAAAGCCGGCAAGTTCATCGTGCTCACCGACCCTGATGGGCGGATCGCCTACAACAGCAAGCGATTCAGCCGTCCGGTCTACACAGCGACGATGAAGCGCGCGGGAAAGAGTCTCGCGAAGGGCGGCCCGGCGATCCCACCGCTGGTGGCCAAGATGCAGGCCAGGATGGCTCAGCGCTCCAAGTGACGACCCGAACGGCCCGGTCCTTCCCCCGAGGGAGAACCGGGCCGTAGCCGCACGCGCCTCAGGTGGTCGTGCCTGCGCCCGTGCCGATCCCCGGAGCTGGAGGCGTCGCCTGACCGGCGCTGCCTCCGCCCTGGGGGCGTGCCCCGCCTCGGGTGCCGGTCCCGTCGTGGGTGCCGGTGCCACCTCGGGTACCGGTCCCGCCGAAGCCGCCGGGTGCCCAGCGGGCCGTTCCTCCTCCGCCGGACTGGCCGGCGGGGGAGGCCGCCGCCGCGCCGATGGCACCTGCCGAGGACAGGCCGATCGCGAGGGCGGCGACCACGGCGCTCTTCTTTCCGGACCAGCGCGGCCGGCGCAGGGCGGGCGCCGTCCCGACCGGGTGCGGGCGCGACCCGGGTGACGCCGCAGGCATCGGTCGGGTCGGGTCGTCCTCGGACGGACCGACACGTTCGGGCTCGTGCGACATCACGCACTCCTCACCTGCTCAGGGGCTTCTGACGTCGCCGATCGTGGCGGGGGCTTCTGTGGGCCGGCTGTGGCTCCGCCGTCATCCGGATTCGTCCTGTCGACAGCGGTATTCGTACATGTGTGGCGCAGGGTGGTGCGGTGCACTCCCGCCGCGCGTCAGCGGTCACGTGGCTCACATCGGGAGGCAAGAGTCACGGCACAGCAACCACACAGAGCGTGCCGTCACGGTTCCACGCATGAACTCCGTGACAGCGCATCTGCGCTCCTCCCACACGGCGAACGCACCGACCGGCCGGTCCGGTGTCGGTGCGTCACGCTCGTCATTCGCCGCTGACCGCTTCGGGCGGGTGTGGCGCGGCCCGGACGGCGACCCCACGTGGGCGCGGCCGGCACTCTTCGGCCTGCTCGTTGTCACGGCGGCCGCGTACTTCTACAACCTGACCGCGAGCGGATGGGCCAACTCGTTCTATTCGGCTGCGGCGCAGGCGGGTTCGGTCAACTGGGAGGCGTTCCTCTTCGGCAGTTCCGATGCCGCGAACTCGATCACGGTCGACAAACCGCCGGCCGCGCTCTGGGTGATGGCGCTGTCGGTGCGCGTCTTCGGGCTCAACTCGTTCGCCATCCTGATGCCCCAGGTGCTCATGGGGGTCGGGGCGGTCGCGGTCGTGTACGCGACGGTGAAGCGCTACTTCAGCGCTGTGGGCGGGCTGCTCGCCGGCGCAGTGCTCGCTCTCACCCCGATCGCGGTGCTGATGTCCCGCTTCAACAACCCGGACGCGCTGCTCACCCTGCTGATGGCCCTCGGCGGCTGGGCGACCATGCGTGCAATCGAGAGGGGTTCGGCCAAGTGGATGATCGCGGTCGGTGTCTTCATCGGCTTCGGCTTCCTGACCAAGACCTTCCAGGTCTTCCTGGTCGTGCCGTTCTTCGGGATCGCCTACCTCGTCGCCGCGAACACCACGCTGCGCCGCCGGATCGTCGGCGCCGTAGCTGGTCTCGCCGCGATGGTGGTCTCCGCGGGATGGTGGGTGGCGATCGTCTCCCTCACCCCGGCGAGCATGCGGCCCTACATCGGGGGCAGCCAGGACAACTCGTTCTGGAACCTCACCTTCGGCTACAACGGCTTCGGCCGGTTGTCCGGCAACGAGACCGGCTCGGTCGGCGGAGGTGGAGGCGGCGGCAACGCCGGCGGGCAGTGGGGCACGACCGGGATCACCCGGATGTTCGGCAGCGAGGTCGGCGCCCAGATCTCGTGGTTGATCCCGACCGCACTGATCCTGCTCGGTGTCGGCCTCGTCGTGCGTGGCTGGCGGCCGCGCACCGACCTGCGCCGCGCGTTCTATCTGGTCTGGGGCGGTTGGCTGATCGTCACCGGACTGACCTTCTCCTTCATGGCCGGGATCTTCCACCAGTACTACACGGTCGCGCTCGCACCGGCCGTCGCCACCCTCGTCGGCGCGGGCGCGATCGAGATGTGGGAGCGGCGGCACACCGTGCTCGGCACCGTCACCCTGGCGGCCGCGACCGCCGCCGCCGCGATCTGGTCGTTCGTCCTGCTCACCCGCGTCACGGCGTACGGCGACTGGCTGCGCGTCTCGATCCTGGCGGTCGGCATGGCAGCCGCGTTGCTGCTGCTCGCGATTCGATGGATGCACGCCAGGTTCGTGCCGTTCGTGATCGCGGCGGCCGTCGCGGCGGGTCTGGCCGGTCCCACGGCGTACACCGTGTCCACCCTGGCGGTCGGCCACAGCGGTTCGATCGTGGTCGCCGGCCCCAGCGGGTCGGGGATGGGCGGCATGGGCGGTGGCTTCGCGGGTGGCGCACGCGCAGCGGCGCGCGCCGGCGGGACCACGGGTGGTTTCGCGGGTCGCGCACCCGGAGGTACGACGGGCGGGGCGACGGCGGGCGGTGCGCCCGGCGGCGCCACCGCGGGCACCCGGACCGGCGGCGGGATGGGCGGTCTGCTCGACGCCTCGACGCCGAGCACCGAGGTCGTCGCCGCGCTGCAGTCGAACGCCTCGAAGTACACCTGGGCGGCGGCGGCGATCGGCAGCCAGAACGCCGCGGGCCTGCAGTTGGGCAGCGGGGAGCCGGTGATGCCGATCGGCGGCTTCAACGGCAGCGACCCGTCGCCGACCCTGGCCCAGTTCCAGGCCTATGTGAAGGCCGGGCGGATCCACTACTTCCTCGCCAGCAGTGGCGGCGGGATGGGCGGCGGGTCCGGTTCGGGAAGCTCGATCACCTCCTGGGTCGAGGCCCACTACACGAAGGTCACGATCGGCAGCACGACGTTCTACGACCTGACTCAGCCCACGAGTTCGAGTTGAGATGTACAAGGACGACAGGGACGAGGCGGACACGGCCATGACGACCTTCATCTCCGAACACAGCACGCGGCAACGTAATTCGGCGGGACTGCCGACGACCGTGCTCGACGTGGTCATCCCGGTCCACAACGAGCAGGAGTCGCTCGCCGCCTGCGTCGAGACGGTGCACGGGTACCTGCAGGAGCACTTCCCCTACGCGTTCCGGATCACCGTCGCCGACAACGCGTCCACCGACGCGACCCTGGCGGTGGGGCGGAGGCTGGAGCAGGAGCTCGTCGGGGTCCGGGCTTTCCACCTGGACCAGAAGGGTCGCGGCCGGGCGCTGCGGGCGAGTTGGTCGATGTCGGACGCGCTCGTGCTGGCATACATGGACGTCGACCTGTCCACGGATCTCGACGCGCTGGCGCCGTTGGTGGCGTCGCTGATGTCGGGCCACTCCGACCTCGCCATCGGCAGCCGGCTCGCGCACGGCGCGCACGTCGTCCGCGGCTTCAGGCGAGACGTCATCTCGCGCGGCTACAACCGGCTCCTGCGGGTGTCGCTGCGCGCCGGCTTCACTGACGCGCAGTGCGGGTTCAAGGCGATTCGAGCCGACGTCGCGCGCGAGCTGCTGCCGCTGGTGCAGGACGACAGCTGGTTCTTCGACACCGAGCTGCTCGTGCTCGCCGAGCGCGCCGGGTTGCGGATCCACGAAGTGCCGGTCGACTGGTACGACGACCCGGACAGCCGCGTCGACGTGGTCAGCACGGCGATCGACGACCTGCGCGGCGTACGCAGGATGCGCCGCGGACGTGCCGCGGACGACACCCGCCTGGCGGGGATCAAGGCTCGAATGGGGCGAGGACGGGTGAGCCTGCCAGGGCTGGATGAGCCGCTGCCGCAGGCCGGCTGATCAGTCGGCGTCGCCGTCGGTGCCCTCGGAGCTCTCCGGGGGAGCCTGCTCGTCGCGGTCGGCCCACTCGAGCAGGGTGTCCAGGCTGTACGCCGTGTCGTCGATCTGCGCGTGCAGGTCACCGAGGAGCGCGAAGCGCTCCGGCACCGTCGCGATGGTCATGTCACCCGGCTCGACGTCGTCGATCTCGCCCCATTCGATCGGCGCCGAGACGGTGGCCTCGGGATTGCCGCGCACCGAGTACGCACTGGCGATCGTGTGGTCGCGGGCGTTCTGGTTGTAGTCCACGAAGACGGCTTCCGGGTCGCGGTCCTTGCGCCACCAGGTGGTGGTGACCTCCTGCGGCATCCGCCGCTCGATCTCGCGCGCGAAGGCGAACGCCGCACGGCGTACCTCCCCGAACTCCCACCGCGGCTCGATCCGCACGTAGACGTGCAGCCCGTCGCCACCGGAGGTCTTGGGGAAGCCGCGGATGCCGAGCTCGTCCAGTACCTCGTGGGCCGTGTGCGCGGTGCGTCGGATCGCTGCGAACGACGCCTGCGGCATCGGATCGAGGTCGATGCGCCACTCGTCGGGGCGCTCGGTGTCGGCGCGCCGGGAGTTCCAGGGGTGGAACTCGACCGTCGACATCTGCACCGCCCACAGGACGCTGGCGAGCTCGGTGACGCATAACTCATCGGCCGTGCGGTTCCAGCGGGGGAAGTGGATCCGTACGGTCTCCAACCAGTCCGGCGCGCCACGCGGCACCCGCTTCTGGTGCACCTTCTCGCCCTCGACGCCGGTCGGGAACCGGTGCAGCATGCACGGCCGGTCGCGCAGCGCGCGCACGATGCCGTCGCCGACCGACAGGTAGTAGTTGGCCAGGTCGAGCTTGGTCTCACCGCGCGCCGGGAAGTAGACCCGGTCGGGGTTGGAGATGCGGACGGTCTTGTCGCCCACCTCGAGTTCGACCGCGGGACTGCCCTTGCTCGCCATACCTGCCGAACCTAGCGCTCCTTCGCCCCGCGGACTGCGCAGACGGGACGTGGCACCGAGGTTAGGCCCCACAACTGCCTCGGATCTGCCCGATTACGGGCAGGAACGTGCATTCCGAGGGGCCGTGGTCCATGATGCTCGACGTGCCCGATACCGAGCTCGTACGTCGCGTCGTCGAGACGACCGGGCTCTCGCCCTCGGAGGCGGCTCGGGTCGTCGACGACGTCATCGCCTGGTACGCCGAGCCGGTGGAGGACTTCGTGCGACGGCGGCACGCGCACCACCAGACGTACGGCCGGCGCAACGAGGAGATCTTCGATCTCATCGCCGCCGAACTGGCCGATCGCAACGTCGCGCCACCCTCGCTCTCAGCCCGGCAGCTGCGCCGGATGATCTACGGATAGGACCTGAGCAACATGTGCGGAATCGTTGGATACGTCGGATCGGAGCAGGCGGCGCCCATCCTGCTGGAGGGCCTGACGCGGCTGGAGTACCGCGGCTACGACTCAGCCGGCATCGCGGTGCTGACCGGGTCGGGGCCGAAGGTCGCCCACGCGGTGGGTCGGGTCCGCGACCTGCAGGCCGCACTGCCCAAGCGGCTGTCCGGCAAGGTCGGGATCGGTCACACCCGATGGGCCACCCACGGTCCGGCGACCGAGGCTAACGCGCACCCGCACCGCAGCGCGGACGGGCGGATCATGCTCGTGCACAACGGGATCATCGACAACGCGACCGTCCTCCGCACTGAGCTCGAAGCGGACGGAGTGCAGTTCACCTCCGACACCGACACCGAAGTGCTCGCGCACCTCATCGGCCGCTCCGAGGCACCCGCCCTGGAGGACCGGGTCATCCAGGCGTTGCAGCGGATCACCGGGACCTACGCCGTCGCAGTCCTGGACGCTCAGCTGCCCGACCGGATCGTGGTCGCCCGCCAGGGTTCGCCCCTGATCATCGGCATCGGTGACCGGGAGATGTTCGTCGGCTCGGACGCGTCGGCACTCGTCCGGCACACCTCGCAGGTCGTCCACCTGGACGACGGGGAGCTTGCCATCGTCGCGGCCGGCGGGTACGAGACCTTCACCGCCGACCGCGCTCGCACCTCCAAGCAGCCCGAGGAGCTGACCCTGCGGGCGGACGAGCTGCAGCTGGAGGGCCACGACACGTTCCTGCACAAGGAGATCCACGAGCAGCCGACCTCGCTGGAGCGGATGCTGTCCGGCCGGCTGGACGACCGGTTCGCCACCGCACGACTCGACGGCCTGGGGATCGACGCCCGGGAACTGCGCGGTTTCAGGCGGGTCAAGGCGATCGGCTGCGGAAGCTCCTTCTACATCGGACAGCTCGGCGCGTCGATGATCGAGGACCTGGCGCGCATCCCGGCGGACGCCGAGGCGGCCTCGGAGTTCCGCTACCGCAATCCGATCGTCGAGCCGGACACCCTCTACGTCGCGGTGAGTCAGTCCGGCGAGACCGCCGACACCCTCTTCGCCGTCCGCGAGATCCAGCGCAAGGGCGGCTGCGTCGTGGGGCTGGTCAACGTGGTCGGCTCGTCGATCGCCCGCGAGTGCGACGGCGGCATCTACCTGCACGCCGGGCCCGAGGTGAGCGTTGCATCCACCAAGGTCCTCACCCACATGGGAGTGGGGTTCGCGCTCCTGGCGCTGCTGCTCGGCAGGGTGCACGACCTGTCCTACGCCGACGGTGCGCGCATCGTCGCCGGGCTGCGGGCGTTGCCCGGTCAGGTGCAGCAGATGTTGGACAGCGAGGACGAGATCGCCGTCGTCGCCAAGGGATTGGCGCAGTCTCCGTCGTCGTTCTTCATCGGCCGAGTGCGCGGGTACGCCGTCGCGCGCGAGGGCGCGCAGAAGCTGAAGGAGATCAGCTACCAGCACGCGGAGGCCTACCAGGCGAGCGAACTCAAGCACGGGCCGCTCGCGCTGATCTCACCGCAGATGCCGACGGTGGCGATCGTGCCCGACGACGAACTGGTCGAGCGCAACCTGGGCGCCCTGCACGAGATCGCTGCCCGCAGCGGTCCGGTCATCGCCGTCACCCACCCCGGCGTGGAGTTCGGCGACCTCGCGGCCGAGCGGATCGTCGTACCGCACGGCGAGGTCGAGCTGGACCCGATCGTGCTGACGATCCCGTTGCAGCTGCTGGCCTATCACGCGGCGGCGGCGCTGGGCCGGGACATCGACCGTCCCCGCAACCTGGCCAAGTCCGTCACCGTGGAGTGATGCGCGCGGTGCGGATCAGCTGCTGCCACAGGAAGATCCGCCGCCACCGCAGGAGGAGCCACCTCCGCACGAGCTCGAGGAGCAGGAGTTCGACGAGCACGAGCTGGAGGAGCAAGAGTGGTGGCTGCCGCCGCCGTGGTGCGATCCGCCGTCCACGAAGCCGGCACCGCTCGTGCCGGTGTCCGTCCACCGGCGGCCCCGAGCGGGGCCTGGGGGCGCCTTCTTCCTGCCGGCCGCGACGTTCTTGGCCACCACGACCAGGATCACCACGAACACGACGATCACGGCCATGGAGATCAGCGTGATGAAACCTCCGACGATCAGAGCAGTCATTCGAATCCCCCCGGATGACGGCGCGGGCGCGCCGGAAGTGACAGTCGCCAGACCTGGCGGCCCAGCCCGATGAGTATCGTGCGCCGACCGCGAATCTGGGCGATAGTCGCGCGTTTTCGTGACGCGTGCACATCTGCGACCCGTAGCCACTCGCGTTCGGGCGGGCCGAGGTCCGGCGCGACCCGCAGCCACCGGGTGAAATCCGACAGCTGCGTGTGCGCGCATCCCTGCGCGGGATGGGAGCCGGCGTACTGCGCGAACCGCGCCCGCCAGCCGGGCAGTTCGGTGAGCTCGGGGCACCCGTCCGCGACGTCGTCGGCGCGTTTGCCGAGCAGGATGCGCGACGTATGCCGTGCTGCGACCTGCCCGAATCCCTGAGGCGCCTCACCGCGCAACAGCGCGGCCGTCACCTCGTGCTGCCTGCCGCGCAGGGCGGCACGCTGCTCATCGAGCGAGCGCACGCGCGGCCCCGTCCTCGACCGCCCGGTCGATCGCCTCCAGGTCCGCGAGCACAGCGGCTGTCCTGATGTCGCTGTCACGTTCGAGCAGCACTCCGGGGCGGCGCCCGTCCGTGCGCCGGCGCACGGCCGCTGCGACGAACGCGCTCAGCATATCGAGCACCTCAGGCACGACGGCGGCCGCGTGGGCGTCCAGGTACAACCCGTCGCGGTGTTCGCCACCGGCGATGTGCACGTAAGCGACCCGGTCGAGCGGGAAGCGGGCGAGCTCGGCGTACGGGTCCCGGCCCTGGGCGATCGCGCTGGAGTAGAGGTTGGCGATGTCGAGCACCAGGAGGACGCCGGTGCGGTCGGTGAGCTCGGTCAGGAACTCCGGTTCGTCGTACTCGTCCTCCGGCCACGAGAGCAGGGCGGCGATGTTCTCCAGGGCGAGCGGCACGGGCAGAACCCGTTGTGCAGCCTCGACATTGGCGACCAGGACGTCGAGGCCGTCCCTGGTCCGTGCCGGTGGCATCAGGTGCCCCGCTTCCAGCACGTCGCCGTGCAGCGGATCCGCGGTGGAGGCCGCGCGGACGAACGCCACGTGCTCGCTGACGATCGGCGCGTCGAACGCGACGGCGAGCTCGGCGAGCCGCTCCAGCGACTCCCCCCGGGGCGCGTCGGCGCCGGCCAGCCCGAGGGTGACGCCGTGCGGGACGACGGTGGTGCCGGCGTCGCGCAGCGCTCGCAGCTGCGCCGGGATCGCCCGCGGGTCGATGTTCTCCGCGACCACCTCGGTGAAGGCGAGCGACCCCGCCCGACGTAGCCCCAGCAGAGCCCGCGCGATCGGAGGCCGCCACGCGATCGCCGTACCGCTCAGCTCGTCCACGTCAGCCCCCTTCGGTCGCGTCGTGGGTGCACAGTACGACGGGTCTGCGGCTCGTGCGGCTCCATCGACGACGCGGTTCGGGCAGTTCGTTTCAGGGCAGGTGCGTCACCCGACCCGTCCAGCGCGCCCGCAGCCAGCGGTCGTGCGAGGCGAGGACGACCGTCGCGGGGGTGTCCTGCAGGGCGGACTCGAGATCGTCGACGAGTTGCAGCGAGAGGTGATTGGTGGGTTCGTCGAGCAGCAGCAGGTCCGGCTGAGTGGCGATGAGGCCGGCGAGCTCGACCCGGCGTACCTGCCCGATGCTGAGGGTCAGCAACGGCACGTTCAGCAGCCGAGGGTGCAGAAGGCCCAGATCCCGCAACGGGATCGACGGTTCCTGCGTCTCGTACATCTGAAGCGGCGTCAGGTCCGGGTCCGGCAGGCTCACGTCCTGGGCGAGCAGCCCGATCCGGGCGGCGTGGACGTCCACCACGCCCTGGTCGGCGGGGATGGTCCCGGCGAGCACTGCGAGCAGGGTCGACTTGCCGGCGCCGTTGCGACCGCTGACGAGCAGCTTGCCGCCCGGATCGACGTCGAGTCGAGCGATGTGCAGCCGTCCGCGGACCGTCACGTCGCGCAGCCGCACCCGGCCCGCGGTCGTCGTGTCGAAGCGACCGGCGAAGCGGATCGGTAGCGGCGGCTTGGGGATCCGCTCCCGTTCGAGCGACTCGATGCGGCGCTCGGCCTGCTGTCGTCGCCGGCTGACGGTGGCCTGGACCCGCGCTCCCTTGAAGCCGTAGATGAACTTGTCGCCGTCCCGCGGGCCGCGGTCGTGCGCGACGTCGGCCTCGACCGTCCGAGCGGCCTGGCGCAGCCCGCGGAGCTCTTCCTGCTGCGCCTCGTACCGCTCCTGCCATCGGATGCGGGCAGCGCGCTGGAGCGATCGGTACGCCGTGTAGTCGCCCGCGTGCATCCGGCCACCCTCGCCGTCGGTGCCGAAGTGCGACGGGTCCAGATCGAGGGTGCTGGTGCACACGGCGTCCAGGAAGACCCGGTCGTGACTGGCGACGAGGACAGCGCCCGCGGCTTCGCGCAGCTGGCTCTGCAGGAACGCCAGTCCTTTGTCGTCCAGGTGGTTGGTCGGCTCGTCCAGCAGCAGTGCGTCGGGCCTGCGGGTGAGCAGCGCGGCCAGCGCGAGTCGGGTGCGCTGGCCTCCGGAGAGGCTGCCGACCGCGCGACCGGGGTCGATGGCGGCCAGACCGAGACGGGCCGCCGCGAGGGTCGCGCGCCGGTCGGCGTCCCACGCGTCGTGCGACCGGACCCAGGCCAGTGCCTCGTCGTACGCCGCGGCGGTCACCGGATCCTTGCCGCTCAGCCCCTCCGCGGCGGCCTGCAGCTCGGCCACGCCGCGGTGGAGCGGAGCCAGCGCCTCGTGCAGCACCTCACCCACGCGCGCGTCCGGAGGGAGGCCGGTGTCCTGGGCGAGGAAGCCGAGATCGGCCGGACGCTGCACGGAGCCGGCGAAATCGTCATCGGCGCCTGCGGCGATACGCAGCAATGTCGACTTGCCCGACCCGTTCTCACCGATCAGCCCGACCCGGGCGCCCGGTGGCACGGACGCGGTGATGCCGGGCAGGACGACGCGGTCGGGGTACGTCTTGACGATGTCGTTCAGCAGGAGCGGGGAGGCCAAGAGAGATGCCCTTCGGGGCGATGGGACTCGGTGCTCGCCGGGCAGCGGCCGCGGGCGCGAGCGGGAAGGGACTCACAGCTTCATGATGAGCACCACGGTCCCAGCGCTGAACCCGCCGCCGCAACCGGATATCCGGCCCCGGCCGGGCGCCGCATCGGACTTCGACTGTCCGAAGCGGCTCGCTATGGCACAGTGATCCAGCTAACATCGCTTAGGTTACTGATCCGTAACCTGCACTGTGCCCCCGCGTCTCGCGAAGGAATTTCATGAGCACCACCACTCGTCAGCGTGTCACCCTCCTCGACTTCGCCAAGGGCAGCCTGCGCGCGCTCCCCGAGCTGCGCCACACCATCACCAAGGGTCCGGGCCTGACCCTCAAGCCGACCGCCGTGATGTCCATCGGCTCGGTCTTCCAGGACGAGGCGGCGGCGCACCCGGACCGCCCGTTCCTCAAGGGCGGCGACCGCGTCGTGACCTACGGCGAGGCGAACGCGCAGATCAACCGGTACGCGTACACCCTGATCGGCGAGGGCGTGCAGCGCGGCGACGTGGTCGGCCTGATGGCCGCCAACGACATCGAGAACCTGCTGGTGATGCTGGCGGTCGTGAAGCTCGGCGCGGTGGCGGGACTGCTCAACTACAACCAGCGCGGCGAGGTGCTCGCGCACAGCATCGGCATCCTCGGGGCGCGCGTGGTCGTCATCGGCGACGACCTGCGCGACGACCTCGCGACCGCCGGCGACATCGTCGACTCCCAGCACGTGATGACGATGTCGGAGTTGAAGCAGATGTCGGCCGGCGCCTCCAGCGACGACCCCAAGGTCACCGCCCAGATCGTCGCCAACGAACGCGCGTACTTCATCTTCACCTCGGGCACCACCGGCATGCCGAAGGCATCGGTGATGAGCCACTTCCGCTGGCTGAAGTCGTACGGCGGCCTGGGCGCGCTCGGCGTCCGGCTGAACGGCGAGGACACGCTCTACTGCTCCCTGCCGCTCTACCACAACAACTCCGTGACGGTCGCCCTCGGCGCCGTCCTGCACGGGGGTGCGGCCATGGCGGTCGCGCCGAAGTTCTCGGCCAGCAGGTTCTGGGACGACGTACGCCACTACGACGCAACGTCGTTCGTCTACATCGGCGAGCTGTGCCGATACCTGCTCGCCCAGAAGCCGTCCCCGGACGACACCCGGCACAACATCCGCGTCATCGTCGGGAACGGTCTGCGCGCTGACATCTGGAAGGAGTTCCAGGAGCGCTTCGCGATCAAGCGCATCGCCGAGTTCTACGGCGCCAGCGAGTGCAACATCGCCTTCATCAACGCGCTCGACGTCGACGAGACGGCCGGCATGTGCCCGCTGCCGCACAAGGTGGTGGCCTACGACAACGAGACCGGCGAGCCGCGTCGTAACGCGCGCGGCCGCCTCGAGACGGTGCGGGTCGGCGAGGTCGGGCTGCTCCTGGCGAAGGTGACCGACCGGCAGCCGTTCGACGGCTACACCGACGACGACGCGTCCGAGCGCAAGCTGGTGCGCAACGGGTTCAAGAGCGGCGACTGCTGGTTCAACACCGGCGACCTGGTGCGCAAGCAGGGCATGCAGCACGTGGCCTTCGTCGACCGGGTCGGCGACACCTTCCGTTGGAAGGGTGAGAACGTCGCTACCACCCAGGTCGAGGCGGCGCTCGGGCACGCGCACGACGTCGAGGACTGCTCGGTCTACGGTGTCGAGGTGCCGGGCACCGACGGCAAGGCCGGTATGGCCGCCGTGCAGCTCGTCGAGGGCGCGAGCTTCGATGGGCGGGCGATGGCCGACCACCTGATCGACAGCCTCCCGCCGTACGCCGTGCCGCTCTTCATCCGGTTGGTTGCGTCCCTGGAGCACACCAGCACCTTCAAGAGCCGCAAGGTCGAGCTGCGCGACCAGGGATTCCAGGACGCCGGCGAGGACGAGGTCTACGTGCTCGGCAAGGCGGAGTACGTGCCGCTCTACGACGGGTACTCCGACGAGGTCGCGGCAGGCAAGGCGCCCAAGCTGCGCTGATCGCGTGCGCTCGACGCGTCGTCAACGGTGGGTGAGCAGCCGGGCGATCTCGAGGTGGCTGATCTCGTTGAAGGTCAGTAGGTGCGGGCCCGACCTGTCGATCTGCAGGCGGGTCACACCGGTGTTGTAGCCGGCCATCGACAGCTCGCGCCAGGTCGGGTCCGTCTGGCCGCCGAGCAGTCGTGTGACCACCCAGGCGATGACGCCGATCGAGGACACGACGAGCACGCGCTCACCCTCCTCCACGGACGCCGCCAGCCCGTCGAGCGCGCCCGCGACCCGGTCGGTGAACGCCGCGAAGGTCTCGCGGTAGTCGCCGTCGTGCTCCCCTCCCGCCCAGCGCAGGATCGCGTTGACGAACATGTCCTCGAACGCGGCGCGCGGCCGCAGGGTGCGGACCATGTCGGCCTTCAGGACCAGCATGTTGCGGTAGGCCGGCTTGTAGCCGGTGATGACCTCGACGTGGTCCAGTTCGTTCCAGGCCGGGTCGCTGTCGACCTCGAGGTCCTCCAGCTGGGCGCCGGCCATGATCTCGGCGACGGTCTGCTGGTGGCGCTTCATCGACCCGCAGACGATCCGGTCCGGGCGGAACTCCCGCCGCTCGAAGGACTCGCCCAGCGCCCGTGCCTGCTGGCGCCCGATTGGGGAGAGCTGGTCGTAGTCGGCCTTGCCGAACGACGCCTGCCCGTGGCGGACCAGGAAGACCGAGCGCGTCATACGGCAGATGATGACATCGGGCACGCGGCCATCGCCGCAGACACCCGGGTGCCGCTGAGCGCGGGTCAGATGCGGCGCAGCGACCCGTCGGCGGTCACGGTGTAGCGCAGGACGGCGGAGCTCTCGAGGTTCTGCGCGGGCAGCGAGGTGGGCGTGACCGAGGAGGCGGCCCGGTCCGACGACGCCGGCACGTAGCGGTAGCCGGTGGCGACCCCGGCGGCGTGTGCAGTGCCGGGCATCGCGGAGATACCGACGACGGCGACGCCGGCGCCGGCGGCGACGGCGGCAAGGGTGCGGCGCAGCCGGTTGAACGAGAGGGAAGTGGTGGTGGCGCCTGCGGCGGGAGAAGTGTTCATGGGCAGAGGTTGGCGGCGCAGTCTGTGGGGTTGCTGTGCCGTTCCGGTGACGCGGGGATGATGCCGACTTCGTTGTCGGTCAACGAGATCGAACTGACCAAGGCGGTCCGCACTCGGCCGGATCCGGCTCGCCTGCGACGATGAGCGCATGCGGTTGATGCTGGTGCGGCACGGACAGACCCCCGCGAACGTCGAGCGTTCCCTGGACACCTTTCTCCCCGGACCCGGCCTGACCGATCTCGGCGCTCGCCAGGCGGAGGCCCTGGTCGAGGCGCTGGCCGGTCAGGACGTGCAGGCAGTCTTCGCCTCCGAGGCCACCCGCGCCCAGCTCACCGCGCAGCCGCTGGCGGCAGCCCGCGGCCTCCCGGTCCAGGTGCTGCCCGGCGTGTTCGAGGTGCAGGCGGGCGCCCTCGAGCGGCGTACCGACGAGACCAGCATCACGGCCTACATCACGACGCTGCAGCTGTGGCGCGACGGCGATCTGGACGCGTCCACACCCGGTGGTGAGGACGGTCACCAGATGCTCAAACGCGTTGATGCGGCGGTTGGTTCGGTCTGCGACCGTGGCCTGGAGTCTGCCGTCCTGGTGAGCCACGGCGCGCTCATCCGCACCTGGTCGGGCCTGCGTTGCACGGGCACCGGCGACCTGGCGGCGGAGCCGCTGGACAACACCGGCATCGTCACCCTGGAGGGCGACCAGAGCTCCGGCTGGCGACTCGTCTCGTGGCAGAAGACCCCGGCGGGCGGCCTGGTGGACGACCTGCCCGACACCGCCGAGGCCGACCCGACCGGCGCCGGCTGACGACTTTCCCGTCGGTTGTCAGCGGGTAGGAGGCGTCGGCGCCACAGATCCGCTGACAACCGCGCGCATCGGGCCATCAGCTCCGCGTGACGAGGATTCCGTCGTCGTCGCTCCACAGCTGCGCGCCGGGGTGGAACGTGATGCCACCGAACGACACCGGCACGTCGACCTCGCCGGCACCGGTCTTGGAGCTCTTGCGGGGATTGCTGCCGAGCGCCTTGACCCCCAGATCGAGCGACCGCAGCGCCACTACGTCGCGCACGCAGCCGTGCAGGATCACGCCGGCCCAGCCGTTCTCGACCGCGGATCCGGCGATGAGATCGCCCATCAGGGCGGTACGCAGCGAGCCCACGCCGTCGACGATCAGCACCTTGTCCTCGCCCGGCGACGCCAGCGTCGACTTCACCAGGGCGTTGTCCTCCAGGCACCGGATCGTCACCACGGTGCCGGTGAACGCCGCCCGACCGCCGTACTGGCGCAGCTGCAGCTCGCACGAGTCGAGCTCCGCGCCACGCTCATCGAAAAGATCTGCGGTGCAGGTGACTTCGGTCATGCGGGGAGTATGCCGCTTAGATGGGACCGTGACGGGCAGCGACGACTATGTGGATCTCGACGGCACGCGGGTGCATTACGAACGGCATGAGGGGCCCGCGGACGGGCCGGCATTCGTGCTCGTGCACGGTCTCGGCGGCTCGCTCGACAACTGGGGAGCGGTGGCGCCGATGCTCGCCGCGCGGGGCACGGTGCTCAGCCTCGACCTCGGTGGTTTCGGCCTGACCCAGGTGCATCCCCGCGACGCCGCGGTCCCCGCGAATCTGGCGCTGCTGCAACGGTTCACGGCGAAGATGGTCGGTCGGCCGGCGATCGTCGCGGGCAACTCGATGGGTGGCCTGCTCGCCGCCCAGCTCACCGCGCGTGACCCCGGTGCCGTCGCGGGCGCCGTCCTGATCGACCCGGCCATCCCGCTGGTCTTCCGGGGATACCCGCATCGCGACGTCGTGAGGGACTTCGCGATGACCACCCTGCCCGGCCTGTCCCGGATCGCCGCCAAGCGGCTCGCGGCCAGCACCGTGCGGGACGAGGTGGAGCGCACCATCCGCATGGTGACCACCCGGTACGACGACATCGACCCGGAGCTGATCGAGCGGCACGTGCGCCTGTCCGAACGCCGCATGTCGCAACGCGGCGCGGGCGCGAGTTTCGAGGTCGCAGGCCGGTCGTTGCTGACCATGCTCGGCCACCGCAAGCGCTACTACAGCGTCGTCGGCAGGATCGCGAAGCCCGTGCTGCTGCTGCACGGCGACCACGACAAGCTCATCAATGTGCGCTCGGCCCGCGCCCTCGCCAAGCGCAACCCGTCCTGGACCTACGTGGAAGGCGAAGGCATAGGGCACACACCGATGTTCGATTTTCCGGACTGGACCGCCGGCCAGATCCTGACCTGGCTGGACGCCCGCCCTGGGCTGGGGGCGCCCGCCGGGGCCTGAGGCCGCGGATTTGGCCGCGCACGACGCGTCTGTGCACAGTGGAGGCATGTCCCGATCCCTGCGACGCACCATCGCTGTGCCTTCCCTCCCCCTCGCCGCCATCGCCGGAACGCTGGCTCTGTCCGCGTGCAACGACGGCGGCAGCACCGCCGCGAGCAGCTCGGCGGTCGCGACGAGCTCGACTTCGTCGTCGGCCCCGAGCCCGAGCCCGAGCAGCTCCTCCACCACCACCCCCAGCCCCACCTCGACGGCCAACACCGCCCTCAGCAAGGCGTGCGTGACCTCGACCGCGCGCGTCGCCGCCGCCACCATCCGGTGGAATGCCGCCCTGCTGACCAAGAAGTCCAGCGTGATCCGGCCGGCCGCCGAGAACTACCGCACCACGGCCGCCGCGGTCCGCACGACGACCAAGAGCGCGGCGGACAAGACCTACACCGCGCACATCGGCGCGGTCTCCAAGGACATGGAGACGCTGGCCGACCTGAGCTCCGCGGGCAAGACCGCCTCCGGAGCCGCGCTCAACCGCGACAGCAAGGCCCTCGTCAGCTACTGCCAGGGCAAGGTCGTCAGCTGACCACGAGCCCTGCGTCAGCAGGGCGGGGACCGATGGGCGTATAACATGTTTCCCTGGAAAAAGTCTGGTATCGGGGTCTGACCAGGGCCATGATGTCGAGCACCGGCACCAGGAGCCGACGCTCGTCGACCCCCGACCTCCCGACATGTCCCACCCCGAACATCACGGGTGGCCGCCCGCCGGCCCAACCCCTGATGGAGGTCATGTCATGAACCGTTTCCTGTTGATCGGCGCCGTCGCCGGTCTGTCCGTCGCCGGGACCAGCGCAGTCGCGTGGGCTGCCGGGGATGGCGGCGCTGCAGGTGCACATCACCAGCCGGCCGGGCGAGCGCACCCGGCTGTGGTCGCGCAACCCGTGGACAACACCGTCGAGTCGAAGTTCACGCCGATCGTACCGTGTCGCGCGGCGGACACCCGCTACGGCGGCGGTCCGCTCGCCGCGAACACCACCCGCAACTTCCGCGTGGTCGGTACGACCAGCTTCGCCTCGCAGGGTGGGTCATCGACCGGGTGCGGAGTGCCGGCCAACGCGACCGCCGTGGCCACCACGATCACTACGCTCGCCACCCACAACGGCTACCTGAAGGCGTGGTCGTACGGCACGTCCGCGCCCGCGACCTCGTACATGAACTTCGGCACCAGCTTCGCGGCCTCGAGCGGCGGAGTGATCCCGCTCGCACACTCCAGCTTCGCGTCGATCCGGAGCAGTGTCAGCAACACCGGCGTCATCCTGGACATCACCGGCTACTACGTCGAGCCGTTGCGCGCCAAGATCAACTTCGACGGCACCCTCGACCCCACCGCGGCGAACCGGGTGACTGCCACCCAGCACCTCGCGACCGGGCAGTACGAGATCGACTTCGACCGCAAGGTATCCGGGTGCGATTACGCCGTCACGCCCTTCTACGTGGGTTACACGGTCGGGGCGCAGCCTCGCTCCGGGAACGCCGACGGGGTGTTCGTCTATGCCGAGTCCGGCACGTCGTTCGCCGATGTCCCGTTCTACCTGACGGTCACCTGCTGAGGACGTGACGGTCGGCCGGCGCCTCGGTCAGGAGCGGTCAGGGTCCACCTGCTCCGCCTGCGCCACGCGCTCCTGCGCCACGCGCTCCTGCGCCGTACGCCGGTCGGCCTCCGCCCGCTGCAGCGTGGCCTTGGCGTCGCGCACCGCCGAGCGGGCCTCGTCCAGCCGGGCCTGGGCCCGGTCGACCGCCTGCTGGGCCGCCTCGATGGCATCCTCGGTACGTTCCAGGCGGGCCTGTTCGCGCGCCGACCGAGCGGCGGCGGCCCGGCGCGCGGCGTCCTGCTGGGCCGTCCTGCGCCGGTCGTCGTCCGATGCCGCCTCGTCCCCGTCGGGCGCGTCCTCGCCCCTGCCTCCCTGCAGCAACGTCAGCGGAGTCGCGAGCGCGTCGGACAGGTCGACCTCTCCGAATCCGCTGTAGCTGAGGGCCGTCACCAGCGCGCCGCTCTCGACGGCCCGGCCCGCCTGCGGATCGGCGAGCGCGGCCGTGAAGGTGGCGCGCAGTTGCTCTTGGACGGCCGACGTCACAGACGACTCCTCGGCGCAGGCACGCTCGGTGAGGTCGTCGATCAGCTGGTGACGCTCGACGCCCAGGGTCTTCATGGCCGATGCGTCCAGCTGCGACTGCGCGGCCCGCAGCCGTTCGCCGAGGGAGGCCAGCTCGCCGAGATCGCCCGACGCGCTCAGCCGGTTGATCAGGTGCGCGGCGGCGCTCGGTCGGCGCAGCGCCTTGATCTGCTTGGCGAGGTCGGGGTCCTGCGCCTTCTTCGCTGCAGCGACCAGCGCGTCGCGGGAGCGCACGAAGTCCGCCGGCGGCCCGGCGTACAGCTGGGCGACCGCGTCAGGAAGGGTCGGGGCGGCCACGCACCCATCTTGGCGCTTCCGGGCGGCCGCCCGGGCATCTTCGGGCACGGACGCGGCCCGAAACGGGGAACCGGCGACACGCGCGACGTAGGTTTGCGGCATGGATGCTGATGTCATCGTCGTCGGTGCCGGACTCGCGGGCCTGGTGGCCGCCGGTGAGCTGGTCGAGGCCGGCAAGCGGGTGGCCGTCGTCGAGCAGGAGAACGCCGCCAACCTGGGCGGGCAGGCCTGGTGGTCGTTCGGAGGGCTCTTCCTGATCGACACTCCCGAGCAGCGTCGGATGGGCGTGCACGACTCGGCCGACCTGGCCTGGCAGGACTGGCAGGGCAGCGCCGCGTTCGACCGGCTGGGCGATGAGGACTCCTGGGCGCAGAAGTGGGCCCGCGCGTACGTCGACTTCGCCGCCGGCGAGAAGCGCTCCTGGCTGAAGGACAAGGGCATGGGCTGGCTGGCGCTGGTCGGCTGGGCCGAGCGCGGCGACGGGCGCGCGGACGGGCACGGCAACTCGGTGCCTCGTTTCCACATCACCTGGGGCACGGGAACCGGCGTGGTGAAACCGTTCGTCGACGCGGCCCTGCAAGCCGCCGAGGCCGGGCGGCTCACCTTCCACCACCGGCACCGGGTGACCGAGCTGGTCACGCAGGGCGGGGCGGTGACCGGCGTACGCGGCGACGTGCTCGCGCCCGACGACGCCCCACGCGGTGCTCCCAGCAGCAGGGAGGTCGTCGGCGATTTCGAGCTCACCGCGCAGGCCGTCGTGGTCACGACCGGCGGCATCGGCGGCAACCACGACATGGTTCGGGAGTGGTGGCCGCAGCGGCTCGGGACCGCGCCGAAGCACATGCTGACCGGCGTGCCGGCGTACGTCGACGGCGCGATGATCAAGGTCGCCGAGGATGCTGGCGCCCGCACCGTCAACCGCGACCGGATGTGGCACTACACCGAGGGCATCGCCAACTACGCGCCCGTCTGGCCCCAGCACGCGATCCGCATCCTGCCCGGCCCCTCGCCGATGTGGTTCGACGCCCTCGGGCGGCGGCTGCCGATGCCCTGCTGGCCGGGTTTCGACACGCTGTCCACCTTGCGGCACCTGCGTACGACGCCCGACCTCGCCGAGCACGACCACTCCTGGTTCATCGTCACCCAGAAGATCATCGCCAAGGAGTTCGGCCTGTCCGGCTCCGAGCAGAACCCCGACATCACCGACCGCGACCTGCGCGCGCTGGCCTCCCGGGTCACCTCCGCGGCACCGCCGCCGGTGCAGGCCTTCATGGACAAGGGGCCGGACTTCGTGGTGGCCGACGGGCTGCGCGAGCTGGTCGACGGAATGAACAAGCTCACCGACGAGCCGCTGCTGGAGCACGACCTGATCGAGCGGCAGTTGGTGGCGCGCGACCGCGAGGTGGCGAACAAGTACGCCAAGGACGCGCAGGTCACCGCCATCAACGCCGCTCGCCGGTACCGCGGCGACCGGCTCGCGCGAGTGGCCGCTCCGCACCGCATCCTCGACCCGGCCGCGGGACCTCTGATCGGCATCAAGCTGCACATCCTCACCCGCAAGTCGCTCGGCGGCATCCAGACCGACCTCTCCTCACGTGCGCTCGGGCACGACGGCGCTCCCGTGCCGGGCCTGTACGCCGCGGGCGAGGCGGCCGGTTTCGGGGGCGGCGGGGTGCACGGGTACAACTCCCTGGAGGGCACCTTCCTCGGCGGGTGCATCTTCTCCGGCCGCGCCGCCGGGCGCGCCGCGGCGGCTGCCGTCGGGTGACGGGGCCACTGCGTGGGATGCTCCCGCTATGACGACGCGCTGGGCCCCGCCGTGGGCGCACGGTGACGGGGAGGCGCCCCGGACCGCCGAGCCCGAGGGAGTCGCCGAGCGGTTGACCGACGGTGCGTCCGGTGCGGGCGACGGCCCCAAACGGCCCATCGACGACGTCAGCTTCGGCGTGCAGGTCGCCGCCTGGTGGTCACTGTGCGTGCTGCTGATCCTGGCCGCGATCACCGCGATCGGCGCGCTGCTCACGCACGTCTACCTCGTCACCGTGACGATCGCCATCGCGGTGATGCTGTGCGCGCTGCTCGAGCCCGCCGTGCGCGTCCTGCGCAGGATCGGACTGCCCCGCCCACTGGCCGCGTTCCTGGTCTTCGTGCTCGGGATCGCCGCCATCTCGTTCCTGACCTGGTACGCGCTCTCGCAGATCGCGGACGCCAAGGACGTGCTGGTCAATCAGGTGCAGGACGCCGCGGTGACCATCCGGCACTGGCTCGTCTACGGGCCGCTGCACGTCGCGCCCAAGCAGGCGGACAAGTACACGACCAACCTCGGCGACACCCTGGCTCAGAACCAGGGCAACATCCTCTCCGGGGTCGCGTCGCAGGCGAGTGGGGCCCTCGGCATCCTCTCCGGTGCGGTGCTCTGCCTCTTCGCGACGCTCTTCATGCTGCTGGACAACGGCTCGATGTGGCGCTGGGTGGTCCGGCTTGCCCCCGTCCACAGCCGCGGCCACGTCGCGACCGCCGGCGCGGCCGCGTGGAGCACGCTCACGGCGTACATGCGTAGCCTCGTGATCCTCGGCGGCCTCAACGCCCTGGCGATGGTGCCCGCGATGTGGATCGCCGGGCTGCCGCTCGTGGCGCCGCTCGCCGTACTGATCTTCCTCGGCTCGCTCGTGCCGCTCATCGGGGTCATCGTCGCGGGAGTGATCGTCTGCCTCATCGCCCTGGTCACCAAGGGAGTGGCGACCGCGATCGTGATGGCGGTGGTCCTGGTGCTCATCGTGCAGCTCTTCGGCAACATCGTGAACCCCATCATCCTGGGCAAGGCCGTCGACCTGCACCCGCTCGCCATCCTGGTGACCGTCACGGCGGGCACGCTGCTCGCCGGGGCGTTCGGCGCCTTCGTGGCCGTGCCGCTGGTGGCGGTGCTGAACAACGGGATCAAGGCGATCCGCAACAGTCGCGAGCCCGAACAGAGGGCCTGATCGATGTCGCACGCGCATCCCGGGCCGTTGCGGCGATTGGCGCTGCGTGCGTACCGCGTGCTGCCGGCCGGACCCAGTCACGTCGTGACGCGGGCGGTGCTGCCGTCGTGGGGGTTCGGCGCGGTCGCACTCATCGAGTACGACGGTCGGGTGCTCGCGCTGCGCCAGACCCATCGCATCGGGCTGTCGCTGCCGGGCGGTCACATCGACCGTGGCGAGCACCCCAGCGAGGCGGTCGTGCGGGAGGTGTGGGAGGAGACCGGCCTGCGGATCACGCCCGGTGACGCGTTCGCGACCGTCTTCGACCCCCGCACGCGCATCGCCGACGTCATCTACCGGGTGCGATGCGACCGGGAGCCGAAGGTGCGGGTCGCGAGCGAGGCCGTCGGCTACGAGTGGGTCGACCCGGAGAACTGGCCGCAGGGCGAGGCGGACGAGTCCACCGAGCGGATCCTCCAAGGGGCCCTCCGGGCGCGTACGACGCCGCAACCGGGCGGCCTGGTCGCGGACGACTGAGCCACCCCTCCGCTCGACAGAGGCGTCAGGTCGTGAGCAGGACCTTGCCGATGTGGCTGGACTCGCCGAGGATCCGGTGCGCCCGCGCCGCCTCGGCCAGCGGCAGCCGCTCGTGCACGATGGGCCGCACACGACCGTCGGCGATGAGCGGCCAGACCTGCGCGCGGACGTCGGCCACGATCTTCGCCTTCTCGTCGCGCGGTCGCGCACGCAGACCGGTGGCGGTCACGGTGCCCCACTTGCGCAGCAGCGCGCCGAGGTCGAGCTCGCCCTTGGCACCGCCGAGCATGCCGATGGTCACCAGGCGGCCGTGCGGGGCGAGCGCTTCGACGTTCTGGGGGAGATACTTGGCGCCGATGCCGTCGAGGATCACGTCGGCGCCGTGGCCGTCGGTCGCGGCATCCAGTTCGTCCACGAAGTCCTGATCGCGGTAGTTGATGAGGATGTCCGCGCCGAGCGCGCGGCACGCGGCCAGCTTGTCCGGTGAGCCGGCTGTGGTGGCCACCCGCGCACCGAACGCATGTCCCAGCTGGATCGCCATCGTGCCGATGCCGCTCGAACCACCGTGCACGAGAAGAGTTTCGGCTCTCTTCAGCCCTGCGACCATGAAGACGTTGGACCACACGGTGCAGACCACCTCCGGCAGAGCGGCGGCGTCGACCAGGCTCACCCCGGCCGGAACGGGCAGCAGCTGGCCGACCGGGACGATGACCCGCTCGGCGTACCCGCCTCCCGCGAGCAGCGCGCAGACCTCGTCCCCGACCTGCCAGCCCCCGACCCCGTCGCCGAGCTCGGCGATGCGCCCGCTCACCTCGAGCCCGACGATCTCGGACTCGCCGGGCGGCGGCGGGTAGAAACCCTGGCGCTGCATCAGGTCGGCGCGGTTGATGCCCGCGGCGGCAACCTCGACGACGACCTCGCCGCGGCCGGGGGTGGGGTCGGGTACGTCGGCGAGGGTCATGACGTCTTCGTCGCCGAATTTCGGGAGGGTGATGGCCTTCATCCTTCGACCGTAGTCGGGGCGTCGGGCGGCCCCGCGAGGTCCTGCGGGGTGTCCACGTCGTGGGCCGCGGCGTCGTCCACGTCGTACGCCGAGCAGCGCAGCCGACGGGCCCAGCTCATCAGGGACGCGCCGACCGGGTCCGGCGGCAGGGCGACCCGTGCCGGTTCGGTCCGACCCGCCAGCAGCAACGGCTGCGGCCGTCCGTCCGGGGTCCGCGCGAGGACGGCGTCGACGTCGTGCGGCGCGTGCGACAGCTGGTCGGAGAGCGCGACGGCTGCGCGGGCGGCGTACGGCATGTCACCGCCGAGGAGGACGAAGGTCGGCGTTGCGACGTCAGCGAGCCCGGCAGCCAGGGCTGAGAGGGGCCCCGCGAACGCCGGTTCTTCGCGCACCCAGGTGGTGTCCCGGAACGTCCTGCGCGGCGGGCCGACCGCCACGATCGGCCAGGTGCCGGGCAGCGCGTCGAGCAGATGGTCCAGCAGCGGCCGCCCCTGCAGCGGCGCGCGGGTCTTGTCGGACCCGAAGCGGGACGATCGCCCGCCGCACAGCACGATCGCCGTCGGTTGCATGCACCCAGTCTGTGCCTCTCCCCCCGGGGCCGACATATGTTGCCTGTGGCGCGCGGCCGCGCTCAGGAGTTGTCATGCCACGCGGAAGGGGAGGACGACGTGATCGGTGACCGTTGGGGCGTGACCGCTACGGAGGTCGCACGGCCCTTCCCCTGCGACGCCGAGGTGCCCGACCCCGTGCTGCGGGCCTGGCGCGGCGTGACCGTGGATGCGCCCGTCGAGCGGGTCTGGCCGTGGATCGGGCAGATCAGGCTGGCGCCCTACTCCTACGACTGGATCGACAACGCCGGTCGCCGATCGCCCGACCGGTTGAGCGATCTGCCACCGCCGGTGGTCGGGGATCCGTTCACCGCGGTGGCCGGACGGCCGCAGGGGCGGGTCCTGTCCGTCGCGAACGGCGAGCAGTTGACCGCCCAGATCATGGGCGCGGTGATGTCGTACGCCCTCGTGCCGGTCGACGGGTCGACCCGGCTGCTGCTCAAGGTGGTGATGGCACGGGGCCGGCTGATCGCGCCGCTCGTGTCCGTGGGCGACCTGGTGATGGCGCGCCGCCAACTGCTCAATCTCAAGAGGCTCGCCGAATCGTGACACGGGACGGGTCTAGCGTCGACGGTGTCAGCAGTTCTCATGAGAGGGAGCGCGCCATGCCCGATGTCCTGATCCCCGGCCCGGACCACCCCATCACCGTCGAACCGACCACCCGCCACGTCGTCGTCCGCGTAGGGGACACCGTGGTGGCAGACACCCGGTCGGCCCTCGTGCTGCAGGAGTCGACCTACCCGGCGGCCTACTACCTGCCGCCCAGCGACGTGGACCCGCTGTTGCTGCGCGCGAGCGAGACCACCAGCCACTGCCCGTACAAGGGGGATGCGACCTACCGCGACATCGAGACCGACACCGGCACGGTGCACGACGCGATCTGGGTCTACGAGCACCCGCACGACGCAGTCGCCGCGATCGAGGGGCACATGGCCTTCTACCCCGACAAGGTGGAGCTCACGGTCGAGGACTGAGCAGGCCGTCGAGTGGCATACATACCCGTCGAGCGGCGTAGGTATGAGTGCGCCACTCGAAACATGTGTATGCCACTCGAGGGGAGGGTCAGGGGCGGTGGCCGAGGCGGTGGGACAGATCTGCTGCTGCTCGTACCGTCGATGCCGCCAGCCCGTCGACCGTCTCGCCGGCGAGGCTGTCGTGCGGATAGGTGACGGCGACTCCGGCGACGGGGTGCGCGTTGTGGTCGAGCACGGCGGCCGCGACGGAGGCGAACCCCCTGGTCACCGAGTCCTTCTCGACCGCGTAGCCGCGCTGCCGCACCTGGGCGAGCTCCGAGCGCAACGCCGTCAGTGACGTCGCCCCGCGTGCCGCTCGCTGCACGAACGCCGCACGGTCGGGGTAGAGAGCGCGTACCTGGGCCGCCGGGAGAGCGGCCAGCATGGCCAGCCCCGAGGCCGTCAACTGGGCGGGCAGCCGCACGCCCACATCGGTCACCAGCGAAGGACGGCCAGGAGCGCGCTCCTCGATGACGTAGAGCACGTCACGACCGTGCAGCACCACGAGGTGCGCCGTGTGCGTCGTGGTGTCGACCAGGCGGGTGAGCGCCACGCGGGCGATGCGCTGCAACGGCGCCTGCCGGTTGTAGGCCGACCCCAGCTCGAACGCCGAAACGCCGAGCCCCCAGCGTTTCTCCTCACTCAGATGCGTGACGAAACCGCGCTGGCGAAGAGTGGCGAGCAGGTGGTACGTCGTGGAGCGGGGGAGGCCGACCTCGCGCGCGATCGTGGCCGCGGGCACCGGCTCCGCATGCCCCGCCATCGCCTGCAGGATCGCCAGCACCTGCCCGGCTGCCAGTGCGTTGTCGGCGGTCACGGTCGCGGGGGGCCTCTCAGGCGGCGGGTGTCGACGGCTATGTCTCGGATCCGAGACACCATATGCCCTCCGGTCGTAGTGCTCACCACCGCGAGCGCGGTGCAATGGGGGCATGACGGACACCGCAGTCGAGCAGGACACCCAGAACGTGGTGGAGGTCGGCATCGGTCCGCTCACCATCGAGCAGGTCGTCGACGTGGCGCGAGGGGGCGCGGCCATCCGCCTCAGCGAGGAGTCGCTCGCCGAGGTGCGCGCCAGCCGATCCATCATCGACCGGCTGGCCGACGACACCATCCCGCACTACGGCATCTCCACCGGTTTCGGCGCGCTGGCGACCAAGCACATCCCGCTGGAGCAGCGCAGACAGTTGCAGCGCAGCCTGATCCGCTCACATGCGGCGGGATCCGGGCCCGAGGTCGAGCGTGAGGTCGTGCGCGCCACGATGCTGCTGCGCATCTCCACACTCGCCACGGGCCGCACCGGCATCCGCGAGGAGACGCTGACGGCGTACGTCGCGATGCTGAACGCCGGGATCACTCCGGTCGTGCACGAGTACGGCTCCCTCGGCTGCTCCGGTGACCTCGCGCCCCTGGCGCACTGCGCGCTCGCCCTGATGGGCGAGGGTCCGGTGCGCGATGCCGCCGGCAACGTCAAGGACGCCGGCGAGGCGCTCGCCGAGGCCGGCATCGATCCGGTCGAGCTGCAGGAGAAGGAGGGGTTGGCGCTCATCAACGGCACCGACGGGATGCTCGGGATGCTGTGCATGGCGATCGTCGACCTGCGCCTCCTGCTCACCACCGTCGACATCTCCGCCGCGATGAGCGTCGAGGGGCTGCTCGGCACCGACGACGTCTTCGCCGCCGACCTGCACGCGCTCCGTCCCCACACCGGGCAGGAGCTCAGCGCCGCGAACCTGCGGATCGTGCTCGCCGACAGCGAGATCCGCGAGAGCCACCGCGACCCGGCGGCGTGCACGAGGGTCCAGGACGCGTACTCGCTGCGCTGCGCACCGCAGGTGGCCGGGGCTGCGCGCGACACCCTGGCGCACGCCGAGCTGATCGCCTCCCGTGAGCTCGCCGCTGCCGTCGACAACCCGGTCGTGACGATCGACGGCCGGGTGGAGTCCAACGGCAACTTCCACGGCGCACCGGTCGCCTACGTGCTCGACTTCCTCGCGATCGTGATCGCCGACGTCGCGTCGATGAGCGAACGGCGCACCGACCGCTTCCTGGACCCGGCGCGCAACGCCGGCCTGCACGCGTTCCTCGCCGACGACCCCGGCGTGGACTCGGGTTACATGATCGCCCAGTACACCCAGGCGGCGATCGTCTCCGAGCTGAAACGGCTCGCGTCACCGGCCAGCGTCGACTCGATCCCGTCGAGCGCGATGCAGGAGGACCACGTGTCGATGGGGTGGTCCGCGGGCCGCAAGCTGCGGCGCTCGCTCGACGGCCTCACCCGGGTGCTCGCCATCGAGATGCTCACGGCCGCACGGGGAATCGCGCTGCGTGCACCTCTCACATCCTCGCCCGGTACGGCGGCCGTCGTTCGCGCGTTGCCCGGGCCCGGTCCCGACCGTTTCCTCGCCCCCGACATCGAGGCCGCGGTGCAGCTGGTGGGCTCCGGCGACGCGGTGCGGCACGCTGAGGGCGTCGTCGGGAGACTCGCGTGACACCCCACGAAGCAACAACCATGAGGTACATCCACACGGCACGGAGGAAATGATGGAAGGCGCACGCCCGGTCCGCGCACCTCGCGGCACGACTCTCTCCGCACGGTCCTGGTCGACCGAGGCACCCATGCGGATGCTGATGAACAACCTCGACCCGGAGGTCGCCGAACGCCCCGACGACCTGGTCGTCTACGGCGGCACCGGCCGCGCCGCCCGCGACTGGCGGTCCTTCGACGCCATCGTGCGCACCCTGCAGACACTGCGCGAGGACGAGACCATGCTCGTGCAGTCCGGCCGACCGGTCGGGGTCATGCAGACCCACGAGTGGGCGCCGCGCGTGCTCATCGCCAACTCCAACCTCGTCCCCGACTGGGCGACCTGGCCGGAGTTCCGTCGCCTGGAGCACCTCGGCCTCACGATGTACGGGCAGATGACCGCGGGATCCTGGATCTACATCGGCACCCAGGGCATCGTCCAGGGCACCTACGAGACCTTCGCGGCGGTGGCCGAGAAGCGTTTCGGCGGCACCCTGGCGGGCACGCTCACCTTGACCGGTGGCTGCGGTGGGATGGGTGGCGCTCAACCACTGGCTGTCACATTGAACGACGGTGTGTGTCTGATCGTCGACGTCGACGAGACGCGGCTGCGACGCCGCGTGGATCACCGCTACCTCGACGAGGTCGCCGACGACCTCGACGACGCGGTCGCGAAGGCGTTGGCCGCTAAGCGAGCCCGCCGTGCGTACTCCGTGGGCGTGGTGGGCAACGCGGCTGTGGTCTTCCCTGAGCTGCTCCGTCGCGGAGTGGAGATCGACATCGTCACCGACCAGACGAGCGCTCACGACCCGCTCTCCTACCTCCCGGACGACGTCGAACTCGGCGACTGGCACGACTACGCCGACAAGAAGCCCGAGGACTTCACCGACCGAGCCCGCGCGTCGATGGCGCGCCAGGTCAAGGCCATGGTGGAGTTCCAGGACGCGGGCGCCGAGGTCTTCGACTACGGCAACTCGATCCGCGACGAGGCCCGACTCGGCGGGTACGACCGGGCGTTCGAGTTCCCGGGTTTCGTGCCGGCGTACATCCGGCCGCTGTTCTGCGAGGGCAAGGGCCCGTTCCGCTGGGTCGCGCTCAGCGGCGACCCGAAGGACATCTACGCGACCGACAAGGCCGTGATGGACCTCTTCCCCGACAACGACCGCCTGCAGAAGTGGATGCGCGGCGCGAAGGAGAAGATCGCCTTCCAGGGGCTGCCCGCGCGGATCTGCTGGCTGGGGTACGGCGAGCGCGACAAGGCGGGCCTCGCCATCAACGACCTCGTCGCCAGTGGTGAGGTGTCTGCGCCGATCGTCATCGGTCGCGACCACCTCGACTGCGGCTCGGTCGCGTCGCCCTATCGCGAAACCGAAGCGATGGCAGACGGATCCGACGCGATCGCCGACTGGCCGCTGCTCAACGCGATGGTCAACACCGCGTCCGGTGCCAGCTGGGTGTCCATCCACCACGGTGGCGGCGTCGGGATCGGCCGTTCGCAGCACGCCGGTCAGGTGACCGTCGCCGACGGCACCGCGCTGGCTGCCGAGAAGCTGCGCCGGGTGCTGACCAACGACCCGGGCATGGGCGTCATCCGGCACGTCGATGCGGGCTACGGCCGAGCGGAAGAGGTCGCGCAGGCCCGCGGCGTGCGCGTGCCGATGCGCGAGGGCTGAGCGGTGCCGACCGACGCGTCGTACGCCGGTTTCGACCGGATGTGGGCCGACCTGCAGCCGGTCGGCCGGGTCTCCTCCGGCGGATACCGGCGGTTCGCGTGGACCCGTGAGGACCACACCCTGCGCGAGTGGTTCGCGGGCGAGTGCACGGCGCGCGGACTGGACCTGGTCGAGGACCGGATGGGCAACCAGTGGGCGTGGTGGGGCGATCCCGACGCCACACCGGGGGTCGTCGCAGGCTCTCACCTGGACTCCGTGCCGGACGGCGGCGCGTACGACGGCCCGCTCGGTGTCGTCAGCGCCCTCGCTGCGGTGGATGCGTTACGGGACAGCGGCTTCCAACCCAGTCGTCCGATCGGGGTCGTCAACTTCGGCGACGAGGAGGGCGCCCGCTTCGGGGTTGCCTGCGCCGGGTCCCGGGTCATCACCGGCGAGCTCGATGCCGACCGGGCGCTCCGCCTCACCGACGCCGACGGGGTCACCATGGGGGAGGCGCTGAAGCGGGCCGGACGACCCGCCTCGATCGGCAGGGACGAGGACGCCGTACGCCGGATCGGCAGCTTCGTGGAGCTGCACGTCGAGCAGGGCCGGGCGATGGCCGACGCCGACCGTTACGACCAGGACCACGCAGCCGTGGCGATCGGCACCGACATCTGGCCGCACGGTCGCTGGCGGCTCGACTTCGCGGGCATCGCCAACCACGCGGGTACGACCCGTCTGGAGGACCGGCACGACGCGATGCTCGCGTGCGCGACGGCCGTTGCCGAGGCGCGGGGCCTGGCCGAGAAGCACGGCTGCGTCGCGACGATCGGCAAGCTGCAGGTCGAACCCAACGGAGTCAACGCCATCCCCTCGCACGTGACGGCCTGGCTCGACGCCCGCGGTGCCGACGAGGCGGCCGTCCTGGCGATGGTCGAGGAGCTGTCGGAGCGAGCCGCTGCCGACGTGAGCCGCGAGTCGTGGACGCCCACCACGGCGTTCGACACGTCGTTGGCGGGTCGGCTGCACAACATCCTCGGTGACGTGCCCATGCTCGGCACGGGCGCCGGACATGACGCGGGCATCCTCTCCAATGCGGGCGTCAGCACCGCGATGCTCTTCGTCCGCAACCCCACCGGCGTCTCGCACTCGCCGGAGGAGTTCGCCGAACAGGCCGACTGTCACGTCGGCGTACGCGCCCTCACCGCCGTCCTGCAGGACCTGGCCGGATGATCGCCTACTGGGCGGCGCACGCGCTGCTGCCGACCGGGCTGGCCGCCGACGTCCGCTTCGACATCGACGACGGCCGCTTCACCGCGGTGTTGCCGGGTCAGCCACAGGGCGACGCTCACCGGCTGCCCGGTGTGGTGCTGCCGGGTCTCGCGAACTGCCACAGCCACGCGTTCCACCGCGCGTTGCGAGGGCGCACCCACACCGGTGGCGGGACCTTCTGGACCTGGCGTGACGGCATGTACGACGTTGCGGCGCAACTGGATCCGGACAGCTACCTCCGGCTGGCGCGAGCGACGTACGCCGAGATGGCACTTGCCGGAATCACGAGCGTGGGGGAGTTCCACTACCTGCACCACGCGCCGGGCGGTCGCCCCTACGACGACCCCAACGCGATGGGTGAGGCGTTGCGGCAGGCCGCCCGCGACGCCGGCGTCCGCCTCACGCTGCTCGACACGTGCTACCTCGCCGGTGGATTGACCGACGACGGACACGAGCCGCTGAACCCCGAGCAACTGCGCTTCGGCGACGGGGACGTCGAGGCCTGGGCCGACCGCATGCGGGCGTTGCGCGAGGACGACAACACCCGGATCGGGTCTGCCATCCACTCCGTACGGGCCGTGCCCAGCGAGGCCATCCCGACCGTGGTGGCCGCCACCGGTGACCGGCCGCTGCACGCGCATCTTTCCGAGCAACGTGCCGAGAACGACACGTGCGTGCGGTATTACGGCGTGACGCCGACCCGGTTGCTGCACGATGGCGGCGCTCTGACGGCACGTACGACCGCCGTGCACGCCACCCATCTGACCCAGGACGACATCGCCCTGCTGGGGGAGGCGAAGACCACAGCGTGCTTCTGCCCCACCACAGAACGCGACCTGGCCGACGGCATCGGCCCGGCCCGCAGACTCAGTGACGCTGGGGCGCCGCTCAGCCTGGGCAGCGATCAGCACGCGGTGATCGATCTCTTCGAGGAGGTGCGGGCGCTGGAGATGCACGAGCGCCTGATGTCCCACGAACGCGGCCGTTTCACTCTGACGGGACTGCACCAGGCCCTCGTCGCCCACGGGAGTCTGGCGTGGCCCGACGCGGGTGCGCTCGCGCGGGGAATGCGAGCCGATCTCGTTGCCGCGGCGACGGACTCGGCGCGTACGGCCGGTTCGGATCCTGCGCAGATCGTCTACTCGGCCACGGCAGCCGACGTGCACACCGTCATCCGCGACGGGGAGATGGTCGTCGAAGGCGGCCGGCACGTGCTGGGTGACGTCGGAACCCTCCTCGCCGAGGCCATCGACCCGCTCTGGGAGGGACTCGCATGACCAGCACCGTCGTCACCAACATCGGCGAGCTCGTCACCGTCGACGGCACCCGCGGCGACGAGCTGGGCATCGTCCACGACGCCGCGCTGATCGCGACCGACGGCCGTATCGACTGGATCGGCAGCGCATCCGCCGCGCCTGCGGCCGATCGGTCCGTCGATGTCGAAGGCCGCTGCGTTCTGCCGGGATTCGTCGACAGCCACTCCCACCTCGTCTTCGCCGGCGACCGCTCGGCGGAGTTCGAGGCCCGGATGACCGGCACGCCGTACGACGGGGGCGGTATCGCTCTCACGATGGCGGCGACCCGCGCGGCGACCGACGACGAGCTGCGGGCCCTGGTCGGGCGCCGGGTCGCCGAGATGCGCGCGCAGGGCACCACCACGGTGGAGATCAAGAGCGGCTACGGCCTCACCGCGCACGACGAGGCGCGGGCGTTGCGGATCGCGGGGGAGTTCACCACCGAGACCACCTATCTGGGCGCCCACGTGGTCCCGCCCGACGCGCGTGACGACCGCGCTGCGTACCTCGACCTGGTGACGGGCGACATGCTGGCCGCCTGCGCGCCGCACGCCCGCTGGATCGACGTCTTCTGCGAGCCGCACAGCCCGCACGCCTTCACCGAGGAGGAGTCGCGGCGGGTGCTGCGTGCGGGGCAGGACGCCGGGTTGTTCGCGCGGGTGCACGGCAACCAGCTCGGACCCGGTCCGGGCGTGCTCCTCGCCGTCGAGGTCGGCGCGGCGAGCGTCGACCACTGCACCTACCTGACCGGCGAGGATGTCGAGGCCCTCGCCGGCTCCGACACCGTGGCGACCCTGCTGCCCGGTGTGGAGTTCTCCACGCGCTCGCCGTACCCCGACGGGGGTGCGCTGCTCGACGCCGGCGTGCGGGTCGCGCTCGCCACCGACTGCAACCCCGGCACCTGCTATTCCAGCTCCATGCCGTTCGTCATCGCGCTCGCGGTGCGCGAGATGGGGATGACGCCCGCGCAGGCCGTCCGTGCGGCGACCGCCGGGAGCGCCGCAGCTCTGCGTCGGGACGACATCGGCGTGCTCCGGGTCGGTGCCCGGGCCGATCTCACCGCCCTGGATGCCCCCAGCTATCGACATCTGCCCTACCGGCCCGGCGTCCCGCTGGCTCACGTGATTCTGGACGGACGCTGAGCGCGGGTTAGCCTTACCTTCGTGACCGACGCCTCTCCCGACCCCGCCCTGGTGGAGATCGGTCACGCCTGCGCGGACTTCGCCCGGACCGGCGACGCCGATCGGCTCGCAGCGTACGTCGACCGGGGTGTCCCGGTGGACCTCACCGACGCCTCGGGAAACACGCTGCTGATGCTCGCGGCGTACCACGGGCACGCCTCCGCGGTGAAGGCGCTGATCGAGCGCGGAGCCGACGTCAACCGGCTCAACGACCGGGGGCAGTCGCCGTTGGCCGGCGCCGTCTTCAAGGGTGAGGACACCATCGTGTGGGTGCTGCTCGAGGCCGGCGCAGACGTCGACGCCGGCAGCCCGTCCGCAGCCCAGACGGCAGAACTCTTCGGCCAAGGCGACCTGCTGCGCTGAGCGCTGGGACGCGGCGTAGGAAAGTGACCGCACGGCCTACAACCCGCGCTGGGTACTGGACGCGGCGTCGGAAAGTGACCGCACGGCCGACAACCCGCGCGAGCGACACTCACCTGGGCGCTGGGATGACTGAACCGTTGGTCGGCACGCCTTTAAGCAGCTGACGCTGTCAATTCGCGCGTATCGGACCGGGTGAGCGGGCACAGTGGCCCGCATGACACTCCCCGACCTTATGTGTCGCTACGCCGAGCGGTTCGCCGCATTGGGGCGGGGAGAACACCACGTCGCGTCACCGTTGGGCGCCTGGCTGGTGCTCGCGCTGGCCGCACCTGCGGCGTCCGGCGAGCTGGCGGATGAGATCGCCGACGCCCTCGGCGCCGATGTCGACGCCGCGCATCGTGCGGCGGTGGAACTCCTCGCGCATCCGCATCCGGCGGTGTCCGCCGCGGCGGCCGCGTGGGTGCGAGAGGGCCTGCCCGGTTTGAACGCGTGGCTGTCCACGCTGCCCGCAGAGGTCGAGACCGGCCCCATTCCGACCCAGGGTCAGGCCGACTCATGGGCGCGAGAGCACACTCTCGGCCTCATCGACCGGTTCCCCGTCGACACCTCTGACCTCGCCGTCCTGCTCGTGTCGGCGCTGGCGACCCGGGTCACCTGGCTGACACGGTTCGATACTGCTGACGCGGCCGACCTACGCGGGCCGTGGAGCAGCACCCTGCACCGGGTGCTGCGCGCATCTCGCCTGCCAGGACACGATGCGTACATCACCGAGACCGAACGGGCCGGGCGCGTCGCCGTCCACCGCGCACTGGCCGACGGGCTCGTGGTCACCTCGGTGATCGCCGAGGCCACCGCGGCGCCGGGCGATGTCCTCGCGGCCGCGCACGACGTAGCGGTCGCCCGGGCCCAGCACGGCGCGGACGCAGTGTCGGTGTCGCTGTTCGATCTTCCTCTGGGCGATCACGCGCTGTGGACGATCACCGAGGAGGAGGGGGTCAACCCGGGCGAGCACGTGGATGCGCTGCTACCTGCGTGGCATGCCAACAGCGCGCACGACCTGACCGCCGAGCCGAAGCTGGGGTTCGTCGCCGCCGGGCACGCGCTTCAGCAGCTCGCCCGCCTCAAGGGACCGATCGATGCCAAGCAGACCGCGCTCGCCCGGTACGGCCGCCGCGGGTTCGAAGCCGCCGCCGTCACCCACGTCGCGATGGCCACAAGTGCTCGCAGAGCGGAGCCGTCGGGTCTGCACCGCACCGCGACCCTGCGGTTCGGTCATCCGTACGCCGTCGTGGCCACGGCGCACGGGACCGAACCCGACGATCCGTGGGAGGGTCTGCCCGTCTTCTCCGCATGGATCAGCAAACCTGAGGACGCGCAGGAGTGACCACGGTCAACCGGCACGCGCGCTGCGGCGTCTCAGAAGTGTGATGAGCGTCCGTACCGCCTCGGCATTCCTGGTGGTGGGCGCCGCGTGTGTGGCACTGACGGGCTGCGGTTCGACATCACCGCGGGGCCCCGGCAGCCCGAGCACGGCGAATCAGCACCAGGTGACGCACGTAGCCACTCCGACGGCTGGTCCCACTCGCGCCTCGGCGTCGACCAACAGAGCGCGCACTCTCGCTGAGACACGCCGCCTGATCGACCTCGTGACGGTCCCGGCCGGGGCGGCCCGGATGGCCGGGGCGCCCTCGACGCTGCCCGGTCCGGTGATGGGAGCCCCGAGGTCGGCCTCGTTGATCGACACGTCACGGTTCTGGCGCGTGCCGATGACCATGCAGCAGTCCCAGAGGTGGCTCGCTGCGCACGCGCCGGGCGGCCTGAGCGCAACAGGTTCCGCCAGCTCGACCTCCGGCTCCGTCGTGACGAGCGTCGGATCCGCCTACACCGACGATCGGCCGAGCAGCGCCTGGCAGAACGCGATGCTCGACATCGGGATCGCTCCGGCTGGCGCGTCGGCGAGCGTATGGCGCGCCGACGGGACCGCACTCTGGCTGGACTCCACCCCGGCCACCGCTCCCGCAGGCGGCAGCCGACTGGCTGTCACGGTGGCGAGCGGCTGCCCACGCAGCGACCGGGGCGCCAGTGACGTCACACCAGGACCGGCCTCGTCCCTCCTACCAGCGGGGTCACCGACGGCCGGGCTGATCTGCTCCTACAACGGTCTCAACGGTGCAGCGTTCGCGCTGCGATCCCGGGCGCGGCTCGACACCACGCAGGCGGGTCGGCTGGCGCGCAGCGCGACCACGATCGACCTCGCCCACACCGATGGCGGCAGCGTCGTCTGCCCCAACGACGACGAGTCCGTCACCGTCGTCGCGTTCAGCTACGCCGATGGCGCGCGTGCTTCCCTCTGGCTGACGGAGACGGGGTGCCGCTCGATCTCCAACGGCACCATCGACGCCGGCGATTACCCGTCCCTCTCCGCATTCGCCACCACGGTGGCAGGGCTCCTCCCGCGCTGACGGGGCCGCCGAACGCCCGTCGAGCCGGTCGGCGTACGGCGCGGTCTCACCGGGCCGCATACTCGAAGAGATGCTTCCTCTCGTGCGAGTCCCGACCGGCGGTGCGCAGCGCGCGCTCGGCCGGTTGTTGCGCTCCAAGGTGGCCGGTGACGACGCCCCCGCCAAGGCCAAGGGCATCTGGGAGGCCGAGGGACCGCGGTGGTTCACCCCTGACGACCCGATCTGGCGTGTCCACCAGCACGCCGCGATGTTCCCCGGCGGAGTGGCGGCGCTGCTGTTGCAGTCACTGCACCCTTCGGCGATGGCCGGGGTCGCCGGGCACAGCGGCTTCCGCGGCGACCCGTGGGGTCGGTTGCAGCGCACCAGCTACTACATCGCCGCGACCACCTTCGGCACCATCGAGCACGCCGAGGAGGTCATCGCCCACGTCGCCTCGATCCACGAGCGTGTCCGCGGTCGCACCGACGACGGCACGCCGTACGCCGCGTCCGATCCCGATCTGCTGAGCTGGGTCCACGTGGCCGAGATCCACAGCTTCCTCACGGCCTTCCAGATGTACGCCGGCGCTAGCGAACGGCTCTCGGCGCAGGAGGCGGACACGTATGTCTCCCAGGCCCGTACAGCCTCCACGCTCCTCGGCGCACGCGATCTGCCGGCCGACGTGACGGAGCTTCGCGAGCAGCTGCATTCCTACCGGGCGGTCCTACGGTCCACGCCTGCCGCGGTCGACGCCTGTCATTTCCTGCTGCGTGAGCCGCCGCTTCCGCGAGCGGCCAAGCCGGGTTACGTCCTCGTCGCACGCGGTGGAGTCGCCGCACTGCCCAACTGGGCGCGTCGCGGCCTCGGGCAGTCCGGGCTGGACGTCGCGCGCCGAGCCGACACCGTCGCGGGCTCGCTCAGCGTCGCCACGATCACCTGGGCGATGTCCGGGTTGCGCGACGCCGAAGAGCGCGCAGCCTGAACGCGCCCATCGCGTCCCGGTGAGTGACACCATCCGAGCGTGACTCGTGTGATGGAGCTGTGGCCGCAGATCGCCCGCGAGATGGAGGAGTTGCTGCGTGCGGACGGTTATGCAGCGCTCGCAGATCAGGTGCCGACCCTCGAGTTCGCGCAGATGTGCGGATGCGGCGATTCGTTCTGCGACACCTTTTTCACGGTGCCGAGGCCGGACGGCGCCTGGGAACCACACACGTGGACGATCGATCTCGAGCCGTCCTGGGCCGGCTACCTGCTCATCCACGTGCAGCAGACCTCACCTGAGCGGATCATCGAGGTGGAGGTGCTCTACCGGGACGGGCTCAGCTGACGCAGCCGAGCGTCAGCGCTTCTCGGCTTCCTTCTGAAGCTTCTTCTCGCGCTTGTCGATCGCCTTCTGCATTGGCGGGGCGAGTTCGCCGGTGGAGCGCATGTAGTAGTCGGCGACCTTGCGCTCGACCAGGGTCGTAGCACCCGCAAGCATCGCGGCCGAGATGACGGCGAACGCAGTGGCCTCGGCATGCGAGCGCTCGGGCTCGTAACGGTCCGAGGGGGCCTTCTTGCCGGTCGCGGCGCGCCACCCGGTCTGGGTGACCTTGGTCGCGACCCGGGTGGAGGCCAGCCGAGTCGCCGCGGAGAGCACCTTCCACGCAATCGAACCCATGAGCCCACCTTTCGACGACGGATCGGAAACCTTCGTCAAACCTACCCTGCGAATGTGGCGCCCCGCCGCGCGCGCGTATCGTGAGCGGCGGATACGACAGGGGAGCGCAGCAGCGCTGAGAGTGCGGATCGGCCGCAGACCCTCGAACCTGATCCGGTTAGTACCGGTGTAGGAAGTCGGGGCCCCTCGTTAAGAGGAGGTCGAATCCAGTGAAGTTCACCATCATGTCCGTGTGCGCGGTCATCGCACTGCCCGCCCTGGCCGGCTGCGCGGTGAGCGGCAGTGAGGCCGCCGGTCCGCCGGACCACACCTCGGCGAAGAACCGTCAGGTGGTGCTGGTCACCCACGACTCGTGGGCCGTGCCCCCGTCGGTCCTCGCCGACTTCACCAAGACGACCGGCTACCAGGTCAAGGTGCAGGCCTCCGGCGACGCCGGCCAGCTCGCCAACTCCCTGGTGCTCACCAAGGGCGACCCCACCGGCGACGTCACCTTCGGCATCGACAACACCTTCGCCTCACGGGTGGCGGATTCGGGCGCACTGCAGGCATATTCGCCGCCTCTACCAGCCGGTGCCGCCACGTACGCGCTGAGCGGTGCGCCGGCCGCGATGCTCACGCCGATCGACTACAGCGACGTCTGCGTCAATGTCGACGATGCGTGGTTCGCCAAGCACCACCGCACGGCGCCGAGCAGCATGACCGACCTGACCAGCCCGGCGTACAAGGGACTCTTCGTCAGCCCGGGTGCCGCCACCTCATCACCGGGCCTGGCCTTCCTGCTCGCCTCCATCGCGAAGTACGGGCAGGGCGGCTGGCAGGGGTATTGGAAGGAGCTGATGGCGAACGGCGCCAAGCTCACCAGCGGCTGGAGCGACGCGTGGGGAGTCGACTACACGGCTGGCGGCGGCAAGGGTGATCGGCCGATCGTGCTGTCCTACAACACGTCTCCGGCCGATACCGTCACGGCGGGTAAGTCGACCACCTCGGCGTTGATGGACAGTTGTTTCCAGGAGCAGGAGTACGCCGGGGTGCTCAAGGGCGCCAGGAACACTGCCGGGGCGCAGGCGTTCATCCGCTTCATGCTGGGGCGCACGTTCCAGACCTCGATGCCGGGCAGCATGTATGTCTTCCCCGTCGACCGGGGCGCAACGGTGCCGGCCGACTGGAAGTCCTTCGTGAAGACGCCGCGCAAGCCCCTCAGCCTGCCCGCCTCGCAGATCAGCGCGCAGCGGGACCGGTGGATCAGCCAGTGGCAGGACGTCACCTCGTAGGCGACCAAGTATGAGAGTCAACGGTCTTCACCGATGGTGGCCGGCTGCGGTCGCTGTGGTGCCGCTCGCCTTCCTCGCGGTGTTCTTCGTGCTTCCCGTCGGCGGGATGCTCGCCCGCGGACTGCATCCGGACGGCCACTGGGCACTCGGTGAGGCCGTCGCCGTCTTCGGACGCCCGCGCGAGCGCCGGGTGGTCCTCTTCACCCTGGGCATCGCCACGCTCGGCACAGCGGTGACCACGCTGCTGGGCCTGCCGGTCGCGTACGCGCTCTACCGGCTTCGGATCCCGGGCGCCGGGGTGCTGCGGGCGCTGGTCGCCACCCCGTTCGTGCTGCCGACCGTCGTGGTCGGCGTCGCGTTCCGCACGCTGCTCGTGAGCTCCGGGCCCCTCGGCTTCCTCGGTCTCGACGGCACCTGGATCGCGATCGCCCTGGCGCTGGTGTTCTTCAACCTGTCGGTGGTCGTGCGCACCGTCGGCAGCGCCTGGGCCGGCCTGGATGCGCGCCCCCAGGAAGCCGCCGCGGCGCTGGGGGCCGGACCGGTGCGGGTCTTCGCGACCGTCACGCTCCCTGCGCTGGCGCCGACGATCCTGTCGGCGGTCACGATCGTCTTCCTCTTCTGCGCCACGGCGTTCGGTGTGGTGCTGACGATGGGCGGGCTGCGCTATAGCACGATCGAGACCGAGATCTATCAGCAGACCACCGACGTCTTCGACCTGCGCACGGCGGCCGTCCTCTCGATCGCCCAGTTCGTGGTGGTGATCCTGCTCCTGGTCGTGGTCGAACGCGCTCGCGCCGGCGTGCGGCACCAATCGGCGCGCGCCGGGGTGGGACAGCGACGTCACCCCACCCGTCGCGACCTTCCCGTCCTCGCATCGACGGCCGCCGTCGTGGTGTTCCTGGTGCTGCCCCTCGCGAGCCTGGTCGTGCGTTCGCTGCATGCCGACGGCGGATGGAGCCTGGAGAACTACCGGCGCCTCGGCACGACGGGTGATGGTGGTGCGCTGCTGGTGCCGGTCGGCGACGCGATCGCCAGCTCGTGGCGCATCGCCGTCGACGCCACGCTGTTGTCAGTGGTGCTGGGGCTCGCCGTGGCGATCACCGTCGCCTACCGACCGAACGGTCGGTCAGGCGGTCGCCGTCGGCGTCGACTCGCCGTACTCGACGCCGTCTTCATGTTGCCTCTCGGAATATCAGCGGTGACAGTTGGATTCGGTTTCATCGTCACTCTGAATCGACCGCCCCTCGACCTACGCGACTCGCAGATCCTGATCCCCATCGCCCAGGCATTGGTTGCGCTTCCCCTCGTCGTGCGCACCGTGGCACCCGCGCTGGCCGCCATCGACGACCGGCAGCGCCAGGCCGCAGCGAGCCTGGGGGCCGGCCGCCTGCAGGTCGTGCGCACCGTCGATCTCCCCGTCGTATGGCGACCGTTGCTCGCGGCGACCGGTTTCGCCTTCGCGGTGTCGCTGGGCGAGTTCGGTGCCACCAGTTTCCTGGCGCGCCCGGCCCATCCGACCCTCCCGGTGGTCATCTACCAGCTCATCGGGCATCCGGGCGGCGACAACTTCGGGATGGCGCTCGCGGCGTCCGTCCTGCTCGCCCTCATGACCGCCGCGGTGATGGCCGCGGTGGAGAGTCTGCGCGTGGGATCGGTGGGCCGGTTCTGATGGGGGAGCTACAGATCCAGGACGTCAGTGTCAGCTTCGACGGGTCGCCCGCGGTCGATGGGGTCGATCTGACGGTGTCCACTGGTTACACGCTCGCGGTGCTCGGCCCCTCCGGATGCGGCAAGTCGACCCTGCTGCGCGTGGTCGCGGGACTGCAGCGACCCGATCGCGGGCGGGTGATCTTCGACGGCGTCGACCTGACGCAGACGCCCACCCATCGCAGGGGGTTCGCGCTGATGTTCCAGGACGGCCAGCTCTTCGCCCATCTCGACGTCGCGCAGAACGTGGCGTACGCGCTGCGTCGTCGCCGGCTCCCGCGGGCGGTCGTGCGGGCCCGGGTGGCGGAGCTGCTCGACCTCGTCGGCCTCGCCGGGCTGCAGGACCGGCGGCCCGGCTCTCTGTCCGGCGGCCAGCAGCAGCGGGTCGCACTGGCTCGAGCGCTCGCCGCCGAACCACGACTCCTCCTGCTGGACGAACCGCTGTCCGCCCTCGACACCGCGTTGCGCGAGCAGCTCGCGATCCAGCTGCGGGACGTGCTGCGGACGACCGGGACGACGGCGATCATGGTGACCCACGACCAGGAGGAGGCGTTCGCCGTCGCCGACGACGTTGCGCTGCTGCGCGACGGCCGCGTCGTCCAGCACGGGCCCGCGCTGGAGGTCTGGCGCGCCCCCGTCGATGCCGATGCCGCGCGCTTCCTCGGCTACCGGACAGTGCTGCCGGCTGAGGCGGGACTGTCGCTGGGACACCCCGGTTCCCCGATAGCGCTGCGCCGCAACGCACTCCGGCTCGACCGCGACGGGCCCATCGAGGCCACGGTGCTGTCGAGCGCAGCAGACCCGGACGGCGTACGGGTCATGGTCAGGATCGAGGGCCTGGGCGATCTGCCCGCAGTCACCGACGGGCCCGCGCCTGAGCGCGGGGCGCAGGTGCGGCTGCGGGTGCAGCCCTCGTCGGTCGCGAAGCTGCCCGATGTCGGCAGGTCGGTCACCTCCCGGACAGACTGAGTCCATATTCTGTTCGCCTATGGCAGCGGCGGAGGACGGTCTCACGACGCAGTCGATCGACTGGGTGTGGTGGCGACGGGTCGCGGTCGTCGGGTATCTCGTGGTGCTGATCGGCTACATCGTGCTGTTCGGGGTGCCACTGGACCGTGTCGGCCTGATGCTGTGGATCATCGCCGGTGTCTCGTGTGCCGTCGTCGGCCGCGGGTGGCGTGCCTGGGGAAAGGTGATGCTGGACTGGCTGCCGTTCCAGGGACTTCTCCTGGCGTACGACTTCAGTCGGGGTTTCGTCGGCCAGTACGACACGGACGGCACGGCCCCGCGCGACGGCGCCCACAACATCATCGGTCTCCCCCTGCACACGACCTTCCCGATCCACGCCGACCGCTTCCTCTTCGGCGGCACCCTGCCGACCCAGTGGCTCCAGGCCCACCTGCACCATCCCGGCGGCAGCCGTTGGTACACCGTGCTCTTCAGCCTCAGCTACACCAGCCACTTCCTGGTCACCCCCCTGGTCGCAGTCGCCCTGTGGATCTGGTGGCGGGGCCGGTTCCGTGCGTGGGTCTACTGCGTGCTCGGGCTGACTCTCGTGGGGCTGGCGACCTACTTCCTCTTCCCGATGTCGCCCCCGTGGCTGGCGTCCGAGCAGGGATACATCTCCGGGGCGCCCGTCGGCCGCTACAGCGGGGAGGGCTGGGACTACCTGCACCTGAAGTTCGCCTCCCGCGCCCTCTCCGTGGGGCAGGCGCAGGCCAATCTCGTGGCCGCCATGCCTTCCTTGCACGAGGCGTTCACCGTCCTCGTGGCCGGCTTCTTCTGCTTCGGCGCACGCTGGTGGGTCAAGTGCCTGCTGGTCTGCTACCCGCTGCTGATGGCGGTCTCGCTGATATACGCGGGTGAGCACTACGTGATCGACGAGCTGGTGGGGGTCGCCTTCGCGATCTGCGTGCTGGTCTGCTGGCGGTTGCTGCGGCGCGCCCGGCTGCAGCGCGCGAGATCAGCTGGGGAAGTGCCGCACCGTGAGGATCTGTTCAGCGCGACCGACGGGCCCGGCGACGTCGTTGAGGGTGGTGGAGGTCAGTCCCACCCCGTCCGCGCCGAAGGTCACCGCAGTGTCCAGTCCCACCCACGCGGGATCGGGAGCGCGGACCAGGTGGATGCCCAGGTCGACGTTCGGGAACATCATCTGCGTGGGTCGCATCCGGGTGGCGCTGCCGTTCGCGGCGTCGACGAGCATCACGAATGACGACATCGGGTCGGCCGGTTCGTCCTCCAGAAGCGCGGCGGCACTTCGCACCCACACCCCACGGCGGCCTTCGCGCCCGTCGGACGCTGTGCGCCACTCCAGCGACGCGATGAACGCGCCCTGCCACTCGGCGCCCCCCTCGGCGTAGGCGAGGCAGTCCTGCGGGGCCGGCATGGCGGGCAGTTCGCTGCCCTCGACATCGGCGGTGTCGCTGAGCTGCAGACGCCAGGCCCGCGCCCGCACGATGGTGCGGCCGCCGATCGTCAGGTCGGCCTCCAGCAGCTCGATCGTGCGCCCCGGGCGCAGGGTGCGCACCTCGATGTGCAGGTCCTGCAGCGGGATGAGCCCCAGGATCTCGAAGCTGAGCCGGGCGATGCGCATGCCCTCGCGCGGCTCGTGCCGGATCAGCTCCTCCGTGATCAGCCCGCTCACCGGCGCCATGTGCTGCTCGTCGGGGCGCCAGGCGCCCTGCACCGAGATGCTCGGCCGGTAGTGCCCCGCCCCGAGAGATGTGTAGAAGGCAGGCACCGAGGCGGCGGACGTCATACGGGGCACGGTACGAGAAGCCGTCCGGCCGCCTGGAGCGGGCATCAGCGAATCCGCTTCATTTCATTCACGGTTGGACCAGATCACGGACTTTCCTGGGAATTCCCTATGGATCTGGTCAAGAGGTTCTCTAAGTAGTGTGCAGAGATGTAGTCGACTCTTGTTCTCGGTGGAGGGGCCCGAGAAGCTGCGGCTCGCCGGTTATTCCCGGCACGGCCTCGCAACAAGGAGATCCCGAATGCGCAAGTCCCCCGTTATCGCCGCGCTCGCCCTGGCATCCGCCTCGGCGCTCACCGGCGCCCTCACCCCATCTGCGTCTGCAGCCGGATCCGGTGTGCAGCAAGCACATTCGTGTACGCAGAAGGTCGCCAAGGGCTACGCCACCTGCTTCGCGGTGAAGCTGGAGAACACCAAGGGTGCCGCGGTCAACGCCGCCGGCCGTTCGATCACCCCGAGGGCCATCTCCGGCAAGACCCCGACCGACATCCGCAGCGCGTACAAGCTCGCCGGTCTGAACTCGGGCGGCCGCACGGTGGCCATCGTCGACGCATACGGCTACCCGAACGCCGAGCGCGACCTGGGCGTCTACCGCAGCCAGTTCGGTCTGTCGTCGTGCACGAAGGCCAACGGCTGCCTCACGATCGAGAACCAGTCCGGCAGCACGACCTCCCTCCCCAGCACCGACGTGGGCTGGGACCAGGAGCAGGCGCTCGACCTCGACGCCGTGTCGGCCGCGTGCCCCGACTGCAAGATCCTCCTCGTTCAGGCCAGCTCGGCCTCCAACGCCAACCTCGGCACGGCGGTCAACACCGCCGCGAAGAAGTCCGGTGTCGTCGCGATCTCCAACAGCTACGGCGGCGGCGACAGCTCCGACTCCACCTACGGCAAGTACTACAACCACCCCGGCATCGCGGTCACGGCTTCCACAGGTGACGACGGCTACCAGGGCGCCAGCTACCCCGCGTCCTCGCACTACGTCACCGCGGTCGGCGGGACCTCGCTCTACACCGCGTCCAACACCCGTGGCTGGACCGAGTCCGCATGGAGCGGCGCCGGTTCGGGTTGCACCACGCTGAACACCGCTCCGAGCGGCCAGAACTCGGCCGTCACGCACTGCTCCGGCCGTGCCATGGCGGACGTGTCGGCGGTCGCCGACCCCAACACGGGTCTCGCGGTCTACGCGCCCACCAGCTCGACCTCGTCCTCGTGGGCGCAGTACGGCGGCACGTCGCTGTCCTCGCCGATCGTCGCCTCGGTCTACGCGCTGTCCGGCAACACTGCGGGCTACGCGAACACCCTTCCCTACGCCCACACCTCGGGTCTGTTCGACGTGACGAGCGGTAGCAACGGGTCCTGCTCCTACTACTGCTCCGCGCAGAGCGGCTGGGACGGCCCGACCGGTCTCGGTACCCCGAACGGCACCTCCGCTTTCTGATCCATCCACTTCGCCCCGCGGTCGCACGTCGACCGCGGGGCGTTGTGATGCTCCGGCGCGGCACGAACGCCGCCACTGCATCGATCGCATAAGTGCGCCCGACGTCGCCTACCCACTAGTTTCGAACGGCAGGCCCGATCGACCCCTACGTAGGAGGATCACTCAATATGAATTCGAAGATCTGGTGGATCATCATTGCGGTGGTCGTGGTGGTCGTCGTTCTTGCCGTGATCGGCGCGGTCATGAGCAGGTCGCGCAAGCGGGCACATCGACGCGAGGCGCACCACCTGCGTGACCGTGCAGAGCGCGGTCAGGCCACGGTGGCCAGGGCCGACGATCGTGCGCAGACCGCGACGGAGACCGCGCAGGATGCCCGCGCCACGGCGGATGCACAGGAGCAGCGCGCCCAGGAGCTGGAGACCGAGGCGCGGCACGAGCAGGAGGCCGCGGCGGCCGTCCACCGCGAGCACGATGAGACGCTGCGCAGGGCTGACAAGGTCGACCCCGACGTGCAGACCGACCGCGCCGGCAACCGGGTGGGCGATGACAAGCGCAACGACGAGGACACCACACGCAACACCGCGGGCGCCGCGGCCGTAGCCGGACAGACCTCCTCTTCCGACGAGCCCGCCCGACAGGCCGCAGAGGACGACCGTGGCGCGAGCGCGGCGGCGCCCCTTCACGAGGATGGTTCGGATGCGGACGCCAGGCCGGTTCCCACCGGCGGGACCCACTACGAGGACGAGGCGACCGGCCAGCCTTCTCAGGTCGGTCACGAGGGCACCGGCGAGAGTGCCGCGTTCGGTGAGCAGGGTGCGGGCCAGCAGGCTCCCTATGGGGGCGAGGCGTCGGGTCAGCCGTCGCACCTGGAGGGTCAGGGCGCCGGTGAGCGCACCGCGTTCGGTGAGCAGGGCACCGGCCAGCAGGACCCCTACAGGGATGAGGCCTCTGGTCAGCCGTCGCACCTGGAGGGTCAGGGCGCTGGTGAGCGCACGGCGTTCGGTGAGCAGGGTGCGGGCCAGCAGGACCCGTATGGGGATGAGGCGTCGGGTCAGCCGTCGCACCTGGAGGGTCAGGGCGCCGGTGAGCGCACCGCGTTCGGTGAGCAGGGCACCGGCCAGCAGGCCCCGTATGGGGATGAGGCGTCGGGTCAGCCGTCGCACCTGGAGGGTCAGGGCACCGGTGAGCGCACCGCGTTCGGTGAGCAGGGCACCGGCCAGCAGGCTCCCTACGGGGATGAGGCCTCTGGTCAGCCGTCGCACCTGGAGGGTCAGGGCGCCGGTGAGCGCACCGCGTTCGGTGAGCAGGGTGCGGGCCCGCAGGACCCGTATGGGGATGAGGCGTCGGGTCAGCCGTCGCACCTGGAGGGTCAGGGCGCCGGTGAGCGCACCGCGTTCGGTGAGCAGGGTGCGGGCCCGCAGGACCCGTATGGGGATGAGGCGTCGGGTCAGCCGTCGCACCTGGAGGGTCAGGGCACCGGCCAGCAAGACCCGTATCGGGATGAGACCTCTGGTCAGCCGTCGCACCTGGAGGGTCAGGGCACCGAGTTCCAGCAGGAGGATGCCGGTGAGCGTCCCGTCTGGGACGAGGAGACCGGCGAACGCACACATCTGCGGGACGGCGAGACCGGCGAGCCGCCCGCACACCGGTAGCGCGTGGGTGCACCGCGTGCACCACACGTGAATTGATCACGACGCCCCAGGGACACCTGGGGCGTCGTGTTGTGCCAGGACGAATCCGCGGCCTTGCCGGTGCGCGACCACTGACGCCACCCCGCGCAAGTCCCTACGCTGGCGGAATGTTCTCCTTGTCGACCTCGCGCCCGGCCACGACCTCGCAGACGGTGACCAGGCGGGTCCTGGGCGGTGTGATGACGCTGGCGGGCACCTCCCATCTGACCTTCGCCCGCCGCGAGTTCAAGGCGCAGGTGCCCGACTGGTTCCCGATGGATCAGGACCTGGTCGTGCTCGGATCCGGCGTGGTCGAGATCAGTCTGGGTCTGGCGATGCTCCTGCTGCCGGAGCAGCGACGTCAGACCGGGCTCGCGCTCGCGGCGTTCTATGTCGTGATCTTCCCCGGCAACATCGCGCAGTACGTCGAACGCACCGACGCGTTCGGACTCGACACCGACACCAAGCGACTTCTTCGTCTCTTCGGCCAGCCGGCCCTCGTCGCCGCGGCCCTGTGGGCAGCAGGTCTGCCCGAGCGCAACCGCTGACCCCTTCTTTTTGGACATGCGCGACGGGGCACGGCTGCCTCGCCGTGCATGGCGAAATCGTCGACCCTTGACGTATCTATTCACTGTGTGAATAGATACGTCAATGTCGACGGGTCATGTACTTCTGGGGCTGCTCAGCAGGGGGAAGCAGCACGGCTATGACCTGAAGCGTGGGTACGACGACCGTTTCCCGACAGCGAAACCGCTCGCGTTCGGGCAGGTCTACGCCACGTTGGAGCGCTTGCACCGCCAGGGGTTCATCGAGCCCGTGGCGGTGCAGCGCGTCGACGGACCGGACCGGACCGTCTACGCCGTCACAGCGGCCGGTGCCGCCGAGCTGCAGAGCTGGCTGGATCGGGTCGAAGAGCCGTTCGCGTTCGTGAGCAACCCGCTCGCGACGAAGGTCACCATCGCCATCCTCGCGACGAGCGAGCAGCAGGCGACGGCGTACCTGCTCCGGCAGCGCGAGGCGCACCTGCGACGGATGCGGCACTTCACCAAGATCAAGGTCGATCCTGCGTCGTCCCTGGACGAGGTGCTCGGCGCCGATTACGCCCTCTCCCATCTGGACGCCGACCTGCGCTGGATGGACACCGCCCTGCAGCGGGTCACCGCCCTCACCAAGGAGATGCACGCATGAGGTCCGAACCCAGCTCGCAGGCGCCAGTATTGAGCGCCCGCTCGCTCGTCGCGTCGTACGGCCGCAACCCCGCGCTGAAGGGGGTGAGCCTGCAGCTCGGGCGTGGCGAGATCCTCGCGGTCACGGGGCCGTCCGGCTCAGGCAAGTCCACGTTGCTCATGTGCCTCGCCGGTGTCGTGCGACCGGATGCCGGTGAGGTGTTCTATGAGGAGCGCCGGATCAGCATGGAGAGCGAGGCCGAGAGGTCTCGCCTGCGGCGGCGTGATTTCGGGGTGCTCTTCCAGTTCGGCCAGTTGGTGCCCGAGCTCACAGCCATCGAGAACGTGGCGCTACCGCTTCTGCTCGACGGATCGCGTCGCGGGGCCGCGATGGCTGCGGCGACGACATGGCTGGAGCGGTTCGAGGTCGTCGGGCTGGCCCGCACGCGACCGACGGAGATGTCCGGCGGGCAGGCCCAACGGGTCGCGGTGGCGCGGGCCATGGTCACCGAGCCGCAGGTGCTCTTCGCCGATGAGCCGACCGGCGCGCTGGACAGCCTGAACGGCGAGCAGGTGATGACCCAGATGAGCCGTGTCGTGCGGGAGGCGGGCACCAGCGTCGTCCTGGTCACGCACGACGCCCGGGTCGCGGCGTACGGCGATCGCGAGATCCAACTGCGCGACGGACAGATCGACGGCTACGACGGCGCCGTCGACGCGGCGCACGTGGTGATCGGTGGGGAGGCGTCGTGACCTCCGCGCGCGGGCCACGGTTCGCAAGCCTTCTGCGGCTCGCTCTGCGCGGCGGCCGGGCAGACGCGCTGCGCATCGTGCTCACCGCGGTCGGCTCGGCCTTCGCGTCATTCGTGCTGCTGCTCGCGGCGGCAGTAATCAGCATCGGACCGCACGACGGGCCCTACACCACCAAGCTGCTGTCCGAGCCCGGTCTGCACCCGGGAGTGGTGGTGGCGATGATCGCGATCAGCGCTCTGAGTCTGTCCTTCGTGGGGCAGTGCAGCCGCGTCGGTGCGCCGGCCCGCGACCGGCGGCTGGCCGCGATGAGGATGGCCGGTGGCACGCCACGGGACGTTCGCACCGTCCTCGCGCTCGAGGTCTGCTGCGCTGCCGCCCTGGGCTCGGTGGTGGCCGCGTCGGCGTATCTCGTGATCCATCGATGGTTCTCGACCGGCGGATCCGGCAGGGGGTTTCAGATGGGTGAGCAGACTGCCGACCATGCCCACCTGCTCCCCACGGACGTCCTGCCACACCCCGTCTTGCTCGTCATGGTGCTTCTGGCGGTGCCGGCCGGTGCGTCCCTGCTCGGGCTCCTCGCGCTGCGGCGTACGGCGCTCACGCCGTTCGGAGTGATCCGCCGGGTGATCCACCGACCGCCCGCCATCGCTCCCGTCATCGTCTTCCTGATCGGCGCGATCGGTCTGATCGGTTGGTCGGCGATTCCAGCGCGTCTTTACGGAAGCCAGGGTGCTTTCCTGCTTCTGATCACGGCGTTCTTCCTCTGCACCGGAATCGGCCTGGTGCTCGGGTCGGCAGCGTGCGCGCTCCACCTCGGAAGGCTGGGAGCTGCACATGCGCGTCGGCCCGCGGCACTCATCGCCTGTCGCCGAATGGTGGCCGCGCCCTTCACCGCCAGCCGGGCCTGCGCCGCCGTCGTCGTCTCGGTGCTGATCGGAGCGGCAGCGCAGGGTGTGCGCGCCGACTTCCTGCTCCGCACCGCCGGCAACGACGACCCCTTCTACGCCAACGCGTTCGACCTGGTGGACGTCGTCCTGGCTGTCGCGATCGCCATCGCGGTGGCGGGCCTCCTGGTGGTCGCCGCGGAGGGAGTGGTCGCCCGACGGCGCACTCTGGCGGCCCTGGTCGCCTCGGGCGTCCCGCGTCGAACGCTCGCCACCGCGACGCTGCTGGAGATGGTCGCCCCCCTGGTCCCGACCGTCCTGATCGCCACAACGACGGGAGTGCTCGCCGCGCGCGGTGTCTACGGATCCAGCGCAACCGTCTACGTCCCCTCCACTCCCGTCCCGGCGGGCGGCGCCGGACAGATCGACTACCGCCCCGTGATCGAGGCCATTCCGGTGCCATGGGCGGCCCTCGCCACAGTGGCGGGAGGCGCTCTGCTCCTTGCCGCAGCGGTGACGCTCGTGTCACTGCTCTTCCTGCGCCGTAGTACCGATCTGGCGGAGCTGCGCGCGGCCTGAGCCACGCGGTTGTCCGCACCCGTTGAATTTCGCCATGCGCGATGGGGCAGATGTGCCCCGTCGCGCATGGCGAAGTCGATGAGGGTCAGCCGACGGTGCTGACCTCCAGGTCGCCGTCGGCGTACCGCTGACGCAGGACCTTCTTGTCGAACTTGCCGACGCTGGTCTTGGGCACCTCGTCGATGAAGGTCCAGTGCTCGGGCAGCTGCCACTTGGCGACCTTGTCGGAGAGGAACTCGCGCAGCTCGTCCGCCGAGGGGGAAGCGCCGGAGCGGAGTACGACGGCCGCGAGCGGCCGCTCGTCCCACTTGTCGTCGGGCACGCCGACCACGGAGGCCTCGACCACGTCCGGGTGACCCATGAGGTGGTTCTCCAGGTCGACCGAGCTGATCCACTCGCCACCGGACTTGATGACGTCCTTGGAGCGGTCGGTCAACACCAGGAACCCGTCGTGGGTGAGCAGACCGACGTCGCCGGTGCGTAGCCACCCGTCGTCGAACTTGGCGGCCGCGTCGTCCAACTGCTGGTCGGACTCGGTGCCGTTGGAGTAGTAGGCGCCGGTGACCCAGGGCCCGCGCACCTCGACCTCGCCGACGCTCTCGCCGTCCCACGGCTTCTCGTCGCCGTCGGGTCCGATGATGCGCGCCTCGACGCCGCACAGCAGTCGACCGGCCGCGGCCCGGTAGCGCCAGTATTCGTCCGAGCCCTCCTCGGCGTGCCCCGGCGGGACCGCCAGGCTTCCGACGGGCGAGGTCTCGGTCATGCCCCAGCCCTGGATGATCTCGATGCCGTGGCGTTCCTGAAAGGCCCTCATCAGCGACAGCGGCACGGCGGATCCGCCGACCATCAGCATCCGGCAGCTGGAGACGTCGGCGTCCTCGTGCTCATCGAGGTACTGCAGCAGGGCGTTCCACACGGTGGGGACGCCGGCGCCGGTGGTGACCTTCAACTGCTCCATCATCTGCGCGAGCGGCTCGGGCTGCAGGTACTTGTCGGGCATCACCAGTGACGCACCGGACACCATCGCGCAGTACGGGTAACCCCACGCGTTCGCGTGGAAGAGGGGCACGACGACCAGGAAGTTCTCCGCCTGGCGCATCGCGAGACCGGACACCACGCCGGTCGCGTGAAGGTAGTTGCTGCGGTGGGAGTAGACGACACCCTTGGGGTTGCCGGTGGTGCCGGAGGTGTAACACATCGACGACGCGCAGTTCTCGTCCAGATCCTCCGGCCAGTCGAAGGTGTCCTGCTGCTCATCGAGCAGCTCGCGCCAGCCGCGCACGCTCTCGACGTGCTCGGTCTGAGCGATGGCGGTGCGCACCTCGTCGCTGACCGCGTCGCCGTTGATGATCACGTGCCGGATCGCCGGCAGCTTGGGCAGCACCTTGCTGAACGGCTCGGCCAGGCTGTCGTCGACGATGACGACCTTGCTGCCGCCGTGCACCGCCGTGTAGATCAGCTGCTCGGGGAAGAGACGGATGTTGATCGCGTGCAGCACCGCGCCCATCGACGGCACCGCGAGGTAGGCGACGAGGTGCTCGGTGTTGTTCCACATGAACGTGCCGACCCGCTGGTCGTCGGTGATTCCCATGCCGCGCAACGCATTCGCGAGGCGCGCGGCATCCTGGCCGACCTCGGCGTACGTCGAGGTGCGCGCGCCGTCGGCGGTCCAGGTGGAGACGGTGCTGTCCCGGTGGACCGTGGTGCCGTAGCGCAGGAGTTGGGAGATGAGCAGAGGCGTGGTCTGCATGGTGCTCTTCATGTGATCAGCGTCTCACCCCGAACTGACTCGCGCGTAGGGCTCGCCAAGGATGAGCGGAGATGGGCGACGAACGGCCGCGAAGGGCCCCCGCATAGCCTCAGCCATACCCCCTAGGGGTATTGTGGAGGATGATCCAGGAGGTTCCATGCCCACGACCACCACGCCGGTGACTCTGACGACCCGCCAGGCTGCGACCGCGCTCGCCGAGACCGAGCTCGTCATCACCGGGATGACCTGCGCCTCGTGCGCCATGCACATCGAGAAGAGCCTCAACTCGCTCGACGGCGTGGACGCCCAGGTCAACTACGCCACCGAGAAGGCACGGGTGCAGCACGACCCGGCCGTCACGGGTGCTGAGCTGGTGCGCGCGGTCCAGGACGCCGGGTACGAGGCGCAGCTGCCGGCGGCCACGGACGCGCCGGACGCACCGACCACGCCCGATGTGCCGGACCACGTGGCATCCCTGCGCCAACGGCTGCTCGTCAGCTGGGTCCTCACGGTGCCGGTCATCGTGCTCGCGATGATCCCGGCCGCGCAGTTCCGCAACTGGCAGTGGCTCTCCCTGGTCCTGGCCGCGCCCGTCGTGGTCTGGGGTGGGCGACCCTTCCACGTCGCGGCCTGGGCCAACGCCCGCCACCGCGTGGCCACGATGGACACCCTCGTCTCGCTCGGCACTCTCGCGGCGTTCGGGTGGTCGCTCTACGCGCTCTTCGTCGGCGACGCCGGGATGCCCGGCATGCGCCACGGCTTCGAGCTCACCGTGTCCGCGTCGAGCGGGGCGAACTCGATCTACCTGGAGGCCGCTGCAGGGGTCACTGCGTTCCTGCTCACCGGTCGCTACATCGAGGCCCGGTCCAAGCGTGCCGCCGGTGCCGCCCTGCGCGCCCTGCTCGACCTCGGCGCGCGCGACGTGGCGGTGCTGCGGTCGGGTGGCGAGCGTCGTGTGCCGATCGGGGAGCTCGCTGTCGGCGACGCGTTCGTCGTGCGCCCCGGCGACAAGATCGCCACGGACGGCGTTGTCACCGAGGGTCGTTCGGCGGTCGACACCTCGGCGATGACGGGGGAGTCACTGCCGGTGGAGGTCGGCGAGGGCGATCACGTCGCCGGTGGGACGCTTGCCGTCGAAGGTCGGCTGGTGGTCCGCGCCACCCGGGTCGGTAGCGACACAGCCTTGGCGCAGATGGCGCAGCTCGTCGAGGACGCCCAATCCGGCAAGGCCGCTGTGCAGCGGCTCGCTGACCGCGTCGCGGGCGTCTTCGTCCCCGTCGTCCTGCTCATTGCGCTCGCCACCCTGATCGGCTGGCTGGCGTTCGGCGGCTCCGTCACCGCGGCCTTCACGGCGGCCGTCTCGGTGCTGGTGGTGGCATGCCCGTGCGCGCTCGGACTCGCGACCCCGATGGCGCTGCTCGTGGGCACCGGCCGGGGCGCCCGCGCCGGGCTGCTGATCAAGGGCCCCGAGGTGCTCGAGACCTCCCGCACCCTGGACACGGTGCTCCTGGACAAGACCGGCACCCTCACCACGGGTGTCATGACGGTGCGCGACGTGGTCGCGGCCGACGGCGTGGACCGCGATGAGCTGCTGAGCCGCGCGGGGTCGGTCGAGCACTCCTTCACCCATCCCGTCGCCCGCGCGATCAGCGCGGCGGCGTCCGGGCGCGTCGACGCCCACTGCATCAAGGACGTCAGCGGGCTCGGAGTGACCGGAATGGTCGACGGCACGACCGTCCTCGTCGGCCGCCCCGCCCTGCTGGAGCAGCAGTCGGTCGCCGTCCCGCACCAGCTGGTGGACGAGCTCCGTCGCCTCGAGAACGACGGTGCCACAGCGGTGCTGGTGGCCTGGGAGGGGTCTGCGCGCGGTGTCATCGCGGTCGCCGACACGGTGCGCCCGACGTCCGCGGACGCCGTACGTCGGCTGCGCTCGCTCGGTCTGCACCCGGTGCTGCTGACCGGCGACAACGCCGGGGCGGCCGCCCGGGTCGCGGCGGAGGTGGGGATCGAGCAGGTCATTGCCGGTGTCCTGCCGGAGGACAAGGTGACGGCCGTGCGCGAGCTGCAGGAGCAGGGGCACGCGGTCGCGATGGTGGGCGACGGGGTCAACGATGCACCGGCGCTCGCGCAGGCCGACCTGGGCATCGCGATGGGCGGTGGCACAGACGCGGCGATCGAGGCCGGCGACATCACTGTGGCATCCAGCGACCCTCTCGCGGTCGCCGACGCGATCCGGTTGTCCCGCAGCACCCTTCGGGTGATCAAGCAGAACCTGGTGTGGGCGTTCGCCTACAACGTGGCGGCGATCCCACTGGCCGTGAGCGGCCGGCTCGGGCCGATGGTGGCGGGGCTCGCGATGGCCCTCTCCTCGATCGTCGTGGTGCTGAACTCGTTGCGGTTGCGGCGTTTCCGCACCCTGCGCTGACGCGTCGTTCCTTCCGTCGAGAGGTGGAGAAACGAGCGAGGGGTGGGGCAACGGCCCCACCCCTCGTCGTTTTCCCCACCCCCCGATGAGGAGGAACGGTGTCAGCCGGTGACGACGACGCGGGCGGTGACCGGGGACGGCGTGGGCGGCTGCGCGGAGGGCGGGCTGCTCTCGCGCACGCCCACCGAACGAGTGGCGACCGCCGTGTGGAAGGTGCTGTCCCCGCCGCAGAAGGTCTCGCTCACCGTGACGACGTGCGTGCCCCGGCTGACCGCTACTGAGATGGGGTGCGTAGTGAAAGACACGGGCACCAGCGGATCCGAGCCGTGGCATTGCAGGTCGCCGGGGTCGGCGCCGCCCACGGACTTCCCGTCGATCACGACGTTGTAGCCGCCGAGGTCCGCCATGGCGTAGTCCGCACTCGGCGAGTGCACCTGTCCCTTCAATGTCGCGTCGATCGTCAGCGTCGTTCCGGAGATGTGGATGTGCGGGGTGACGCTCAGGTGCGATCCGCCGGCGGCGGAGGTGGACGCGAGGCTCGGCGTGGCCGCCATACCGGCGGACGCCGCGGCGATCACCCCGCTCGCGGCGACGATCCCCGCAGCGGCTGACAGTGCGAAGCGACGTGAAGTGGACATGTTCTACCCCCTGTGACAGCCCGCGGCTCCCCGCCGCGGTTCTGTCCGATACGACGTACGGGACGCTCGAGCGGTTGGGATGCCGCGGGTCAGAAGAGGTTGACCGCGCGGGCCGCGACCAGGGTGACGGACAGCACCGACACCGTCCCGCCCAGCATGAAGAGCATCTTGCTGCGCGGGCTGACGGGCATCGTGTCGGTCGGGCTGAACGCCGTGGCGAGCGTGAACGCGGTGAAGAGGTAGTCGGTGAAGCAGGTGAGGAACGACGTGTCGTTCACATCGGACATCTGGGGGAAGAGCAGATCCGGGTGCTCGGGCGGGTGCGGGTGCTCGGGGTTGCGGGCGAACGGCCCGCCGCGGTCGATTTCCCAGAAGATCGCTGTGTTCGCAACGATGTTCGTGACCTCGATGACGACCGCAGCGACGATCATCTCGCGGGCGGACACCTTGCCGCCCGTCGCGATCGCGATGATCAGATGCGCGAGGTCGAGCGCGTTGACGACCAGGACGCCGAGCGCGGAACACAGCGAGGCCCGCCGCCACGTGGTGTCCTCCTGCCGCAGCCGCACCGGATCGGACAGCACGAGCGGCAGGAGCAGCAGCGCCTGCGCCACCGGCATCAGCCAGGCCGGACCGATCGACGCCTGCCGGGGCAGGAAGAGCTGCAGGGCGAGCGCCAGAGCCACGGCGACCGAGATCGGCCATCGGCGCATCGAGCGCTCGGGCGTACGACGGGGATCAATCACGAGAGGTCAATCTAGGCCCACGGTGGACACGATGAGCCTTCGCCGGACCGGCCACATAGATTGGCTATGGCAGAAGAGAGACGAGGAGGGTCCGTGGCGAACATGCGCGCCCTGATGGCCGACACGAGGCCACTGCGCACACCGGAGTTCCGTCGGCTCTGGACCGCGGGCATCGTCACGCTGATCGGCGCCCAGTTGACGGTCGTCGCGGTCCCCGCGCAGATCTACGAGCTGACCCGCAGCTCGGCGTACGTCGGTCTGACCGGGGTCTTCGGGCTCGTCCCACTGGTGGTGTTCGGACTGTACGGCGGCTCGCTCGCCGACGTGATGGACCGGCGGACACTGCTGCGCATCACCACGGTCGGCCTGATCCTGAGCAGCGGCCTCTTCTGGGTGCAGGCGCTGATGGGCCTGCACAACGTGTGGGTGCTGCTCGTGCTTTTCTCGGTGCAGCAGTCGTTCTTCGCGGTGAACCAGCCGACGCGATCGGCCGTGCTCCCGCGCATCCTGCCCGAGGAGGAGCTCCCGGCGGCCAACTCGCTGAACATGACGGTGATGCAGTTCGGCGCGATCGCCGGTCCCCTCGTCGGTGGTGCGCTGCTGCCGGTCTTCGGCTTCTCCTGGCTCTACCTGCTCGACACCCTGTCCCTGGTCGCCACCCTGTGGGCCGTCATCGCGCTGCCCCCGCTCCCGCCGGACGGCAACGCGCCCAAGGCCGGACTGCGTTCGGTCCTCGACGGATTCGCCTACCTGCGCAACCACAAGGTGCTGCTCATGTCCTTCCTCGTGGACATCATCGCGATGCTCTTCGGTATGCCGCGCGCGCTCTTCCCGCAGATCGCCCACGAGTCGTTCGGCGGTCCGGCCGAGGGTGGGCTGGTCTTCGCGCTGCTGTTCGCGGCCATCCCCGCGGGCGCCGTCCTCGGCGGTGTCTTCTCCGGGTGGGTCTCGCGCACCGAGCGCCAGGGCTACGCCGTCATCGTCGCGATCGTGGTCTGGGGCCTCGGGATCGTGGTCTTCGGGGTGGCCGTCGGCTTCGCGCACGGCAGCCACGCCGGGGTGCTGTTGATCGTCGCGCTCGTGGCGCTCGCCGTGTCCGGCGCCGCCGACATGGCGTCCGCGGCGTTCCGCTCGACGATGCTGCAGAGCGCAGCCAGCGACGATGTGCGCGGGCGGCTGCAGGGAGTCTTCACCGTCGTCGTCGCGGGTGGACCGCGGTTGGCCGACGTCGCGCACGGCGGGGCCGCGGCCCTCGTCGGCACGTCGGCTGCCGCCGCGGGAGGTGGGGTGCTGGTGGTGATCCTCGTGATCGCCGCGGCGCTGCTGGTGCCGGCGTTCGTGCGCTACCGGGTCGTGCGGGAAGCGGCCGCGCCGATGCCGGTGGGCGGCTGACCGGTCGCGGAGTCCCCTACAAAGCCCGACGCCGGGCCAGGAACGACTGCAGCACCACGACCACGGCCAGGAACGCGCCGTTGACCAGGTCCGAGGCCGACGAACCGTACTGGGACAGGTGCACGCCGATGAGGTTCTGGATGACCGCGAGCAGCAGAACACCCGCCGCGGTGCCGTACATGGATCCCGAACCGCCGGTCAGGATCGTGCCGCCGATCACCACCGCGGCGATCGCGGTGAGCTCGTAACCGACCCCGATGTTCGTCACCCCGGACTGCAGCCGCGAGGCGTTGAGCATCCCGGCGACCGCGGCGAGCGTCCCGGACAGCATGTAGACGAGCACCTTCGTGCGGCGCACCCGCACGCCCATCAGCAGCGCCGCGTTCTCGCTGCCGCCGATGGCGAAGAGCGCCTGCCCGAAACGAGTGCGCACCAGTACCACCGCGGCGATCGCGAAGAAGGCGACAGCGGTCAGGATCGGCCGCCACGTGCCGTCGCCCAGGAAGGCGAAGACGGAGTGACCGGGCACCAGGTAGGTCGTCGACCCCTCGTTGCTGATGGCCTGCAGCAGGCCGCGGGCGAAGAGCAGTCCGGCCAGGGTGACGATGAAGGGCGCGAGCCGCGCGTACGCGATGAGCGACCCCTGGATGACGCCGATGACCAGGCCGACCACGATCGGCAGGAGCACCGCCACGCCGCTGCCGCCGTGGTTCATCCCCCAGGCCGCGAGCACCCCGCCGAGCGCGAACATCGATCCGACGGACAGGTCGATGCCGCCGGAGATGATGACGAAGGTCTCGGCGAGTGCCAGCAGGGAGACGTACGCGTTGCCGACCAGGATGGTCGAGAAGTTGCCGCTCGAGGCGAAGCCCGAGGAGAAGATGCAGGCCAGCAGCACCACGAGCACCAGGACGACCGGGCCGCCCTGGCGCTGCAGCAGCGCGAACACCCGCTCGCGCGGGGTCTCCGTCACCCCGCCACCGGCCATATCCTCGGCGGGCGCGGTCATCTGGCTGCTCATCGGTTCGCACTCTCCCGGGCGATGAAGACGGCGATGCAGATGATGACGGCCTCGATCATCTGCTCGTAGGAGTTCTTGACGTTGTTCTGGATCAGCGTCGCGGAGACGAGCTGCATGAAGATCGTGCCGGCGACCGTGCCGATCACCCTGATCTGACCGCCGCTCAACGGAGTTCCGCCGACGACGACCGCGGTGATCGCGAGCAGCTCGTAGTTGAGCCCATAGTTGGCCGGGTCGGCGTAGGCCCCGTGCCCCGCGATCAGGACACCGGCGACGGCGGCGAGCATGCCCGACATCACGTAGACCGACAGCAGGATGCGACGCACGGGCAGCCCGGCGAGGAAGCTTGCCGACGCGTTGTCGCCGACGGCCACCAGGTTGCGGCCCAGCGTCGTGCGTCGGACCACGAAGGCGATGATCGCCACGAGCCCGGCGCCGATGTACGCCATCTGCGGCAGCCCCAGCCATCCGGTGAGGCCGAGGTTGAGCAGGGTGGGGTCGTTGAGGGGTTTGGCCGTGGCGCCGTTCATGATCACTGCGAGCCCGCGTAGCCCGATCATCAACGACAGCGTGGCGACGATCGGTTGCACGCGGGCGAAGGCGACCAGACTTCCCGAGATCGCGCCGCAGACGCCGCCGGCCAGGATCGCCAGGGCGATCGAGACCCAGACGCCGTACCCGAGGTAGAGCGGCAGCACCGCGGATGTGAGGGCGATGACGCCTCCCACCGACAGGTCGATGCCCTCGGTGCCGATCACCAGCGCCATGCCGAGCGCGACGATCAGCACCGGGACGGCCTGGTAGAGCTGCACGCGCAGGTTGTCCAGGCTGAGGAAGGAGGAGCTCATCACGGCGTTGACGGCGATGAGGACGACGATGCCGGCGTAGACGGCGTACTTGGCGACCGGCGCCGCCCAGCGCCGGCGCCCCACGGGCTGCTCGGCCTTCGTCGAGGTCAGGGTGGCGGTCATGAGGGGTCCTTCGCCGGTTGCACGTCGTCGGAGATGGAGGGGTCGGCGGCCAGCGCCTGCATGAGGTTGTCGTCGGTGACGGCGTCACCGCTCAGGTTGTCCACGACCTTGCCCTCGCGCAGCACCACGATGCGGTCCGAGCCTTCGATCAGCTCCTCCAGGTCGGAGGAGATGAGCAGCACCGCGAGGCCGTCCTGGGCGAGCTCCTCGATGAGCCCCTGCACCTCGGCCTTGGCACCGACGTCGATCCCGCGGGTCGGCTCGTCCAGGAGCAGGGCCTTGGGGTGCAGGCACAGCCAGCGGGCGAGCAGCACCTTCTGCTGGTTGCCGCCGGACAGGTCCGAGACCCGTTGGGAGGGACTGGAGACCTTGATCTGTAGCCGGTCGATGAAGAACGAGACGATCTCATCCTGTTTGGAGCGCTGCACCAGTCCCAACCGGGACAGCCGCGGCAGGGCTGCGAGCACGATGTTCTCCCGCACCGACAGGCCGGGCACGATGCCGTCGAGTTTGCGGTCCTCGGGCAGCAGCGCGATACCCGCGCGGATCGCGGCGGCGGGCGAACGACGCCGGAGGCGCTTGCCGTTGACGGCGACCTCTCCGGACTCGGCGTGCAGGGCGCCGACGATCGCCCGGGCGGTCTCGCTGCGGCCGGCGCCGAGCAGCCCGCCCAGCCCGACCACCTCGCCGCGGCGTATGTCGAGCGACACGTCCTCCAGCGTGTGGCGCACGTTCAGCCCCTGTGTGTGCAGGACGACGTCGTCCTCGACGTCGCGGTCCTCGGCGAACGCGGTGCTGCCGTGTTGGCGCAGATCGCTCGCGTCGCGTCCCAGCATCATCGAGACCAGCTGCAGCCGGTCGATGTCCTCCATCGCGCTGGAGCCGACGACCTGCCCGTCGCGCATGACGGTCACCCGGTCGCAGACCCGGTAGAGCTCCTCCATCCGGTGGCTCACGTAGAGGATCGCGATCCCGGATGCAGCGAGGCGCTGGATGACGGTGAAGAGCGTCTCGACCTCGCGCTTCTCCAGCGACGACGTGGGCTCGTCCATGATGACGACCCGGGCGTCGATCTCCACGGCTCGGGCGATCGCGACCATCTGCTGGGCGCCGAGCGCCAGTGAACGCAGCGGTCGCGCGGGATTGACGTCGATGCCGAACTCCCGCAGCCGGGCTCGGGCGTCGCGGTTCATCCGGGCCGTGTCGACCAGGCCGAAGCGGCGTGGTTCGCGGCCGAGGTAGAGGTTGCGGGCCACGCTCATCAGCGGGATGAGGTTGACCTCTTGGTAGATGGTCGAGATGCCGGCCGCCTGGGCCTGCAACGGGTCGGTGAAGCTGACGGGCTCGTCGAGCAGCCGCACCTCGCCCTCGTCAGCGGTGTAGACCCCGGTCGAGATCTTGATGAGCGTGGACTTGCCCGCGCCGTTCTCACCGACGAGCGCGTGCACCTCGCCCGCCCGCAGTTCGAGGGAGACGTCACGCAACGCGCGTACGCCGGGGAAGGACTTGCTGACGCCGTCCAGGCGGAGCACGACACCGGAAGAGTCGGACATCAGGGCCTTTCGAGCAGCGATGGGGCGGGGCACCTCAGGGTCCCTCGCCCCATCGCCTCCGTGGTCGAGGATCAGTACACGTCGCCGTTGGAGAGCGCGGCCTTCGCGTTGTCCTTGGTGAAGTGGTGGTCGGCGATGATGACCTTCGTCGCGACGCCGGCCGAGGTGTAGAACTTCTGCAGCGCGTCGAACGCCAGCGGCCCGAAGCGCGGGTTGGTCTCGACGTCGGCGACCATCACGCCGTTCGCGACGTCCTGCACGCACTGCTGCGTGCCGTCGATCGCGACGACCTTGATGTCCTTACCGGGCGTCTTGCCCGCGGCACGGATGGCCTGGATCGCTCCGAGGGCCATCGTGTCGTTCTCGGCGTAGACCCCGGTCAGCTTCGGGTGACTCTGCAGGATCTGCTCCATCACCTTCTGCCCGGTGGCCTGGTCGAAGTTGGCGGTCTGGGACGCGACGATCGAGATGTTCGGGTACTTGGCCTTGATCTGGCTGGTGAAGCCGTTGGTGCGGTCGGTCGCGACGTTGTTGCCCGAGGTGCCCTGCAGTACGGCGACCTGCCCCTTGCCGCCCATCCCGCCGGCGAGGTCGTCGGCCGCGATCTGGGCCTGCTTGTAGAAGTTGGACCCGATGAAGCCGATGAAGTCGCTGCAGGCGGTGCCCTTGACCGTGCGGTCGATGGTGAGGACCGGGATGTGCTTGGCCTTGGCCGCCGAGAGCGCCGGGGTGAGCCCGTCGGAGTTCTCCGGCGCCACGATCAGCACCTTGGCGCCCTGGGAGATCATGTCCTGGATGTCGGTGTTCTGTTGCGACACGTTGGCGTTGGCGTTGCGCTGGATCAGCTTGATGCCGAGGGTCTTGGCCTCGTCGGTGATCGACTTGGTCTCCGTCGCCCGGAAGGGGTTGCTGGTCGACTCCGACTGCGAGAAGCCCACCGTCACGCCCTTCAGGTCGAGCTTGGGGGCGCCGTACTTGGTGTAGGTGCAGGTGGGGCCGGACCCGCCGGCCTGTGTCTGGACCTGCTGCTGACCTCCGTTGCTGCTCGAGGACGACGATCCGCTGCTACTGCTCCCGCCACTCGCCGAGGAGGAGTTCCCCGAGCTGCTGCTCTTCGTGCAGCCGGCGGTGCCGAGGACCAACGCCGCTGCCACCGCCGCCACCCCTGCCGACCTCAGATTCCGTGGGCCGCGTCCATCCAGTCGAACCATCGTGCACACCTCTTCCACTGTGATCGCCGTCACGTCGCGGCGTGAGCCTCATCTAACTCGCCCGAACGAGAGCGGTCAATAACGATCACCTAACGATGCGAATCAGTGCCACAATGTCGCCTCAGCTCGCTACACAGGCGTCGCTCGGCGGCAGAAGCGGTGTTTTCATTGCGATCGAATACGATCAAGAACCATCTTTCGCCCGAATTCCGGTAGCGTTCGGCTCATCCAGCGTCCGAGAGGTGGTGAAGGGCAGTGATCGCAGCCGAACGGCGCGCAGCCATCCTGGAGATCGTGCGGTCCCGGGGGGTGGTCTCCCTACGGGCGCTGGTCGAGACGACGGGCTCCTCGGAGGTCACCATCCGGCGGGACCTGCGGTCCCTGGAGCAGGAGAACCTGCTCAACCGCAGCCACGGCGGTGCCGTCCTCCCCGGGGGTCTGACCCACGAGCTGTCCTATCTGCAGAAGTCGTCGGTCGCTGCCGACGAGAAGGTCGCCATCGCCGTCGCGGCGGCGGGTCTGGTGCAGGAGGGCGACGCGATCCTGCTCGGTGCGGGGAGCACGACGCAGGCGTTCGCGCAGCAGCTCACCGGCTTCCGCGACCTGACGGTGGTGACCAATTCCCTTCTGGTTGCAGAGAAGCTGGCCGGAAGCTCGGTCGAGGTCATCGTCACCGGCGGGACGTTGCGCGGCTCGACGTTCGCCCTGGTGGGCGCCGAGACGGAGCGCAGTCTGGCCGATCTGCGTCTGCACCGGGCCTTCCTCTCGGGCAACGGTCTGAGCGTCGACCACGGCCTGTCGACCCCGAACGTGCAGGTGGCGAGCTCGGACCGGGCGATCGTGAGCGCCGCCTCCGAGGCCGTCGTACTCGCCGACCACACGAAGCTGGGCGTCGACACCATGTGCCGGACGCTGGACACCGACCGGATCACCCACCTCGTGACGGACTGGCGAGCGGATCGCGCCGTCGTCGCCGCCTTCCGCGAGCGCGGGGTGGTGGTGCACGTCGCGACCAAGGTGACCGCTGACGCCGACACCGGCGCCGGCAGCACCGGTTGAGCGGAACTGACCGGTCGTGAACACCGGTAGAAGCTGACGAAACGTCCACCCGTTGTCGGTGATCGGGGGCACTATGAGTAGCTCGATCTCATGACTGTGGAGGGCGCTATGGCGAACCAATCCGGTGACCGGTCGACGGTGCAGGGCAGCGGACGAGATGCCGTCGAAGGGGTGACGACGTCCGGTCCGGTCCCGGACGACCAGCAGATCGACGTGACGTTGGTGCTGCGTCGACGCGCTGAACTACCGGCCGCGGGCCATGCCTCCGATCCGATCGACGCGGCCGAGCTCGGCGAGCGGTACGGCGCCGACCCGGCCGATCTGCAGGCCGTCCGTTCGGTCGTGACCGACGCCGGTGCGCAAGTGCTCTCGGAGGATCCCGCCGGTCGCCGTGTGATGGTGCGGGGCACGTACGCGGTGCTGAAGAAGCTCTTCGGCGTCGAACTGACCCAGGCGCGCGGCGACAGCGGGTCGTTCCGGATGCGCACCGGTGAGCTGTCCGTGCCGACGGGCTTCGGCGGAGCGGTGATCGCGGTGCTGGGTCTGGACGATCGTGACCAGGCGCGCGAGCGGTTCGTGCACGCCAGCGCGGCAGCGACGTCGTACACACCGATCCAGCTCGGGGAGATCTACCACTTCCCGGCGGGCACCGATGGCACCGATCAGGTGGTCGCCATCATCGAGTTGGGCGGCGGCTACCAGCAGGACGACCTCGACGCCTACTTCACCAAGCTCGGGGTCGGCTCACCCGCGGTGACCGCGGTGGGGGTCGACGGGGCCGAGAACGCACCGACCGGCGACGCCAACGGGCCGGACGGCGAGGTGCTGCTCGACATCGAGGTCGTCGGCGCGCTGGCACCGAAATCGCAGATCAGGGTCTACTTCGCCCCCAACACCGACGCCGGCTTCCTCGACGCCGTCACGGAGGCCGTGCACGCGTCACCCGCGCCCGCGGCGGTCAGCATCAGCTGGGGTCAGAGCGAGGATCAGTGGACCGCGCAGGCGAGGACGGCCATGGACGCCGCCTTCGCCGACGCGGGGGCGCTCGGAGTGGTCGTCACCACGGCCGCGGGTGACAGCGGATCCTCCGACAGCGGGGTGGGGGTGCACTGTGACTTCCCGAGCTCCAGTCCGAACGCCCTGTCCTGCGGGGGCACGTCGCTGCAGGCGACCGACACCACGGTCAGTTCGGAGACGGTGTGGAACAACGGGGCAGGACGTGGCGCCACCGGTGGCGGTGTCTCGGACGCGTTCCCGGTGCCGGCGTACCAGGCGAACGTGGGCGTTCCGGCTCGCAAGGGCGGGGGTGCCGGACGCGGCGTACCCGATGTCGCCGGCGTCGCCGACCCGGCCACGGGCTACCAGGTGCGGATCGACGGCACCGACACCGTGATCGGTGGCACGAGTGCTGTCGCACCGCTCTGGGCAGCGCTCACGGCACGCCTGGTGCAAGCGACCGGACGCCGCTTCACCGACGTCCACACCACGCTCTACACCGGTGCGGTCGCGGGCGTCGTGCCGGAGGGCTTCAGAGACATCACCAGCGGCAAGAACGGCGCCTACCAGGCCAAGCGCGGCTGGGACGCCTGCACCGGTCTCGGTGTGCCGGTCGGCGACGCGCTGCTCGCCCGGATCAAGGGCGCCTGAGCCGCACGTTCGTCGGGCGGGTCAGGCGACCTGGAACGAGCGCTTCGAGAGGCCGAACTCGTAGCCCTCGATCGTGGTCTGCACAGGTGCGTCGGCTGCGGTCGCGGCGCCGAGAGTGACGAAGAGCGGGGTGTAGTGCTCGACCGTGGGGTGGGCGAACCGCAGGCCGGGCGCCCGGTCGCGGTACGCCGAGAGCAGGTCCACGTCGCCGTGTGCCAGCGCGTCGGCGGCCCACTCGTCGAAGTCTCGCGACCAGCTCGGCACCTGGTTGTCGAAGAACGCCTCGCGGGTCAGGTAGGGCAGGCCGTGCGTCATGAACCCGGATCCGATGACGAGCACGCCCTCCTCGCGCAGCGGGCGCAGGCGCGCGCCCAGATCCATCAGCCGCTGAGGGTCGTGCGTCGGCATCGACATCTGCAAGACGGGGACGTCGCCGTCGGGGTACATCACCTTCAACGGCACCCATGCCCCGTGGTCCAGGCCGCGGCGGGTGTCCTGGTGCACCGGCTCGGTGTCGGGCATCAGCGACGCGACCTTCGCGCCCAGTTCGCTCGCGTCCGGCGTCGCGTAGGTCATCTGGAAGAACCGCTGCGCGAAACCGCCGAAGTCGTAGACCAGCGGGGTGTCGGCCGCGCTGGCCGAGATGGTGAGCGGGGCGGACTCCCAGTGCGCGCTCACGATGAGGATGGCGCGTGGGGTCGGCAGCGCCTGCGCCCAGGCGAAGAGCTGGTCGATCCATCGCGCGTTGTCGAAGAGAGGGGGCGCGCCATGGCTGAGGTAGAGCGCGGGCATCGCTCCGTCCGCCGTCGTCCAGGGCCGGCGGTCCCGGCTGCGAGGGGCGGTGGAGACCAGGAATCGGTCGAATGCCGCGCCGGGAAGGTCAGGGGCGTCCACAGATCCTCCGATTGATAAAGTTCAAGCTTGAATAAAATACCATAGAGGGATGGCACCTGACGAGGACATCCGCTGGTTGGACGATGAGGAGCGCGCGGCGTGGCTCAACATCGTGCGCATCGTGGTGAAACTCCCCACCGTGCTCGACGCCCAGCTCGGCCGCGATGCCGGCGTCAGCTACTTCGAGTACATGGTGCTGGCCATGCTGTCCGAGCGCCGGTCCCGCACCCTGCGGGCCAGCGATCTCGCGCGGGTCGTCAACTCCTCCGCGACCCGACTGTCCAACGTCGTACGCCGGCTGGAGCAGCGTGGGCTGCTCGCTCGACTGCCCGACCCGGACGACGGGCGGGGGACGCTGGTCCGGCTCACGGATGCCGGTCTGGACCTGACGATCAGCGCGGCCCCGCTGCACGTGCAGACGGTGCGCGCCGCCGTCTTCGACCCGCTCGAGCCCGGCGATGTGCAGGCACTGCACGCCTCGCTCGGCCGGATCCTGGCGCGCATCGATCCGGACTCCGCCACCGAGCCGCTGCCGATCGAGGTCGAACCCACCCACGAGCGGGCCCAGCCGACGGCCTAGGGCATCGCTCGCCCGCGTGGCGCACCTAACCTGGGGCGATGGTGATCGAGCACCGGTACGCCGCGCGCCTCCGCTGGTCGGGGTCGACCGGGGTCGGGTACGACCGCTACCCGCGCGAGCACGAGGTCGTGGTCGCGGGCGAGTCGCTGCGGATGAGCAGCGACCCCCACTTCGGCGGCGATCCGGCCTCCCGCAACCCCGAGCAGTTGCTCGTGATGGCGGCCAGCAGCTGTCAGCTGCTGTCCTTCCTCGCCGTGGCCGCCCGCGCGCGGCTCGACGTCCTCGCGTACGACGACGACGCGGCCGGGTTGATGACACAGGGCGACGGCCCGGCGTGGGTGGAGCTGATCCAACTGCGGCCCCGCATCGAACTCGCCGCCGGCAGCAGGACCGATCAGCTGCAGCGCCTCGTCGAGATCGCCCATCGCGAATGCTTCATCGCCCGATCGCTGCGCAGTGGGATGAAGATCGAGGCCACGATCGTTGTGGAGGGTCAGGACGTGGCCGTGGTGCGGGTGGCCGATGCCGCCGCCCCGCGCGTCGAACCGCAGCGGGGGTGAGCACGCCGGCGCGTCCGCGTTGCACAATCGAGGCAGGAGGCCACCGATGTCCCAGATGCACAGTCCCGACTACTCCCAGCTGCAGTACGCCGAGAGTCTCTACGAGCAGAAGGACTACGCCGAGGCCGCCCTGGTGCTGGAGAAGCTGCTCGACCACTCGGACGTGACGCACGGCACGACGGACGCGCGCCTGCTGCTGGCCCGGTCCTACTTCCACTCCGCGCAGCTGGCCAACGCCGAACGTGAGGCGCGCGCCGTGCTCGCCGTCGCCCCCACCGAGGGGTACGCCGCGCTGCTGCTCGGGCGCACGCTGCAGCGCCAGTCGCGGCACGCCGAGGCCCGCAACTTCCTGGAGATGGCGAAGATCTGGGGTGTCGACGCGTGACGCGCTGACGGCGTTCGCGACGGTCGACGGTGTTCGAACGCCGTCGACGAACGCGAACGCCGTCATGGTGCGGTCGCGCGCGGGGCGCGATAATCGGCGGATGGATCCGCTGTCTGCGCGAGTAGCCACTCCCGATGCGCTCGAGGCTCTCATCGGCCGACCCTCGGAGCGCACGCGTCACAAGGTGCGCACGGAGTTGACCGACGCCGACCTGCGATGGCTGGCGGCATCGCCGTTCTGTGTGCTCGCGACCAGCGATGCCGACGGTCGGTGCGACGCCTCGCCGAAGGGTGATCCGGCCGGCTCGCTGGTCCACGTGATCGACCGGCGCACCGTCGCCATCGCTGAACGCCCAGGAAACAGAAGAGTGGACGGCTATCACAACATCCTCGCCAACCCGCACGTAGGGATGATCTTCCTGGTCCCGGGGCGCAGCGACACGTTGCGGGTCAACGGTCGCGCGCAGCTCGTCAGCGACGCACCGTGGTTCGACCGGTTGACGGTGCGCGGCAGCCGGCCGGTGCTGGCTGCCGTCGTGCAGGTCGAGGAGGTCTTCGGACACTGCGCGAAGTCGCTGGTGCGCTCGGGTATCTGGCATCCGGACGGCTGGGCGCCGGAAGCCGTCGACGGGCCGGGGTCGAGTCGTGCGTCCCGCTCCCTCGATGAGTTCATCCGGGAGACCGAGAGCGAGCAGGTCGCCGGGTACAGCTCCGGGCTCTACTGATCCGGCCCCCACGATTCCGCGGAGTGTGCAGAACGGAGGGGTACGCCGTGCGTACCCCTCCGTTCTGAGTCGAGCAGGGTCGAACTCAGGCCTGCTTGATGGCCGAGATCTCGATCTGCAGGGTGATCTTGTCGGAGACGAGCACGCCGCCGGTCTCGAGCGCGGCGTTGAAGTTGATGCCGTAGTCCGAGCGGGTGATGGTGGTCGAGCCCTCGAAGCCGACGCGCTCGTTGCCGAACGGGTCCGTGGCCGAGCCGTTGTAGTCGAAGTCGATGGTGACCGACTTGGTGGTCTCCTTGATGGTCAGGTCGCCGACCACGCGCAGGGTGTCGTCGTCGACCGCCGTGACGTCGGTGGAGTGGAAGGTCATGGTGGGGAACTTCTCGACCTCGAAGAAGTCTCCGGTGCGCAGGTGGCCGTCGCGGTTCTCATCACGGGTGTCGACGCTGGCGACCTGGATGGTGATGTCGATCTTCGCGTCGGACAGGCCGGCACCGGACGTGGCGGTCCCCTCGATGTCCTTGAACGAGCCGCGGACCTTGGTGACCATCGCGTGGCGGGCGACGAAACCGAGCTCGGAGTGCGCGGGGTCGATGGTGTAGGTGCCGTTCAGGTCCTTCAGGGCGGTGCTCATGGGTGCTCCTCTGCGAGATGTTCACGTATGGATGACGTGCTGGGGACAACTTTCCTCAAGATTGGGTGATGTGTCAACTATCCAGGTAGAGTGGCCTGCATGACTTCAGGTGTGAGATGGCTCGACGACGAGGAACAGCGCGTGTGGCGCCAGTGGTTGCAGACCAATTCGCGCCTCCAGGCCCACCTGGCGCGTCAGATGCAGGAGGAGTCGCGGCTCTCGCTGCCGGATTTCGAGGTGCTCGTGACGCTCAGTGAGACCCCCGAACGCCGGATGCGGGTGGTGGCGCTCGCCGACAGCATCAAGTGGGAGCGCAGTCGCCTGTCCCACCACCTCACGCGGATGGAGAAGCGCGACCTGGTGACCCGCGAGGAGTGCGCGCAGGATCGGCGCGGTGCCTTCGTCGCGCTCACCCCCGCCGGCCTCACCGCGCTGGAGGGCGCTGCCCCCGGTCATGTCCGCGAGGTGCGGGCCGCGATGTTCGACGTCCTCAGCCCGCAGGAGATCGCTCAGCTCGACCACATCACCGCCACCTTGCTCGCCCGGTTGGGCCAGGAGGATGAAGGCGGCCTGTGCTGCGGGGCCTGACGCCCTTGTCGGGGTTGTGGTCGGCCTGGGCGGGGATGTTCAGCATCCTCCACCCGACGTCCTTGTCGCGGTCCGTCAGGCGACCGGCGAGGTCGTCGTGGTGCAGGCGGGTCAGGATCAGGATGACCGGCGCGCCGGGTGCGAGGCGCGCGGACGCGGCGTCGGTCCACCAGTCCCACACGTTGTCGCGGTACAGGGCCGAGTCGGCCTGGGCGCGGTCCTCAATGGGGCCATCGATGATGAGCAGGTCCGCGGGGCGACCGGTGACACCGGCGCCGACAGACAGGACGCCGCCCTCGTGGTTGTCGAGGTCCACTCAGCGACGGACCCATTGTCGGGGGCGATACGCAGGCCAAGGTCGTCGGCGTTGTCGGTAATGCGGCGGCGGATCGCGCAACCGTTGCGGTCGGCCAGCGACTGCGCATAAGACGCAGTGACGATCCGAAGGTCGGCGTTTTGGGTGAGCAACCATGTAGGGAAATCGCCAGCGACCCGGACAGACTTGCCCTCCTGCGGCGCCATGCACACGATGAGGCGGGAGCCGGGGGTGTTCGCTGCCCTGACCAGTTCGTCGTCGATCAGGTCCAGCGATGGGGTGCGGACCGTCTTGGGGTTCAGATGCGCGGCCACGTCGCCGGGCGTTTCCCAGCGGCGGCGCGGTGGTTCGAACATTCGGGCTGCGGCATCGACCCAGTCGAGGTCAGCCATCAGGCGCTCCGGTCAGTTCGACAACCACAGGATGAGAAACGGAACCAGAACAGACGCGACAAGCGTGGCGACGGCTACGCCAAGGATCGAGCGGTTCAACTTGATCGAAGCTCTGTCCCGCGCGGCGGCTTCGGTTCGCATTTGCTGCTGTTCGTCCAGTAACGAGGCACTCAGCTTCACAAGCTCACCCATCGGGCTTATGAGGGGGTTCTTGGCAACATGGATCTTGGGAGTGTCAAGCCGCGCTACGGGCATAACTTGTGGCGGCGACATCATCCGCTGCAGCCGCTCTCGCGTTTCCCTTGCTTGCTCGAAAGGGCGCTGGGCCGCCTCCCGAAACGCCTCGTTGCTTTGTTTGATCTGCTTGAAGGCTTCAAGGATCTCTGGCGACCACCCATCGGGTTGATCCTGGGAGCTTTCAGCCTCACCCGTGGAATCTTCGCTCATGGTGCAAGGCTAGTAGCGACAACCGACACGGCGAGGGTGCCCGGAGTACGGCCAAGCAGCAGCGCCTCAGCCGGGAGTCCCTTATTCCGCGTCTTCGACCCACCACGCCGACATGCGCTCTTCCTTGAAGTAGACAGTCCGGTCCTCGTCGACCAGCAGCCCCACAACTCCCCGGTCCTGAGTTGCCCGCCGCACGATCGTCTAATGGATGCCGTATGCCAGGACTTCCTGGGGATCTCCGTTGAACATCCTGGATGCGAATTCGTGGCCATCGACCACGATGTGCAGGCGAAGTAGCTTCATGCGGCTCATCATGCCGAAGCTCACCACGGATATGAGAAACGCCACCTGGGTCCGAAGACACTGGTGGCAGCACGCTTAGTTTGAGCGGTGCCGATGCCCAATGTCAGGACGCCTCACGGTGCGCGCGTTGCACACCCGGCAACCGGTACCGGCCGGCGCGTGCCGCTCGGCCACCTGCTGCCGGGTGCTGAGGCATTCGGTGCACTCGACCGGGTAGCCGTCGTCGGTGAGCCAGTGCCGGGGTCCGGTGAGGTGCTCGGCGGCCCACTCGACCCACAGGACGAGCCGGGCGTATGTGTAGGGCTCGGCGCCGGGGGTGTTGTCTCACACGGTGTGGCACTCCACGCAGGAGGCGATCTCGTCCTCGAGGCGGATCCGCAGTCTGCTGGGTGGGTGACAGGTCGAGGGCATCGAGGATCCGCCGGATTGCGAGACCCACAGTTGGCCCTGGGATTCGGTGATGCGGACGCGGCGTTCGTCGACACCGGCCTTCAGCGCGGCCGCGGCGTACCTGGCGAGCCTGTCGGACGCTTCAGCGAGGAGGCGTACGGCGATGTGGGTAGCGGCCTCGGTGGTCCGCAGGTCTGTGGCTTGACCCTTGTCGGTGCCGGTCTCGGTCTTGGTGGTGAGGTTGCCCGCGAGGTGCTCGTCGGCGAGGGCATTGACCTGGGCGCGCCAGTAGTCGACCTCGCCGGCGGTCCACTGCACGAGCACAAGGAGGGCGTCGGCGGGGTGGATGTCTTTGCGGGTGACGAACCGTGCGGCGAGGCGCGCGGCTTGCTGTTCGGCGACGCGGCGTTCGCCGGCGGCACGATGGGTGGGTGTGGAGCCGCCGTGCATGCGACACACGCCTTGGCCGCGCATGGGTACCCCCCCCGCAGGGCTGACCTGCGCGGTTGTGCGCGGTGCAGCGGGGGTGGACCTGGCCACACCTCGGGCACGGAGTGCCGGTCACAGCAGCGCCGTCCTGTCGAACCGTCCGGAACTCCTCTGAAGGGGTGAGGGAACCCAGAAGAGGATCCCCAGTCGAGAGGACGAGATGGACCACAGCGAAGAGATCGCCCGGCACGAGACCGACGTCCGGTGCCCAGAGGAAGGCTGCCGCCAGAGACTGCTGATCGTCGCATCGAAGGACAGCAGCACGAACCGGCTCTCCGCGCAGACATGCTGTCGAGTCGACGATCGTCACGTGCGGGACGACTACCTGCAGCGTCCGACCGAGTAACTCGCCGGGTCGGTCGGCGCACCAGGGCATGCTCCCCGCGCGTGGTGCGCTGACCGAACGTCCGTCCGTCGACGCATGGGCCGGGTCGACCGTCGTGGCGTGCACGGGCTGGGCGATGCACTCGGGGGAGTAGCGGCCATTCCGACACTGAATGTGAGGGGCTGAGGAGAAGCCGAGGCCCACTACAGATTGGTGTCTGAGATGCCTGTTCAGACTGGCGAGAAGCGCTGGGTGACCGACGCGCAGTGCCCGAAGTGTGCTGCGGCGATGCTCCGCATCGAGCGCGAGTTCGTGAACCCGATGACGGGATCGCGCGAGCCTGACGAAGTTGCGCAGTGCTCGGTGAACCCGTCGCACCGTGTGCCGAAGTGGAAGTTCCCGGAGGGCACCAAGGACCGCTACCGCGTGAGGTGAGCGCGGTCATGCTGCGCCTCCGACGGTGGGTGCGATGTCGTGCGACGTCGGGGGCCAGCTGACCTTCATCATGGCTCGCGGGTGGGTCTGGGGTAGGTCGTCGATGGGTTGGCTGAGCTGGCGGGCGCCCAGGGCTGCGAGGACGAGCGCGTCGGCCTGATCGTTATTTGCGACGTCAACGAGGCTCATGTAGCGGCGGGCGACGGCGAGCATGACTTCGTCCTTGCCCGCGTTGCCTTTGCCGGTGGCATATATGGCCCGGCAGGTTGGTGGGACCTCGACGATGGGGAACTGGTGGTCGCGCCAGACGGAGCCGACGGTTAGGTCGCGCACCAGCCACCACCACAGGCCGGCGCGGTCGTGGGTGCCAGCCTGAGCTCGTTGGCCGAACGAGGGGTCCTCTATCACGATGGGGTCGGGTGTGCATTCGCGGGCCAGGTCACAGATGGGTGCGGCAATGTGCTGGAGACGTTTGCCCGGTCGGTGAGGGTGTCGGCCTTGGCTCCTTTCGTCGGGAAGTCACGCAAGGCCACGTTTCCGGTTGGATGACGGCGACTGCGGTGCGGGTGAGGCTGGGATCGATACCGAGGATGGTGGTCATGTGTTGTTCCTGTTCAGAAAGGGGGTCAACTGTTGTGCTGATTGTTTTTGTTGGTTGTGATAGTTGGCGTTTTCCGCAAATGTTTGGTCTTAGAACGATTCCGCTCAAGGCTGGCGCGTCTGTGATGTCGTGGGCGAAACGGCGTTCGATTACCTCGTCGGGGTAGAAGTGGAACGTGGTCGCCCCGTCCATGAGGGCGGCGAGCTCGCCGCCCGAGTCGAGGGGTGTGGGGTCGAGCCACACGGCGGCGGCTTCCCAGGCGGGGATCGGGGTAGTGCGCGCGGAGTGGCAGCTGGGGCACGCGCGCTGTTGGTGGCGGTGGGTGATGCGTGCGGCGGTCATGGTGCCGTCGGCGATCAGCTGCGTTTGCAGCCACTGGGGCATGCCCTCGCGCTTGGGCATCAGAGGTCACGCTCGGTTCCGTCGGCGAGGTGGTCCCGGTTGTAGCAGCGGTATCCGCGCTGCGCTGCTCGCTCGCCTGCGGTGGTGATGTCTGCCCCGCAGTGCTTGCAGAAGGTGGGGTTGGCGGTGGGGGCGACCGTTCCCTCCTCCTTACAGGGGGGAGGGAAACGTGATCGCTTGGTGCGTGATCGGCGTAGCGGTGTCCGTGGCGGACGGTTTCGATGCCGGGGCCGAGGATTCCGGGCCAGCGAAGCCCTTCGGGGATGCGATACAGGCGGATCCCAGATGTCCCGTCGTCACGGGAGGTGGTGCGCTACGTCGGGGGGGGGGGGGGGGGGGGGGGCGGGTGCTCGCCGTGCTTCTCTTGGAGAGCGTTGAAGACGAGGCCGCCGGGTTTGGCGTCGTATGTGTCGACGTCGATGCCGATGACGTTCGGGGGGAGGCGGAGGGCAAGGTCGCCGTCGCCTTCGGGGCCGTCGACCCACGTTTGGACGTCGGGGTAGCTGGGGCCAGGCGCCGTGGTTGCCGGTGTACCCGGTGACCCGGATCTGCTTGGTGCGTGCGGGGACGGGGAGGATGCCGCGCCACCCGTTGCGCCAGTAGGTGGGTGCGGCGTCGGCGTAGGGGCGGCGTGTTGGTGGTGCGGGCTGGTCGGCCGTCATCACGCGGTGCTCTCCTGCGAGCTCAAGTTCTCTCTGTGCCCCGCAAGTAGGGTGCGTCCGTGGATGCGGGGACTGTGTCGTCATGGGTAGCCGCGGGAGTGTCACTCAGTGCGCTGGGGGTGACGTGGCTTTTCCGCTGGCGCGACCGAAGCGAGGCGGACTTCGGTCTCGGCTCCCACTCGATGCCCCAGATTCCCTTCAAGAATCGAGTCGAGGTGGTGACCTTCGCTGACGTCACCATGGATCGCCGCGTCTTCACAGTTGCAGTCGCGAATGATGGCGACGGTGTTGCCAAAAGAGTCGTGTTCGATGGTGATGGGATCGCGAAAGCCGTTCCAGTGACTCCTGATCCGACTACTGAAGGTGAAGTGCCCCTGGGAGTCAGTACCTCGGATCGAACCTGGCCAGGTGCTCTTCGTGTTCGTGTGGCCAGAAAACCAGAATGCAGCGCAGTCGGACCTTGTGCTGCATATTCGTTGGCGTCGATCGCCCACGCGGCATCGTCGTGACGCTGATGCGTGGGTCAGGCTGTGGTCGCTTCCGCCTCGTGGAAAGTTGCCTCGCATCAGGGGGTTCATGCGGCGCCGCCGAGCTCTTCGACAGCGGTCGCGATGAGGTCGCGCGCTGCGGGTGGGGCGACGGCGTTGCCTGCGAGGCGGACCCGTTGTGGGCGGGTGCCCAGCATCCGGTACTTGGCGGGAAACGCCATCGCGCGCTTGCACTCGGATGGTTCGAGCATCCGGAACATGACGTCGTCGACGTGCTGGGCGGCCGCGGCGAGGTCGTCTGCGGTGAGCAACGACTGGTGTCCCGCGATGGTGATGGTGCGCGCGGGCTCGCTGGTCGGAGTGACCATTTCGGCGCCCCCGCTGTTGTTACGCATGAGCAGTGCTTGTCGGTCAACGGTTGTAACCGTGCCGACCGGTTCAGTGGCCGGACGTGTGCCGCCTTCGCCGTAGTGGCTGGTGACGAGCGCATACGCGTCTCCCGTCAATCAGATCTTTGACGGTCCGGCAGCAGGGTCCTCTGGGGAAGGGTCCTCGCGCCGGAAGCCCCAGTAGGTGTTGTTGCTGACCAGGAAGAAGGTCAGCAGTCCGAGCAACAGCCACCAGACGAGCACGAGCAGGTGCAGCCCCAGGGAGTCGCCGCCCAGGTAGACGATGCTGCGGACGGAGTCGACACCCGCGCCGTTCGGCAGCCAGCGCCCGACGACCCGCCACAGGGTGGGCAGCAGTTCGTAGCCGTAGGCGCCTCCGGCGCTGGGGTTGCCGAGCACCACGAAGAGCAGGATCGAGATGCCGATCCCGATGATCCCGAAGAGTGCCTCCATCCCCATCGTGAAGACCGAGGCGGTCAGCGAGACCAGCATGCCGACACCGGCGACAGCCCAGAAGTGCCCGTTCAGAGCGCCGATGATCGGCCCGACCACGAGCGCGCCGCCGATGCCGGAGGCGACTGCGTACGCCGCGCAACCCACCAGCCGCCACAGCATCCGGCGGAAATTGCGTGCCCGGGTGCCGCGGCGGATGCCGAGGAACGATGCCAGCAGGTAGCCGCCCACCATCCAGCCGACCACGAGATAGAAGCTGGTGAGCCCGCGGCTGTCGCCGGCCTGGACCGGCACCACGTCCTGGGTCTTCAGCGTGCGGTTCTGGCTCGAGGCGACCTGGGAGAAGATGGCGTTGACGGCGGCGGTGATCGAGGATCCCTCGGCCGAGTTGACCAGCAGAGTGTCCTGCTTCGAGTTCGGGTTGAAGAGGTAGACCGCTTGCCGCCGACCCTCGCGCAGCTCCTTGGTCGACTCCGCGCGATCGCTCGAGGCGTAGGCGGCGACCGGTCTGCCGTCGATGGCGTTCAGCTTGTTCGCGACGTAGCCCTGCCAACCGTTGCTCGACACCACATCGACGGCGATCGCGTGCGGCTGCGGTTTGTGAAAGGCGCCCACGTACGACGCGATGAAGAGCAGCTGGACCAGCAGCACGGCGAGGATCACGCCGATGCTGCGGGGGCCGAGGACATCGCGCAGTCGTCTACGGAAGGATTCGTCGGCGCTGCGCTCGTAACCGGGTCGAGGGCCGGTCGTGGGCGGCCGGCGAGTGGCGCCGTGCCCCGGTTCGCTGGTGCTCATGGGCCCTCCCGACACCGGTCCGGTGTGGGCCGGTCTTCGTGAAGATACCGGACGCCCGCGGCCGAAGTGCCGCACGAATGCACGATCCTGCCCTGTCTCAGGCCAGGATCGGACCCATGACGCGCCCGGTACTGCACACCCCACGGATCGAACTGCATCCGATGACGCCGGAGCACCTACCCCTGCTGCACCGGTTGGACTCCGACCCGGAAGTCATGCGCTACCTGATCGGGAGGGCACGCACGCCCGCCGAGATCGAGCAGTTCTGGCGCCCCCGCTGCGCCGACACGGCTGCTGACGAGCTGGGGGTCGGCTGGTGGGTGGGGTTCCACGAGGGGGAGTTCCTCGGGTGGTGGGACCTCGGGCGCAGTGACTCGCCCCCCGGCTCGCCGGGTCGCCTCGCCGAGGCGGAGATCGGGTGGCGTCTGGAACGACGCCACTGGCGTCAGGGACTGGCGAGCGAGGGGGCGGCGGAGCTGCTGCGGCACGCGTTCGAGACGGTGGAGCTGCGGCGGGTGTGGGCCGAGACGATGGCGGTCAACGCGGGTTCGCGCGGCGTCATGCGGCGCATCGGCATGCGGCACGTGCGGACCGACGTACGGGTCTGGGACGACCCGCTGCCGGGCTCCGAGGAGGGTGAGGTCGTCTACGAGATCACGGCCGAGGAGTGGTTCCGCAACACCGCACCCTGACCGGCCGGGACGCCCTCCCCGTCAGTGACGCGCCGCGCGCACCGGAAGCCAGACGCACAGCCCCATGAGCACCATGGCGAGCGGGAAGTGCACTGCTTGGACACCGGGGCTGTCACCGATGATGCCGCCGAGGTAGGCCTCGAGGACGAGCGCCACGGCCAGCGCGATGCTGCCGAAGAGCAGATCCTTGCGCTCGCGCAACCTGAGGACCGCCCAGACCACCGCGACGATCGCGAGGAGGATGGCGAGGTCGGCGCCGCGGGCGTGGACCTGCACCCAGCTGCTGTTGTTCTCCTTGGACTCGCGGATGAAGATGCCCGCCCAGACGCCCTGGAAGAGGACGACCACTGCCACCACCCCGACGAGGGCGGCGAAGACTCGGTGGTGGGTGGCGGAGCCGGGTGTTGTCGAACGTGTGGGAGCGGACATCGAAGACCTCCGGGAACGTTTGAGTGGGCACGAGACGCACGAACGCGGACACGGCATGGGCCGGCTCTCGACGCTGAGACCGGCGAACGCCGACACTGGCACGCATCATCCAGACTCAACGCCCGAACCTGAGAAGACCCTGAGGACGAATTCAGGTGGCGTCGTCGACGGTCGGCCCCGTCCCGTCACGCGGCGTCGCTCCCTGTGCCAGTGCCAGTTCCGAGGATCTGATCTGGTCCGGGGGCGCACCGATCCTCCGGCGCAGGTCGAGGGCGGCGCGCAGACTCCGTCGTGCGCCGTGCACGTGACCCGCCCTCAGCTGTGCCTTGCCCAGGTGTTGCAACGCCGTCGCCCGTCGGATGTCGCTCAGCGTGTCGTCGCGTAACAGCCCGCTGTAGATACGGACGGCGTCGGCGTGCTTGCCCTGGGCCTGCGCGAGCTCGGCCCGCAGAGCGGTGGCGCGGAAGCCACGGTCGTCGTCCATGGAGTGCAGCAGGGACGCGGCCAGCGGCACGTCGCCCATCGCGAGAGCCGCCACGACGCGGTCTGCCGGGTCGCTGGACCCGACCAGCTCCCGTCGTACGACGCGGGCGTCGATCACCACCGTCGTCAGCGTGTCCTCGTCGATCCCGAGACCCTGACCGATGTCGATGACCACACGCCGCATGATGCCGCAGCCCGACCTGCTTCGCCTCGGGGAATGAACCGCGGATCGATGGGTACAGCACGAGGGAGGGTTCGTCCGACGAGCGGGCCGCGTGGACGAACAGGTTGCCGGACGGAATGGGACACGCGCGTTGGTAACGTCGGCAGAACCAATCGGAACACTCTCTGGAGAGCGGCGTGAGCAGTGCACGATGCAGTGATGGACGCCCGACAGCACGATGACGGACGTCGGCCCGGCACCGGCGTGCAGACCGAGCAGGTGGTGCTCGTCGACCCGGCCGGAAACGCGATCGGTTCGCATGACAAGCACACCGTGCACGGCGCGGACACGCCGCTGCACCTCGGCTTCTCCTGCTACATCTTCGATGACCGGGATCGCCTGCTGGTCACCCGGCGTTCGCTGCACAAGCGCACCTTCGGCGGGGTCTGGACCAACTCCGTCTGCGGTCACCCGGCTCCCGGCGAGACGCTGCGGGCGGCGGTGATGCGGCGCGTACGCCGCGAGCTGGGGTTGGCGATCGGTCTGCCCCGGCTGGTGCTGGCCGACTTCTCGTACTACGCCTCGATGCACTCGATCGCCGAGAACGAGCTGTGCCCCGTCCTCGTCGCCCACGCCCTGGGCAGCAGGCCCCATCTCGACCCGGACGAGGTCGCAGACCTGCAGTGGGAGCCGTGGACGCGGTTCGCCTCGCAGGTGGCGAGCGGCGAACGCATCGTCTCGCCGTGGTGCCGCGAGCAGGTCGAGGCGCTGGCGGGATTGGGTGACAGCCCCGACCGTTGGCCCAACGCGTCGCCGGGCCTGTTGCCGGCCGCGGTCCGCTGGTGAGGTTGCCCGCGAGCGCGGCGCCGTTGTCCGCGCGGATGCTGCTGGCGGGCTTCGACCGCCTCGTCCGCTCCAACCTGCGCTCGGTCAGCGTCCGCGGCACCCTGCCGCCGGCGCCCGTCATCTGGGCCGGCAACCACCACTCGTGGTGGGACGCGTTCGTGGCCTCATCCGTCCTGCGCGGGGAGCGCCACGACGCGACCCTGGTGATGGACGCGGAGAACCTCGCGTCGTTCGGGTTCCTCAAACCGCTCGGCCTGGTGCCCAGCGATCAGCCTCGGGCCGGTCTCACCGCGCTGCGGGAGGGCCGCACGCTCGTCATCCTCCCCGAGGGCGAACTGCTCGGACCCGGCCCGATGCGCCCTCTGCACCGCGGAGCCGGCTGGTATGCCGAGCACACGTCGGCGCCGCTCGTGCCCGTCTCGCTGCGGGTCGTCATCCGCGGGCACCAGCACCCCGAGGCAATCGTCGACCTGGGCGCGCCGGTGCAGGGCGCCGATCTCGCGGCGACGATGGCGGCCCAGCTGACCGCGTTGGACGAGCTGATCGCGACCGCCGACCCGCGCGAGCCGCTGCCGGGATTCCGGCAGGTGGTGTCCGGACGCCGGTCGTTCGACGAACGGATCGGCCAGCTCGCAGAGAAGGTGCAGCGTTGAGGGCACTGCTCGCGGTGGTCACGGCGTACATCACGGTGAAGGTCGCTGTGGGACTGTCGAACTCGAGATCGTTCCCCGTACTCGACGCCGCCGCGACGTCGACGGGCGGTGGTGACGATGTGTCGCTGATCGTCCCGGTGCGCGACGAGATGGCCAGGTTGCCGCCGCGGCTGCCGGGAATGCTCGCTCAGAAGGTGCGGGAGCTCATCTTCCTCGACGACTGCTCGACCGACGGTACGACGCAGCTGCTGCACGACGTCGCCGCCGAGCACCCGCACGTGCGGGTGGTCCAAGGGCGGCCGATGCCGGACGGCTGGGTCGGCAAGACGTGGGCGTGCTCGCAAGGCGCGGAGGCCGCGCTCGGCGACGTGCTCGTCTTCTGCGACGCGGACATCTCGCTGGGGGACGGAGCCATCGACGCGGTGCTGGGTCAGCTGCACGCCCAGCGTGCGGATCTGATGTCGGTCTTCCCGCGTCAGGTGACGAAGACCTTCGCCGAGCACGTCACGATGCCGCTGATCGACGACCTGCTGCTGACCGGCCTGCCCTTCCAGCTGCTGGAGCAGCCGAGGGCCAAGGGCGCGGCCGCTGCCAACGGCTCGATCATGGCGTTCCCGCGTGCCTCTTACGACGCTCTCGGGGGTTTCGCGGCCGTCCGCACCGAGATCGTCGAGGACCTCGCGATGGCCCGGCACACCCGACGCACCGGACACCGCCTCGGCCTCGCGCTCGGCGGAGACCTGATCAGCACCCGGATGTACGAGGGCTTCGACGAACTCGTCGCCGGCCTCGGCAAGGGCCTGCTCGCCGTGATGGGCAACAGGCCGCTGCTCGTGGTCTACACCGCCTGGCACCTGCTCGCCTACACGGTGCCGCCGTTCCTGATCCGCCGTCAGCCGGCCTGGGCGATCCCATGGGCGCTGGCCGTCGCGGAGCGCCTCGTCGTCGAGGCCACCACCGGCAGACGTGAGTGGTGGCAGTCGCTCACCATGCCGCTGACCCCGCTCTACGCGATCCCCGTCGCCGCGGTCGCGGTGCGGCGCACCAAGCACTGGAAGGGCCGGACCTACCCGTGAGCACCTTCCCTCAGCCGCGCACCGAGCCGGTCGCAGGGCACCTGGGCCGGTGGGGCACCGACCCGCTGGCCCTGATGCAGGAGGGTGCCGCGCTGGGGCCGGTCTTCCGACTGCGGCTGTGGCGCACGGCGTACGTCGGGTTCAGCCCCGCGTGGAACAGGTTGGTGCTGGGCGACCTCGACACGTTCCGCAGCCGCGGCGGCATGAGCCGCCTGTCGCCGTACCTCAGTGACGGCATCGTGCAGACCGACTTCCCCGAGCACGCCGACCGCCGCGCCGCGCTCAACCCGGGGTTCTCCCGGACCGCGGTGGCCTCCCTCAGCGAGCAGATGGAGCAGGTCGTCCGCACGCTGCTGCCGGCCGGCCGCTTCGACGCCGTCGCGTGGTCCTCACGGCTGGTGCGCGCCGTCCTGTCGCGCACCTTCCTCGGCACCGGCGGCACCCACCCGGTGCTCGACGACTTCCTGGACCCGATGAGCAGGCCGCTGCCGCAGCCGTTCCTGCCGCGGCCGCTGCGCTTCCGGCGGATGAACGCCGTGCTGGCCGAACGTCTGCGTGATCCCCGAAGTGGTTCGCTGGCAGAGGTGTTCGCGGCCCACGGCGGCGTGCCGGAGATGCGGGTCGCGCTCGGTGCCGGGTACGACACTACGGCGCACACGCTGGCCTGGCTGCTGCGACACGTGGCGCTGGATCCCACCCACCTCGCACCCGAGCGGCACGGACACGTCGTGAGAGAGGTGCTGCGGCTCTACCCGGCAGGGTGGCTGGGCAGCCGGGTCACTCGCCGCCCGGCCGAGTTCGAGGGCCGCACCATCCCCGCGCGCAGTCTGGTGATGTACAGCCCGTTCCTCACCCATCGCGACCCCTCGCTGTGGGAGCGGCCGCAGGAGTTCGACCCGGACCGCTTCGCCGACAAGGTGCCCGCCTGGGGCTATCTGCCGTTCGCCGCCGGCCCCCGCACGTGCCTCGGGCGGCACTACGCGACGCTCCTGCTGCACGTGGTGCTGCGGGTGCTCGCCGATCGCCGCCTGCTCTTCCACGACGGGGACGGGGCGATGCGAGCAGGCGTCACGTTGAGTCCGGCCGGTCCGCAGCAGCTGGAACTGGTGGCGGCATGACCCGCAGGACGGTCGCCTGGCCGCTCGCACTGGTCGCGGCCGTCCTCTACAGCTCGTTTCTGCTGTCCTACGTCGTGCGCCGGGGGCAACATGCCGACTTCGTCAGCCAGCTCGAACTCCCCGGCGCTCCGTACGCCGAGTGGTACCGCGCGTCCGACGTGCTCGCCGGCCTCGCCCTGCTGGTGATCGCCTGGCTGTGCTGGCCGGACCGTCACGTCCGTACGGCGGTGCGCTGGGCGTGCGTCATGGTCGCCGTGGTCGGGGCCGGATCCCTGCTCGACGGCAGCACGTCGATGGACTGTGCGTCCGGGACGGGCGCGACCTGCGACCTGGGCGACCACAGCGTGCCCGGCCTGCTGCACCAGCTGATCGTGGGGCACACGCTGAGTGGACTGGCCGGATTCGCGGCGGCCGGCATCGGCGCCGCGTGCTGCGCACGGGCGAGCCACCCCGCACACCCCGGATGGATGCGCGTGCACATCGTCCTGGCCGCCGGCATCGGGCTGTGCGGCCTCGCCGACCTGGCCCTGCTGCTCGCGAACGTCGACATGGGACTGGTCGAAAGGTTGCGCATTCTGCTCGTGTCAGCGTGGATCGCGAGCGTTCCGTGGACCGTTCGCGCCGTGCGGCACGACGCGTGGGCCCGGTCCACTCACGACGCCGACACTCGTGCGGTGCGCTCATGACCGGCAGGGTGGTGGTGGTCGGAGCGGGGCTCGCGGGACTGTCGGCGGCGTGCCACCTGGCCCGCAGCGGCCACGAGGTGGTGGTGCTGGAGCGCGGCGGCTGCGTCGGCGGCCTCGCCGCAGTCCGGCACGACGAGGGCTACACCTTCGACCTCGGGCCGACGGTGCTCACGATGCCGGACCTCATCGACGACGCGTTGCGGGCCGCCGGGACGAGCCTGGCCGACGAGTTGACCCTGCGGCAGCTCGACCCGGCGTACCGCGCTCGCTTCTCGGACGGTTCGACCCTCGACGTGCTCGCCGACCACGCGGCGATGACGGACCAGATCCGCGCCGCGTGCGGCGCGCACGACGCGGCGGCCTACGAGAAGTTCGTGGTGTGGTTGCGCGAGCTCTACGAGTTGGAGATGCCGCGCTTCATCGACCGCAACTTCGACCGGCCCTGGCAGATCGCCGATCCTCCCGGGCCGGCGGTGAAGCTGCTGCGGATGGGCGGGCTACGCCACCTCGATCCGCTGATCCGCAGCCGTTTCGACGACGAGCGGCTGCACCGGCTCTTCACCTTCCAGGCGCTCTACGCCGGCGTCTCGCCGCAGCAGGCCATGGGCATCTTCGCGGTCATCACCTACATGGACAGTGTCCGCGGGGTCTTCTTCCCCGAGGGCGGGATCCACGCCGTGCCCCGCGCGCTGGCCCGCGCCGCCGAGGCGGCCGGCGTGCAGATCCGGCTGCGGCAGGAGGTGACGGGGCTGCGGCGTACGCCGTCCGGTGCTGTCAGCGGCGTCGTCGCAGGTGACGAGGTGGTGGCCGCCGACGTGGTCATCGCGACCGGCGACCTGCCCACGATGTACGACGTGCTGCTGCCGGGGGTACGCCGTCCGCTGCCGTTGCGCCGTCCGCGGTACTCACCCTCGGCCGTCGTATGGCACCTCGGCACCGCCGACCCTGCGCCGGACGACGTGCGCCATCACAACATCCACTTCGGGCACGAGTGGGCGCACTCCTTCGATGAGCTGCTCGACGAGCGCGTGCTGATGCGCGACCCCTCCCGACTGGTGTCGGTGCCGTCGGTGACCGACCCGTCCCGTGCCCGGCCGGGAGGCGCGACGATGTACGTGCTCGAGCCCGCGCCGCACCTGGGTGGCTCGCTGGACTGGGACCGGATGCGCGAGCCCATGAAGGAGCGACTCACGAAGTTCCTCGCCACGAGCGGATATCCGACCGACATCGTGAGTGAACAGCTGGTCACCCCGGGCGACTGGGCCGACCAGGGTCTGACCGCCGGCACTCCGTTCGCGCTCGCGCACACCTTCTTCCAGTCCGGGCCCTTCCGTCCGACCAACGTCGCGCGCGACGCGCCCGGCCTGGTCTTCGCCGGTGCGGGCACGACGCCCGGCGTGGGGGTGCCCATGGTCCTGGTCAGCGGCAAGCTGGCTGCGCAACGTGCCCTGGCACAGTTGAGTGAGGAGTCGAGATGAGCGCCGACCCTGCTGTCCTGCAGGAGGGATATGCCCGCAGCGCGGTGCTGACCCGCGACTACGGCACGACCTACTACTGGGGTGCCCGCACCCTGCCCGCAGCTCAGCGCCGCGACGTCTACTCGGTCTACGCGCTGTGTCGCCTCGCCGACGACATCGTGGACGCGCCCCACGCCACCGACGGTGAGCACCGCGCCGACACCGGCACCCGGCTCGCCGACTTCGCCGCCTCGTTCAGGGCTCACCGGGCCGGGATCGGCGACGACCCGGTGCTGAGCGCGGTCGCCGACACCGCCGAACGCCGCGACATCCCCCAGGAGTGCTTCGAACGGTTCTTCGGGGCGATGGCGAGCGACCTGACGGTCACGTCGTACCCGACGTACGACGACCTGCTGGGCTACATGGAGGGCTCCGCCGCGGTCATCGGCGAGATGATGCTGCCGGTGCTCGAGCCCACCGATCCGCGCGCGTACGCGCCGGCGCGCGACCTGGGCCTGGCCTTCCAGCTCACCAACTTCCTGCGCGACGTCGACGAGGACCTCGACCGCGACCGGCACTACCTGCCGCTGGAGGACCTGGATCGCTTCGGCGTCGACCCCGACCAGCGGAGCGCCACAGATGAATGGAAGGCCTTGATGCGCTTCGAGATCCAGCGCACCCGCGCGCTCTACGCGCATGCCGACACCGGGATGCGCTACCTGCCGCCGGCGTCCGCTCGCTGCGTGGTGATCGCGCGACGGCTCTACGCGCGCATCCTGGACCTCATCGAGGACGCCGACTACGACGTGTTCTCCTCCCGCGTGCGGCTCCCGACCTGGCGCAAGGCCGGGCTGGCGGCGCGGCTGCTGGTGACACCGGTCGCGTTGCTGCGCTGACCCGGGAGTGGGAGCCGGAGTGTCCGCAGATGCGCGCGGACGGGTGGACGAGACCGCGGACACTCGCGGTGGCCCTGAGAGGCTGGCCCGGTGCGACACCTCACCTACCTGCTGATCCTGCTGGGTTGCGTCGTCCTCACCCTGCCGTTGGAGTTCGTGATCGGTGCCCGGGTGTGGCGCCGGCCGACGCGGGCGGCGCTCGCGATCGTGCCGCCGGCACTGATCTTCATCGGGTGGGACCTGATCGGAGTGGCGCGCGGCTGGTGGACGTACGGCGCGCGCTACCTGGTCGGCGTACACCTCGGGTCGCTGCCGTTGGAGGAGGTGCTCTTCTTCCTGGTGGTGCCGCTGTGCGCCCTGCTGACCTTCGAGGCGGTGGGCATCTGCGGGCGCCTCCTGCGTGGCCGCGGTGCGCAGCCGGCCGAGCGAGTGGACGCTGGTCACGATGCCTGAGTACACCGTCTCCGTCGTGCTCGGCCTGGTGGTCGTGGTGGTGCTGGAGCTGGCGTGGTTGCGCACCGGACTCTTCCGGTCGGTGCGCTACTGGGTGAGCATGGCGATCGTGCTCGGATTCCAGGTGCTCGTCGACGGACTGCTCACCCGCGGGTCGAGACCCGTTGTCGCGTACGACGATTCGCAGAACCTCGGGATCCGGTGCCCACCGGGCATCCCGATCGAGGACTTCGGGTTCGGATTCGTGCTGTGCACCGCGGTGCTGCTCGGTTGGGTGCGGTGGCAGCGTCGCGACGCCCGGTTGTCAGCGGATTCCTGATGCCGGCACCACGGATCCGCTGACAATCGAGAGCTCAGCGGCGTACGCCGTCGTCCTCGTCGAAGGGCCGCAACGGCTCGCCGTCCTCCGGTTGGTTGCTGATGGCGCCGGCGTCGACCGCGGCACCGGTCAGGTCGTTCTCGCGTCCCTTCCCGCCCGCGCCGAACTCGTTGAAGATCAGGTTGAGCACGAAGACCACGATCACCGTGGAGGTGATGGCCGAGCCGAAGATGGTCTGGAAACCGTCGGGGAAGTTGCGGTAGAAGTCCGGTGCGATGACCGGCAGCAGTCCGATCGACAACGACACCGCGATGATCAGCAGGTTCTGGTTGTCCACGAACGACACCTTCGCCAGCGTGCGGATGCCGACCGCGGTGACCATCGCGAACATCACCGTGCCGGCGCCGCCGATGACCGGCCCGGGCAGTGCCGCGACCAGCTCGCCCATCTTGGGGATCAGGCCGAGGAGCACAAGGAACCCGCCGCAGACCGCGACCACCCAGCGGCTCTTGATCTTCGTGATCTCCACCAGGCCGACGTTCTCGGCGTACGCCGTGTCCGGGAAGGAGTTCATGAACCCCGCCAGCACAGCGGACAACCCGTCGGTCGCGAGGCCGCGCGCCACGTCGTTGGTGGACAGCGGCCGGTCGACCATCTCCGACACCGCCAGCATGTCGGCGGTGGACTCGGTGTAGGTCACCAGCATCACGATGCACATCGACACGATCGCGGCCGCGGCGAACTGCGGCGGCCCGAAGTGGAACGGTTCGGACACCCCTGCCCAGTCGGCGGATCCGACGCTGGAGAAGTCGAGCAGGCCCATCGGCCACGCGACCAGCGTGCCGACGATGACGCCGAGCAGCACGGCGATCTGGCCGATGAAGCCCTTGAAGAAGCGAGAGATGAGCACGATCACGAGCACCACGAGACCGGCCAGCAGGATGTGGGAGACCTTGCCGTAGTCACCGTTCTGTACGACGACCTGGGACCCCGCCTTGGTCGTGGCCGTGAAGCCCTCGGCCTTGTCGGTGACGGTGATGCCGGCCCCGTTACCGCCGAACGGCAGCGTCGTCGGGTTCTTGCCGGTGATCAGCGAGGCGTCCGCGCCGATCAGCGACAGACCGATGACGGCGATCACGGTGCCCGTCACGAGCGGCGGGAAGAAGCGCACCAGCATCGAGAACGGCTTGGCGATGATCAGCGCGAAGACGCCGGCGACGAGCATCGCGCCGTACACGACCTGCAGGCCCTTGATGTGACCGTCCGCGCCGGGTTTGGTGCCGTACTGGGTGGCGATGATGATCATCGGGTTCAGCACGGTGAACGTCGCTCCGGCCACCACCGGCAGTCGGACACCGAGGATCTTGGAGATGCCGACGGACTGGATGATCGTCGCGATGCCGGACACCAGAAGGTCGGCATTGATCAGGATCGCGATGTCGGTCTTGCCGAGCCCCAGGGCGGCGCCGACGATGATCGGCACGGCGACCGCGCCGGCGTACATGATGAACAGGTGCTGCAGGCCGAGCACGATCAGGCGCGGCGCGGGCAGCACCTCGTCGACCGGGTCCACCGTCTTCTGCGTCGTCCGTATCGACATCGGTTCCTCTTTCCGCTGCGGCAACCTCTGGGTCGGGCGTGAAGTGAGACCTACGAGACTATGGCGGCAGCGTGTTTCGACGGCGTTCCTTTCCGATAACGGGCCGGCAACGCCACTGCCTACGCTGAGCCCGTGAGCGACTACGAGGTCACCGGCGCCCGACTGACCGTGCCGTTCACTTCGCACGGCCTGGAGGGGTCGATCGAGGTCGGCGTCCACCGCAACCAGGATCCCGTCGCGTCCGGCCACACTCGCCTGTTGCCCGACGTGGAACCTCTTGCATTGCAGGGTTTCCCGGTCGTCACGGCATCGGTTCACCTGGACGCCGTCGGGCCGGCGGGGGTCTTCGGGTGGGTGCAGCTGGTGACCCAGCGGCTCGAGCGTGGCGAGATCCACCGGGCGGTCGATGCGGTCGACTGGATGGCGCCGTTCTGCGCTTTCGGTTACCTGCCGACGTTTATGGACGCCCCCGCCAACCCCGGCGATCGGGACGTGACCTGGAGTGCCGACACGTTCCTGGTGCAACTGCCCGACGTCAGCCGCACGCGCCGCCTGCAACCGCTCGGCGGCTTCCAGTGGGGCTACCGCCTCGCGGGCGGGCGGCCCGCGGGACTCCTCCCGCTGCGTACTGCGGATGCGGCCGGCTGGCGCGACCTGCGGGTGGTGCTGGGGCGCGAACACCCCGGCTGGCAGACCGAGGGGTGAGGCTCGAGCCGCTCAGGCGGGCTTGCCCCACCCGACCGGCGCCCACTGGGTGTGCGCCCACGGGAAGTCGTTGACGTCGAGGGAGCCGTACTTGGCCAGGATGTCGGTCGCCCAGGGGTTGCTGCCGGTGCGTTGGATCTCCGTGGCCGGGTGCTCCACGTTGAACGCGTGGCAGAACAGGTTCTTGTCGCCCGCCATCCCGCCGTACTTCTGAGCGGCCCGTGCCAGCAGGAGCGTGAACGGCCGGAGGCCGAGCGTGTCCAGGTCGAGGGTCGGCGGGAACCGGAACCACTGGCCCTCGGCGGGCGTGTCCACGTTGGAGTCGGTGCCGTCGGACTGTTTGGCCGGCCACGAGACCACGCCGCTGCGCGCGTTCGTGATCGTGAAGTCGAGCGCGTGGCCGATCACGCCGTTGCGAGCCTCGCTGATCCCGACCTGCATCAGCGGGTTGAGCATCGCCACGACCGCCGACGAACCCTCGGTCAGCTCCATCGAGTAGTTGGCGGTGGGCAGGTTGGTGAAGCGCGGCGCGGCGACGTAGTAACCGCCCGTCGCCGCCGTCCAGGTGCCGTCGGACTGCTTGCGGCACAGGAAGTACTCGCGCATAATGCCGGTGCCGCGGTCGTAGACGGCCATCGAGCTGTCGCCGCCACCTGCCGGAGTCGCATACGGCGGCAACGGGATCCGGCCGTTCACATGGGCCGCCAAGGTGCTCCCGGCGGAGGCGTTGCTGGCGGTCATCGTGGTGAACGGGCACCCGGCGATCGTCGAGTCCACGACGTAGGTCGGGATGTTGTACGACGTGGTGTTGAGCGAGGTGACCACGCCGTAGGAGTTCTGGGTCAGGTTCGGCATCCGCGCTGCCATCGCCGCGGAGTTCGTCGCCAGCGGCATGGCGGAGACGCTCCGGGTGAAGACCGTGCCGTTGGCGACGTACGGATACCAGAGGTCGCCGTGCCAGATCCCCGGGTCCGCGACCTTCGGGGCCTCGCGCCCGCGCAGCGTCGTGCTGGCGGCGAGTGCGGCCGGCGTACCGGCTGCGGTGAGCGCACCGGCACCGGCCAAGGCCAGCGCGCCGCGGCGGGTCACTCCGTCTTCGTTGGCAGGCATCTTTCGAAGATAAGTATTCGAAGGACCCCGACGGCACCTTGCGCGCATCATATTTAGGAGACCGTCGCACCGCGTGTTGACGGTGTGACGGATGAGGTGAATACGGGTCGTCGGCAAGGCGGCTCGCGTGAGTGTTGTAGAGGACCGGCGGCCGATGATCACTGACGATGACGTGCAGACATGGGGCGGCAGGGATGCCGTCGATCGGGACGGCCACGTCGTCGGTGAGGTCGGCGAGGTCTACCTCGACGACCGCACCGGTACGCCGACCTGGGTCTCGGTCGCGACCGCGTCGGGGTCGGGCGCGCAGTTCGTGCCGCTGCACGAGGCGTGGGTCGACGACGGCGAGATCGCCTTTCCCTACACCCACGACCAGATCTCACGCGCGCCCAGACTCGCGCCCGGCGAACACCTGGACGTCGATCAGGAGCGTCGCCTCTACGACCACTACGGAGTGGAGTACGACGATCTGGATGATGCGGACGAATTGGATCTGTTCGCCCGCGCGGGAGATGTGAGACCTGATGCCGGTCAGACGGATTCGGTCGGCGAGGACAAGCCGCCCCTCGACGGTGTGAAGCGCGCCCGGCTGCCGGGCCCCCCGGCTCCGCCCGAGGACGACGTCGCACCCGTGGAGACCACGTGCCTGGAGGAGCGCCTCGTGGTCGGAACGCGCGTACGCGTGTCCGGCAGGACGCGGATCACCACCCGTGTCGTGACCGAGGAGCGCACGATCACGGTCGCCGTTCGTCGCGAGGAGTTGGTCGTCGAGCACGAGCCGGCGACCGAGCGCGGCGCGGAGGCCGACGGTGGCGCGGACGGGAGTCTGGGTGTCCACCCGCTCGCGGACACGCCTCGGGTCCTCGTGCTGCACGAGGAGGTGCCGGTGGTGATCATGCAGAGCCGACCGGTGGAGACCGTGCGCATCGGCGTGCGGACGGTCACCGTCGATCAGCAGGTCAGCGAGAACGTACGACGCGAGTTCCTCGCCGGCGACGACGCCGACTGACGCCGTCGCCGGGTCCGAAACTCAGAGTTTCGCCGTCAGCTCCAGGTGCATGCCGTCGGGATCGGAGAAGGACAGGATCGCCAAGCCGAAATCGGTGAGCTCGTTGACCTCGCCGTGGGGTGCTCCCAACGCGTCCAGGGCGTCCCGTGCCGAGTCGAGGTCGGCCCGCGAGGCGACCATGAAGCTGACGTGGTCCAGCCCGGTGCGGTCGGAGTCGAAGGTGTCGCCCACGGCGGCGACCGGACGCAGGCCGAGAAGCGCACCCGAGGGGGTCGAGAAGATGGTCCCGCCGTAGATCTGCTCGGGGGACTCGCGCACACCCGGCTCGTCCACCCGGTCCGACTGGTCCGCGGCGATCGGCCAGCCGAAGACCTGCGTGTAGAAGGCCTTCGAGCGTGCGATGTCGGTGACGGTCAGTCGGACGTGGGCGAATCCGTCGGACGAGACGATGGCCATGAGTGCTCCTGGAGTGGGTGGGTGAGTTCGTGGGAGGGGTGTCCCTGCCGACCACTCTCGCCCATCGCCCTGCCGACGTGCGAGCTTCGGCGAAACTCAGGACGGCGTGGCGACTGTGCGCGCCGGGCGGAACACCGAGCGCAGGGTCTCGGCGAAGAGCTGTGGTTCGCAGGCCGCGGGGAAGTGTCCACCGCTCTCGTACTCGCGCCAGTCGGACACCTCGACGTATCTCTCCGCGAGGTCCCTCGGCGCAGGCGGCAACGGGAGGCGCTCGCCGCCGAAGTTGGTCACGGCCGTCGGAACCGCGGGCCGCTGCTCCGGGTCGGGCATTACGCGGCCGCCGTGCATGTAGTTCCAGTAGGGCAGCATCGAGGAGCCGATGCTGCCGGTCGCCCAGTAGAGGGTCGGGGTCGCGAGCAGAAGGTCTCGTGGGAAGGTCGTGTCGCCGGCGTTCGTCTGCGGGCTCCACGCCACGATCTTCTCCGCGATCCACGCGGCCAGGCCCGCCGGTGAGTCCTGCAGCGCGGCCGCGACGGTGTTCGGCTTGGTGGCGTGCTGGTGGGCGTAGCTGCCTTCGGCGGCCGTCCACGACTCCACGGCGCGCGCATAGTCCGCCTCGGCCTCCGTCCACGGTTTCGCCGCAAGGGGCAGGCCCGGTGTCGCCAGGTGGATGCCGGCGACCGCGTCCGGGTGCGCACGTGCCAGCTGCATGACGACCCCGGCGCCGAGGTCGCTGCCGTGCGCGACGTACCGGCGGTGCCCGAGACCCGAGCTCATCAGGTCGTGCCACAGCTGCGCGGTCTGCGCCTGACCCGATCCGCCCGGTGGCGGCGGGTCGGAGAGACCGAAACCGGGCAGGGCGGGCGCGACGACCGTGAACGCGTCTGCCGGGTCGCCGCCGTGCGCGCCCGGGTCGGTCAGCAGGGGGAGGACCTCGAGGTACTCCAGGAACGAGCTGGGCCATCCGTTGCACAGCAGCAACGGCAACGGGTCCGGTCCACGACCTTCCGCGATGACCACGTGCACGCCGCGACCGTCGATGTCGGCGCGCAGGTGACGCACCTGCGCGAGGCGCTCCTGCAGCGCGGTCACGTCCAGGTCGCGCCATTCGGTGAGGAGGCCGTCCAGCCACGTGCCGGGAACGCCGCGGGCCCAGTCCTCGTCGGACACGGGGCCTCGTCGGGTGCGATCGAGCCGGTTCCGCAGGTCCGTCATGACAGCGGGGTCGAAGCGCACGGAGGTCGGTGCGAGTGTCACCTTCGCATCCACGGTCACTTCTCCTCGTCGAGCCGAAGCCCGTCTCGCTCGTCGTCCCACGCGGCCGCGCTGATCCGCCAACCGTCCGGTGTCCGCACGAACTGCAGCGTCTTCGCTCCACGACCGGTGAACGGAACACCCTCCTGCACACCGGCCTTGGCGTAGGTGCTCCACCGCTGCGCGATGTCACCGAAGATCTCGGTGCGGCCGGACACCTCCCATTCCCGGAAGTCCACCAACGCGCCGCTCGTCAGCAGTTCGCGTCGCGGAGCGATGAAGCCCTCGACGTCGTAGACGGCCGGTGTCATGCCGCACGTCCGCACGATGACCGCTTCGGGCAGCAACAGGGCTCGCATCCGTGCGAGGCGGGCCACCACGTCCGGGCCCGAGGTGAACGCGTCGAAGTAGACGCGCACGATCTCGTCGATCTCTTCCAGATCCCCTGGGTCGGTCCCGGCGGTGCTCGACATGTGTCGAAAGTAGCCGCTGCCGTCAACCGCGGGAGGAACGGTGCCCACGATCGTCTCCGTTCGACGCGATCGCCGACTCCTTCCTCGCGCCGGGCGCTCGCGCTGCTGCCGGGCTCGCCACCGTCGACCCGCGTCGGGCGGGATGTCGAATCGGTCAGGAATCGAGAAGCAGCGTCATCGATGCTGAGTAGCGTGTTCGTCACCATCACAACGACATTCGAGGAGAGCCGGCATGGCCGACACGACCGCAGCGACGAAGAAGACCGACTCGACCGAGGGGGCTGCGTCCGGGTTCACCGCCGCCGAGCGCGCGGCCATGAAGGAGCGCGCCGAAGAGCTGCGATCCAGCGGGCGCGGTGGCAAGAAGAAGGCGGAGGAGGCACAGGCCTGCCTGGACAAGATCGCCGAGATGGGCCCGGACGACCGGTCGCTCGCCGAACGAATCCACGCGATCATCGCCGACGTGGCCCCCGACCTGGACTCCAAGACCTGGTACGGCATGCCGGCGTACGCGCGGGACGGCAAGGTGATCTGCTTCTTCAAGCCGGCCGAGAAGTTCGGCGCGCGGTACGCGACGGTCGGGTTCAGCGACGTCGCGACCCTCGACGACGGCAACGTCTGGCCCACGGAGTACGCGGTCACCCGGTTGACCGACTCCGACATCAAGCAGTTCACCAAGCTCATCGAACGCGCGACGCGTCAGTGACCGCCCGGCGCGGGCAGCGCGGGGAGGTGGCTCGCTAGCGTGGCGATGTGACGACCACGACGACAGACCTCGACCTCTCCGCCCTGCGCGCGCACTTCCCGTCGCTGCGAGAGGGCACCGCGCACTTCGACGGGCCCGGCGGATCGCAGACACCGGACGTGGTCGGCCGCGCCGTCGCCGGGACCATGCTCAGCGACATCTCCAACCGCGGCACGAACACCGGCCCCGAGCGCCGGGCCGACCGGGTGGTGCAGGAGTGCCGCGCCGCGTTGGGTGACCTGATGGGGGTGCCGGGCGACACCGTCATCTTCGGGCGCAGCATGACCGCCCTGACGTTCGAGATGGCCCGCACCCTGGCGGCCACCTGGTCGCCCGGTGACGAGATCGTCGTCAGCCGCTTGGACCACGATGCCAACATCCGCCCGTGGGTCCTCGCGGCCGGCGCCGCGGGAGTGACGGTGCGTTGGGCCGGGTTCGACGCTCTCACAGGGGAGCTCGAACCCGACACCATCGGTGCGCTGCTCACCTCGCGTACCCGGCTGGTAGCAGTGACAGCCGCGTCGAACCTGATCGGGACGATGCCGGACATCCCCGCGATCGCCGCCCTGGTGCACGCTGCAGGAGCGCTGCTGTTCGTCGACGGGGTGCACTACGCCGCGCACTCGTTCGTGGACGTCGAGGCCCTGGGCGCGGACTTCTTCGCGTGCTCGCCGTACAAGTTCTTCGGCCCGCACTGCGGCGCGCTGACCGGCCGGGCCGACCTGCTGGCGGGGCTGCTGCCGGACAAGCTGCTGCCCTCGGCGGACCGAGTGCCCGAGCGGTTCGAGCTGGGCACGCTGCCGTACGAGTTGATGGCGGGCACGACGGCCGCGGTCGACTTCATCGCCGGTGCGGTGCCCGGTGAGGGCAGCCGACGCGAGGCGCTGGCGCGCAGCACCCACGCGATGGAGCTGCACGAGGACCGCCTGCGGGGCATCCTCGAGAGCGCGTTGAGCGAGCTGCCCGGCGTCGCGATCCACTCCCGCGCCGCACGGCGTACACCGACGCTCCTCGTCACGTTCGACGGCCACGAGTGCGCGTCGATCAGCACCCACCTGGCCGGACTCGGCGTGAGTGCGCCGGCGGGTTCGTTCTATGCGTGGGAGGCCTCGCACCACCTCGGGCTCGGCGCCGCCGGCGGCCTGCGGATCGGGGTGGCGCCGTACAACGACGAGAACGACGTCGACCGGCTCGTCGACGGCATCACGGGCTACCTCGCATCGGGGACCTCGACCGCCGGCTGATCGCTGTCGGGCGAGATGTCGGTTTCAGACGGTCCGCGGACCCACCGACCCCCCCCCCCCCGAAACCGACATCTGGAACACCCGTCAGAACGGGCCCTGCAGCGGGAACATCACGCCGCTCCGAAGGGTTGAGTCAAGTAGACGCAACTTAACGCAGCCCCGAGTTGACAAGAGGGGCCACCGCGGAGTTGAGTCAGAGGCAGTCAACCCACCGGAGCCGGTGGGCTGAGCGCTCGCCGGGCACCCGGCGCATCAGACGAAACCGCGACCGCGGGAAGAGCCGGTCGCACCGAGCAACAAGGAGCACCGAACATGGCACGTGCGGTAGGTATCGACCTGGGCACCACCAACTCCGCGGTCGCCGTCCTGGAGGGCAACGACCCGGAGATCATCGCGAACGCCGAGGGCGGGCGTACGACGCCGTCCGTCGTCGCGTTCGCCAAGAACGGCGACGTGCTGGTCGGCGAGATCGCCAAGCGCCAGGCCGTCACCAACGTCGACCGGACCATCCGGTCGGTCAAGCGCCACATGGGGACCGACTGGTCCACCGAGATCGACGGCAAGACCTACACGCCGCAGGAGATCTCCGCGCGCATCCTGCAGAAGCTGAAGCGGGACGCGGAGTCCTACCTGGGCGAGGACGTCACCGACGCGGTCATCACCGTGCCGGCGTACTTCGACGACGCCGAGCGTCAGGCCACCAAGGAGGCCGGTGAGATCGCGGGCCTCAACGTGCTGCGCATCGTCAACGAGCCGACCGCCGCCGCGCTCGCCTACGGCCTGGACAAGGGCAAGGAGGACGAGCTCATCCTGGTCTTCGACCTCGGTGGCGGCACGTTCGACGTGTCCCTCCTGGAGGTCGGCAAGGACCCCGAGGACGGCTTCTCCACCATCCAGGTCCGGGCGACCAGCGGTGACAACAAGCTCGGTGGCGACGACTGGGACCAGCGCATCGTCGAGCACCTGCTCACCACGGTGAAGAACACCACCGGTGTCGACCTGGCCAAGGACAAGATCGCCATGCAGCGGCTGCGTGACGCGGCGGAGCAGGCCAAGAAGGAGCTCTCCTCCTCGACCAGCACCAACGTCTCGCTGCAGTACCTGAGCATGGGCGAGAACGGCCCCATCCACCTGGACGAGACCATCACCCGCGCGCAGTTCGAGCAGATGACCAAGGACCTGCTGGAGCGCACCAAGGCGCCGTTCAACAACGTCATCAAGGACGCCGGGGTCTCCATCTCCGACATCAACCACGTTGTCCTCGTGGGTGGTTCGACGCGTATGCCGGCCGTGGCCAGCGTCGTGAAGGACCTGACCGGCGGCAAGGAGCCGAACAAGACCGTCAACCCCGACGAGGTCGTCGCGGTCGGCGCGGCGCTGCAGGCCGGTGTGCTGAAGGGCGACCGCAAGGACGTCCTGCTCATCGACGTGACGCCGCTGTCCCTCGGCATCGAGACCAAGGGTGGGCTGTTCACCAAGCTCATCGAGCGCAACACCGCGATCCCGACCAAGCGCTCGGAGGTCTTCAGCACCGCTGAGGACAACCAGCCGTCGGTGGAGATCCAGGTCTACCAGGGCGAGCGCGAGATCGCGAAGGCCAACAAGCCGCTCGGCAACTTCGAGCTGTCCGGCATCGCTCCCGCCCCGCGTGGCGTGCCACAGATCGAGGTCACCTTCGACATCGACGCCAACGGCATCGTGCACGTGTCCGCCAAGGACCGCGGCACCAACAAGGAGCAGTCGATGACCATCTCCGGTGGGTCCGCCCTGCCGAAGGAGGACATCGAGCGGATGGTCAAGGAGGCCGAGGAGCACGCCGCCGAGGACAAGAAGCGGCGTGAGGAGACCGAGGCCCGCAACACCGCGGAGCAGCTGGTCTACTCCACCGAGAAGTTCCTCGCCGACAACGACGACAAGATCCCGGCCGAGACCAAGACCGAGGTCACCGAGGCCAACGACGCCCTCAAGGCCGCGCTGAAGGACGAGTACGCCTCCGCGGAGGACATCTCGGCCAAGAGCGCCAAGGTCTCCGAGGTCTCCCAGAAGATGGGTGCGGCCATGTACGCCGCGTCGCAGGCCGAGGGCGCCGACGGCGCGACCGGAGCCGAGGGCGCCGGTGCCACGGGTGCCGCCGACGGTGCGAGCAGCGCCGACGACGACGTCGTGGACGCCGAGGTCGTCGACGACGAGGAGACCAAGTGACCGACCAGGACCGTCCGGGTCCGTCCTCCGGCAAGGAGGACGGACCGGACGAGCCGGTCGTCATCCGCGACAAGCGTCGCTTCGACCCGAAGACGGGGGAGGTGCGGGGCGGTCAGCAAGCGCAGGGAGATTCAGTGAGTAACGACTCGGAAGAGACTGCCGGCGGCGACAGCGCCTTCGGTGGCGCGGTCGGCGACGACCTGCCCGGCGGCAAGCAGCCGTCGTCCCCGCAGGACGCCGGCGTGCCGACGGACCCGTCATTCGTCGTGCCGGACGACGCCTCGTCCCTGACCGACGAGCACCCTGACACGGTGCTCGCCCGGGAGCGGCTGGAGGACGTCCGACGGGTGCAGGCGGAGTACGTCAACTACAAGCGCCGGGTCGACCGGGACCGCGAGACCCAGCGGGACGCGCAGACCGCGCGGATCGTGGAGTCCCTGCTGCCCGTGCTCGACGACTTCCACCTGGCGCGTGAGCACGGTGACCTGGCGGGCACGCCGTTCGAGAAGATCGCCGACAAGCTGGAGACGACCCTGGGCCGACACGGCCTGGAGCGCTTCGGCGAGCCCGGTGAGGCGTTCGATCCCGCACAGCACGAGGCGTTGATGAACGTGGAGGCCGACCTTCCGGACGGCACCACGGCCACCACCGTCGTCCAGGTGATGCAGCCCGGTTACCGGATCGGCGACCGCGTCGTCCGGCCGGCCCGGGTCGCCGTCGCCGACCCGAAGTAGTAACACCCACCCCGTCGAGCGGAGGGGTTCACACTCGGGCGGAGGGGTCACGACCCCTCCACTCGGGACCGGACCCCTCCGCTCGGTGAAGCAGACAACGGAAGGAGAGCGCTGAGGATGGCGAGTCAGGACTGGCTGGAAAAGGACTTCTACGCGATTCTCGGCGTCTCGCAGGACGCGTCGGACGCGGAGATCAAGAAGGCCTACCGCAAGCTGGCGCGCACGTGGCACCCGGACCAGAACCCCGGTGACACCGCGGCCGAGCAGAAGTTCAAGGACATCGGCGAGGCCAACTCGGTGCTGTCCGACCCCGATCGGCGCAAGGAGTACGACCAGCTGCGTCAGATGGTCGGTGGCGGCGCGCGCTTCACGGCCGGCGGCCCGGGCGGGATGCCCGGCGGCGGAGCGGGCGGCTTCGAGGACCTCTTCTCCCAGTTCGGCGGTGCCCGCACCTCGGGTGGTGGCGCCGGGGGCCAGCAGATCAACCTCGACGACATCCTGGGCCGGTTCGGTGGGGGTGGATCGCCGTTCGGCGGTGGCGGGTACGGCGGCTTCGGTGCACCCAGCCGCGGAGCCGACCTCGAGGCGCGTACGACGCTCAGCTTCCGGTCCGCGGCCGAGGGCCAGACCGTCTCGCTCCAGGCGGCGGACGGCGCGACCATCAAGACGCGCATCCCCGCCGGGGTGAAGGACGGCCAGACGATCCGGCTGCGCGGCAAGGGCCAGCCCGGCGAGGCGGGCGCCGGGGACCTGCTGCTGCGGGTCACCGTCGAGCCGCACCCGGTCTTCGGCCGGGACGGCAACAACCTGACCGTGGACCTGCCGGTCACGTTCGCGGAGGCGGCGCTGGGCGCCACGGTCTCCGTGCCGACGCTCGAAGGGGCACCGGTGAAGGTCAAGGTCGCCGCGGGGACGCCGTCCGGCCGCAAGCTGCGGGTCAAGGGCCGCGGCGTGAAGACCTCGTCCACGACCGGGGACCTGATCGCCACGGTCTCGGTCGTCGTACCGACCACGCTCACCGACGAGACCCGGGCCGCCATCGAGACGCTCGCCACGGACGCCGACGGCGACCCGCGCGCGGAGCTGTTCGCGAAGGCCCGCGCTTAACCGTCATGGCATCCAACCGTCCGGGTGAGGACACCCCGGTCTACGTCATCTCGGTCGCCGCCGAGCTGGCGGGCATGCACGCGCAGACGCTGCGCCAGTACGACCGGCTCGGTCTGGTGACCCCGTCACGCACCGGTGGCGGTGGCCGGCGCTACTCCAGCAGGGACGTGGCGCTCCTGCGGGAGGTGCAGCGGCTCTCGCAGGAGGAGGGCATCAGCCTCGCCGGCATCGCCCGGATCCTGGAGCTGGAGGAACAGGTCGAGACCCTTCAGCGGCAGGTAGATCAGCTCACCGAGCGTTTGGACGACGCGCGGGTCGTGGCGCAGGCCCGCACGTTCGCCGTGGGGCCGGACGGTCAGATCGTCGCCCTGCGTCCGGGGCAGCGCGCCGACCGCCCGCGGTCGGGCACGTCCCTGGTCGTCTGGGGCCAGCGCACCTGACACTCCTGGCGTCGGCGGGCTGCGCGCCGTCGATCGCGCAGCCGCCGGGCGCCGGACTCAGCTGTAGTCCGCGAACACTCGCCGGGTGGCGCCGCCGACCGTGACGTGGCCGCCGTACGGGAGGATCCACTGCGGCCGGGTGTGCCCGAAGGGCGGCCCGACCACGACGATCGCATCCGGGTTGTAGTCGCGCACGACGCCGATGATCGTGTCGCGTTGCTCGTCGCGTTTCGCGCGCCGCTCGTCGGCCGACGGCCGTGTGGTGAAGTCCGACGTGGGCGGCCGGGCGACGACGACCGCGTCGACCGCCGCGAGGATCCCTCGCTCGCCGAGCGACCGGGCGATGTAACCGAACTCGCGCGCCGGGATGAGCTCTTCCGACGACTCGAGCAGCAGGACCGCGCCGTCGAGGACGGAGGCGTCCGTCGGGAATCGGCCGGCTGTCAGCAACCACTGCACGACCTCGATGCACCCGCCCCAGGTGCGGCCGGTCACCGAGCGTGCGGGCCCGGACCAGGCCCACGGCTCGGTCGGTTCGCGATCGCCGTACTGCGTGAGGGCGCGAGGGTCGCTCCAGTCGTACCCGAAGTCCTCGGACTCTCCGGGATCGATGAGCTCCAGCCGGTCCCCGGTCAGCAGCGCCGCCCGCAGGGACGCCTCGTGGATGGGGTCGACCCCGGGCCCCGGTCCGAGGTGGATCTGCGTGGAGCCGCCGTAGTAACCGGCGACGCCGTGGGTCCAGAGCCAGTTCAGCAGATTCGTGTTGTCGCTGTATCCGAGGAACGGCTTGGGGTCGCGCGTGACGAGCCCGGCGTCGAGATGCGGGATGACCGTGATCTGGTCGTCGCCGCCGATGGTGGCGATCACGGCGCGGATCTGCGGGTCGGCGAACGCGGCGTTCAGATCATCGGCCCGCTCGCGGGCCGGTGCGCCGAGGCGGCGGGTCGTCGGAAACTCGACGGGCACCAGGCCGGTGACCGACTGCAAACGCTGCAGAGCCTGCTCGTGCACCGCGGGAGCGACGGCCGGGGCGGCGAACGACGGCGACAGCACCGCGATCTTCTCCCCCGGGCCGGCCTTGCGCGGCGAGGTGATGTCCATGCCGGAACGCTATAAGCCGCGTCCACCGGATTCTCATGACGCACAATGCGGACATGCCGGCGCCTGCACACGTCTCGTCCCGCCTCACCCGACGTGGTCTGCTGGGCGGCGCAGCCGTCGCGGCGCTCGCCGGATGCTCCTCCGGCGCAACCGGATCGACGCCCACCGCGCGGGTGCTGAGCAGCAGTGGCACCAGCCGGACGACGTTCGCCCTGCAGGGCCGCTTCGCCTCGACGTACCTGAAGTCGACACCGACCTACCAGATCGTGCTGCCCTCGAAGTTGACCTCGATCGCTGCGGCCGGCGTGGTCATCGGTCTGCACGGGCGCGGCGGCGACCACACCTCGATCGTCGGCCTGCACGCGCAGGCCGCCGTCGACACCGCGTCCGCCTCGGCCCGCCGGCCGCTGGCTCTGGTCACGGTCGACTGCGGTGCCGACGGCTACTTCCACCGACGCGCGGACGGCACCGACGCCGGCGCGATGGTCATGCAGGAGTTGCTGCCGCATCTCGCGCAGCGCGGGATGTCGACAGGCAGGGTCGGGCTCTACGGGCTGTCGATGGGCGGGTACGGCGCGATGCTGCTCGCCACCCGCTACCCGACCATGGTGCGTGCCGTCGCGTCGGCGTCACCGGCGTTGTGGCTGTCCGCGGGTCAGACCCCGGCCGGGGCGTTCGACGACGCCGCGGACTTCGACCGCAACACGATCTTCGGTCTCATCCCCGCCTTGGAGCGGGTGCCGCTGCGCATCGACTGTGGCGACTCCGACCCGTTCGCGTCCGCCACGCACACCCTGAGAAGCCGTCTGAAGCCCTCTCCTGCGGGCGGATTCGCGCCGGGAAGCCATGACGGGTCGTTCTGGGCGGCCCACCTGCCCGCCGCGCTCACCTTCCTGGCGCAGCACTGATCTGCCGGCGGTCGACGAGTCCCGTCAATCGGTCGACGGCGCGACGTCGCAGGAGCAGGCGGCGACCGGGACCGGCCCGGCGTCGACTGTGACGGTGCGCTCGGCGCCCACTCCCGCGAGGTGGGTCCGCCGCGCAAGCCCCGCCGCCAGCAGCACGAGTGCCAGCACGACGGCGGCATAGACGAGCACCGTCGGACGCAGTCCGAAGGACTGGCTCGCGAAACCCGCCACGACGGCCGGGATGCTGAACGCCACGTAGCTCACGATGTACGTCGCCGAGAAGACCTGGCTGCGATGCTCCGGCTCCGTGCGGGCGGCGAAGCCGGACAGGATCAGCAGGAACGAGCTGCCGAAGCCGAGGCCGCCGATCGCCGCGCCGACCACGTAGAGCGGCAGCGACTCGACCAGTACGGCGGCGATGGTCAACGCGAGTCCACCGCCGAGCGTGAGGAACCCGAGCACCTCGCGTCGGTGCTGCGGCAACTTGGAGACCAACGCGGCGCCCACCGCGCCGGCGGCGAAGTTGGTGGCGACGACGAGGCCGGCGACGAAGTGGTTCTGGACGCCGAGGATGCGCGCCACGACCGATGAGCCGAGCGACAGGTAGAGACCCCCGAGCGCCCAGGTGGCGCAGAGCATCGGCACCGCGGCGAGGAAGGTCGCGCGTAGCGCGGCGGGCACTCCGACGCTCGGGCGCAGGGTGCGCCAGACGGACGGCCGCCCGGCGTCCGCCGCGCGTGGCGCATCCGGGATGCGCACGAGCAGCAGCGCCAGGACGAGGTAGGCGATCAGCAGCACCCAGTAGACGAGGAGCCGGGGCGCGGGGGCCCACTGCACGAGCGCGCCGGCGAACGCCGACCCGAGGGCGATGCCGGCCACTGGCGCCGACGACGTCACGACCGAGCCCGTGCGGGGAGTGGCCTGTCGGTCGACGATGAGTGCGCTGATCGCTCCCATCGTCGCGCCGGTCGCGAGCCCCTGGACGATGCGGGCGGCCATCAGCCCGCCGGTGCCGTGGGCGTCGATGAAGAGCGCCATGCTGACGGCCAGCAGCAGGAGACCGCTGACGGCCACCGGGCGCCTCCCGATGTGGTCCGACAACGAGCCCACGGTGAGGAGGGCGAGCAGCAGCGCGAAGACGTAGACCGCGAAGATGAGGGTCAGCGTCGACGGGGAGAAGTGCCAGAGCTGCTGGTAGAGCGGGTAGATGGGCGACGGAGCTCCGGAACCGGCGAAGATCGCGGTGGCGGCCGCGCCTGCCACGACGAACGCCGCGGGACGGTGCAGGGGTGTGAACACGGTGACCTCGAGTGTTAACGCAACGGGATTGGCTTTAGCAACCGTAGCAGGCTCGGAGGCTTAACGGAAAGATCTTTGCAATAATGCCCGTATGACGTCCACTGCACCACTTCGTCGCACCGGTGGCCGCAGTGCCCGCGTGCTCGATGCCATCTACACCGCCGTCGGCCAGCTGATGGGCGAGGGCAAACCTGACCGGCTGACCATCCCGGTGGTCGCCGAGCGAGCCGGGGTCAACCCCACGAGCATCTACCGTCGGTGGGGGGACATCGACGAGCTGTTGGAGGAGGTCGCCGTCGCGGCCCTCACCAAGGACGGCGACCGCGCGCCGGACACCGGCTCGCTGGCGGGCGACCTGCAGGCCTGGGCCCGCATCGTCCTGGAGGACATCGGCACCCCGAAGCGCACCCGCTATCTGAGGGCCATGGTGGCCGCCCGGGACGGACTCGCGCCGGACTGCCCGTGCCTGGCTCAACGCCGCGTGATGGCAACGGAACTCATCGAGCGCACTGTGGCTCGCGGCGAACGCGCGCCGAGCGTGGAGCAGATCATCGACCACCTGGTGATGCCGCTCTACGGCCGGGTGCTGATGGGCCACCCGACCGATCAGAGCGACGCGGATCGCCTTGCGGCCGACGTACTCGCCCTCGCCGAGCGCGAGGTCGCGCGGACCGCGGGTCGGTGAGTCCTCAGGCGCTGTCGCGGTAGCCGGGATGCACGTCCGGGTCGAGGCGGTGACCTTCGGAGAGTTTGGCGAGCAGCGCGACCAGTTGCTCCCTCTCCTCCTGCGTGAGCGGCGCGAGGACGGCTGCGTCGTGCTCCTGGGCGAGTCCGCGTAACTGCAGCAGCGCGTGCTGGCCCTGCTCGGTGAGCGTCAGTTCCTGGGTGCGCCGGTCGGTGCTGCTCCGGGTGCGCGTCACCAGGCCGCGCCGTTCCATCGAGTCGATGAGCACCACCACTCGGCTCGGAACCGCACCGAGCCGGTCCGCCAGGCCGCGTTGGCTGATGCCCGGCTCGCGCCCGAGGAGCCGCAGTACGCCCGCATCGCTCGGCGTGAGCCCGAGGGAACGGGTGAGCTCGGCGAACCGGGCGGCAGCGAAGTTCCCCAGTTGGGAGAGTCGGAAGGCGGTTCGCGAAGGGCCGGGCACGTCGGAAGTATATCGACGTTGACAGAATCATTCTGCAAGTGAATGATTCTAAATATGACTGAAAATCTCGTACGCCGGGCAGCGCCGTCGAGCGGCCGTCGTCTGGGCGGTCCGCATCCGGGGATCGTGGCCCTCGTCGCGCTGCTTCTCACGCTGCTGGGACTGGTCGTCGGTGCGGCGATGTCCAAGGGCCACGCGCTGGAGTCGCCGTTCACCTCATCGCAGCACCTCGCCCACAGGATCGGGCAGTACCGGTCCGCGACCCGGGTGATGGCGTGGATCCAGGTCGGTTCGGCCGTACCCCTCGGCATCCTGAGCGCGACGATCTACGTGCGTCAGCAGAAGCTCGGGGTCCGGGTGCCCGGGCCGGTCATCGGCGTCTTCGGAGGCTTCCTCGCCTCGACCATGCTGATGCTCTCCGGCCTGATCGGGTGGGTCTCGAGCCGACACGAACTCGCCACGGACCCCACCCTGCTGCACGCCCTCAGCTTCTTGTCCTTCATCACCGGCAGCGTGGGTTTCGTCCTCGGCATGGGACTGCTCGTCGCTGGTCTCGCCGTGCCCGGGCATCTGCTGCGACTGCTTCCCAGGTGGTTGACGTGGGTCGGCCTGGTGCTCGCCGCGTGCTGCGAGCTCAGCTTCGTGGCGATGGTGGCGCAGCCGTTGCAGTTCCTCTTCCCGATCGGCCGCTTCGGCGGACTGCTCTGGCTCGTGGCGGCAGGATTCCTGCTCCCCGCGTCGCGGCGGTCGCCCTGGAGCGAGGTGCCCGCATGAGTGCCGTCGTCGTCGGCGCCAACGGCCTGATCGGCAATGCCGTCACTCTGTCCCTGGCCCGGAGCCACGCCGTCTGGGTGCTGGGTCGTGACGCCGCAGCCTTGGAACGACTGGCCTCCTCGACATCGGCCCGCATCACCGCCGTGGCCCTGGACGCGACCGACGACGCGGCGTTGGAAGCCGCCATCGCGCAGGCGGCCGAGGCCGAGGGCGGCCTGCGGGTGGCGGTGAACAACGTGGGCCTGAGCCACCGACCGACTCCACTGACCGAGCTCGACCTCGAGCAGTTCGACCGCGTGATCGCCACGACGCTGCGTGCGGTGGCTGCGGCGATGAAGTTCGAACTGGGCCACATGAGTGCCGGGGCCGCGATCGTGAACGTCGCCTCCAGTGCCGGTCTGTCGGGGACGCCGGGGATGTCGGCGTACGCCGCGGCGAAGCACGGCGTCGTCGGACTCACCCGCACCGCTGCCATCGACTACGGCGAGCAGGGCATCCGCGTCAACGCGGTGGCACCCGGTCCCATCGAATCCGGGCCGATCATGGCGCTGGGCCCCGAGGTCCGCGAACGGGTCGGCGGGTACACCCCGTTGCGACGGATGGGTTCCGCCCAGGAGGTCGCGAACGCGGTGACCTGGCTGGCCTCCCCGCAGGCCGGGTACGTCATGGGCACCACGCTCTCGGTCGACGGGGGCAAGACGGCCTAGTCGCGCAGGCCACGGCGAAGTGTCGGGGCTACCCGTGTCGTGGTGGAATCGATCGCATGGCAGACGTCGTCGTCCTGGGCTCGCTCAACATCGACGTGGTCGTGCGGGCGCAGCGGCTGCCGACGCCGGGCCAGACGGTGACGGGCACGTCCGTCGAACGCCGACCGGGCGGGAAGGGCGCCAACCAGGCAGCCGCCGCCGCGCGGGCAGGCGTGGTCACCCGACTGATCGGCTGCGTGGGCGACGGCGACGAGGGGCCGGCCTATCGGGCGGCCCTCGCCGAGCGCAACGTCGACGTCGACGGGGTGCGCGTCCCGCCGGCCGTCGCCACCGGGCACGCTCTCGTCACGGTCGACGACGCCGGCGAGAACACCATCGTGGTGGTGCCGGGAGCCAACGAGCAGGTCGGCGACGCCGAGGTTCAGGCCCTGCGCCTGCAGCCTGCCGATGTGCTCCTGCTCCAGTTGGAGGTGCCGGTCACGGCGGTGCGCGATGCGGTGCGCCAGGCGCGGGCGGTCGGGTGCACCGTCCTGCTGAACCCCTCGCCGTGGCGGCGCCTCGAGGACGAGCTGCTGGATGCCTGCGACACGGTGATCGTCAACGCTGTCGAGGCCGAGGAGCTGCGCGAGGCGGGGTTCGACATGGCGCGCGCTGTCGTGACCGCAGGATCCGGCGACGTGCGCTGGGGTGACGTGGTGGTGCCGGCAGAGCGGGTGGAGGATCCGGTCGACACCACCGGCGCTGGTGATGCCTTCGCCGGAGCTCTTGCCGCCGCTCTTGCGGGGGGAGCCGACCGGCGTGCGGCGCTCGCCTCCGGCGTGCGGGCCGGGGCGGCGGCGGTGCTGCACGACGGCGCGCAGGACTGGCGTTTCTGATGCCGTGCCCATGGCGTCCGGGTGTCGACCGCGCGGCGACCGGTCTGTTTGGCATGGTGGTGTCGTGATCGAGTACCTGCTGATCTTCCCCGAACGCGAGGACGCCGAGGACGTGGCCGAGGAGCTGCGCGCCGAGGAGGCCTTCACCCAGGTGCGCGTCACTCGGGAAGCGCTCGCGGGAGAGGACGATTCGGAGTCCCACGAGTGGGCCGTCTACGTCGGACTCGACACGATCGACGACCCCGCCTCAGCCCCAGCACGTGCTCTGGTCGAACGCTTCACGGCGCTCGCCGAGGAGCATGACGGGTGGTTGGACGAGCGCGTCTGAGCGTCCGGCGGCAGTGCGTCAGCTGCAGTCGGAGGCCGGGCCCGCGTCCGGGGCGGTGTCACCGTCGTTGCCCGAGCGCTCCGCACGTGCGAGCAGCGCGGCCGTCTTCGCGGCGAAGACCGGGCTGTACGACGTGGCGTCGGTGCAGCCGCCTTCATCCGGGCCGCCGATGACCCCGGTGACCCGGGTGATCCCGTCGGCCCCGGTAGCCAGCCATGGACTGCCGCTCGAGCCGGACACGTAGCCGCCGCAGCGGAACGTCGGGTCGGTGACGGTCATGTCCAGGCCGACCGTGCACGACACGGCGTGATCGTCGCGGCCGGCATTGAACCCCTGGACGGTGATGCTGGTCGAGGGTGCGGGCGTGTCGCCCAGTGTGTTCGCGCCCGTCACGTCCTGCAGCCGGCGCGTGGTGCCCCCCACCACCGTGCGAGCCACCCGCAGGAAGGCGACGTCGTCGGCCTCGCTCGTATCCGATCGCCAGGCGCTGTCCACGAAGACTGCCGTGACCGGCCAGACGCCGTACGGCGCGTCGCCGGCGTCGTAACCGGGCACGACCTTCATCCCCTTGCCGTTCCCCGACACGCAGTGGGCCGCGGTGATCAGGAGGTCGCCGGTGGTGCTGGACACGACGCTGGCCGTGCAGGTGTGGTCCTGGCTGACGTCGCCGCCGGCGAAGAGCGCCGCGACGGTCGGCAAGGCCCGCACGCTGATGGAGTGCGGCTGATCGGACTGGTCCGATGGGGCGAAGAGCTCACCGGGCGGGAGACCGAGAGCGACCGCCGCGATGGCGGCGGCGATCGCGAGTTGCGTCGACGGCACCCGAACAAGCTAGTGCCCGCGCCTGGGAGGCACGGGCACCGTTGCTGTGAAGGAGCTCTCAGACGTGCTTCGCGTCCGAAACGGCTGACGCGAGGTTGCCGAGCGACGCCTCCAGGTCCTTCTCGGGGACCAAGGGGAAGGTGATCTTGGACAGCAGGTCCTTGTCGGTCACCTTGCTCCAGTCGTAGGTGAGGGTGACGTTCGTCGAATCCGGGCCCTGCGGCTCGAGCTCGTACATCCACTCCCACCCGGGCGGTTCGGTGCCGGCCGGAGCGGTCTTCCAGGCGATCAGCTTGTCGGGCACATAGCCGGTCACGTGGTTGTCGGTCTGGTACTCCCCACCCATGTGATCACCCTCCATGTCGACGGTGAAGACGTCGCCGACCTTGGTGATGCGCTGGGGGTTGTCGACGCCGCGCACGAAACCGGAGCCGTCCAGCTCCTTGTGGCGGTGTGGATCGGTGAGCACCTCGAAGATCACCTGCGCGGGCTCGTCGATCTGTCGTTGGACCACGATTCTCTTGTCATCACTCATGACTCCACCCTTGCTCGCGGACGTGCCGAACGCAACGCATGTCCATGGCGGACCGTCATGCGCGCGCGGCGAGCACTGCTGTGGCGTGGCGGTCGAGGGCGTGCAATCGCGCGAGCGCCCTGTCCACCGTCACACTGTCCGCCGACCGCAGCGCCGACATCAATCGGGTCACTTCGGCGGGGTCGACGCCTGCTGCACGTGCGCGCCGCAGGTTGGCCGGTGAGGTGAGGCCCATCGCCAGCACCTTGTCGGCCTGCACTCGGAGCGTCGGTCCGGACGGCGCGGCAGCCGCCGTGCGCAGTGCCGAGTACGCCACGCCGGTGAGTGCCGGGCCGAACAGCGTCGCGTAGCCGACGTTCCCGGCCTTGTTCGGGTGGTAGGAGTCGACGATCGGATTGGACAGGCCGTTGATCCACTCGGTGCTGTCGCACACCGCGTGGCCGGTGAACGCCGCGCGCGGGTCGACGAAGGTGAACCCGGCGGCTCGCGCCTTCGTGCTGATCAGGCTGTCGAGGTCGTCGGTCGCGGAGTTGATGCCCTGCTCGTCCGAGGGGCTGAAGAAGGTCGCGAGGTTGCAGTCCTCGCCCTGGAAGATGTGCGGGTAGCCGCCGATGGCCACTTTGGCGGTCGTGGCGCGGCCGGCGATGGAGGAGAAGAGGGCGGCGTAGCGGCCGGGCATCGAGTTGGTCAGGATCGCGCGCCCGGCGTTGATGGAGCCCGCGCAGTCGCTGGCCCAGGCCGGTTTCGCGCATTCGGTGATGGTGTTGGCGAAGCCCACATCGTTTCCGCCGATCGTCATGGAGACGTACGACGTGGCGCTGCTGAGCGCTCCCAGCTGCTTACTGGTGACGTCGGCGGTGGTGGCGCCGCTGCAGGCCTGATAGCTGAGGGTGAGACCGCGCTGCTTGGCGATCAGCGGTGCGTACCCGTAGGGCGAGCGGTAGCACGTGCTGTCGGTGGAGCCGCCGCTCCCGACGCCTGCGGAATACGAATCGCCCAGTGCGACGTAGGTCTTCGTGACCGCATGAGCGGGGGTGGCGCCGAGCGCGGCGATGGTCAGGGTGGTGGCCAGTGCGCCCGCGAGGGTCGACAGGCGGGCAGGGGTTCTCATGTGACTCACCCTGTCGGCGCGCCACCTGGCCGACAACAAAGAGTTGCTATGGATCAGGTCAAGAGACCCCCCGCCATGCCATGACCGTCTCTCGTCTGTTCATACACGATGACAACAAGCGTCTCAGTGCATCACGTACGCCGGGTCGGACACCCCCAGCGTCCGCAGGAAACCGTCCGGGATCAGCACGTCGTCCGGGGTGAGGTCGTGCACGTCGGCCTTGCCGATGCCACGCAGCGCGGAGTCGATACCGCCGCGCAGGACGTCCAGCACGTTCTCGACACCCGGCTGCCCGCCGGCCGCGAGCCCCCACAGGTACGCGCGCCCGATCAGCGCCGCCTTCGCGCCGAGCGCCACCGCCTTCACCACGTCGCTGCCGCGGCGCACCCCGCCGTCCAGGACGACGTCGATCTGATCGCCGACGGCCTCGACGACCGCGGGCAGGCACCGGATCGTCGCCGGCGTGCTGTCGAGGTTGTTGCCACCGTGGTTGGACACCGAGATCGCGCTCACCCCGGCGTCCACGGCGCGCCGCGCGTCGTCGACCCGGCACACGCCCTTCAGCACGAACGTGCCACCCCACTCCTCCGCCATCCAGGCGATGTCGTCCCAGGTGGGCGGCGGCGTCTGCATCCACTCGCCATACGCCTCGAAGAAGCCGGGTGCCCTGCTGCCCTCGGGTCCGAGGTTGGGGGCGGTCAACTCCGGGGGGCGTCCGGTCTTGGCGAAGTCGAGGAACCAGCGCGGTCGGCGAATGGCTTCCGGCGACCGGGTGATCATGGTGCGCAGGTCCATCCGCGCCGGGATGATCGGGCTGCCCCAGTCGCGGCCGTTGGAGAAGGACCAGTCGGTCGTGGCGATCACACCGACCACGCCGGCCGCCCGCGCCCGCTCCATCCGGGTCGCCATCGCGTCCCGGCCACCCATCCAGTACATCTGGAAGAACGTCTGCGGGTTGGCGGCGACGACCTCCTCGACGGGCTTGCTCGCGAACGAGCTGAGCCCCATCGCCACTCCACGCGCGGCGGCCGCGCGCGCGACGGCGACCTCGCCCTCGGGGTGCACGGCCTGCACGCCGGTCGGCGAGATCATCACCGGCATCGACATGTCCTGGTCCAGCGCGCGGGTGGCCAGGGAACGCTCGGCCGGCTGTCCGGCGACGTGCGGCGCGAAGCCCAGCTCGCCGAAGGCGGCCATGTTGTCGGCGTACGTGACCCCCTTCTCGCTGCCCGCGAGCAGCGCCTTGTAGACCGACGGGGGGAGCCGCTTCTTCGCGCGTTCCTGCGCGACAGCGACCGTCTCGAACCAGCGGTGCTCAGCCATGGCGCGTTCCTTCTCTCGTGGGGGTGAGGGGTGCGTCGCCCACGGGCGACGGTGGGGCGGTCCGGGTGGCGCACAGGGAGGTGAACGACGGAAGCAGGCACCGCGGCGAGCGCGCGGCGAGCGCACCGCGCCAGAGCCCGAACCCGTACGCCAGGTCGTCGGCGCGGCGGGCCAGCAGGTAGCGCACCGGGTCCAGCTCGCTCTCGCGGTGCCCGCGGGCACCGCAGGTGAGTGCGGCGAGCACGAGCATCCGACGGGCGCGCCGCGACCGGGTCGCGAGCAGCAGGGCCACCGGCCAGTGGTGGCGGGTCAGTGCGGCGCCGGTCTGCATGGCGGCCGCGGTCAGGGACATCGCGGTGAGCGTCGCTCCGAGCCGGACCGGATGGTGGCGGTGCTGGGTGCGCACCCGCTGGGCGGTCAGGAGCAGCTGCACCCCGGCCAGAGCCGCGGCCGCGGTGACGGTGCGGCGACGCTGGGTCGCGGCGAACGCGACCACCGCCGCGCTCAGCGGATGCAGTCGCATCGGGGCGACCAGGGCCCCGTGCCGCTGCGCGAGCAGGGCCGCTCCGGTGCCGTAGAACGACTTGCGGGCGACCCACGCGCCCGTGGTCGTGCGGTGGTCGTGGTGCACGCGGGCCTCGGGTGCGTAGCGCGCCCGCCAGCCCGAGGCGACCATCCGCCACACGAGGTCGACGTCCTCGGCCACGTGCAGGTCGGGGTCGAACCCCGATCCGAGTGCGGCCACGCGCAGCATCAGGGTGGCCGACGGCAGGTAGGACAACCTGGTCAGCGGGGCGACGGGACCGGCGACGGGCCCGAGGTCCAGGGAGGAGGACGCCGCCTCGTATCGTGCGATCCATCCGGTGCCGCAGACCTGCGCGCCCATGATGCGCGGGCCGGCGACGCCGACCAGCGGATCGTCGAAGTGGCGGCGCAGGCGCGCGAGTGCGTGCTCCTCGGGGATCACGTCGGAGTCGATCACCGCGACGAAATCGGTGGTGCAGCAGGAGATCCCGGTATTGCGTGCGGCAGCCGGCCCGTGGGACACCTGATGACGCACGACCCGCGCCCGCGCTCGTTCGCACGCCGCCCGGACGGCCTCGGGATCGCGGGAGCCGTCGTCGACGACGACCACGTCGCCGACCGGCGGCAGAGCCTCCAGCAGGGCCTGGAGCGCCGAGGTGCGATCGCGCACCGGCACGACCACCGTGACGTCGTGCAACGCCCGCGCCGGGTCGGTCTCGGCCGGACGCGCCGGCCACAGCGGGTCGGCCATGCCGCGGTCGAAGAGCGCGCGGGACAGCACGGCGCCGGTGCGGTCGGAGACGGTGAAGTCGCCGTCCTGCAGTATTCGCACCGCGACCGGCGCCAGTCGCAGGATGCGTCCGCTGCGGGTGCCGAAGAGGGTCTGGCCGTCGTCGCAGCGCACGACGTCGTCGCTGAGCCGCACCCGCACGCCCGGCGGCACCAGGGAGTCGACGGTGCTCATGCGCCGAACCCGCCCGTCGCGTCGAAGATCGATCCGTGCGTGACCGGACCGGCGAGGCACGCGGTCTCGATGACCTGCGCGATGTCGTCGGGGGCGAGGGGTACGCGAGCGGTCATCTCGCGCGCGAGCTCGGAGGTGTCCGTCAGTCCGTAGATCGCGGCCGTCGCCGTGAGCATCGGCGTCGCGGTCGACCCGGGGGACACGGCGCTGACGGCGACGCCTCGGCCCTGCAGGTCGGCGGCCAGCCCGCGCACGAGCCCGACGACCGCGTGTTTCACGGTGCAGTAGGCCGCCAGGTGCCACAGACCCCGATCGCCGGCCGCGGACGCGATCGCGACGAACGAGGCGTCACCTCCGCCGTCCGCGGTCGCGAGCAGCGCCGGCACGCAGGCGGCTGCGGTGTTCCAGACGCCGACGACGTCGGTGCGCCACATCGCCTCCAGGACGGCGGGATCGGTGCTCCAGAGGTCGTCCCCGCCATCGATGAGCGCCGCCGCGGCCACCACGGTGCGCAGTCCGTCGGCGGCTGCCAGCGCGTCGGCGATACCCGCCGCGAAAGCACGGGCGTCGCGTACGTCGGCCCGCACGGTCGTGACGCTGTCGCCGAGCTCGGCCTGCAGCATGGCCAGGTCTGCCGGTACGGCGCCCGCGAACCGCCCCTGCTCCGCGCCGAGGCACGCGTCGACCGCGATCACGTGCAGCCCGCGCTGCGCCAGTCGGCGGCAGGTCGCGGCACCGATGCCGCGGGCGGCGCCGGTGACCAGGGCGGCCGGACCCGTCACCGCGAGCCTGCCGGTACGCCGGGCGGCTGCGGCGATGCCACGGTCTCCCGGGCAGGGGCCGTCAGGAGTCCGGCGTCATCGACGCATCCGTGGCGGATGCGGTCGGCGACGTCGTGGGCGATCAGACCGCACAGGCGCGCGCCGTCCTGGGCGTCCGCCGTGCGCGGATCTCCGAGCACGCCGGTCGGCGACACCGCGCGTACGCCACCCTCCCGCAGGGCGGGGAGCAGCTGCTCGATCGCGCCGCCCGTGCCGCGGACCGCGCGATCCATGTGCACGGACGCGGGGCGCAGGTGCAGCATCATGCTCGTCTCCACATGGCCCGCATGCGCATCGCCGCCCGGCACTCCGGCCGCCACCCAGGACACGTCCCTGGACTCCGCGCGCAGCAGCCGCACCGCGTCGCGTACGGCCGCCCCGTTGCCTCCGTGCGCGTTGACGAAGACCAGGCGCGTCGTCCAGGTGCCGACGCTGCGGCCGATCTCGATCAGTACCGCGGTGAGCACGTCGCGCCCGATCGACACCGTGCCCGCGAAGTCCTGGTGCTCTCCCGAGGCGCCGTAGGCGACGACCGGGGCCACCGCGACGTACTCGCCACCGGCCGTCAGCAGTTCGGCCGCCGACGTCGCTGCGGCGACGGCGATCACGCTGTCGGTGTCGAGCGGCAGATGCGGCCCGTGCTGCTCCAGGGATCCGACCGGCACGATCAACGTGGGGCCGCCCTCGGCCTGCGGGGAGGTCCACCGCGCGAACGAGGACGCGGGCGGGCCGGGCGGCGTGCGACGCGCACTGGGCCCGCCCGACCCGCCCGGCCCCGTGATCATCCGCGCAGACCGGCGAGCGGATTCTCGTCGCAGGCCCGCTCCGGGCGGCGGGTCTGCAGCGTCAGTGGCACCGGCTGGTTGCGCACCGGACCTCGGTGGGAGTGGTCCTGTGAGGGCTGCGGGCGCACCGAGGCCGGGACGGCTCCGTTGCCCTTCACGCACTCCGGATCAGGCCCGTCCAGGGGCAGGCCGGTGAAGAACTTCGCGGCCATGCACCCCCCGCGGCAGGAGTCGTACGCGCTGCAGTGCGTGCACGCCCCGCCCGATTGCGGGGATCGCAGCTCGGTGAACAGCTCCGACTCCCGCCAGACCGGCGCGAACCCCGCGCCACGCACGTTGCCCGCGCGGAACCGGTCGTGGATCGCGAACGGGCAGGCGTAGACGTCTCCGATCGGATCGATCAGGCACACCACCCGTCCGGCGCCGCACAGGTTGAGCCCGGGCAGGGCTTCGCCGTATGCCGACAGGTGGAAGAACGAGTCGCCCGTCAACACCCCCTCGCCGTGCGCGACCAGCCAGTCGTAGAGCAGCCGCTGCTGTTCCGGCAGCGGGTGCAGATCGCCCCACGTGTCCGCGCCGCGGCCGGCGGGACGCAACCGGGTCAGGCGCAGCTGCGCGTTGTACCGGTCGGCGATGGCCTTGAACTCATCCAGCTGCGGAATGTTCTCCCGCGTGCAGACCACCGAGATCTTGGTGTCCTTCATGCCGGCGTCGGCCAGGTATCCGAGGGCCCGCAACGCGCGGTCGTAGGTGCCGGCTCCGCGTACGGCGTCGTTCACCTCCGCCGTCGCACCGTCCAGGGAGATCTGCACGTCGAGGTAGTCGGTGGACGCCAGGCGCTCCGCGCGCTCTTTGGTGATCCGGAAACCGTTGGTGGAGAACTTGACTCCCACGTAGTTGTCGACCGCGTAGTCGACCAGCTCCCAGAAGTCCGGACGCACGGTCGGCTCGCCGCCGCCGATGTTCACGTAGAAGATCTGCATGCGCTTGAACTCGTCGATCAGCGCCATGCACTCCTGCGTGCTGAGCTCCCGCGGGTCGCGCCGACCTGAGGAGGACAGGCAGTGCACGCACGCCAGGTTGCACGCGTACGTCAGCTCCCAGGTGAGACAGATCGGGGCATCCAGGCCCTGCTCGAAGCGCTCGACCAGGCGTGGTTCGACCATCGTCATGCCGCCACCTCCGCCGGCCGCAGCATGCGGTGCTCCGCGAGCCGGGTGAGCGCCTCTAGGTAGCGCGGCCACTGCTCCTGCGGCACGTCGCCGGCCACCAGGGCGGCCTCGACGTCGCCGCCGGCCCCGAGGGCGCGCACGACCCGCACCAGGCCAGGTGACTTCAGGAAGGTCAGACGGCGGCTGTCGAAGTCGTAGGCGAGAGCGCCGAACGGCTCGGGGCGCAGGGCCACCGAGCCGCTCAGCTCCCAACGTTCGTGCAGCATCAGTAGACGCCGCACATTCCGTCGATGGACACGTCCTCGACGAGGCTCTCCTCCACGGGAGCCTCGTCCGCCCGGTCCTCGACCTGCGTGTCGGCGACCTGCTCCTGCTGGTCAAGGTCAGCTGGCATCACGAACTCCCTCCGGCTCGCGCACCCTTCTGGGCCCGCTCGTGACCGCAACGCTATGCCCGCGTCCCCGCACGGGGCACTGCTCGCTGGTCGAGGGCAACCTGCCCGAACAGATAGGTTTGACAGGTGATTTCACCGAACATTCAGGCAGGGCAGCGGCCTCCGAACCGCCCGTCATCGACCGGTCCTGTTCGAAGGGACAGGGCGCCGGTGACCGTTGGGTGAGCATGCCCCAGTGCTCGGATCAGTCTTTGCTCCGGAGCCTGTCGCGGCGGCGCTGTCGGCTCCTACTGTCTGGCGAATAACGCTTCGACAAGGAGGTCGTGATGCAGGTCGATGAGCTGCTCAAGCCGTTTCCGATCAAAGAGTTCCACCCGTTCCCCCGAGGTCTTCTGGGCCCCGGATCCCACGAGCTGATCGGACCGGAGGCACTGAAGCTCGGCTTCCGCAAGACCTTGGTGATGACCACCGGTCTACGGGGCACCGACACGGTGCACAAGATCGTGGAGTCGATGAAGTACCACGGTCTGGAGGTGGTGGTCTACGACAAGGTCGAGTCCAACCCCAAGGACTACAACACGATGGACGCCGTCGCGATGTACCAGGAGAACGACTGCGACTCGTTCGTCTCGATCGGTGGCGGGTCGGCCCACGACGCGTGCAAGGGCGCCCGGATCTCCGTGGCGCACGACGGGCGCAACGTCAACGAGTTCGAGGGCTTCAACAAGTCCGAGAACCCCAAGAACCCGCCGCACATCGCCGTGTCCACCACGGCCGGCACCGGATCGGAGACGTCGTGGGCCTATGTCATCACCGACACCACGACCGACCCCGACCAGCCGCACAAGTACGTCGCGTTCGACGACGCCGCCATCACGACGCTCGCCATCGACGACCCGGTGCTCTACTACACCTGTCCGACGGACTACACCGCGCAGTGCGGCTTCGACGTGCTCGCGCACGCCAGCGAGCCGTACGTCTCGCGGCTGGACTTCCCGCCGTCGCTCGGGAGTGCGCTCTACGCCATCAAGCTGACCGGCGAGAACCTGCGCCAGGCGGTCTGGAACGGCGACGATCTCGCCGGGCGACAGGGGATGATGTACGCGCAGTACATCGCCGCCCAGGCCTTCAACTCCGGCGGGCTCGGCATCATCCACTCCATCTCGCACGCGATCAGTGCCTTCTACGACACCCACCACGGGCTCAACAACGCCATCGCGTTGCCGCGCGTCTGGGCGTTCAACATGCCGGCGAACTACAAGCGGTTCGCTGAGATGGCCGTGGCGCTCGGTGTCGACACGCACGGGATGACCGACGTCCAGGCGGCCGATGCCGCACTGGCCGCGTCGATCCGGCTGCTGCGCGACGTGGGCATCCCGGAGAAGTTCACCGACGTGACCCAGGACAGCTACTCCAAGAACCGCCTGGGTCAGGGCCCCACCAAGTTCTACGAGAAGACCACGGAGATCTCCGGCGACAAGGACGACGTCGCTCGCATCACCAATCACGTGCTCGGTGACGCCTGCACCCCCGGCAACGCACGGGAGTGCACGTTCGAGTCGGTCTCCCCGGTCGTCGACCACTGCATGAACGGCGACCTGGACGACCTGCTCGGCTGAGACAAGGACACTCGGCGTGGCACATCCTTAGGTCAGGGGTGTGCCACGCCGGGCTCACATTCCCCAGTGCATCCGCCGGAGAGGACGACGTGGACGACACGAACACCGAGGTACCCGCCTTCGCAGACGTCGAGGACACCAAGGCCAAGCTGCGCGAGGTCGGTTATCTCACCGACGACCGGCTCGCCACCACCGTCTTCCTGCAGACCCGGCTGGAGAAACCGCTGCTGATCGAGGGCCCCGCGGGTGTCGGCAAGACGCAGCTGGCGCAGAGCCTGGCGCTCGCCACGGGCCGGCGGTTGCTGCGGCTGCAGTGCTACGAGGGGCAGGACGAGTCCAAGGCGCTCTACGAGTGGGACTACGGCAAGCAGCTGCTCTACACCCAGATCCTGCGGGAGAAGATCGGGCAGATCGTCGCGGACACCAGCACCATCGGAGAGGCCGTCGATCGCATCTCCGAGCAGGACAGCGTCTTCTTCTCCGAACGGTTCCTGGCGCAGCGGCCGCTGCTGGAGGCGCTCACCTCGCCGGAGCCGGTGGTGCTGTTGATCGACGAGGTCGACCGTGCGGACGAGGCGCTCGAGGCCGTCCTCCTGGAGACCCTCGCGGAGTTCCAGATCTCCATCCCGGAGGTCGGCACGATCACCGCCGCGCAGCAGCCGTACGTCGTCCTCACCAGCAACAACTCCCGTGACCTGTCCGCTGCGTTGAAGCGACGCTGTCTGCACCTCTTCCTGGACTACCCGCAGGCCGAGCGCGAACTGGACATCATCGCGTCCAAGGACACCGGACTGGAGCCCGCGCTGGCCGAGAGCCTGGTGCACGTGGTGCGCGGGCTGCGCGAGCTCGACCTGCGCAAGGCGCCCAGCGTGAGCGAGACCATCGACTGGGCCCGCACCCTCGCGGTCCTCGGCGCGCAGGAGCTGTCCGCGTCGCTGCTCTCCGAGACATTGTCGGTGGTGGTGAAGTACGAGCGTGACCTGGAGACGGCGCGCCGGACGCTGCCCCGGTTGATCGACCCGAACGCCGAGGTCCCGGACACGCTGCCCGGTCACGGGCACAGTCACGACCATGGGCACGACCACTCGCACGACCACCCGGACGACGGGCACAGCCACCCGGCGTCCGAGGCTGCACCTGCCAAGGACCCCGAAGGGGTGGCACGGCGGGCCGCGAAGGACCGACCCGGGCGCCACGACGACGGCTACTACGGGTCGACCGGTCCGGCCAAGGCGGGAGCGGCCGGGGTGCGCACCCCGATGCCCGTCCGGCCCAGCACCGTCTCGGCCTCGCGCAAGCGTCCCCTGTAGGCGGCCATGGAAGCCGCACTGCACCGGTTCGTGCGTCTGCTGCGGCTGCACGGGGTCCGCGTCAGCGTCAGTGAGGTCCTCGACGCGATGCGGGCAGCCGCGACACCGGGTCTGCTCACCGACAGGGAGGCCCTGCGGGCCGCCCTGTCGGTGACGCTGATCAAGGACCGGCGCGACCTGCCCACCTTCGAGACGGTCTTCGACGCCTTCTTCTTCCTGCTGCCCGTCCTCGCCAAGGACGAGGAGCACTCCCACGCCCACGACGACCTGTCCGACGAGGGCGACCTGCAGCAGTTCACGCTGTCCCAGGAACCGGGCGACACCCCGTCGCAGGGGCACAGCCACGGTGAGCCCGACGACATCCGCGACTACTTCCGCCCCGAGGACCTGGTGCAGCAGTTCAACCTGCACCAGGAGGCGAACAAGCTCGACATGTCCTCCAGCACCGACGAGGTGGTGCTGTCCAAGGACAAGGTCGACGCGCTGGTGGAGGCCGCCCGCGTACGCCTGTCGGTGCGCCGGCTGCACAACCCCGGTCTGCCCGGCACGATCGCCAAGTCTCCCGGCGTCGAGGTGGACGCCGACCTGTCCGTCGCCCAGGAGATGGCGTTGCTCGGCTGGCTGGCCGACTCCGACCTGCCGGACGGGGCGGACGACGAGGAGGACCTCGACCTGGAGGCGATGCGTCAGAAGCTGGCCCCGCTGCTCGACGGGCTGTCCGAGAGCCTGCGCCGTCACCTGCAGAAGATGCTCGACCTGCAGATCGACATGGAGCAGCGCGAGCACGAGGTCCCGCAGGCCGAGCAGATCGACCAGTGGGAACGCTTCACGATGGAGCAGTCCCTGCGCCGCATCGTCCGCGGGCTGCACGGCGCGCCGCGCCCGCGGCGCCGGATCTCGTCGACGGGCACGGTCGACGGCGGTCGCACGATGCGCGCCAACATGCGGTACGACGCGATCCCCTTCCGCCCGGTGACCGTGCGCAAGACACCGGACCGGCCCCGGCTCGTGGTGCTCGCCGACGTGTCCCTGTCTGTCCGGTCGACCGCGCAGTTCACGCTGCACCTCGTGCAGGGCCTGGCGTCCCTGGTGTCCTCGGTGCGCAGTTTCGTCTTCGTGGACCAAGTGGCCGAGGTCACCGACATGTTCGACGAGCTGCGTCCGGAGGAGGCACTCACCCGCATCATGGCCGGCCCCGTGGGGGGCGGGCCGATCGACGTCGACGCCGACACCGACTGCGGCAGCGCCTTCTCCACCTTCCTGGAGGAGTACGGCTCGGCCGTGCACTCCCGAACGACGTTCGTGGTGCTGAGCGACGGCAGGGGCAACGGCCACAACCCGGGTCTGCGCGCGTTCGAGGAGCTGACCCGGCGCGCCCGCCACACCATCTGGCTGACGCCGGAGCCGCGCTACTCCTGGGGGCTCGGACGCTGCGACGTGCCGCTCTACGCCGAGTACTGCGACGCCGTGCACGTGGTGCGCGGACTGGACTCCCTCGAATCGTTCTCGCTGGAGCTGGCTCAGGAAGTGCGATGACGGTCGGGACGGTGGGCGGGGCCGATGCGCTCGACCCGTTCCGCCCGCTGCAGAACGGCCGCTATGCCGACGGCACCGTCGACATCGCGCCGGAGGGCCTGCGTCCGGCGCCGGGTGCGCGGCACATCGTGCGCACCCCGCACTTCGACCTGTCGGGGCGTGGGCCCGAGTTGATCGTGCGACACGCCCTGAACGCGGACACGGTCGATGAGGACCTCACCGGTCTGTTGTGGAGCGAGCTGTTCGAGCCCGGCTGGGTGCGCGGTGCCGACTCGTTCGAGCGCATCGTGACGGGGGTGGTGCGCACCGTCGCCGCCGACCCGCTCGATGCTTGGACAGCGTTCTACCGCAACACGATCCGACGCCTGGACGAATGCCTCGACGACACGGTGGCCACACGTGGTGACGGGTGCGCGCAGGGCATCGAGGGCTATGCCCCTGTCTACGCGCGTGCCCGGACCCTGTGCAAGGGCAGCGGCAGTGTCATCGAGCTCGGGTGCTGCTTCGGTTTCCTGTCCCTGCTGCTGGCGCGGGACGGCGTCGCGGCCGTCGCGTCCGACGTCTCCCCGGGCACTGTCGGACTGCTGTCCGCGGTCGCGGGCCGGCTCGGCCTGGGCATCCGCACCCTCGTCGCCGACGCCACCCACGTGCCGGCCGCCAGCGGGTGCGCTGACACGGTGCTGATGCTGCATCTGCTGGAGCATCTGGACCCCGAGCAGGGGGAGCGCGCCATCACCGAGGCCATCCGACTGGCCCGCGAGCGTGCGGTGATCGCCGTACCCCTGGAGTCCGATGCCAATGAGACGTTCGGGCACGTGCGCACCATCGACCTGGCCGACCTGGACCGATGGGGCCGTTGGACCGGTCGCCCGTACGAGGTCGCGGAGGATCACGGCGGCTGGCTGACCATCGACTGCACCGGCTGAGCTGCGGTATGCGCGGGCGGGGCACGCCCTGCGCCCGGGAGAGTTGGCCGACGAGTCGGTCAGCGTCGCGAGGTCGGGCTGGTGGTGCCGAAGATGTAGGACTGCTCGGTGTAGACGGCCGGTAGTCCCAGGTGGCCGAGCTGGTGTAGCTGTAGAGCGTCACGCCGGCGGAGTCGGCGGTCACGTTCCTCAGGTCGGCAAGAGGGAGTCCGCATGTCAACCGTCCGGTTGTACGACACCATCGGAGCCACGTACACCGCCACCCGGCGCACGGATCCGCGCATCGCCGCGCGCATCTGGGCCGCGCTCGGCGATGCGCGGACCGTGCTCAACGTGGGGGCGGGGACGGGTTGCTACGAGCCCCCGGACCGCGATGTCCTTGCCATCGAGCCCTCGGCGCTCATGCGCTCGCAGCGTCCCCCGCATTCGGCTCCGTGCGTTGCCGGCTCCGCGGAGCACCTGCCGTTCGGTGACGAGACCTTCGACGCCGCGATGGCTGTCTTCACCCTCCACCACTGGCAGGACCCGATCGCCGGCCTGCGCGAGATGCGCCGTGTGGCACGTCGCGTGGTGGTGCTCCTGTTCGACACGAGCGACCCGAGCCTGTTCTGGCTGAACCGTGACTACCTGCCCGAGTTCGCCGCGCTGAGAGCCGTGCGGGTCCTGGCATCCGTGAGCGATCTGGCGGACGCGATCGGGGCCCGGTTGGATCCGGTGGCCATCCCCTGGGACTGCGAGGACGGCTTCCACGAGGCGTACTGGCGCCGGCCCGAGGCCTACCTCGACGAGCGGGTCCGTCGCAACGTGTCGGTGTGGCACGGCGTGGGACCGGACGTCGAACAGCGCGCGGTCCACAGTCTGCGGCGGGATCTGGCCTCAGGCCGATGGGTCGAGCGCAACAGCGAGATCCTCGACCTCGATGCCGCGGAGCTCGGGGCTCGCCTTCTCATCGCCTGAGCGCGCGGGCGCCTACCGACCGTCCGGGTCGGCGATCGAGGTGAGATTGCCCTTCGCGAACCGGAAGACCGCGGCGCACCGGGGGCACCGCACCACCAGACCGGCCGCGGCGTCCCGATGACCCGGGACCACCTTCAGCTGCTCCCCGTCGTCCGGGCACACGAGGTAGTTCACCCGCCGGACTCTAGGCCCACGGCTGAGCCGATCGACTCAATCCTGGGTGAGGACGATCTTCGCGCGGACGTCTCCGGACTCGCCGGCGCGGTGTGCTTCGGCGACCTCCTGCAGCGGGAATGTGTGCACGGGCGGCACGCGGAACGTGCCCTCGTCGATGAGCCGCAGTGCCAGCGCGATCGCGTAGTCGGCGCGACCGGAGTCGCCGCGGCTGAACCGCACGCCGTGTTCGTGTGCACCCGCGAAATCCGCGATCGTCACCACGTGCTCCGAGCCCCCGGCCAGGTCGATCAGCTCCGGCAGGACTCCGCTTCCGGCGACGTCCAGGGCCAGGTCGACCCCGTTCGGGGCGAGCGCGCGCACCCGGCCCGTCATTCCCTCGCCGTACGCGACGGGTTCGGCGCCGAGGTCGCGCAGGTAGCCATGAGACGCAGCGCTGCCGGTGCCGATCACGCGGGCCCCGCGGTGGACGGCGAACTGCACGGCGGCACTGCCGATGCTCCCGGACGCGCCGTTGATCAAGACCGTGCTGCCGCGCGTCACGCCCAATTGATCCAGGGCGCGGGCAGCGGTCTCCACCGTCGACGGCAGCGTGGCGGCATCGACGAAGCTCATCGACGGCGGGATCGCAGCCCATGTCGACAGCACCGCGAACTGGGCCTGCGCCGCGCCGCCACCGCCCATCCCGACGACCTCGTCGCCGAGCTGAACGTCGGTGACACCGCCACCGATCTCGTCGACGACCCCAGCGGCTTCGTACCCGAGGGTCTGTGGGAGTTCCTGATCCATCCGGCCGGATCGTTTCTTCCAGTCGCTCGCGTTGACGCCCGCCGCACGCACTGCGATTCGCACCTCACCGGCGCCCGCGTGGGGCTCGGGCAGGTCGACGATCTCGAGGACCTCGGGGCCGCCGAACCGGCGGAACTGTGCGGCTCTCATGACGCTCGCGATCGCCCGGTGTCCATGTCCGCTACAGAACGCCGCGCTTGCTCGCCTCGTAGACGGCCTCGGTGCGCCGGGACACCCCGAGCTTGCGCAGGATGTTGCCGACGTGGAACTTCGCGGTGGTCTCGGCGACGTAGAGACGGCTGCCGATCTGCCGGTTGGACAGTCCGCGTGCGAGCAGCGCCAGCACCTCGCGTTCGCGCTCGGTGAGCTGATCCGAGGACGGTGTGGGCGCGTTGAGCCCGCGCACCATGGCCGCGGCGCTGTGCGCGTCGAACGCGCTCTTGCCCGCGCCGACGTCGCGGATCGCCCGCAGCAGCGCGGAGGTGTCGACGTCCTTGACCACGTAACCGCGCGCGCCGACCCGGACTGCCTGCAGGACGAGCGCGTCGTCGATGAAGGTGGTCAGCACGAGCACGCCGATCCGGGGGTAGGCCGCTGTGAGCTGCTCGCACAGTACGAGCCCCTCGGCCTCGTGGGTCGTCGACAGCTTGAGGTCGAGCAGGACGATGTCCGGGTGCAGGTGGCCGATCACGGCACGCGCCTCGTCGGGGGTGGCCGCCTCGCCGACGACCTCGAGGTCCGGCTCGCGCGACAGCACCGCCCGCAGGCCGTGCCGCACGATGGCGTGGTCGTCGACCAGGACGACGCGCAACGGCGCGCCCGCCGGGGTCGACCTCGCGTCGTCGTCCGACGCCCGCGTGTCCTGCTCCCGGCCTGCGGTGCTGCTCATGACCGCGACCGTACGCGGTGCGAGAGCGCTCGTACGGTCCCGGTGACGAGCATCGTCGGCGTGGCTTGGTCGGTGACGGGCGGCGGATCCAGCAGGTGCCCGATGAGGCCCGGGTCGAGTGCGTCGGGCAACGGGAGCGGCAGCCGCATCTGCACCTCGACGCCACCCATCCGTGACCGGCGGAAGCGCAGGTCGCCACCGGTGGACGTGATGCGGGCGTGCAGGTTGGCCAGGCCGCGGTGGCGCCCGTCGCCGGTGGCCGCCATCGTCACCCGGAGCACTCGCCGCAGCTGCGCGGGGTCGCCGTGGCCGTCGTCGGCGACGGACACGATCACCAGGTCGGGGCGGTAGTTCACCCGCACCACGGCGCGGGTGGCGCCCGAATGGACCTTGACGTTGAACAGGGCCTCACCGACCGCACGGGTCAGCTCGTGCCGGACGCTCTCGGGAAGGGCGATCTCCGTGCCGTGCACCCGCAGCCGCACGCTGACCTTGCCGTCGTGCTGGCGCACCAGCTCCGAGAGCAGCTCCGGCAGGCTGCGCACCGTGTCGTCGCGGTGCTGGCTCAGCGCGTAGATCGCCTGCCGCAGCTGGTCGACGACGTCACGCGACAGATCCCGCGCCACGCGCAGCTGCTGCCGGATGGGAGCGGTGCTCGCGCCGTGCTGCTCCTGCCACTGCGCGGCGTCCCGCTCGGCCAGGTCGACGGTCATTCCCACGGTCAGCACCTGCTGGGCGACCGTGTCGTGAAGTTCGCGGGCGATCCGGTGCCGTTCCTCGTCGACGATCAACCACTGGTCCGCGACCACCAGACGGTCCTGGGCGCGCCGCAGGGCGGCTGTGCGCTCGGCGAGGTCACGTGCCTGTGCCGCCGTCTCGTCGTGCAGCCGTTGAGCGCGCCGGTGGAGGGCGGTGCCGGCCTGGAACTGCTCGGAGGTGTGCAGCGAGACCGCCGCCTGGTTGGCGAGGATGCGCAGCACCGACAGGTCGCCCGGCTCGGGATCGCTCGGGAGGCCGTGCAGCAGCGCGATGCCACCGACCGTGGCTCCCTCCAGGTTCATCGGCACCCGCACCCATCCGCGGGTATCGATGACGGGTGCCTGGTGCCCGGCCCGCAACGAGCCCAGCTCGCGTCGTACGCCGGCCGGAAGCTCCTCGTCCTCCACTACCCGGCGCTCGCTGTCGACCACCACGAAGCGGGGCCGCGCCCCGGGCAGCTGACCGTCCGCGAGGCTCAGCAGCGTCCACTGGGCGCTGAGGTGGGCGCTCGCCGTCCGCGCGACCTCCTCGAGCAGTCCGCGGGGGCCTTCGACGGTCCGCACCAGGGCACGTGAGATGGAGTCCATCGCCCGCACGGCGCGGGCGAGTCGCTCGTCGGACTCGCGGTATTCGCGGTAGTAGGACCGCTTGCCCGAACGCAGGCCGGTGAGCGACGCCAGATCCGGACGGCGGGTGTCCACGTCCTCGGCCCGGTGGGGATCGGCGGTCACAGGGCCGCCCGGAACAACGCCCTGATGTCGCCGACGGAGGCACTGCGCGGGTTGGTGGTGAGGCAGGCGTCCTCCAGGGTCGTGCCGGCGAGCCGTTCGCAATCCTGCTCGGTCACCCCGAGCGCCGACAGGCCCTTCGGTACGCCGACCTGGTCGGCGAGCGTCCGCGCCAGATCGGCGAGCTGGTTGGCGGCCTGCTCGCCGGACCATCCGTGCGTGTCGAGGCCGACCGCCTGCGCGAGCCCGATGAAGCGCTCCGGTGCCGACTGGGCGTTGTAGCGGATCACGTGGGGCAGCAGCACGCCGTTGATCACGCCGTGCGGAGCGTCGAGCAGGCCGCCGACCTGGTGGCTCATCGCGTGGGTCGCGCCGAGGATCGCGTTGCTGAAGGCGAGCCCGGCGTTGAGGCTGGCCTCCGCCATCGCCGAGCGCGCCTCCCCGTCGAGGGGATGGTCCATCGTCGTCCGCAGGTGGCCGACCACCTGGCGGACGGCGCACAGGGCGTGCATGTCCGCGAGCGGGTTGTGCGCGAGGGAGACGAAGGCCTCGACCCCGTGGGTGAGGGCGTCCAGCCCGGTCGCGGCGTTGAGCCAGTCCGGCATGGTGTGCAGCAGGCGGGGATCGGTGATGGAGATGTCCGGGACCAGCGCGCGGCCCATGATCGTCACCTTCACCGAGCGCCGGGTGTCGGTGACGATGCAGAACTGGGAGACGTCCGCGCCGGTGCCCGATGTCGCGGGGATCATCAGCGTGGGCGGTATCGGCAACAGCACCTGGTCGACGCCGCGGTAGTCCAGGATGTCGCCGCCGTTTCCGGCGAGCACCGCGACTCCTTTGGCGGCGTCGATGCACGAGCCGCCGCCGAGGCCGATGATGACGTCGCCCTCGCGCTCGACGTACGCAGCATGCGCCGCGGCGATCTCGTGGTCCTTGGGGTTGGGGCTGACCTTCTCGTAGACCTGGGGGTCCAGGCCGCTGGCGCGCAGCACCGTCTCCAGCTCGGCCAGCCAGCCGGCCTCGACGATCCCGTCGTCGGTCACCACGAACGGACGCTTGGCGCCCAGCCGGCCGGCGGCGAAACCGGCCTCACCGAGCGAACCCGCCCCGAAGACGACTTCGGGGGCGTGGAACTTCAACAGCGTCATGTGGCACCTCGTCCGACCGCGGACGCGGCCTTGGTGACCACGGTAACCGGCGAATGTGAGTCAGGACACAGAGTCGTTGACTGTGCATCCACCGGTTGTCAGCGGATACCCGGCGCCGGCCCCGGAAACCCGCTGACAACCGACCGGGGGCGGCTCAGTCAGCGCGATGCCCGGTCGGCGTGCGCCTGATCCAACGCGCGCAGGCCCGCGAGTCCTCGCGCCACGGTGGCGGTGTCGCCGGAGCGCAGATCCTGCACGTACTGCTTGAGCAGGGAGGTGGAGACGCCCGCGGCCTGTGCCTGGCGCAGGTTCTGCGGTTGGTCCAGCTGCATGGACAGCACGGCATCGGCCGCGGCTCGCGGATCCGACGGCGCCGCGGTGACCGTGACCCGGGGCGCGGACGCGGTGGAGGTCGGGTCGAGCACGGGACCCACGAGACCGGCGTACGCCTGCTGCCCGGCGCGGTTCGGATGGAAGGAGTCACCGATCGGCAGGCTCAGCCCGTTGATCCACGGCGCGGACGCGCAGGGAGCGTGGCCGGCGAAGCGGGACCGAGGATCGACGAAACCGAACCCGTACGACGCGGCGGTCGTGCGTAGCAGGGCGTCCAGTTCGTCGGTGCCCGCGTCGAGACCGGAGCGGTCCTGGGAGCTGAAGAAGGTGAGCGCGTTGCAGTCCTGATCGCCCAGCACGTGCGGGTATCCGACGACGGTCACCTTCGCGTGCGGGGCGCGGCCGCGGACCTGGGCGAAGAGGGCCCGCAGGCGCCCCGGCAGAAGGGTGCGCAGCGTGCTGCGGCCCGCGCTGATCGCTCCCCTGCAGTCGCTCAGCCACGACGGGCTCGCGCAGGTGAAGAGCACGAACGCGAAGCCGACGTCGTTGCCGCCGATGGTGATCGACACCCGCGACGTGCCGGCACCGAGGGTGGACAGCTGCTCCTCGCCCATTGACGCGGTGGTCGCGCCGCTGCACGCCTGATAGCTGAGCTGCAGGTCGTAGCGCTCAGCCAGGAGGGGTGCCCAACCGTGCGCAGAGCGGTAGCAGACCCCGGTCGAGCCGCCGGAGCCCACGCCCGCGGCGTACGAATCACCCAAGGCGACATAGGAGTTGGTGCCGGTAGCGGTGCCGGTGCCGGGCGGGACCGTGGGCGTGGCGGTGCGCGTGGACGTCGTCGGTGCGGACGGCGTCGTCGACGTGCCGGCGGAGGACGACGGCGCGGACGATCCGCCCGAGCAGGCGGCGAGCAGTGCGCCGACGACAGCCACCGCGGCGATCCGGGTGCGGGCGCCCGGTCGCGGGTGCGATCTCAGTGGCAGGCCTTCCCGGGTGTGGGCGCGACATCGAGCGCCGGGTTCCGGTCGAAGAAACCCGCCGGCTTCAGCCAGAACGAGACGGTGTCGGCCGGCATCACCGGCCACTCCTCCATCCGGGGCACATGGTGGATGCCGAAGGTGTACCAGAGCACCACGTCGGTGTCCTCGATCGACCGGTCTGCACTCGTCCATGCGGGCAATCCTTCGTCGACCGTGCTCTGGTTGACGAATTCGCCGCAGGGCCAACGCTCCTCGGCGTCGTACGGCGTCACCCACACGGCGTGCTCGAGGACGCGTGCCCGCGCCAGCACGGGGGAGTCGGGGTCGAACATCGGCGGCACTGCGGCACCCGGCACGAGCTTGTACGCGACCGGCCCGTCCACCTTGTTGGTGCGGCCCGGGTTGGTGACCTTCCAGGACCGCTGGGTGGACCACTCGTAGTCCTGGCGGCCCTCGGACTCGGTGCGCAGTGGCACATTCGCCTGGGTGAGTGCGAGGCCGTAGGGATTGCCGGAATCCGTCGGCAGCCGTCGCGTTTCGGACATCACGACGGTGTTGCCCGCGGTGTCCGGGTCGCCGTCCGCGTCGATCGCCAGATCGAGGCGGGCCACGATGAAGTGCTGATGGATCGGCGCGTAGGTCTGGTGGTCCACGACGGTGCCGTACGGCGGCGGGGTGTCACCGTCGTACGGCGTGGTCACCATGATCCCGGTGGCGCGCACCTCGCACTCGATGTTGCCGTCCTCGTAGAAGCGCCAGTAGACGAGGTACTCGTAGTTGGCGACGGTGACGTGGAACGACACGACCAGCCGGCGCATCCGGCGCACCTGCGCGCCGGCCCGCTCGTCGACGTGCTTCCACAGCACCGCGGCGTCCTCCTCGTGCAGGCAGATCGCGTGCGGGATCTCGCGCGGCTCGCCGGCGGTGTCGTGCAGCGTGGCGTCGACGTAGACGATCTCGCCCAGGCAGTCGCAGCCGAGCTCCAGCGACCGGGTCATGAAGCCCAGACCCCACTCGCCGATGTCGTACGCCGTGCGGCGCACGTGGTTGGGCGTGGGGTCGCGGTAGGGCACCACCATCTCGGCGAACGACAGCCGGTCGGCGATGGAGCGCACCCGTGGCCGCCCGCCCTCGTCGACGCCGTCCTCGTAGCCGACCCGGTGCAGCACCAGGCCCTCGCGGTAGTTGAAGCCGAGTCGCAGTCGCCAACGCTGCCAACGTAGTTCGTTGCCCCGCAACTGGAAGCTCACCCCGTCGGGCTGGGTGATCTCCAGCAGCGTGCGGTCGGTGCGGGCGGCGTATCCGGCGATGTGCTCCGGCGCGTACTCACCGTCGACGGGCGCGAACCCGTTCGGCAGCGACGCGGGTGCACCGGTGTCCTCGATCTCCAGCAACTCCATCGTGTTCATGTCCACGATGAGCTTCAGGCCGCTGACCGGGTGCGCGTACGGATTGGACGTGGGCGCGTCTCGCACCCACACGTCGCACCAGCCGACCCGGCGGCCGCGATACTGCTCGGGCACCAGGAAGCCGCCGTAGGTCCACAGGTCGATCAGCACCAGCGACATGTCGGTCACGCCACGACTCGCGAGCGCCGTTGCCACGGCGGGGTGTTCGCGCATCGCGTGGTCGCAGTCGTGCCACTCGTCGGTGGTGGCGTTGGGCTGGTGACCGGGCACGGCCTCCCACGAGAGCACCCGGTCCTCGGTGATCGAGACGACGCCCTTGTACGCCGCCCCGTCGGCCCGATCCCAGAGGACGACGCGCGCCTCGCGCGCGATGTCCTGTCCCGGTTCGAATCCGCGGACGAGGCCCTTCGACGGCTCGCGCAGCTCGATCGACGCAACACGCCACCCCGGCCCGAATCCCTTGTCACGGCGAAGGATCGCCGTAGTGGCACGGAACTCCTCTGCCGACAAGGGGTCGAGCGGATGGGCCGTGCTCGTGGTGGCGGCGTCGGTCACGGTGCTCCTGGCGGATGGTGGGAGGTGCGCTGCGCCCAGCATCGCACCGCGCGCGCACTCCCGTACGGGGGCGGCCTCGGAGCACGCACCGCTGCCAGCGAGGGCCTAAGACCTTGGATCGGTCAGGGTTAGGACTCAGTCCTGTAGTCCTACGGCGCGGGTGGGCAGTGCACTGGGGGAGTCCGCACATCCCAGGTGTCGGGGCAGGGCCCGACGCAGACGGAGGAATCCGATGACCACCACCCGCATCTCCCGACGAACCGGCGTCGCGCTCGGTGTCGCCGCAGCACTCGTCGCACTCCCCGCGGCCCAGCAGTCCGCATCGGCTGTCGGCCTCGGGCACGCCCCCGCTGCGTCGTCGGGCGCGACGCTGCCGGCCACCGGAAATGCGATCGGCTGGACCGCTGCCGTGCAGCACCAGACCGGTCGCGACGACGACCACGCCCGGCTGGTGATGGTCTCTCCGGCGGGCGGGACCGTCCAGGTGGGCGACGTCTCGGACGACGCGCGCATCGAGGACGTCACCCTCGGAGGCCGTTACGTGATCACGGCCCGGGAGGTCTTCGGCAGCACCTCGCAGGGCGACCAGACGCGGGTGACGGCGTGGGACACGCACACCCGGAAGCCGTACTACTTCCGACTCTCCGGCACCGGCTACGCGCTGGCATTCGCAGGCAACGGCATCCTGGTGGCACCGGCCTCGGGCAAGGGGGTCACCGTCCGCACGTTCGCGGGAACGGTCCGGACCCGGTACGCCGACATCCCGGTCGCGACCGGTGGCCCGCGTGGCATCGCGGTGTCGCCCGACGGGCGCACCCTGCTCCAGAGCGGGAAGCAGCTCTACCTGCGGGACGCCGCGACGGGGAAGGTCATCAGGACGGTGAACCCGCCCTCGCCGGCCGTCAACGGGTCGTGCGACCCCACGCGGTCCTGGACGCCGGGCTCGTTCGTCCTCGAATGCCGCGGGTCCGGGGCCGGCGACGATCGCACCTACCGGGTCGGGTCCGACGGCGCCGTCACGGCCCTCGCCGGACCGGGCCAGGCGGCCGGCGGCATCTGGCCCACCTCGGCCGGAGTCGTGACGAACGTCGGCGGCGAGGTCGACTCGGGGCCGTTCGTGCTGCACACCGCGAAGGGGAACCGCACCCTTCCCCTGGGGTCCTACGCGGAGCCGACGGGGAGTCGCGGATCGACTCTGACCGTCGTGTCGGACATCGCGAACGGCGGCACGGTGTTCACCTACGACGTGACGACCGGTACGCGCCGGACCCTCGCCGGTACGTCGGCGACCGGAGGCGGGCGGTACACCAGCGGTCAGACGATCGACGGCAACCAGTAGGGCCGTTTCTGCAGGCCGCCGCGTGCCCACCCACCCGGTCCGGGTGGGTGGGCGCGTCGCGTCCGAGGCCGCGATCGGCGGTCACGGAGAAAGTCCTAGTTGAGCGGAATCGACTCAACTTTCCCTGCGTTGCATCTGGCAGATGACCGAAGACGATTCCGTAACCGGTGGCCGAGTGGCACGCTCGGAGCGGAGCGTCGTACACAGCTGTCCGACCAGGGAGATCATGTGGACCTTCAACTGACCACCAAGGCGCAGGAGGCGGTCTCGACCGCCGTCCAGGGCGCCGCGAGCGCCGGCAACCCGCAGGTGGAGCCGGCGCACCTGCTGCTCGCACTCGCCGAGCAGACCGAGACGACGACCGCACCGCTGCTGGAAGCGGTCGGGACGACGACCACGGCGGTGGCTGCCACCGCGCGTACGGCGATCGCCGCGTTGCCGGCCGCGACCGGGAGTTCGGTCGCGCAACCGAGCATGTCGCGCGCGTTCGTCAACGTGCTGGAGCAGGCCCGCGCCGCGATGACCGCGATGGGCGACACCTTCACCTCCACCGACCACCTGCTGCTGGCGCTCGCCCGCACGGGTGAGTTCGGCCTGGACGCCGACGCGATCGAGGCCGCCGTACCCGCGACCCGCGGCGGCGCGAAGGTGACGTCGGCGCAGCCGGAGGGCACCTTCGACGCGCTGGAGAAGTACGGCACCGACCTGACCGCCGTCGCGCGCGAGGGCAAGCTCGACCCGGTCATCGGGCGCGACTCGGAGATCCGGCGGGTGGTGCAGGTGCTGTCGCGCCGCACCAAGAACAACCCGGTCCTGATCGGCGAGCCCGGGGTCGGCAAGACCGCTGTGGTCGAGGGTCTGGCGCAACGGATCGTGGCCGGCGACGTGCCGGAGTCGTTGCGCGACAAGCGACTGGTGAGCCTCGACCTCGGCGCGATGGTGGCGGGGGCGAAGTTCCGCGGCGAGTTCGAGGAGCGGCTCAAGGCCGTGCTGGAGGAGATCAAGAACGCCGGCGGCCAGGTCGTCACGTTCATCGACGAGTTGCACACCGTCGTCGGGGCGGGCGCGACCGGCGAGGGCGCGATGGACGCCAGCAACATGCTGAAGCCGATGCTGGCGCGCGGCGAACTGCGGCTGGTCGGCGCGACCACGCTCGATGAGTTCCGCGAGCACATCGAGAAGGACCCCGCACTGGAGCGGCGCTTCCAGCAGGTCTATGTCGGCGAGCCCAGCGTCGAGGACACCATCGCGATCCTGCGCGGGCTGAAGGAGCGCTACGAGGCGCACCACAAGGTGGCGATCGCGGACGCGGCGCTCGTCGCGGCGGCATCCCTGTCGGACCGTTACATCACCGCGCGGCAGCTGCCGGACAAGGCGATCGACCTCATCGACGAGGCGGCGTCCCGACTGCGGATGGAGATCGACTCCTCCCCGGTCGAGATCGACGAGCTGCGGCGCGCGGTGGACCGGCTGCGGATGGAGGAGCTGCACCTGCAGAACGAGAGCGACGCGGCGTCCAAGGACCGGCTCGAGCGGCTGCGCGCCGACCTGGCCGACCGCCAGGAGCAGCTCGCGGCGCTCAACGCCCGGTGGGAGTCGGAGAAGGCCGGCTTGAACAGGGTCGGCGACCTCAAGGCGCAGATCGACGAATTGCGCACCCAGGCGGACCGGTTGGAGCGGGACGGCGACCTCGGTGAGGCGTCCAAGATCCGCTTCGGCGACCTGCCGGCCATGGAGGCTCAGCTTGACCAGGCCCAGGCCGCCGAGGCCACGTCGTCCACGGCGGGCGTCGCGGGCGAGGGCCCGATGGTCAAGGACGAGGTCGGCGCCGACGACATCGCCGAGGTCATCTCGTCGTGGACCGGCATCCCGGCCGGTCGGCTGCTGGAGGGCGAGACCGAGAAGCTGCTGCGGATGGAGGAGTTCCTCGGCAAGCGGCTGATCGGGCAGGCCGCTGCCGTGCAGTCGGTGTCGGACGCCGTACGCCGCTCGCGTGCCGGTGTCGCCGACCCCGACCGGCCGACCGGGTCGTTCTTCTTCCTCGGACCCACCGGTGTCGGCAAGACCGAGCTGGCCAAGTCGCTCGCGGACTTCCTCTTCGACGACGAGCGCGCGATGGTGCGCATCGACATGTCGGAGTACTCCGAGCGGCACGCGGTCGCGCGGCTGATCGGCTCACCGCCCGGGTACGTCGGCTACGAGGAGGGCGGTCAGCTCACCGAGGCGGTGCGGCGGCGACCCTACTGCGTGGTGCTTCTGGACGAGGTGGAGAAGGCGCACCCGGAGACGTTCGACATCCTGCTGCAGGTGCTGGACGACGGTCGGCTGACCGACGGGCAGGGCCGCACGGTCGACTTCCGCAACGTCATCCTGATCATGACCAGCAACCTCGGCTCGCAGTTCCTGATCGACCCGATGCTGTCGCAGGAGGCCAAGCGCGAATCGGTGATGACCGCCGTCCGCACGTCGTTCAAGCCGGAGTTCCTCAACCGGCTGGACGAGGTCGTCATCTTCGACCCGCTGTCGAAGGCCGAGCTGGCGCGCATCGTGGACCTGCAGGTCGCGGCCCTGGGCCGGCGCCTGTCGGATCGGCGCATCTCGCTGGAGGTGACCGACTCGGCTCGTCAGTGGCTGGCCGACGAGGGCTACGACCCGGCGTACGGCGCGCGACCGCTGCGGCGGCTGGTGCAGAAGGAGATCGGCGACCGGCTGGCGAAGGCGATCCTCGCCGGAGACGTGCTCGACGGCGCGACCGTCACGGTCGACAAGCCGCAGGGCGAGCCGAGCCTCACCCTCGCCTGACGCCCTGGGAGTCGGTTGTCCGCACTTGCGTGTACCCGTCGACACGAAAGTGCGGACAACCGGCGAGCGCGCAGCGGGTCAGGCGGTGCCGACCAGGAGTCCGGCCAAGAGGTCGGGCACCTCGTACGGCGTCATGTGGCCGATGCCGTCGAGCACCTCCAGGCGGGCACCCGGGATCTCGCTCGCCAGGGCGGTGCCGAGCCGTTTGGAGGTGAGCCGGTCGCGGGTGCCGACCACCACGGTCACCGGCACCTTCGCCAGTGTCGCGGCGGCAGCGGTCTCGTCGTGCTGCATCAAGGCCCCGTGGAAGGCGCCGAACGCGCGCATCGACGTCCGGGCGGTGAGCGCGCGCGAGCTCTCCAGCAGCGCGGGGTCGGGGTCCTTGCCGTAGAGCGTGCGCTGACCCTTCAGGGTCACCAGCCTGCCCATCCGCCAGGGAGTGCGGGCGAGCAGCTGCATGGCGACGGCCTCGCCGCGCACCCCGGCGCCGGTGAGACCGCTGATGGCGGTCGAGGTCAGCAGCACCCGCTGCACCCGCCCGTCGAACGCGCCGGGGTGGGCTCCCGCGTACGCCATCACGCTCATCCCGCCCATCGAGTGACCCCCGAGGATGAGCGGTGACCCGGCCGGCACGCACTGGTCGATGACGGCGTCGAGGTCGGATCCGAGACGTCGCACGGACTCGTCCTTCGGGCGTTTGCTGCCCCGTCCGAACGTCGAATGCCCGTGTCCTCGCTGGTCGTACGTCACCACTCTCAGGTCGCCCGGCAGTCTCTCGGCCACGAGGTCCCAGGACTGGTGCGCGAGGGTCCACCCGTGCGAGAGGACCACCGTGGTCGCCTCGGGGTCGGCAGGTTCGCGGACGTACGCCGCGAGGCGGGCCCCGTCGGCGGTGGTCACGGTGCGATGGGCGAATGTCGTTGTCGGCACGAGGGGCAGCCAACCACGGCCGCGCCATCGGCGCCGGTCGCGGGCCCCGACGCGGAACCCGCGCAGCCGGTCCGGACGTCGGAGCAGGAGTTCCTTTCCCTACTCGCGCGTATAGGTTGACCGCATGCAACGATGCACCGCCCTGTCCGCGGCCGGCTCCACCCTGCTGGTCGGTGCCCTCACGCTCACCGGATGCAGCAGCACCGCAGGCAAGGCGGCGGCCAGGACCACCGCGGGGGAGACGGCGGTGCAGCGGCTGCAGGCGGTGAAGAAGGTGGTGGACGCCGCGACCGGCTTCCACATCGAGCTCTCCTCGGCGAACGTCCCCTCGACGGCCAGCGGCCTGTTGTCGGGCAGCGGTGACGGCTCGCACGCCCCCGCCTTCAAGGGAGACCTCAGGGTCCAGATCGCGGGCGCCAATGCCAGCGTCCCCGTCGTCGCGATCGGCAACGTCGTCTACGCCAAGCTGCCGTTCGCGAAGGCCTACTCCACGATCAACCCCTCGACGTACGGCGCGCCCGACCCCAACGTGCTGTTCTCCTCCGGCCCGGGCGGCCTGTCGGCGCTGCTCCCCATCACCCAGGGCGCCGCGTACGGATCTCAGAAGCGCGACGGCAGCGAGACCGTGCAGACCATCACCGGCACGCTGCCCTCGAGCGCCGTGCACAAGACCCTGGGCTTCGGCAAGGACTCCACCGGCCTCAACTACAACGTGGAGTACGAGATCACCAGCACGAACGAACTGCGCCAGGTCCGCGTGACCGGCCCGTTCTACACGGCCGGCGACACGACGTCCTACCTGACGCGCTTCACCAAGTACGGCGAGAAAGTCGATGTCAGCAAGCCCTCGTAGGTCAACCGCCGAGAGGAGCCCGAAGGCGCTCCTCGGGGTCGCCTCGATCGCCGTGGCGCTCGCAGCCGCCGACACCTACGTCGTCGTCCTCGCGCTCACCGACATGATGACCGGCGTCGGGGTCGGCATCGACTCCCTGCAGAAGGCGACCCCGATCATCTCCGGCTTCCTGCTGGGCTACGTCGCCGTGCTCCCGCTGATCGGCCGGCTCGCCGACCTGCTGGACCGGCAGCGGATCCTGCTCGGCTGCCTGGCCATCTTCGTGGTGGGCTCGGCGATCACCGCCATGGCACCGGAGCTGTCCGTGCTGGTCGTCGGCCGTGTATTGCAGGGTCTCGGCGGTGGCGGGCTCGTCCCCGCCACCCTCGCCCTGGTCGCCCAGCTGTGGCCGCCCGGCAAACGCGGCACACCGCTCGGCGTGGTCGGCGCCGTCCAGGAGATCGGCAGCGTGGTGGGCCCGCTGCTCGGCGCCCTCATCCTGACGATCTGGGACTGGCGCGCGATCTTCTGGGTGAACGCCGTGGCCGGGGTGCTGCTCGCGGTCGCCGTCCGGGTCATCGGGGGACCGGTGCGTCCGACGCCCGGCACCCGCCCGCGTTGGTGGCGGCCCGTCGCGGCGGTCACCGCGGTCGCCGGCGTGGCCGGCGCCGTCCTGCTCACGCTCGCCCTGACCGCGCCCTCGGCGCTCACCTCCTCGATCCGCTGGGGCGGCCCGTTCGTGCCGTACGGCACGCACACCTCGCGGATGATCACGCCCATCGGGGTGTGGGCGATGATCGCGCTCGCCATCGCGCTCGTGCTGACCGTCCCGCTCCTATGGCGCACCTTCGCCCGGGTCGACCTGCCGGGCGCCGCGCTGATCGGCGTCGCGCTGGGCGCCCTCATCCTCACCTTCGCCACGTCCGACCCCTCCAAGCAGGTGATCGGCCCGCTCGGTCTGTGGCTGCTGCCCGTCGCGGCCGTCGCCGCCGGGCTCTTCGTCTGGCGGCAACGGACCGTCTCCGACCCGCTCGTCGCACCCGGCGTCGTACGCCGGCGGGTCACCCCTGCGCTCGCGTGCTCGCTCTTCGCCGGCACCGCGCTGGTGTCGATCGTGGTCGACGTCCCGCTGCTCGCGCAGCTCACCGTCGCGCACAGCACCGAACGCGACGGCGCCCTCATCCTGTTGCGCTTCCTCGTCGCCGTGCCGGTCGGCGCACTCGTGGGCGGTCTGCTGCTGCGCCGGTTCGGGCCCGGGTTGATCGCCCCGGTCGGCCTCGCGGTCGCTGCGGTCGGTCTGCTCGCGATGTCCACCTGGGGCAACGGGTCACTGGAGAGCCTGCCCGCGTGGTTCGTCCTGATCGCGGTGGGATTCGGCATCGGGTTGTCGATCGCGCCCATCAACGACGCGGCCCTGCACGATGCCGCCCCCGATCAGCAGGGCGTCGTCTCGGCGCTGGTCGTGGTGAGCCGGATGATCGGGATGGTGGTGGGTCTCGGTCTGCTGACGGCGCTCGGCCTGCACCAGTTCTACGACCGGGTCGCGCAGATCCCGAATGCCACCGACACGCAGATCGCCGCCGCGGCCGTCGTGCAGGTGCAGACCATCTTCCTGGGCGCCGCCATCGCCGGTTTCGCTGCGGCGCTCATCGCGATCGCGTTGGGGATCCGCCGGATCCCCGTGCATCACCTGCTCGAGGAGACCGACGCCCGGGAACCGGTGAACTCGTAGTCGACCATCTCGGTGCGCCGGGTCGCGCGCTCGTACTCCGGCACGCTGCCGGGCCAGAGCACCCGGTTGCGGCCGAACTGGTCCAGGTACCAGCTGTCGCACCCGCCCGCGATCCACACCGTGCGCTGCGTACGCCGATCGAGCGCGGCCATGTGCGCCTGCGCGACCGCCTCGCGCACCTGCACCGCGCCGGCACGGCGCCGGTCGCGCTCGTCCAGCAGCCGCAGCGTCAGGGCGATCTGCGCCTCGATCATCATCAACACCGAGGTGTGCCCGAGCGCGGTGTTGGGGCCCAGCAGGAAGAACAGGTTGGGGAAGTGCGGCACCGTCACCCCGTAGTACGACGTGATACCGGCATCCCAGTCCTCGCCGAGGTCGTGGCCGCGGGCACCGGTGAAATTCAGGTGCCGGTAGGAGCCCGCGACGTCGAAGCCGGTGGCCAGCACGAGGACGTCGAGGTCGTGACGGGCGCCGTCGGCAGTGACCAGCCCGCGGGCGTCCGCGCCGGTGATGTGCTCGGTCTCGACGTCCACGTCCTCGCGCGCCAGGGCCGGGTAGTAGGCGTTGGAGAAGGTGATCCGCTTGCAGCCCATCGTGTAGTCGGGGATCAGTTTGCGGCGCAGCTCAGGGTCCGTCACGGACCTGCGGATGTTGGCCGCGGCGCCGGCCGATGCGGCCTTCAGGAGCGCGGGCACGCGGGTGAACGCGATCGCCCGCAGCTCGTTCGCGGTCCTGATCTTCGCGCGGTGCAGCTTCATCAACCACGGCCGCTTGTCGTAGGCGTCCTGTAGCGCGTCGGGGTACTCCGGGTCGACCTTGGGCAGCACCCACGCCGGGGTGCGCTGGAATACGGTCAGGTGGTCGGCATCCTCCGCGAGCAGCGGGATCGCCTGCACCGCACTGGCGCCCGTGCCGATGATGCCCACCTTGCGGCCGAACATGCTGGCGCCCGGATCCCAGGACGCCGTGTGCATCACCTCGCCGGCGAACGTCTCCAGCCCGGGGATGTCGGGGAGCGACGGCTCGTGCAGCGCGCCGACGCCCAGGACGACCGCGCCCGCGACCAGGTGCGTCTCCACGCCGTCGGAGCCGAGGACGGTCAGATGCCACACCCGCAGGCTCTCGTCGTAGACGCCGCGGGTCACCTGCGCGTCGAACTGCACATCCTTGCGCACGTCGTACTTCTCCACGACGTAGAGCAGGTAGTCCTGGATCTCATCGGCGGTGGCGTAGGCGCGTGACCAGTACGGGTTCGGCTCGAAGGAGAAGGAGTAGAGGTGGCTCGGCACGTCGCACGCGCACCCGGGGTAGAGGTTGTCCCGCCAGGTGCCGCCGATGTCGTGCGCCTTCTCCAGGACGGTGAACGAACGGCCCGACCGCTGCAGGGCGATCGCCATCCCGATGCCGGAGAAGCCGCTGCCGATGATGACGACGTCGTGATCGACCGGGGTCTGCATGGGGTCCATGACCGGTCAGGCTACCCACGCGTACGACGGGTGCGGGGACCTCGGGAGTCAGGTGGTTCTCGCCGATTGCTCGCCGAATCATCAGACGGGGTATCTATGATCCGCCTGTGTCATTGGTCGGGGGACCCCTGCTGGTCGTCGTCGGTATCGCCCTGGTCGTCGTAACGGTCGGGGCCGTCATGGGAGGTCCCCGGTGGGGGCCTCGGTGGGTCGGCGTCGTACAGCGTACGGTCCTGGTCCTCAGCGCGCAGGTGGTCGCGCTCGTCATGGTCGGTCTCGCCGTCAACGACTGGGGTTCGTTCTACGGGTCCTGGTCCGATCTGTTCGGCGGGTCCACCGGTGTCGTCACCACCGCTGCCGGTGGCCACTCCGCCTGGGATGAATCCCACGCGGGCGGGGGCGCACCCGCGCTGCAACCCACCCACTGGTCCGATGCGAAGCAGTACACACAGAAGGGTGAGCTCGGTTCCGTCGAGCTGGCCGGGCGGCGCTCCGGCCAGCGCGCCCGCGCCCTGATCTATCTCCCGCCGCAGTACTTCGACGCGGCGGACTCGTCGGCACGCTTCCCCGTCGTCGAGGTCTTCCCGGGATACCCCGGGGAGGTGCAGCAGCTGGTCACGCGATTGGGCTTCCCGAGCGCCCTGCTCGACGGCATCCGGGCCCACCGTCTGCGACCGATGATCCTGGTCATGTTGAACCCGTCACTGGTGCTGCCCCGCGACACAGAGTGCACGAACGTCCCCGGCGGCCCGCAGGTCGTCACATTCCTCACGCAGGACGTGCCCGCCGACCTCCATGCCAATCTGCGTGTCACGTCCGGCGGCTGGGGGGTCATGGGACAGTCGACCGGCGGGTACTGCGCCGCGAAGCTGGCGATGATGGCACCGCACCAGTTCGTCACCGCCGTCTCGCTCTCGGGGTACTACAACGCACGTCACGACTCCACTACGGGAGACCTGTGGGGCGGGAGCACCAAGCGGCGTGACCTCAACGACCTGGACTGGCGACTGGCCCACCTGCCCGCCCCGGCGATCTCGCTCCTGGTCACGATCGGCTCCCTCGAACCCGGCATCGAAGGCCTGCCGGGAGCGCAGCAGTTCATCGGCCTGGTCCGGCCCCCGATGACGGCCCGACTGGTCGTGGTGAAGAACGGCGCGCACAACTTCCACGACTACCAGTCCGTGCGCGGGACCGCCCTCGCATGGTTGTCGGACCACCTGGGTGCAGCGGGATCGCAGCAGCCTGCGTTCCAGGCGCAAGGACGCCAGGGCGATCCGCAACCGGGCTGAGAGTCCCAGCACCCATTTCCCGTCGGGCTCCCAGCAAGGAGCGTCACGATGGGGCCCGCCCCGCCGACCGCACTTGATGGGACTCACATGACGACGACCGCGAACGCTTCCTTGGGGGCTCGTCTGCGACGGGCCTGGGGCGACCACCTAGACGACGGGGAGCAGTCCGCCACGCTGGCGTGGGCGTCGTTCGCCGGGACGTTCGTCGGCGTCCGTGCCCTCACCCATTGGCTGCGTGACGGCCACGGACCCAGCGGCGGCGGCATCAGCGTGGGCGGCCGGCACTTCCACCACTACAACATCGGGATCGTGCTGCTGACCGGCATCGGTGCGGTCGCGATCCGGGGCGAGGAGCGGCATCGGCGTCACCCCAGCACGGCTCTGGCGTACGGCATCGGCACGGCGCTGATCGCCGACGAGGCAGCGCTGCTGATCGATCTGCAGGACGTCTACTGGGCCAAGCAGGGACGCCTCAGCGTCGACGTCGCGGTGAGTGCCATCGCGCTCGGCGGCCTGGCCATCGCCGGGTCCGGCCTGTGGCCGACCGCGGTGCGGGAGATCCGTAGGACGGCGTCCGCGACACGGTGAGCCGGTCACGGTCGCTGCCGGAGCCGTACGTGCCGTGACTCATCGGCAGATACGTTCGGGTCTCCCGTCCCGAGGAGTGCGATCCGCGTGACCGACGACCGAGGCGCCGACTGGCGCGAGCGATGTGCTGCGCAGTGGGCCGACACGATCGCGAGCGTCCTCGCAACGACCTACCCGTACGGCGCAGCGCACCAGTCGTTGACGCCGGACGACGTCGATGTCACGCCGGACCGTCTGCACCCGGCGTTCCACGGCTGCCTCGATTGGCACTCGTCGGTGCACATGCAGTGGTCGGCGGTGCGGCTGCTCACCCTGGCACCGGAGCAGCTCGGCACCGAGCGTCGTGCGCGGCTGCGGGCCGTCCTCGACGCGCGGCTCACCTCCGTGCACCTGGCTCGGGAGGCGGCGTACCTGCGCGAGCGCCCGAGCTTCGAGCGGCCCTACGGCTGGGGCTGGGCCGCCGCGCTCGCGCTCGCGGCCGAGCAGTCCGAGGAGCCCGGCGCGCACGGCTGGGCGCTCGCGACCCGTCCGCTCTTCGACGTGGTCGCCGATCTGGTGCTGGCGTGGCTGCCTGAACTGGCCTATCCGGTGCGGCACGGCACGCACGCCAACACGGCGTTCGCGCTTGCTCTGGTGCACGAGGCGGCATCCGCGTTGGGGCGCCCCGGCGTGGCCGACGCCATCGCGGCACGCGCTCGCGAATGGTTCGGCGCGGACCGTGGCTACCCGGTGGCGTGGGAGCCGGGCGGCAGCGACTTCCTGTCGCCCGCCCTCTGCGAAGCCGACCTGATGGGACGGGTGCTGCCGGCGCCTGAGTACGAGGCGTGGCTGGCGGCGTTCCTGCCCGGGCTCGGCGCACCGGATGACCCGCTGCTGGAGCTGCCCGAGGTGCGGGACCGCTCCGACGGGCATGCGGTGCACCTCTTCGGCCTCGCCCTGTCGCGTGCCTGGCAGCTTCGCCGTCTGCAGGGCCTGCTTCCGCCGGACCGGTCCGGTCGCGTGGCCCGGGCGAGCGCACGGCAGGTCGCGCACGTCGAACGCGAGATCGTGGCGGGCGATTTCATGTCGACCCACTGGCTGGTGTCGTTCGCCCTGCTCGCAGCGACCGCCTGACCGGGTCGTCCATGGCGCTCAGTGCCGGTACGGCCCCGGCGCGTAGTTGTTCTGCTGGACCACGATCGTCTGGTGGTGCTCGGCGCCGCACGCCATCACCAACGCCACCATCCAGCCGATGAACGACCATCCGAGCAGGAAGTTGACCAGGCCGATCGCCAACTGGTTGGACTTGCCGCGCGTCGCCGCGATCGCCCACGGCAGCATGTAGAAGAACGTGATCACCGCGACGACCCAGGCGACCACGATGAGGGCGGTGTTCGGCGCCGGACGGGCCACCATCGTCGTCGAGCCGTACGCGTACTGCGGCGCGTACCCCTGGACGGGTCCGTAGCCCGGGGCCGGATGGTGCGCGTGGCCCGGCGACGGATACCCGTGGCCCTGCTGCGGGTACGCCTGACCCTGCTGCGGATACCCCTGCTGCGGATACCCCTGGACGGGCTGGGACGCCGGGGATTCGAAGACCACGGCACCCGAGTGCCCACCCTGCGGATCGGTGGGCGGCTGCTGCGGTTTGCGCAGCGGGATCGGGTTGGTGTGCGGCGTCTGCGGGATGCCCCGTGTGCGGTCGTCGTCGGTCATTGCGTCCCCCTGGAGGCGATTGATGTGGCCAGCTTAGGCGCCGGTGGACGCGTCGGTCCGAGCTCAGTCCAGGTCGACCAGCACGGGCGCGTGGTCCGAGGCACCCTTGCCCTTGCGCTCCTCGCGGTCGATGGACGCCCCGGTCACCCGCGCGGCGAGCGCGGGGGAGCACAGTGCGAAGTCGATCCGCATCCCCTGCTTCTTGGGGAAGCGCAGCTGCGTGTAGTCCCAGTAGGTGAAGGTGCGCGGCTCGGAGGTGTACGGGCGCACCACGTCCGTGTACCCGGCGTCCACGATGCCCTGGAACGCGGCCCGCTCGGGCGGGGTCACATGGGTGCGCCCCTCGAAGAACTCGGTGTCCCACACGTCGGCGTCCGTGGGTGCGATGTTCCAGTCACCGGCCAGCGCGATCTGAGCCTGCGGGTCGTCGGCGAGCCACTTCGCCGCGTCGACCCCCAGTCGTTCGAGCCAGTCGAGCTTGTAGTCGTAGTGCTCGTGCCCGACCTCGCGGCCGTTGGGCACGTAGAGCGACCACACGCGGACGCCGCCGCAGGTCACCCCCAGCGCGCGAGCCTCGCTCACCGCCGGGTCGCCGTACGTCGGCATGTCCTCGAAACCGACCTGGACGTCCTCGATGCCGACGCGTGAGATGACCGCCACGCCGTTCCACTGGTTGTAGCCGACGTGCGCGAGCTCGTAGCCGGCCGCCTGCACCGGCATGGCCGGGAACTGGTCGTCGCGGCACTTGGTCTCCTGCAGCATCAGCACGTCGAGATCGTGACGCTCCAGCACCCCCATGACGCGGTCGATGCGGGAGCGGACGGAGTTGACGTTCCAGGTCGCGATACGCACGCGAGCCACCCTAATGACCCGCCCCGACACCCGCCGGGGCAGATCGCTGCGCACTCGTGCGCCGCGCCAGATCAGGTCTTGCGCGGTGAACCGGCGTTCGCGACGTGCGTGCACCGAAGATCGAGGGAGGGTTGCTCCTGCCCCTCGCGGGACCGTAGGCATCGGGATGGGTGGCTCAGTGGACGAGCTCGGCTCGCAACGCGGTGGCTTGGGCGAGCAGGGCCCTCACAGCCAGGCGGGTTCTGGGCCCGGCGTCGTTGCGCGCGAGCAGCACGCTGCTGCGTTCGGCGTGGGACGGGTCATCCACCTCGATGGCACGCACGCCCGGCGGGACTGCGACCGCCATGGTTCCGGGTAACACACTGATGCCCAAGCCGGCTGCCACGAGACCCAGTCGGGTGGTCCAGTGGCGGACGGAGAACGCGATGCGAGGGTTCGCGATGCCTGGCCATGGGCCGAACTGAGGATCGCCCGAACCGCCGACCCCGACTATCCAGGGCTCGTCGAGGAGATCCTCCGGCCGCACCGTCGGGCGCCTCGCCAGAGGGTGCTCCGCCGGAACGGCGACATGCATGCCCACGATCGGCAGAGGGAACCGTGCAAGATCCTTGAGGTCGCGGTCGGTCGATTCATCGTTCAGCGCGACGAGCGCCACGTCGAGCCGCCCAGCTGACATCCGGCGAAGCAACACCGGCGTGGGCGCCTCATCGATGATCACGGTCAGGGCTGGATGCCCGTCACGCAGAGCCGCCACTGCTCGAGGCACCAGCACCGAACAAGCCGTCGGAAATGCCCCGATCACCAATCGCCCCCCGACCCGGTCGCGAAGCCCGGCCAGTTGCTGGCCCGTGGTCTCGAGTTCGGCCAACGCACGGCCGGCACCTGACAGCACGATCTGCGCGGCCGGTGTCAGGGTCACGCCGCGTCGCCCGCGCTCGAACAACTGCTCGCCCACGGCGCTCTCCAGGGCCGCCATCTGACGTGACACCGCGGACTGGGTGTAGCCCAGCTCAACGGCTGCGGCGGCGAAGGACCCGGTAACGGCCACCTGCCGCAGGATGCGTAGGCCCAACAACGTCACGGTCTCCATCACCAGTCGATCCTGCCATGCGAGAAGCGCAGAGCAGATGCGCTGAACCATCGCTACAGGTCAGAGCACATATGACGCATGGTGGAGACGACCAACCAATCAAGGAGACGCACAATGACCAGCCCGAATGCCAAGACATGGTTCATCACCGGAGCATCGGGGGGATTCGGACGGGAATGGACCGAAGCGGCTCTCGAACGTGGTGATCGCGTGGCGGCAACGGCACGGAGCGTCGATCGACTCGCCGACCTGACACGGCTGTACGGCGACTCGGTTCTTGCGCTGACGCTCGACGTGACCGATCGGGGGGAGGTGACCGCCGCCGTCGCCGAGGCATTGCGCCACTTCGGAGGAATCGACGTCGTCGTCAACAACGCCGGCTTCGGTCAGCTCGGAATGGTCGAGGAGATCAGTCCCGAGGAGATCCGGGCGATACTCGACGCCAATCTGCTGGGCACGCTGTGGGTGACGCAGGCCGTCCTGCCCGCCCTGCGCGCACAGGGCAGCGGCCACATCGTGCAGGTGACCAGCGAAGGTGGTGTCACGGCATTCGCGCAATTCGGGGCTTATCACGCCAGCAAGTGGGCGGTCGAGGGCTTGTCGCAGTCGCTGCGACTGGAGGTGGCGGCTTTCGGCATCCATGTGACCTGCGTCGAACCCGGGCCTTACGCCACCGGATTCGGAAGCAGCGGCCTGCGCCGCAGCACCTCGATGGCCGAGTACGACGTGGTGCGCGACGGCATCGACCGCGGTGGCTGGCTCTTGGGCGATCCGACAGCGACGCGACAGGCGATGCTCGCTGTGGTCGATGCCGAGGAAGCGCCGCAGCGAATCGTGTTCGGCCGCGCCCTCGAAGGAATCGAGCAGGACTACGCCGAGCGTCTGCGCACCTGGCGCGAGTGGCAGCCGACATCGTTGGCCGCATTCGGGGATCCGCACGCGCCCGCCACGTCCAGCATCTGATCGATGCACCTGCCGGACGCATGGTGCGCTCGTCGCCGTTCCACGCGTCGTAGCCATAGTGGTCTTCGCACTCGACCTGTCCTCGAGTTCCTTGCAGGCGGTGTGAAGACAAGTTGAAAATTAGTGAACTAATTGTCTGTTAATGTACAAAATGTCTGGCACCGTTCGAGTGCCGGTGCGGCGGTTCGACTGTCGCCAGCCTTTCGAGTTCGGAGCATCCATGAGCCAGCACACGACCCCGCCGTCCGGTCAGCCGACGGACGTCACCAGCTTCGCCGACCTGGGCAAGGACCTGTGGTCCTACCTCACCGGTCGCGGCGCCGCGATCGACTACCAGTTCGTCGACATGACCGTCGAGGTGCCGAAGACCACCGGTGCGGACGCCGCGCGCGCCTCCTGGAAGCTCAACGGCACCCTGCGCATCACCACCTCGGAGAAGGCCACCGCCAAGTGACGCGCACCGAGGGCAGTCGCGAACGGCCGCTCTCGGTGACCGCCGATCTGGACATCGAGGTCGACGGCGTCTTCTCCCATCTCGCGGGTGATGGTCGGCGGCTCGTGCTGCACAGCGAGCACCCCCAGGCGATGTGGTCCGCACTCACCCAGGCGTCGTTGCCGGACTCGGTCGCAGATGTGAGCGGTCCGAGGGCTGTCGGCCGGCTGGCCCGCGCCATGGCCGACGCCGAGCTCCATCTCGATGTCGAGGGCCCCCGCGGAGTGATCGTGAGCATCGGGGACGGAGAGCGGTCGGTCATCGGTCTCGTCGTCACCGGCAGCACGGCCGTCCGGCCCCGGTCGGCGCGTTCGCTCCTGCCGTTCCTGGGCGTCGCCGTACGACGGGTCGCGCACCGCCGCGCCTGAAGGACGCTCCCCGTCGAGGGGTGGGAAATGCTCGAGGGGTGGGGATATGTCCCCACCCCTCGAGCATTTCTCTACCCCCCCGATGAGGGGAGTGTCAGTCGGTCTCGACCACGAAGTCCCAGGACACCGCCGCGCGGCGCCCGTCCGGCGCCCACTTGATGACGCCCTCACCCGTGGGCATCGAGGTGCGCAGCTGGAACGTCGTCGACCGCCCCGCAGCCAAGACGGCCGGCGGCTTGCGTGCTCCGGCGAGGCGCACGGCGTACGTCGCCCCGAGGTGGTCGCTCGTCCCGAAGTCCGACACCCGCACCGGCACGGGCAACGCGCCGGCGCGCAGCGTTACGATGAAGGTGCATGTCGTGGACGGGGTTTCGTACGGCAGCCCCTCGGCCGGGACCGCCGGTCCGACGACCGTGGCGCGCACCGTGCCGCCGGTGGAGGGGCGCACGTCGACCGCCTCTCCCTGGGCCGCCAGCGCGGGACGGGTCGGGGTGCCGACCGCCACATCACCGGCGTGGACCGGGTCCGGCGGCAGCCAGGACGGCAGGCTTCCATAGGTCTGCGGGGCCGCCGGGTGGGTGGCGGTGCGACCGGAGCCGGCCGATCCGCAGCCGGCCACCGCAGCCACCGTGAGAGCCCCGCCGGCCAACGCGAGGGCGGCGCGCCCGCAGGTACGACGCGCGTATGCGCCGTACCTGCGGGCCGGTGCGTCGCTCACCAAACGCGCCGAGCGTTGTTGAAGACGTCGCGACCGAACGGCGTCAGACCCGCCTGGGCGGCGAACCCGAGGTGGCCCTTGCCGTCCAGCCCGCCCGACACGGTGCCGACGGTCAGCGGCGTGTGGTCCTTGCCCTGGCCGACACCGAAGATGTCCTCCATGGTGCGCAACCAGCTGTAGTGGTTGTAGTACGTCGTGCTCGAGCTGCCCGGCTTGATGTACGGGCTGATCAGCACGCTGCCGGTGTCGCCGCCGCCGGGCGTCGCGTCCTTCGCGTCGTACAACGGGTCGGCCGTCTGACCGGCGGCCAGCTGGCCGGGCGCACCTTCGGCGCTGAGCGAGACCGAGGTCACCGCACCGGTCGGGGTGACGGGCTTGCCGTTCTCGTCCACCAGCTGGAAGGAGCCGTCGATGACCGAGCCCTTCGACGAGGCGGCCGGTTGCGGGCCGGTGTCGCTCACCGTGCCGACGAAACTGCCCGCCGGGATCGGACTCGTGCCGCCGGGGCCGGTCTTGTCGGTCGTGTCGGTGACCTCACGCCCGGTGTCGTCCGCCACGATCGAGCTGTCCAGCACGTACGACGAGCTCGCGCCCGCCGCTGCGCCGTCCGTGCGCGCTCCGGGTGTGTCACCCGAGCCGCCGCGAACGATTCCCGGCACACAGTTCGCCGGCACTCGGGTGGGAGTGGTCTGGGTGCAGGCCGGCGGTCGGTCGATGAAGCCGTTGTCGCCGGGGCCGGGGAAGAGCTGGTTGCCCGAGGCGTCGGTCTGCAGCGTGGAGTTCGGACCGGTCGGCTCGGTGTCCACGTTGCGTCCGTAGATGTTCTGCCCGGCCGCGTCCGCCGTGATGCCGGCGGTCGCGTTCGGCTGGTCGCCCTGGGTGGGCCCGTAGGAGTTGGCGTTGTTGAAGCTGTTGCCGGTGTAGGTGAACGGCGGGTTGGCCTCGTCGAACGTCACGTCGATCAGGCCGCCGTCCTTGAACGCCGGCGACTTCTCGATCATCGACACGTAGTACTTGAGGAAGAGGTCTGAGGCGTAGAGGCCGCCGGTGTAGTTCTTCGGCGTCGTCGACTCCGGGTTCGGGGTGGGCGACTGGTAGATCGGCTGGCCGGTGGAGGAGAAGGACCCGGACAGGTTGTTGCCCTTGCAGATCGCGTCGTGCGCGTCGCTGCAGTTGTTCGGCGTGATCCAGGAGAACGCCGGGGTGGTCGAGGACTTCTGCAGGTCGTGGAAGAGCCCGTTGCCGGCGTTGTCCAGGTTGGCGATGTGCTTGGAGTCGCAGTCCGAGCCACCGCCGGCCGGTGTCGTCAACCCCGGGGTGGTGCTGCCGTCGGCGTTCTTGGTGCCGGTCACTCCGTGGAACCACGGGAAGGGGAAGTGCTTGGCGACGTACTGGTCGTTCGCCTGGGCGCCGGTGAGGCTGGTGACGCCCGGCGGCAGCGGGTGTGCCGGGTCGGCGCTCATGTAGCGGGGGTTGGTCGTGGGGTCGTTCGCCGAGGTGCCCGGACCGCCGCAGGCCGCGTCCTCGCGGCCGGCCTGGTTGCCCAGGTCCTGCGCGTAGCCCTTCCAGCTCTCGTGCGCCGCGTCGAGCTGGTTGAAGAGGGTCGGAGTGTCGCGGGGGTAGGTGCAGCCGTTCAATCCGTTGGCGGCGTTCGCCTTCGCCGGTGAGGCGACCTGGCCGCGGTCGACGCCCGTCTTGACGATGTCCTTGTTGCTGCCGAAGTCGAAGTCCTTGACGCTGCAGTCCGATTGGGTGTCCTGCTCGGGCGCCTGCCCGGACACCATCGAGATGTAGTTGTCCTGGCTGTAGTGCCCGGTGCCGTAGTAGTTCTTCAGCAGGACGCCCTGGCTGGGCAGGGTCTTCCACAGGTAGCTGTTCTGGTTGAGGCCGGTGAACGTCGCGTCGTACGATTTGTTCTCCAGGATGATCAGCCAGACGTGCTTGATCTGCCCGGGACGCAGGCCCGTGCTGGAGATCGTGAGGCCCTTGTGGACCGTGGGGGTGGACGCCGCGGACGTGGCCGCGAGGCCGCCGCTGACCAGCGCAGTGGCGACGACGGCGGTCACGCCCCGTCGCTTCCACCGGCTGAATGTCGTGAGGGTTCGCATGATGGCCTGTCTAATGACTGTGCGTCCGCGGTCGCCACCGTCAGTTGCTGAACCCGGCGTGAACGATGCGTGAACCGTCCCGTACCTCGCCTCGAGCTCGTTGGGCGGGCGCCGACCCGACGTCGGGCGCGGCAGGCTGCCTACACTCCGAACCCATGAGTAACCACGCGAAGACCGCCCTCGTCACCGGAGCCAGCGCGGGCATCGGTGCCACGTTCTGCGCCCAGCTCGCCGAGCGCGGGTACGACCTGGTGGTCGTCGCGCGCTCCACCGACCGGCTGGAGGCGCTCAAGACCGACCTCGAGGCGCGGCACGGCGTCAGCGTCGAGGTGGTGACCGCCGACCTCACCGATCCCCTCGACGTACAGAAGGTCGCCTGGCGGCTCAGCGAACCGCAGCGGCCCGTCGATCTGCTCGTCAACAACGCCGGGTACGGGCTCAAGAAGCGCTTCCTGCAGAACGACGTGCAGGACGAGATCGCTTCGCTCGACATCCTCGTGCGCACCGTCATGGTGCTCTCGCACTCGGCGGCGCTCGCGATGAAGGAACGCGGCCACGGCGCGATCGTCAACGTGTCGTCGGTGGCGAGTTTCATGGCCTCGGGTACCTATTCGGCCGCCAAGTCCTACGTCACCGTGTTCTCGGAGTCCCTCGCCGGTGAGCTCGTCGGCACCGGCGTGACCGTGACGGCCCTGTGCCCGGGCTTCACGCACACCGAGTTCCACGAGCGCGCCGGCATCAACCACAAGGGCTCGCCGGAGTTCCTGTGGTTGCAGGCCGACCGGCTCGTGCGCGACTGCCTGGCCGATGTCGACAAGGGCAAGGTCATCTCGGTGCCGGGGCTGCAGTACAAGGTCATCACCACCGCGCTGCGTACGGTCCCGCGTCCGCTCGTACGCCGCGGCCGCCTGGCGAGCGCCCACCGCCCGCAGAAGTAACCCCGGCTAGGCTCCTTCGCCGTGACGCACTCCGTGGAAGTCGACCGCCGCAACCTCCTGCAGCAGATCCAGGAGCGAGCGATCGTGCACGGCCGGGTGACGCTGTCCTCCGGCAAGGAGGCCGACTGGTACCTCGACCTTCGCCGGATCACCCTCTCGGGGCTGGCCGCCCCGATGGTCGGCCGCGTGATGCTCAACCTCACCCGCGATCTCGCGTACGACGCGGTCGGCGGGCTCACCATGGGCGCCGATCCGGTCGCCACCGCGATGCTGCACGCGGCTGCCGCCGACGACGACGGACCGGCGCTGGACGCGTTCGTGGTGCGCAAGCAGGGCAAGTCGCACGGGCTGCAGCAACGCGTCGAGGGTCCCTCGATCCAGGGTCGCCGGGTGCTGATCGTCGAAGACACCTCCACCACCGGCGGGTCCGCGCTCGACGCGGTCACCGCCGCGCGCGAGGCGGGCGCCGAGGTGGTCGCCGTCGCGGTGATCGCCGATCGGGCGACCGGTGCCGCCGAGCGGATCCAGGCCGACGGCGGCGTGCCCTACCTGTGGGCGTACGGCCCGAACGACCTCGGAATCTCCTGAACGACGACGCGATCCGGATGCCGCCGCTCGTTCTCTGCGCACACGGCACCGCCAACCCGGCCGGTCAGCAGGTCGTGCTCGATCTGCTCGCCGCGACACGACGGGAGCTGCCTGGCGTCCGCGTCCAGGCGGCGTACGTCGACGTCCAGGCACCCGGCCCGGGCGACGTCGTCGCCGATCTGTACGACGCGTCCAACCCGCCCGTGATCGTGCCGCTGCTGCTCTCGACCGGCTACCACGTCGAGGTCGACATCGACCGGGTGGTCCGTGCCCATCCGGGTACCCGGGCGACGAGCGCGCTCGGCCCGGCGCCCCTGCTCGCCGACACGATGATCGCGCGGTGCGCCGAATCGGGCGTCGAGCCGAGCGACGCGGTGGTCTTCGCAGCGGCGGGCTCGAGCCGGCCGCAGGCGGCGCGGGACGCCGAGCAGGCCGCTGCTCTCTTCGCCGAACGCCGCGCCGGGTCCGGCCCGGTGCTGTTGGGCTACGGATCCGCGAGCTCGCCGAGCATCCCCGAAGCGGTCGCCCGGCTGCGTGCCGACGGCGCGAGCCGGGTCGCCATCGCGGCCTACCTGCTCGGCCCCGGACACTTCCACGACAAGCTGCACCAGGCCGGCGCCGACCTCGTGACCGCGCCGCTGGGAGCTGACGAGCGGCTCGTGCAACAGGCCGTCGCGCGCTACCGCGCCGCCATCGACTGACCGCGCACCCCTTCTCTCCATCGAGCGGAGCCTTCATGCTCGAGTGGTGGGGACATGACCGCTTCGCTCGATGACGGGGGCGGCCCTCAGTCGGTCGGTCGCGGCTCCGCGGAGGCATTGAGCCAGAACGTACGACGCCGCTTCACGCCCGGGTCGCCGGGTTCGTGCAGGTCGCGGTACCGGTCGAGAAGCCGGGAGAGCTCGGCGTCCAGCTCGTTGGTCTCCTGCTCGGTGAGCAGCAGGCTCGCGCGCCAGAGCGTCAGCGAGTCGTCGTCCTCACGCATCCCGGACACCAGGTTCTGGGTGGCGGAGCGCAGGAACTCGGTGACCACCGTCTCCTGCTCGGCGAGCGGCATGTCGGTGCCGTCCGAGTTGTCGATCTTGAACCCGTCCGCGGTCTTGCGCCACGGTCGTTCGCGCCCGTCGCCGGAGTCGACCCGCTCGACCATCCCCCACTTCTCCAGCGCGCGCAGGTGGTAGCTCATCGCCGACGGGGTGATCCCACACCGGGCCGCAGCCTCCGTCGCCGTGAGCGGTTCATCCGTGCTCAGCACGTCCTCGACGAGTTGCTGACGCACCGGATGCGCCAGTGCGCGCAGCGCACGGACGTCGGTGAGGGTGCGCTCCGTCCGCTCCCGTCGCGCCATGGCTCAGCCGACCTGCGGCAGGACGTCAGAGGCGATGACCTCCAGGTGATCCAGGTCGGCGAGGTCGAGCACCTGCAGGTAGACCCGCTGCACCCCGGCCTCGGCGAACCGGCCGAGCGCGTCCACCACCTCGGCCGGCGTACCGGCGAGGCCGTGCTCCCGCAGGTCGCCCAGCGGGCGGCCGATCGCCGCGGCGCGTCGTGAAAGATCCTCTTCGGTTCTGCCGCAACACACGACCTGTGCGGCCGACCAGGTGAGCTCGCCCGCGTCCCGGCCGCGCTCGGCGCAGGCGGCTCGCACCCGCTCGAAGATGGCGGACGTGTCCGGCAGGCTGGAGAACGGCACGTTGAACTCGGTCGCGTACTGCGCCGCCAACGCCGGCGTGCGTCGCTTGCCGTGGCCGCCGATGATGACCGGCACCCGGGCCTGCGCCGGTTTGGGCAGGGCCGGGGAATCGTGCAGCTGCAGGTGCGCACCGTCGTAGGAGAAGGTCTCGCCCGCCGGCGTCGACCAAAGGCCGGTGATGACGGCGAGGTGCTCCTCGAGCCAGTCGAAGCGCTCCTTCACTGGTGGGAAGGGGATCCCGTACGCCGCATGCTCGGCGCTGAACCAGCCTGCTCCGTAACCGAATTCAACCCGGCCGCCACTCATCTGGTCCACCTGGGCCACCGAGATCGCCAGCGGGCCGGGGTGGCGGAAGGTCGCTGATGTGACGAGTGTGCCGAGCCGGATGCGGGAGGTCTCCCGTGCCAGGCCGGCCAGCGTGATCCAGGCGTCGGTCGGACCGGGCGCTCCGTTGCCGTCACCCATCCGCAGGTAGTGGTCGCTGCGGAAGAAGGCGTCGAAGCCCAGGTCCTCGGTCGCTCGGGCGACGCGCAGCACGTCGTCGTACGACGCGCCTTGCTGGGGTTCGGTGAAGATGCGCAGATCCATGGCTGCAACTCTTGCAGATACCGACGTGAAGCAGTAACTTCACAATATGAAACAAACCCTTCACGACTCGGTCTGGCGCGTGCGTGACTTCCGCAGGCTGGCCGTCGGTCGTTCCGTCGCCGCCGCGGGGGCGGGGATGGTGCTCATCGTGCAGCTGCTCCGGCTGACCGCGCAGGGGGCGGGCTCGGGCCGGATCATGGTGCTGCTCCTCGCCGAGGTGGTGCCGGTCATCCTCTGTGCCGGCCCGATCGGGCGAGCCGCCGACCATCGCGATTCCCAAGGCGTGCTCATGGTCGGCATCGCGGCCGAGGTCGCCGCTTGTCTGGTGCTCGCCACATCGCCCGGCTTCGCCCTCACCTGTGCGGCGATCGCCCTGCTGAGCGTCGGGACCTCCCTGATCGCGCCGGTGTGGAGCGTGCTGGTGCCGATGGTGGTGGGCGAGGACAGGGTCGGAGCCGCCGTCGGTGGACAACAGGCGCTCACCGCGGCGCTGGCGCCGCTCGGGGCCGGGGCGGGGGGTGTCCTCTACAGCGCCGTCGGCGGTGGCGGTGCGATGCTGGTCGCCGCCGGTTGCTACCTCTACCTGGCCGTGGTGGCGCTGCGGCTGAAGGTGCGCCGACGGGCCCTGGCCGCCGAAGCCACCGGACCCGGACTCCGGCAGCTGTTGATGCCCGACCTGGGCGCGGTGCGCCGTGACCGGCTGCTCTGGTGCCTGCTCTCCTGCATGGTGCCGCTGGTCGTGGTCCTGCAGGGGTTGAACGTCCTCGAGGTCTCCTTGGCGCGGCACGACATCGGGGTGAGCGCCGCGCAGTTCGGCTGTTCCGAGATCGCAGCGGGCGTGGGCACGGTCGCCGGCGCGGCGCTCGCCGGACGGATCGCGCGTGATCGGACCCGCGCGTGGGCGATGCTCACCGGTCTGTCGGCCGCGGCCGCTGCGCTCGGAGTCCTCGGCGTGGCCACCACAGTGATCGCGTACTTCGGTCTGCTCGTCGTCGTCGGGGCGGGAGTGGGCATCTCCAACGCAAGCTTCGGTGCCCTGTTCATCACCCGCACGCCGTCGGCTCAGCGCGGCCGGGTGTCCGCCGCGGTCAACGGGCTCATGCAGACGTCGTCGACCGCCGCTATCGCGCTGGGAGGGCTGCTGGGGGTCCTGCTGGGCGTCCGTCCCGCGTTCGTGGTGTCCGGCGTCGCGGGCCTCGCGGTCCTCGCCGCCGGCGCCGCGGTGCTCGCGCGTACGTCGACCGAGCACGTGCCCGAGCCGGTCGCCGACACCCCGCTGCCCGTCCCTGCCCCCTGACCCACTCTGGCGCAGGTAGGTCGGAGAGCCACAGGACGACCTGTGGCTCTCGGGCCTATCTGTGCCACGGTCGGGTGACGGACCCGCGCGAGCGGGCGCGCGCGCGGCCCCCGAGGTGCTACACCGTGTGCGTGAGCTCCAACGTCCGGCCCGACAGCGCGCGGGACACCGACGGCACGCTCCCCATCTGGCGTGCCGCGCAGGTCTTCCGCCTCGCCACCATGGCGTACGCCGTCGGCGTCCAGATCGTGCAGCACGGCCACTACGACCGGGTCGCCCTGAGCTGGGTCCTCATCGCCCTGCAGCTGGCCTGGACGACCTACCTCGGCGTCGCCTACCTGCTCCCGCGCACCCGGCGTACGCCGCTCGTCGTCGCCGAGGTCGTCGTCACCCTGCTGCTGGTCCTCAGCACGATCGCCGTCGTGCCGCACCACTTCTACGTGCATCAACAACCGCTGCCGACCACCTTCTGGGTGGCGAACGCCGTTGTCTCCGTTGCGATCCTGCGCGGACGGATCGCGGGCATGATCGCCGGGCTGGTCATCGGCCTGGTCTGTCTGAGCGCGTTGGACCAGCTCGGCCGGTGGTTCTTCGACGCGACGCTGCCGATCCTCGGCACGGTCGGTCTGGCGATCGGCGCGGGCGCCCAGATCGCCCGGCGCGCGCACACCGAGTTGCAGACCGCGATCCGCATGCAGGCCGCGACCGACGAGCGCGACCGGCTGGCGCGGGAGGTGCACGACGGGGTGCTGCAGGTGCTCGCCCTCGTCCGCCGCCGCGGGCGCGAGGTCGGCGGCGAGGGTGCGCGCCTGGCGGAGCTGGCAGGCGAGCAGGAGGACGCGTTGCGGGTGCTGCTGAGCCGGTCCCGCGCGCTGCCGGACCAGCGATCCACTGCCCACACGGACCTGCGCGACGCCGTGCGCGCGGTGCTGCCTCCGACCGCGACCTTCGCCGCACCCGCCGACGCGATCGAGCTGCCTCGGCACAGGGTCGACGAGCTGGTCGCCGTCGTCCGCACGGCCCTGCACAACACCGAGCGGCACGCCGGGCCGGACGCGTCGTCGTACGTGCTGCTGGAGGACCTCGGGGACGAGGTGGTGCTGACGGTGCGCGACGACGGGCCGGGCATCCCGCCCGGCCGGCTGGACCAGGCGCGCGCCCAAGGGCGGATGGGCGTCGCCGACTCCATCCAGGGCCGCGTACGCGCTCTCGGTGGCACCGCCGTGCTGGAGACTGGTCCGGGAGTGGGCACCGAGTGGGAGATCCACCTGGCCAAGGGGACGACATGAGCGAGGCCGCCGCGATCACCGTGATGGTGGTCGACGACCACCCGATGTGGCGCGACGGCGTGAGCCGCGATCTGACCGACGCCGGGTTCGAGGTCGTGGCGACCGCCGACTCAGTCGCCACGGCACAGCGCCGGGCGGCAGCGACCGTCCCCACCGTCGCCCTGATGGACATGCACCTGCCCGACGGCAGCGGGGTCGAGGCCACCGCCGCGGTGCGCGAGGTGTCGCCGCACACCCACGTGCTGGTGCTGTCGGCATCGTCCGAACGCGACGACGTGCTCGACGCGGTCAAGGCCGGCGCCAGCGGCTATCTGGTCAAGAGTGCGTCCGCCCCGGAGCTGATCGACGCCGTCACCCGCACCGCCCACGGGCAGGCGGTCTTCACGCCCGGCCTGGCCGGTTTGGTGCTCGGCGAATACCGCCGTACGGCGAACGCCGCACCGACCGATGCGACGCCCGGTCTGCCCGCCCTCACCGACCGCGAGACCGAGGTGCTGCGACTCGTGGCCAAGGGCCTGTCGGCCCGGCAGGTCGCGACCCGCCTCGGGATCAGCCACCGCACCGTGGAGAACCACGTGCAGGCGACGCTGCGCAAGCTGCACCTGGGCAACCGTGTAGAGCTGGCGCGCTACGCCCTGGAGCAGGGCCTGGACTGACCACCCGGACGTGCCCGCTCTCCTACGCGGTCCGCCCCGGCCGCCTGAGTAGAAGTACTCACGCGGGGTGCGTAATCGCCCCGATCCGCGTATCACCGTAGGTCAGCAGGCTGAAGCGCATGAACACACCACAGCTCCCCACCCCGTCCCGAGATACCCAACCCACCCAGCCAACACCGCCGGCAGACGGTCGACCGCCGGCGGTCTTCCATGCCGCCGGCGGACCGGGTCCGCAGCGCGCGCCCTTCCCTCTGAACGCCGGGGGAGGGATCTCGGCCCAGTCGTACGTCGGAGCGTCGAACTCACAGCCCCACGCCGGTCCGCAGCAGCCGTACGCATCCCGCCCGCACCAGCAGCCGTACGCAGCCGGTCCGCAGATGCCGGGTGGCGGCTATCCACCCCCGCCGCCGACCATTCCGCCCCCGCCGCGCACCCCGTGGTGGCAGCGCGACGGCGTCATCAGCCGACTGCTCGCCGGACTCGGCGTCCTGATCACGCTGATCGGCGTGGTGATGATGCTTGTGCTGGCCGCACAGGCCGGCTACTTCGGCCCCGCGGCCCGGGTGGGCGCAGGCAGCGCGCTCTCCGTCGTCCTCATCGCCGCGGGCGTCCGGCTCTTCGGGCGCACCGGTGGCCGCACCGGCGCCGTCGCCCTCGCCACGACCGGTTTCGCCGGGCTCTTCATGGTGGTCGTCGCGACGACCGACTACTACCACTGGCTCTCCCCGATCGCCGGGCTCGCGCTCGCCGGGTCGGTCGCGACCGGGGCGGTGACCCTGTCGACGTACTGGCGCTCGCAGCCGATGACCGTCCTGGCGTTCCTCGCTATCGTCGGCCTGGCCCCCTTCATCACCGGTGACGTGAACCTCGAACTCGTGGGTTTCCTGCTCCTGCTGCAGGCCGCGGGCATCGTCCCGGAGAAGCTGCGCGGCTGGGTGACGGTCGGCCCGGTCCGCACGATCCCCGTCGTCCTGGCGTTGCTCGTCGCGGAGGTCTTCCACGACGGCGACCACTTCGTGCTGCGGATCGTCGCCGCCGCGACGTGTGCAGCACTCGACCTGGTGGCCGTGCTGTTGCCTCGGGGCAAGGGCGCCGATCCGGTGGGCGCGCTGGTGTACGCCGTGGCGTCCCTGCCGTTCCTCGTCGCGATCCCGATGATCGAGCGACCGTGGAGCATCCTCGCCGCGGCCGTCCTGGCGACCGTCACCGTGGCCGCGCTGGTCATCGCCCGGCCGGTCGGTGCCTTCACCCTGTCGGCGGCCGCGGTCGTCGCGAGCATCGCGGGCCTGGAGGTGTGCGTAACCACCACGCGCGGGCACCTGCTCCCCGCCCTGATCGCCGTCGTGGCCCTCGGGCTGCTCGCTGCTGCCCATCAGCAGCGGTCGCTGCCCGTCTGGGGGATCGGCACGTTCTTCGCGATCCTCGCGGTCGGCGTGCAGGCCGACCTGGTGCATCCCGCGGTCGCGTGGGACGCGGCCTACGCCGCCCGGACGACCGGTCCGACCGACGCGCTCGCCGGCCTGGTCGTGCTGGCCGCGGTGCTCGGCACCCTGTGGTCGGCCCGACGGGTGACGAGCGGCCCGGCCCAGCTGCCGCTGCTGCTGATCGCACCCGTCCCGGCGTTCTGGAGCCTGCTGGTCACCGTCCTCACCTTCGGGGCCGGAGTGGGCGGCGAGGGCGGCTACCACGCCGCGCAACTGGTCGTGTCCGCCGCGCTGATGGCCGGGGCCATGGCGGCCCTCGCCCTGGGACTGAGGTCCACGACCAACACCGCCGGGCTCACGGTCGCCGGTCTGGGACTGGTGGCGGCCGCCCTGGCCAAGTTGTTCCTCTACGACCTGGCCGCGCTCGACGGTCTGGTCCGGGCCGGATCCTTCATGGCTGTCGGCCTGCTGCTGCTCGCGGCGGGCACCCGGTACGCGCAGGCCGTCGCTCGACGTACACCGGATGAGTCGACCGACGCGGAGGTGCCTTTGCAGCCGGTCGGCTGATCAGACCCTCCAGGGGGAAAGGGAGCACGGGGGCCGGTGACGACGACGTCACCGGCCCCCGTCCGCGTGCCTGCGCGACCTGGCGACGGTGCGTAGGAGCGGGGCGCCTCGACGCCCGGGTCCGGGGGTGGTTGACTGACCCCGCGACGGGACCGAGGAAGCCGGTGAGAATCCGGCACGGTCGCGCCACTGTGAGAGGGGATTCCGGTCCCCGCAGTCAGGAACTCACCCGTCGTTGTTCTGTTTCTGCCAAGGGACGCACGATCCCGTTGCTGAGAGGTACCACCATGAGCACCATTCCCAACACCGCCCCCACGGCGCGCGCATCCGCCACGCCCGTCGTCACCTCGGAGGCACGCGCGTTCGCGTGGATCTTCGGTGCCGCCATCGTCGCGTTGGCCCTCTACTACTTCATCGGCGTCGACCAGGGCGCGTTCTCCGTCTTCGGCAGCGACACCCACATCCACGAGTTCGTCCACGACTCGCGTCACTTCCTCGGGTTCCCCTGCCACTGACCCCGGCCGGACGGACAACTCGATATGGAACGCGCACTGATCCTGCGCGGCGCCCTCGCGGGCGCCGTCGGCGGGCTCCTGGCATTCGTCTTCGCACGAATCTTCGCTGAGCCGCAGATCTCCGCGGCCATCAACTACGAGAGCGGGCGCGACGCCGCCCAGGACGCGCTGGACAAGGCGGCCGGTCAGGCCGTCCCGGCGATGGGCCCGGACATCTTCAGCCGCACGGTCCAGGCCAACGTCGGCATCGGCGTCGGCATGGTCTTCTTCGGTGTCGCCATGGGCCTGCTCTTCGCGGTCACCTACACGATCTGCCTCGGCCGCGTCGGCGGCGTGCGGGCACGTACGCTCGCCCTGCTCGTCGCCGGGGGCGGGCTGCTGTCGATGTACGTCGTCCCGTTCCTGAAGTACCCCGCCAACCCCCCGGCCATCGGGCACGAGGACACCATCCGCAGTCGGTCGGTGCTCTACCTGACGATGACGCTGGCGGCGGTACTGCTGCTGATCGGCGCGGTACTGCTCGGTCGGTGGCTGCAGGCGCGGCTCGGCACCTGGAACGCGGCACTGGCGGCCGGCGCGGCGTACGTCGTCGCGGTCGGCATCGTGATGGCGCTGCTGCCGTCGTTCGGTGAGCTGGCGGCCAACGTGCACACGTTCGGGCGGCACGCCACCGAGACGCCGCTGCCGCTCAAGGACGCACAGGGCCGCATCGTCTACCCCGGCTTCCCGGCCGACACCCTGGCGACCTTCCGGATCTACTCGCTGCTCGCGCAGGTGATCCTGTGGGGCGCGATCGGGCTGGTGTTCGCGCCGATGGCCGAACGCGTCCTCACACCTCCGAGCGCGCCCGAGCCGGCACGGCGGGACACGGCGCCGGCGTCCCTGAGGTGACCCACGCACGACCGTTCGGCCCCGGATCCCTCGATGCACTGCGGGATCTGGGGCCGTTCTTCGTCGTGCGTACCCACGGCGAGGGTCCGCCACCCGCGCCGTGGAGCCCGGTCACCGACCTGCTGGCCGATCCTGCGCCACGGGTGGAGCAGGTGCGCGCGTACCTCGCCTCGGGCGTCGGCCTCGACCCGTCGCGGGTCGAGCTGCGAGTGGCCGCCTCGGTGATGCACCTCGGACTCGTCGCGCGCCTGGTCTCGCCGTGGGTGGGCCTGGCGGCACGGGACGGGGTCCTCCTGCCGGTGGGAGTCGACGATCTGTGGTGGATCCCGTCGCTCGGTGGCGGTTTCGAGCTGTCGGTCGCCTCGCGGGCGCTGGACCGAGCGCGACCGGGTCCGCTTGACGCGTGGGCGGTCGGGCTCGTCCGCGATCTGCTGGCTCCTCTGGTGGATGCCGTGCAGGGATCGCCGTCGGTGCTGTGGGGCAACACCGCCTCGGCGGTGAACGGCGCGGTCATCGCGGGATCAGCCACGCACCCCGAGCTGTCCGCTCGGCTGCGTACCGTCGCGGACGCACTGCTGGCAGGGCTGCCCGGCCCGGGCGGACTCGGCGTGCACACGGGTCTGGTCGGAACCTCGCGTTTCCGGCGCCGCAGCTGCTGCCTGATCTACCGCGTCGGGGGTGACGTGCGACCCCGCGCGGTCTGCGGCGACTGCATCCTCGCTACGTCCTGACCTGGGTCGTCGTGCTGTCGAGCGGGTCCGTCAGTCGCGGTGGGCGACCTTCTCGACGGCGTCGGCGGACTCGTCGATGAGCTCCTTCGTGGCCTTGCGGTGACGCCACCACTCGAAGAGCGCCGGCAGCAGCGAGACGAGGACGACGGCCAGGATCACGACGTCGATGTTCTTGCCCAGGCCCGGGAAGGTCTTACCGAGCGCGAGCCCGGCGAGCGTGACGATCGCGACCCACAGCACCGCACCCACGGCGCTCCAGGTGAAGAACCGCCGACGGTCCATCCGTGACGCACCGGCGACCAGGGTGATGAAGGTGCGCACCACCGGCACGAAACGACCGATGACCAGGGCCTTGTTGCCGTGGTGGTCGAAGAACGCGCTGGTCTTGTCGAAGTGGCTGCGCTTGACCACCCGGCCGTCGCGCTCGTAGAGCCGCGCACCTGCGACCCGGCCGATCTCGTACCCCGCCACGTTGCCCGCGAACGCCGCGATCATCAGCAGCGGCATCGTCTGCCACAGCGGTATGTGGAAGCCGCTGGTGCTGGACGTCGCGGTGAAGAGTCCGATCGAGAAGAGCAGCGAGTCGCCGGGCAGGAACGGGAAGAGCACCCCGCACTCGATGAAGACGATCAGTATCGAGAACCAGAAGAACGCACCACCGAACTGTCCGAGCAGGTAGTTGGGGTCCATGAAGCTCGGGCCGAGGGAATGCATCACCGCTCCAGGCTACGGGGGATCCACTGAGCACACGCTGTGCCGGCTGCCCGGAAGCGCCATGCGGTTCGTACGCCGGGCGACGAGTACTGCGGTGTGCGTCTGTGGCCAGGACTGCAGCCCTGGCCACAGACGCACACCGCCACCACGGTCGCGCGATGACCGTGTCGGGGTACGACGGATCCGGCAGTCGCCTTCAGAAGTTGTCGGGGCAGTACGGCGAGCGCGTCCACCCGAAGGCTCCGGCCGCCTCCCGCACCGCGCCCGCCGTGTGCTCACGCACTCGTCCAGCCCGGTGCAGATCGCCGACCGAGACGCCGCCGAGGTAGACCGCCGCCAGATCGCGCGCGCTCAGGGTCAGATCGGGTGCCTTGCGGGTGCGGGCGACCTCGGCGTGGCCACGGGCGATCCTCAGCGAGTAGCGCCCGTCGACGCTCGCGAGCACCGGATCCGCGACCTGGAGCACCAGCGCGGCATCGGCGAGGTAGCTCCGGGATTGCAGCGCTTCGGAGACGTCCAGGATCCGCAGGTAGAGCCCGTCGGCCGGGCGGATGTCGAGGGCCCGCGGGTCGGCCAGCAGGTGCAACAGGGTCTCCTGTGCCGCCGCACCGGATGCGCTGAAGGTGCGGGCCAGGTCGAGGTCGAGCTGGTAGCGCCACAGGCCGGCGTACGCCGTGGGTGTGCTGGCGAGGACCGGCCCCACGCTGACCTTTCCGGCCGGACCCGTGCGGTTCCAGTCGTCCTTGAAGCGGTAGGTGCCGACCCCGTCGACCGTGCCGCCCGCGTCGAAGTGCACGAGGTAGCGCCGCGCCGAGCGGCCCTCGCGCCACCGCTCGGGATCCACGGTCTCCATCTCCCACCAGCGGCCCGGGCGGTCGAACATGCCCGGCTGCTCCGCGCGCACCGACTCGTGCACGGGGCGCGCCGCTGCCAGCCGCTGGTCGGCGCTCACCTCGACGACCGACCCTTCCGTCGCGATGTCGGGCAGGAAGGCACTCTCGTGCGTCGAGCCGCTCAGCGTGGCCGACCAGGTGGCGACGCCGTACCCGAACCGGCCGTAGATCCCCGACTCGCTCGCCCACAGCGCGGCCACCGGCACTTTCCGGGCGGTGAGGTCATCGAGCTGGTGGCGGATCATCGCGCTCAGCAGGCCCCGGCGTCGGTACGCCGGCGCGACCGTCACGTCCGAGACCGCCGCGCAGGGCACTTCGCCGCCGGGCACCGAGAGCGACCGGACGGTGCTCGACGCGGTCGCCACCCAGGCACGACCCACCCGCAGCCCGAAGCAGCCCGCCGGGGGGAAGAGATCCCGGCTGAGCGCGGTGGTCTCGGTCTCGGCGCTCCCCTGGAACCCGGCGATCACCGTGTCGTGCCACGACGTCCAGGTGCGGTCGGTGACCTGCGTCAGCTTCGGCTGCGCCAGGTGCGGCGGCTCGGGCAGACGTTTCGGGCTGGCTGTTCGCGAGGAGGGCACCGGTTCATCCCATCGGACGCACGCCCCTTCGCGCCACCGGAATTCCCAGCGTGCGTCAGGCGAGCGCCTTGCCGTCGACGTCGGGCAGCTTGCGCAGGATGATCAGGATGAGGTCGACGATGCTCCAGATGCCGCAGCCGCCGCAGGTGATGAGCTTGAGCACCCCGAGGCCGGTCTGGCCCAGGTAGAAGCGGTCGACCCCGAGGCCCCCCAGGAAGATCGACAGCAGCAGCGCGGTCAGCCACTCGCGGTGGGAGAAGACCCCCGGGATCTGCCGGGCGAGGATCTGCTGGCCGCTGGTCGTGCGCACCGGGGTGTCGCCGTGCAGGGCACCGTCGACGGCGAGTCGCTGACAGTCGGCGATGTTCAGCGGGCCGCGCTCCGCACCGTCGACGAAGGCGAAGAACTGGTCACCCCCACCGGACTGCGGGGGGCCGTACCCACCCTGGGGTCCCTGGCCGTAGGGCCCGGAAGGGGGTGGCGGCGGCGCGGCGTACCCGCCCTGTTGCGGTCCCTGGCCGTAGCCACCGGGCCCGCCCGACGGGGGCGATCCGGCGTACCCGCCCTGCTGGGGACCCTGGCCGGGTCCGGTGTTGCCGGGCTTGTTCAGATCGGGTCCGTCGCCGCTGGACTGGGATCCGCCGGTGCCGTACGGGTCGTCGGTGCTCATGTGGGTGCCCTCTCCGGATCGTGGGTCGTTCGCGTGGCTCCGATGCGTCCCGCGACCGAACGGTTCCATCGGATTCAGCCGCGAAGCATGACACGCTTCGTGCCGTGACCGACCCGATTCCCGCGAACGCGATCGGCGTCGGACCGTGGCCAGGTCCATGGCCCGTCACTTCGGGCGGTGACATCGACCCGCGGTACGACGCCGAGCTGCTGCGCGACGGCGACCGCCGCAACGTGCAGGACCGCTACCGCTACTGGACGATGGCCGCGATCGTCGCGGACCTCGACACCCGGCGGCACGAGTTCCACGTCGCCATCGAGAACTGGGGCCACGACTTCAACATCGGGTCCGTGGTGCGGACGGCGAACGCGTTCAACGCCGCCGCGTTCCACATCGTGGGCCGACGGCGGTGGAACCGGCGGGGGGCCATGGTGACCGACCGCTACCAGCACGAGCACCACCACGACGACGCCGCGGCGCTCGCGACGTGGGCGCGCCAGGAGGCGGGCGGCATACCCCTCATCGGCATCGACAACCTGCCGGGATCACGGCCCCTGGAGACGTTCGATCTGCCGCGGTCCTGTGTGCTGGTCTTCGGGCAGGAGGGCCCGGGCCTCAGCGACGCGATGCGGGCGCAATGCCAGGTGGTGCTGCACATCGAGCAGTTCGGCTCGACCCGGTCGATCAACGCGGGCGCCGCCGCCGCGATCTCGATGCACGCGTGGGCCCGCCGGCACGTTTTCGACCAGTCCCCCTGAGTGTTCGGGCGTGCGAGACTGCACTCGAATTCGGACAGTGCCAGCAGCGGGCCATCCCGACGGACGGCCCACCGCGGCGGCGCCGCCCCACGCGCCGTCGTTCCACACGAAGGAGTGAGCAGATGCCCATCGCAACGCCCGAGGTCTACGCCGACATGCTGGACCGTGCGAAGAAGAACGGCTACGCCTTCCCGGCGATCAACGTCTCCAGCAGCCAGACCCTGAACGCGGCCATGAAGGGCTTCGCCGACGCGGGCAGCGACGGCATCATCCAGGTATCGACCGGCGGGGCGGAGTACTTCTCCGGGCAGGGCGTCAAGGAGATGGTCGCCGGGTCCCTCGCGATGTCGGCGTTCGCCCACGAGATCGCCAAGAAGTACGACGTGAACATCGCCCTGCACACCGACCACTGCCCCAAGGACAAGCTCGACGGGTTCGTCCGGCCGCTCCTGCAGGCGTCCCTGGAGCGGGTCAAGGGCGGCGGGCTGCCCTACTTCCAGTCGCACATGTGGGACGGCTCGGCGGTGCCACTGGAGGAGAACCTGCAGATCGCCGAGGACCTGCTGCAGAAGTGCAAGGCCGCGAAGATCATCCTCGAGATCGAGGTGGGCGTGGTCGGCGGCGAGGAGGACGGCGTCGAGGGCGGCGGCGGGGAGCAGCTGTACTCCACGACCGACGACGCGATCGAGACCGCGAAGGCGCTCGGCACCGGCGAGAACGGCTACTTCATGACGGCCCTCACCTTCGGCAACGTGCACGGCGTCTACAAGCCGGGCAACGTCAAGCTGCGCCCCGAGGTGCTGAAGAAGGCCCAGGACGCCGTCCACAAGGAGTTCCACACCGACACCGACAAGCCGTTCCACCTGGTCTTCCACGGCGGCTCCGGCTCCAGCGCCGAGGAGATCAAGGAAGCGGTCTCGTACGGCGTGGTGAAGATGAACGTCGACACCGACACCCAGTACGCGTTCACCCGGCCGGTCGCCGGCTGGATGATCGGCAACTACGAGGGCGTCCTCAAGATCGACGGCGAGGTCGGCGACAAGAAGAAGTACGACCCGCGCGCGTGGGGCAAGGCGGGCGAAGCGGGCATGAGCGCCCGGGTCGTCGAGGCCTGCGAGAGCCTCGGCTCCGCCGGCAAGCACGCCTGACCTGACCGTACGAGGCACTCGACGGGTGGCGAGCGGTCGGCGGGGCTGAGCGATGATGGGCGGGTGACTGACAACCTGCTCGGCATCCCCGAGACCCGCCTGCCCGTCGACCCCGCCGCCGCCCTGCTCGCCGGTGGCGCCGACCCCACCCAGGTCGCGAGGGAGCACCCCACCTCGTCGCTGGCGTGGGCCGAGCTCGCCGAGGCCGCGCTGGGTGCGGGCGAACCGGTCCAGGCGTACGCGTACGCCCGCACCGGCTACCACCGCGGCCTGGACTCGCTGCGCAAGTCGGGCTGGCGAGGGCAGGGTCCGGTGCCCTGGGAGCACGAGCCCAACCGCGGATTCCTGCGCGCGCTCGCTGCCCTGTCCCGGGCGGCCGGCGTGATCGGCGAGACCGACGAGCAGCGCCGGTGCGCGGACTTCCTGCACGACTCCAGCGCCACGGGTGCGCGGGCTCTCGGCCTGTAGGGCGACCGGCTCGCCGGGGACGGGGCGCGCGGTGCGGCATACGGTGAACGGGTGACTGCGCGACTGGCCGTGCTCGGGGTGGGGGAGCAGGCCGAGGCGCTCTACCGCAACATCCTGCGCATGCCGCGGCTCGAGCTCGCCGCGCACCGCAGTCGGCTGGGGTGGACCGACGCCGAGGGCGACGCGGCGTTGCTGGAGCTGCGCACCCAGCGACTCGTACGCGTCGGCCCCGGCGGCGAGCTCGTCACCGATCATCCCCGCGCCGCGCTCGAGCGGCTGGTCAGCGCCGAGGAGGCGCGTCTCGCCACCCGCCGGCAGGACCTGGCGCGGGTGCGCGACTCGATCGACCAGTTCGCCGCAGACCACCGCATCGGGCGGGAGCTGTCGTCGGCGTCCGCTCCCGATCGTGAGCGGGTGGACCGCGCCGAGCTGGTCGCCGTGCACGAGCACCTGGCCGCCTCGACCGTCGGTGCGGTGCGGCAGGCCGCGCGCACGGCACCGAGCCAGGACGTTGCGGCCTACCCCACGCTGCGCCACCAGGTGCAGGAGGGCCGGGAGCTGCGGTCCCTCTACGCCGCCGACGTCGTGGAGCGCTGCGCGACCTGGCGCGCGGCGTGGGCGCAGGCCGGCGAGGCCGCGCGGGTCGCCCGCACGCTGCCGTCCGACTTCGTCGTCTTCGGCACGGACGTCGCGCTGGGCAGCACCGAATGGGGTCGGTCCGACGGGGATTTCGTCGTGCTGCGCGACCCGATGGTGGTCGCGGCGTTCGTCGAGCTCTTCGACCGGCTGTGGTCGGCCTCGGCCGCCCTCGAACCGGCAGCCGACGAACCCGAGGGTCTGCTCGAGCTGATGCGGCAGGGGTTGAAGGACGAGGCGATCGCACGGGTGCTCGGCATCTCGCTGCGGACGGTACGACGCCGCGTCGCCGCGCTGATGGCCGAGCACGGTGTGGACACCCGCTTCCAGCTGGCGCTGCGCCTCGCCGAACGCCGCGGTCGGGCCGGCTGAACGGGCGGGCCCCGCGCACGGTTCGGGCCCGTCGTACCCCTCCGTTAGGCTCGGGAGTCGCGTGGGTCAGGCCGCCAACCGGCGGTATGGCGCACGCACACTCGCGTCGGCCTCCTGGCCACGCCGGAGCCAGCACCGACCACGGACGGGAAACCTGCGATGCCAGCGATCGTGCTTGTCGGCGCCCAATGGGGCGATGAAGGCAAGGGCAAGGCCACCGACCTGCTGGGCGACCGGATCGACTACGTCGTGAAGTTCAACGGCGGCAACAACGCCGGGCACACGGTGGTCATCGAGCAGCCCGACGGCAGCCGCGAGAAGTACGCGCTGCACCTGCTGCCCAGCGGCATCCTCACCCCTGGCGTGGTGCCGGTGATCGCCAACGGCGTGGTCATCGACCTGGCGGTGCTCTTCGAGGAGATCGACGGGCTCAACGCGCGCGGCATCGACACCTCGCGGCTGATCGTGAGCAGCAACGCGCACGTGATCGCCGGCTACAACAAGACGCTGGACAAGGTCACCGAGCGCTTCCTCGGCTCGCGCCGGATCGGCACGACAGGCCGGGGCATCGGACCGACGTACGCCGACAAGATGAGCCGCATCGGCATCCGGGTGCAGGACCTGTTCGACGTGTCGATCCTGCGACAGAAGGTCGAGGCGGCGCTCGACGTGAAGAACGAACTGCTGGTCAAGATGTACAACCGGCGCGCGATCGAGGTCGAGGAGACCGTGCAGGAGCTGCTGCAGTACGTCGAGCGGTTGCGCCCGATGGTGCGTGACACGTCGCTGGAGCTCTCGCAGGCACTCGACCGCGGCGACAGCGTGCTGTGCGAGGCCGGCCAGGCGACGCTGCTCGACGTCGACCACGGCACCTACCCCTACGTCACCTCGTCCAACGCGATCTCCGCCGGCGCCTGCACCGGCGCCGGCATCCCGCCGACGCGGATCGACTCGGTCATCGCCGTCCTCAAGGCCTACACGACGCGCGTCGGCGAGGGTCCCTTCCCGACCGAGTTGCTCGATGACAGTGGGGAGTTCCTGCGCAAGACCGGCGCCGAGTACGGCACGACCACCGGCCGTCCGCGGCGCTGCGGGTGGATCGACACGGTCATCGGGCGGTACGCGACCCGGGTCAACGGCGTGACGGACTTCGTCCTCACCAAGCTCGATGTGCTGACCGGTCTGGAGCGGGTGCCGGTGTGCGTGGCCTACGACGTCGACGGCGTGCGCCACGACGAGATGCCGGTGTCGCAGTCCGACTTCCACCACGCGACGCCGATCTACGAAGAGCTCACCGGGTGGTTCGAGGACATCTCCCACGCGCGCCGCTACGAGGACCTGCCGGAGGCGTGCCGGGAGTACGTGGAGTTCGTCGAGTCACGGATCGGCGCGCGCATCAGCGTCATCGGGGTCGGCCCGGGGCGCGACGAGGTCGTCGTACGCCACGACCTGCTGGAAACCCGGTGATCACCAGGACGGTCAGCGGCAACCGCCCGCCGACCGGCTTCCTGATCACGCTGTGGGCACTGACCGTCGTCTTCCTGGTCATCGCGGTGGGAGCCCTGGTGGCCAGCTGGAAGCTGCGGTCGCTGTCGCCGGAGCAACGCGAGCAGGGCAGGGCCGCGCAGGCGGGGTGCCTGCTGGTCGGCGGGGTGCCGGCCGCCCTCTTCGGGATCTTCCTGCTCTACTGGGCGATCCAGGTGAGCTGAGACGCCGTCCGCATGCCGCTGAGAGACCTGCCGAGAGCGCCACTGGCCCTGCTCGCGACGTGCGTCTTCTTCGCGATCTGCACCGAGATGCTCCCGGTCGGTCTGCTGCCCCAGATCGCGGCGGGGCTCGACATCTCGGCCTCGACGGCCGGCATCCTGGTCTCGTCGTACGCCGTCATCGTCGCGATCATGTCGGTGCCGATCGCGGCGGTCGCGGAGCGGTGGCCACGTCGGCGCGTGCTGGCGGTCCTCCTCACCACCTACGCGGTGAGCAACCTCATCTTCGCCGCGGCACCCGATGACGCCGTCGCCATGGTCGCCCGGGTCATCGGAGGGGTGGCCCACGCAGGGTTCTTCGCGGTGGCGATCGCCGCGGCGGTGTCCCTCGTCGACCCCGCGTCCTCGGGCCGGGCCATCGCGGTGGTGTTGACCGGCAACGCGATCGCCCTGGTCTTCGGGGTGCCGCTCGGCACCGTGCTCGGCACGGCGCTCGGGTGGCGGTGGGCGTTCGTGGTCATCGCGGTCGCGCTGAGCGGGCTCGCCGTCGCGGTCCTGCGGGTGCTTCCGCCGCGCGACCCTCCGCGGACGAACGCACGGATCCCGGTGATGACGGGCATCCGGCGCCCGGCCGTGATCGTGATGTCGGTGGTGATCACCCTGCTCGCGCTCGGGCACTTCACGCTCTACACCTACGTGAGCCCACTGCTGCTGCACGACGGGATCACCCACCCCGATGTGGGAGCGGTCCTCTTCGGTTACGGCTGCGGCGGCGTCGTCGGACTGGTGGCCGCGGGATGGGCGGTGAGTCGCCGTCCGGGCCTGGCGCTGGTCGCCGACATCGTGTTGATGTGCCTCAGCCTGGTGCTCGCGGCCGTGATCGGCTCGAGCGGCGGCATCATCGCGGTCGTGGCCCTGTGGGGGGTTGCGTTCGGGGCCTTCCCCACGCTGACGCAGACGGTCATGCTGCGGGCGGCGGGAGACGCGACCGATGCCGCGAGCTCCCTGGTCAACGCGACGACGAACCTGGGCATCGCAGGAGGGGCGCTCGTCGGCTCCCGGCTGCTCGGCGTGGTCGCCGTGCCCGCGCTCGGGTGGATCGGGGCGATCCTGGTGGCCGCGTCGTTCCTCGTCTACCTCGTCGGCGTGCGCCGGGTGAACCTCTAGTCCGATCGGCCCGCACGCCCTGCCTCAGAACGCCGTTCGGACCGCCGACATGTCGTCGGCGCCGTGCCCGGAGCTCGAGGTCTGCGTGAAGAGGGCGAGCACGGCGTCCGCGAGGTCGGTGCGCAGCTCGGCACCGGCCAGGGCGTCCCGGATGAGCCCGGTGTCCTTCAATGCGCCGTCCACCGCGAACGACGGGCTGTAGTCGGCGCCGATCATGGCCTTCCCCTTCAGCTGCGCGTACGCCGAGTCCGTGGGGCCGCCCTCGATCGAGGCGAGGAAGAGGGCCGGGTCGATATCCAGGCCCTCGGCGAGCGCGACCGACTGGGCGGTGGCCGCGGTGATGGACACGATCCAGGCGTTGCACACGAGTTTCAGGGCGCTGGCCTTGCCGAGCGCCTCGCCCGCGACGACGCTGCGGGCGGTCATCGCCTCCAGAGCGGGTCGCGCGGCGTCGAGGAGCGCGGTCGGGCCCGACAGGAGCGCCACGAGCTTGCCCTGCTCGGCCGGCGCCTTGGTGCCGAGCATCGGCGCGTCGACGATCCGGTCGCTGCCGCTCTCGTCCGCGATGCGTGCGATCCCCGCGGGGCCGACGGTCGTGCTCTGCAGCCAGACCGTGTCCGATCCCAGCGCCGGCACCAGCTCGCGGGCGACCTGCACAACCGCGTCGGCGTCGAAGAGGATCGTGACGACGACGTCGGCACCACGCACTGCGTCCGTGACCGAGTCCGCGACCGAGATCCCCTCGGTGGCAACGTCTTCGGCCTTCGATCGGGTGCGGTTCCAGACCACCACGTCGTGCCCGGCGCGCTGCAGCGCATGCGCCATCCCCGCGCCCATCACGCCCGTGCCGAGCACTGCCACCCGCTGTGTCGTCTCTTCAGTCATGTCAGAGGTAACCGCCTCGCCACCGTTGCTCTTCCCAGCCGCGACGACGTATCGCGGGTGTCCGCAGAACCGTGCAGGCGTCGGCCCGCGACTGCGGACACTCGCGAAGGCGGGTGCGGCGCCGCCCGTAGACTCGCCTCCCGTGACGGAACGTTTGGACGACTGGGTCTCCCGCCTCGCCGACGAGGTGATCGAGGAGGCAGAACGACGCGACACCAAGGTCGTCTGCGCCTCCGGTCTGTCTCCGTCCGGCCCCATCCACCTGGGCAACCTGCGCGAGGTGATGACCCCTCACCTGGTCGCCGACGAGGTGAAGCGGCGCGGCGTCGAGTGCGAGCACATCATCAGCTGGGACGACTACGACCGCTTCCGCAAGGTGCCGAACTATCCCGGCGTCGACGACTCCTGGGCCCAGCACATCGGCAAGCCGCTGACGTCGGTCCCGCCGCCGAGCGGGTCGCCCTACACCTCCTGGGCCGAGCACTTCCGCGCCCAGTGCGAGGAGGGTCTGGCCCAGTTGGGCATCGTCTACCGCGGCATCAGCCAGACCGAGCAGTACACCAGCGGCGCCTACACCGACCAGGTGCTCTTCGCGATGAGTCATCGCGACCGGATCGACGAAGTGCTCGACCAGTACCGCACGCTGGCGGCCACGGACGACCCGAAGCCGGCACAGCAGAAGCAGCAGCAGAAGATCTCCGAGGACGACGCGGCAGCAGTGGCCGAGGCCGAGGCAGGCTCCGGAGCCGCCGCGGAGGACGACGGGTCCAGCGGGTCCGGGTACTTCCCCTACCGTCCGTACAGCGCCACCACGGGCACCGACGAGACCACCGTGACCGCGTACGACGACGCGACCGGTTCCCTGACCTACCGCAGCGACGGCGACGAGCACACGATCGACCTGCACACCGAGCATCACGGCAAGCTGGTCTGGAAGGTCGACTGGCCGATGCGCTGGGCCTACGAGAAGGTCGTCTTCGAGCCCTCCGGCGTCGACCACCAGTCGCCCGGATCGTCATACGTCGTGGGCAAGGACCTCGCGCCCGTCTTCGGCTGGGAGCGCCCGATCGGCCCGATGTACGCCTTCGTCGGGATGAAGGGGATGGCCAAGATGTCGTCCTCGCGCGGTGGCGTGCCCACTCCGTCGGACGCCATGCAGATCATGGAGCCGGCCCTGCTGCGGTGGCTCTACGCCCGGCGCCGCCCCAACCAGTCCTTCAGCGTGGCCTTCGACGCCGACGTGCAGCGGATGTACGACGAGTGGGATGCGTTGTGCCGCAAGGTCGCCGGCGGCAAGGGTCAGCCCGGTGACGTGGCGGCATGGACGCGGGCGACCTCGACCGCCGAGGGCGTGCTGACGCAGACGCCCGTACCCGTCGCCTATCGCACGCTCGCCTCGATCGTCGACATCACGACCGGCGACGAGGAGCAGACGCTGCGGATCGTCGCGCAGCTCGACCCCTCGCAGCAGGTGCGGTCGCTGGACGACCTGCGCCCGCGACTGGACTGCGTGGAGCACTGGGTCGCCACCCAGATGCCCTCATCCGACCGGACCGTCGTACGCGGCGAACCGGACCTGGACCACCTGGCGACCCTCACCGACCAGGAGCGCGACGCAGTGCGGATCCTGCTGGAAGGCAACGGAGCCGACCTCGGACGCCTGGAGGACGGGTGGTCGCTGGACACCCTCACCCATCAGGTCTACGGGGTGCCGAAGGTGCAGCGCGGGCTCGCTGCGGACCAGATCGTGAAGGGCGACAAGGAACTCGGCGCGGCCCAGCGGGCGTTCTTCACGCTGCTCTACAACCTGCTCATCAGCAGGGACACCGGCCCGCGGCTGCCCACGCTGCTGCTCGCGATCGGCCCGGAGCGGGTCCGCGCGCTGCTCGCCCCCTGACCGGAGGCCCCGACGGGTGCCGTTGAGCGGCGTCAGTCGTCGCGCAGGCGCTCGTGGTGGTGGATGACCTCGTCGATCACGAAGCGCAGGAACTTCTCGCTGAACTCCGGGTCGAGTTGCGACGCGCTCGCCAGCCCGCGCAGCCGTGCGACCTGACGCTGCTCACGGGCGGGATCCGCCGGCGGCAGGTCGTGTTCGGCCTTGTAGACCCCGACCGCCTGGGTGATCTTGAAGCGCTCGGCGAGCAGGTGGATCAGCGCCGCGTCGATGTTGTCGATCGACTGCCGGTACGACGTGAGGACCCCGTCCGCGGCCACGTCGGGCGTCTCGGTCGAGGCGTGCAGGGCGTCGTCGTCACTCATGGCGTGCTCCATCCTCGGATACCTCGACGATCGTCATCCGGTGGGCGGCGCGGGTGAGCGCCACGTAGAGGACCCGGACGCCGCCGGGGGACTCGCGGGTGATCTCCGCAGGGTCCACCACGACCGTGGCGTCGTACTCCAGGCCCTTGGTCGACATCGGGTCGACCAGGACGACCCGCGGGTCCGACGCCAGGGCGGCCGTCAGCGCGGCGCGGTGGGCCGCGGGACTGACCACGGCCACCAGTCCGTCGACCTCCCTAAGCAGGTTGCGTACGGCGTCGTCGACCAGCGGGCCGACACCGGCCGGATCGGACTGCAGGACCAGCGGATCGACGCCGGTCTCGCGGACCGCATCGGGGATGTCGGCGTCCGGCATCTGCGCACGGACCACACGTGCCGCGTAGTCGAAGATCTCCCGCGCGTTGCGGTAGTTGGTGTCCATGTGGAAGCGCTGCCGCGGCGCAGTGCCGAAGGCCTCCTCGCGGGCGCGTTCGGCCTCCGCGGGCACCGGCCAGGAGCTCTGTGCCGCGTCGCCCACGACGGTCCAGGACGCGTAACGGCCGCGCCGCCCGACCATCCGCCACTGCATCGGCGAGAGGTCCTGCGCCTCGTCGACGAGGACGTGCGCGTACTCCTCGGCTTCGCCGATCCGCCCCCGCATCAGGCGTTCCCGCGGATCGCCGGCGATCCGTTCGGACCGACTGGTGCGCTGGGCTCCGACCGGACCCCCGACGGTGCCGAGCTCGGCGACACCGTGACCGCGTACGTCGTCCAGCTCCTCGATCTCGTAGAAACCCCGCTCCTCCTGGGGTGCCTCCGGCGGGGTATCCAGCCGGGTCACCAGGTCGTCGATCAGCGCGATGTCCGCGACCGACCATTGGCCGGTGTCGAGGGTCTCGGCCATCGACCGACCGAGCACCGCGACATCGGACGCCGAGAGCACGTCGCCGGCGTACCGGTGCAGGCGCTCGGGATCGGCCAGCCACAGCAGCACCTCGCGCGGGTCGAGCGGCGCCCACCAGCGTTCGATGAAGGCCTCCACCTCACGGTGCTCCTGGAACTGGTCGACGAACTCGGGGCGCTCCCCGGTGCGCACCTGCGCCCAGGCGGCCTCCGTCAACGCCTCCAGCGCGGCCTTGCGACCGGTGTTGTGCCGGTGGCCGCGCAGCACCTGGCGGCGGATCCTGCCCAGCGCCGCGCCCTCGATGCGCACGGGGGACCCCGCGACCATCGTGCGGAGCTGATCGGGACTGCCCGGCGGCACATCGCGCGCCGCCCGCGCGAGCACCTGACGGATCGACAGCGAACCCTTGACCCGGGCCGCCTCCGGATGGTCGAGACGATAGGCGGTGATGCCGCCGACGACGTCGCCGAGCGAGCGCAACGACACGCTGTCCTCGCCGAGCGAGGGCAGCACGCGCTCGATGTACGCCGTGTACGAGCTGGACGGCCCGACCACCAGGATGCCGCCGCTCTCGAAACGCCGGCGGTTGGAGTAGAGCAGGTACGCCGCCCGGTGCAGGGCCACGACCGTCTTGCCCGTGCCGGGGCCGCCGGTGATCTCGGTGACCCCCCGCGCGCTCGCCCGGATGGCCTCGTCCTGGTGCTGCTGGATGGTCGCGACGATGTCGCGCATCCGGCCGCCCCGCGAGCGGCTGAGGGCGGCCATCAGGGCGCCGTCGCCGACGACGACCATCCCCTCGGGCGCCTCGGGGACCATCAGGTCGTCCTCCACCCCGAGCACCAGGGCGTCGCGGCAACGCAGCACGCGGCGGCGTACGACGCCGTGCGGGTCGACCGGGGTGGCGCGGTAGAACGGCGACGCCGCAGGAGCGCGCCAGTCGATGACCAGCGGCTCGTACTCGTCGTCGCGCACGCCCAGCCGGCCGACGTACCGGACCTCGTCCTGCAGGTCCAGGCGTCCGAAGACCAGGCCTTCGTACTGGGTCTCCAGCGCCTGGCGCCGACGGCCGGCGTTGAACACCAGCGCGTCCCGCTGGAAGAGGCCGGTCACCTCGTCGTCGCGGATCGCGCCGCCGCGGTCGCTGAACCCGCGGCCGAGGCCCTCGGCCTCCACGAGCCGCGCGCGCTCGCCGGCCTTGCCGAGCTCGACGTAGACGCGATCGACATGCTCTTGTTCGTGCGCGATCTCGGCCGCGACCTGCGGCGGGATCGGTGGGGTGGCCGGGCGGTGGGTCACGCTCACGTTGCTCCAGAAGACGTCGACGCCAAAGACCGATAACTGTAGTCACCGTGCGTGAGCGGATCGTCGCCGCTGGGTGGGCGGATGCTCAGAGCAGGTCCCGGCGTACGGCGAGCACCCCCGCCTGGAAGCGCGTCGTCGCGTTGAGACGGTCCATCAGCGCGCGCACCCTGCGCTCCACGGTGCGTTGGGACAGCTTCAGGTGCCGGGCGATGGCGGCGTCGGAAGCGCCCGCGGCCATCATCTGCAGGATGGCGCGCTCCTGGTCGGCGGCACCCATGGTGTTCGTGCCGTCGGCCCCCATCCGCCAGGGCACCCCGATCTGCCACCCCCAGCGACAGACCTCGGCGATCGCGGTCGAGAAGGCGCTGTCGGTCACGACCAGCCCGTGCGGCTGACCCTGGTCGTCCTCCAGATCCACCATGGCGAACCCCACGTCGTTGACCAGGGTGGTCAGGCGCATGCCCGGGGTGACGCGTTGCTCGTCACCCTTGGCGGCCCGCAGCCGGAGCATCTCGGGGAAGTTGGGGTGGTCCAGCAGGGTGTCGGAGTAGTTGGCCTGCACGTGCACGGGCGCACCGGAGCTGTTGACCAGGTCGCGCTGATGGGCCGCCATGGGCTGATCGAGCAGCATCCGGGCAATCGGGGAGTCGGCGTAGACCATCATCACGTCGCGACGCGCGGTGCCGATGAGCCGGGTCAGTGCCTGGTTGATCCCGGCGAACGACGTCACGATCTGCACGCCTTCGAACGGGTCGCGGTCCTGCGGCCGCTCCTGGTGCTGCTGGAAGACGCGCGTCATCGCCGCCGCCGACGACCGCACCGAACGGGCCCGGTCCTCCAGTCGCGCGGCGAACGCGGGCAGCACGACGTCCGGGGGAAGCACCCGCCAACTGGACCGGTCCAGGCGTTGGATCATCCCGCGCGCCTCGAGCAGGGGGAGCGTGTCGTTGATGTCCGCTTCGTTGAAACCGCCGGCCAGCAGGTCCTCCCGTCGCAGCAGGGGATGCGCCAGCGCCGCCAGGTAGATGTCGGTCAGGTCCGCGTCGCCGAGGGGATCCTCGGGACCGCCGTCCCTTGTGGGCGCGCCGGTCCTGAAGTCACTCCGGTCGCTCTCTTCCTCAGGTGCCACGACAGCCACTCCTCCCGTTGCCGAAGCCCACCACGCGGGTACGGGGCCGTCCCGGGTCCGATGATTGGCGGGTCTTCGCCAATGACGATATCCGACAACGCCCGACTTGAAACGTTGGAGCCGGGACCGCATAGTTGTGCCTGCAGCCCTTGGGCTGTGCGAGCTTGCGGAAGCGTCGCCGACCCCCCTCGGCAGACCACCGCGCCTCGCGGTGGGAACCTCCCGAAAGACCTCCCCCCTGACTTTCGGGAGGGTCCCACCACCTTCCTCACCTCTGCCTGCGGCTCTGTGGGCTGCGCGCGCCCGCGGCGGCCCGCGCTGACCCTCGTTCGCCCGGGTCGCCCTAGGCTCTGTGCTCGTGAAGGTCCTTGTGGTCGGTGCCGGTGCCCGCGAACACGCGCTCGTGCAGGGGCTGGTGATCGATCCGGACGTGACGCGCGTGGTGGCCGCACCCGGTAATCCGGGGATCGCCGAGCTGGCCGAGTGTCGTGAGCTGCCCGACGTGCGCGACGCCGACGCGATCCGGGCCATCGCCGAGGAAGCCGCCGTGGATCTGGTCGTCATCGGACCCGAGGTGCCGCTCGTCGCCGGGGTGGCCGACGTCCTGCGCCAGGCCGGTTTCGCCGTCTTCGGCCCGTCCGGCGAGGCTGCCCGGCTGGAGGGAAGCAAGGCGTTCGCCAAGGACGTGATGGCCGCTGCCGACGTACCCACCGGCCGGTGCCATGTGTGCCGCACCGAGGAGCAGGTGCGCGACGCGCTCGATGCCAGCGGCACGCCGTACGTCGTGAAGGACGATGGTCTGGCAGCAGGAAAGGGCGTCGTGGTGACCGACGACCTGACCGCGGCGCTGGAGCACGGCCGGGCCTGTCTGGCCGCCGGCAGCGAGGTCGTCGTCGAGGAGTTCCTCGATGGTCCGGAGGTGTCCCTCTTCTGCCTCACCGACGGCGAGACCGTCCGCGCGCTCGCACCCGCGCAGGACTTCAAGAGAGCGCTCGATGGTGACGAAGGCCCCAACACTGGTGGAATGGGGGCCTATTCGCCGCTGGATTGGACGCCCGAAGGCTTGGTGGACGACGTCGTACGCCGGGTCGCTCAGCCCACCGTCGACGAGATGCGCCGACGCGGCACCCCGTTCGTCGGCGTGCTCTACGTCGGCCTGGCGCTCACCTCCGCCGGGCCGCGGGTGATCGAGTTCAACGCCCGCTTCGGCGACCCGGAGACCCAGGTCGTCCTGGCCCGGCTGCGCACACCGCTGGGCGCCCTGCTGTACGCGGCTGCCACCGGGGCCCTCGCCGACCAGCACCCACTGGTGTGGCGGGAGCAGAGCGCGGTCACGGTCGTGATCGCCGCGGAGAACTACCCGGCGAGCCCGGTCACCGGTGACGAGATCACCGGCATCGACGTCTCCGACGGGGTCTCGGTGCTGCACGCGGGGACCGCGCGACGTGACGGGTCACTGGTGTCGTCCGGCGGTCGGGTGCTGTCCGTGGTGGCGCTGGGCGACACCCTCGCCGGGGCGCGTGCCGCGGCGTACGCGTGCGTGGACGGCATCCGGATGCGCGGCAGCCGGCACCGCACCGACATCGCGCTGGCCGCGGAGCGCGGCGAGGTCCACGTGCCCTGAACCCGGATCCTCGAGCTCGCCCCATCACGTGAGCGGGCATGCGAAAGCCCCCGACCTGACGGCCGGGGGCTCTGCTGTGAGATCAGTGGTCGAAAGCGTCCTTGGCGTCCGACGCGGCGCCCTTGAGGTCGCCGTCCTTGATGTTCTCGCCGGCCTGCTTCATTTCGCCGCCGGACTGGTTGGCCTTGCCCTCGGCTACCTGGTCGGGGTTGTCGGTAGCGTTGCCGGCCGCTTCCTGGGCCTTGCCCTTGCCCTGCTGCACGAGATTCGAGATCTTGTCACCAATGCCCATGATTCCTCCAATTGTTGTGCACGTAGCTACGAGTATGTCCCCTCGTGAGCCAGGTTGCCTGCTACCCGTCCAACGGGTGGCCACCCTCCGCGGTTCCCCCGCACTGACAGAATGCGCGCCATGACGTTCACGCTGCCGGGTTTCGCGCACGTCTACTCCGGCAAGGTCCGCGACCTCTACGCGCCGCTGGGCGACGACGGTGCGCCGCGTACGGACCGGCTGCTGCTGGTCGCCTCGGACCGGATCTCGGCCTACGACTTCGTGCTGCGCTCGCAGATCCCGGACAAGGGCGCCGTGCTCACCCAGCTGTCGCTGTGGTGGTTCGATCAGCTGGCCGACCTGGTGCCGAACCAGATCGTCTCCACCGACGTGCCCGAGCAGGTCGCCGGGCGGGCCGTCCTCGTCGAACGCCTCGACATGGTGCCGGTCGAGTGCATCGCCCGCGCCTACCTGACCGGTGGTGGCCTGTCGGAGTACGAGCGGGACGGCGCGGTCAGCGGGGTCGAGCTGCCGGCGGGGCTGGTCGACGGCGACCGGCTGCCGAAGCCCGTCTTCACCCCCACCACCAAGGCTCCGGTCGGCGAGCACGACCTGCCGATGACCTACGACGAGGTGACGGCGAAGGTCGGCCCCGATCTCGCGGCGCGCGTGCGTGACCTGACCGTGCGCATCCTGGACCGCAGCAACGAGATCGCAGCGCCGCGGGGGATCCTCATCGCCGACACCAAGGTGGAGTTCGGCGTCCGCGCCGATGGCGAGATCGTGCTGGCCGACGAGGTGCTGACGCCCGATTCGTCCCGGTTCTGGCCGGCGGTGTCCTGGGAGCCGGGCCACCCGCAGGCGTCGTACGACAAGCAGTACGTGCGCGACTGGCTCACCTCACCGGCTTCGGGATGGGACCGCGCGTCGGGTGAGGAGCCGCCCGAGCTGCCGCAGGACGTCGTCGGGCAGACCCGCGATCGCTACGTCGAGGCGTACGAGCAGCTGACCGGCCGCACGTTCCGCCCCTGAGCCGCCGGTAGCATCTACCGGGTTCGATCAGGTCTGCGTCACCGGCCCCCGTGGGAGAAACAGCAATGGGACACGTCGTCATCGACGTCATGCTCAAACCCGAGATCCTCGACCCGCAGGGCCAGGCGGTGGCCGGCGCCCTGCCCCGGCTCGGCTTCGGCGACTTCACCGACGTACGCCAGGGCAAGCGCTTCGTGCTCGCGGTCGACGGCCCCGTCACGGACACGGTCCTCGCCCAGGCCCGCGAGGCGGCCGACACGCTCCTGTCGAACCCGGTCATCGAGGACGTCGTGAGCGTGCACGCGCTGGAGTCGGACGCGTGAAGATCGGCGTCGTCACGTTCCCGGGATCCCTGGACGACCACGATTCGCAGCGCGCGATCCGCCTGGCGGGCGGCAAGGCCGTGTCGCTCTGGCACGCGGACGCCGACCTGCACGGGGTCGACGCCGTCGTGCTGCCGGGTGGCTTCTCGTACGGCGACTACTTGCGTGCCGGTGCGATCGCCCGGTTCGCGCCCGTCATGGACAAGCTGGTGCCGGCCGCGCAGGGCGGGTTGCCGGTGCTCGGCATCTGCAACGGCTTCCAGGTGCTGTGCGAGTCCCACCTGCTGCCCGGCGCGCTGATCCGCAACGACCACCGCAAGTTCATCTGCACCGACCAGCGGCTGCGGGTCGAGAACGACTCCACCGCCTGGACCGGCGACTTCGAGAGCGGCCAGGAGATCCTGATCGCCCTGAAGAACGGCGAGGGCGGCTACGTCGCGGACGAGGCCACCCTCGACGCCCTCGAGGGTGAGGGCCGGGTGGCGTTCCGCTACCTCGGCGCCAACCCCAACGGGTCCTACCGGGACATCGCCGGCATCACCAACGAGCGCGGCAACGTCGTCGGGCTCATGCCGCACCCCGAACACTGTGTGGAGTCCGGATTCGGGCCCAGCACCGACGGCCTGGCGTTCTTCACGTCAGTGCTGCACTCGCTCGTCGACGCGTGAGGTCTTACGAATAGCTATGACGGACAACATCATCCAGGCGCCGTCCACCGAAGGCGTGGACACGGTCGGCCGGGCAGCGGAGTCTCCCGACGTCGTACAGCCATGGGCTCAGCTCGGGTTGAAGGAGGAGGAGTACGCACGGATCCGCGAGATCCTCGGTCGTCGTCCCACCAGCGCCGAGCTCGCGATGTACTCGGTGATGTGGAGCGAGCACTGCTCCTACAAGTCCTCCAAGGTCCACCTGCGTCGCTTCGGCGACCTGCCGGCCGAGACACCGATCGGCAAGCAGCTCGCCGGGATCGGTGAGAACGCCGGCGTGGTCGACATCGGCCAGGGCTGGGCGGTCACCTTCAAGATCGAGTCGCACAATCACCCGTCGTACATCGAGCCGCACCAGGGCGCCGCGACCGGCGTCGGCGGCATCGTGCGCGACATCATGGCGATGGGCGCCCGCCCGATCGCCGTGATGGACCCGCTGCGCTTCGGCGCGCTCGACCACCCGGACACCCTGCGGGTGCTGCCGGGCGTGGTCGCCGGGATCGGCGGTTACGGCAACTGCCTCGGCCTCCCCAACATCGGCGGCGAGGTCGTCTTCGACGAGTGCTACCAGGGAAATCCGCTGGTCAACGCGCTGTGCGTGGGTGCTCTGCGGCACGAGGACCTGCACCTGGCGAAGGCCACCGGTGTCGGCAACAAGGTCGTGCTCTTCGGCGCCAAGACCGGTGGCGACGGCATCGGCGGGGTCTCGGTGCTCGCGTCGGAGACCTTCGACTCTGCCGGCCCCACGAAGCGGCCGTCGGTGCAGGTGGGCGACCCGTTCGCGGAGAAGGTGCTCATCGAGTGCTGCCTCGACCTCTACCGCGCCGGCGTGGTCGAAGGAATTCAGGACCTCGGCGGAGCCGGACTCTCCTGTGCCACCAGCGAACTCGCTTCCGCCGGCGACGGCGGTATGACGATCGAGCTCGACACCGTGCCGCTGCGCGACGCGTCTCTGCGGCCTGAGGAGATCCTCATGTCCGAGTCGCAGGAACGCATGATGGCGGTCGTCGCGCCGGATCAGCTCGAGGAGTTCCTGGCGATCACCGACCGCTGGGACGTCGAGGCGACGGTCCTCGGCGAGGTCACCGACGGCACCCACCTTCTCATCAGCTGGCACGGCGAGACCATCGTCGACGTGCCGCCGCGCTCGGTCGCCCACGACGGCCCGGTCTACGAGCGACCGATGCAGCGACCGGCGTACCTCGATGCGCTGCAGGCTGATTCGGCACTCGGGCTCACTCGGCCGTCGACCCCGGCCGAGCTGCGCGAGCAGCTGCTGCAGGTGCTGGCATCGCCGAACATCTGCGACAAGTCCTGGATCACCGACCAGTACGACCGTTACGTCCGCGGCAACACCTCGTTGGCGATGCCCGACGACGCCGGCGTCGTACGCGTCGACGAGTCGACCGGACTCGGCGTCGCGCTCTCGACCGACTGCAACGCCCGCTTCGCGCAGCTCGACCCGTACGCCGGTGCGCAGCTCGCGCTGGCCGAGGCCTACCGCAACGTCGCGACCACCGGCGCGCTGCCGGTGGCGGTCTCGGACTGCCTCAACTTCGGCTCACCCGAGGATGCCGGCGTGATGTGGCAGTTCTCCCAGGCGGTCGACGGGATCGTCGACGGCTGCAGGGCGTTCGGCGTGCCGGTGACCGGTGGCAACGTGTCGTTCTACAACCAGACCGGCGCCACCGCGATCCATCCGACGCCTGTCCTGTCGGTGCTGGGAGTGCTCGAGGACGTCGCGCGGCGTACGCCGTCCGGCTGGTCGACGGGCGGTCTCTACCTCTTCCAACTCGGTGCGACCCGCGAGGAGTTCGACGGCTCGGAGTGGGCCGGGGTCGTGCACGACCACCTCGGCGGTACGCCGCCGCGGGTCGACCTCGCCGCCGAACGTGCGCTGGCGGACGTCCTCGTGCAGGGAGCGCGGGACGGCGTCCTCGCAGCAGCGCACGACCTCTCGCAGGGCGGCCTCGCGGTCGCGCTGATGGAGGGTGTGCTGCGACACGGGATCGGTGCGCGGATCTCGTTGTCCGACAACGTCTTCACCGACCTCTTCTCCGAGTCGGCCGCACGCGCGGTGGTCGCTGTCGCGCCGGAGCACGCGGACGCACTGGCGTCGTTGTGCGACGAGCACGGCGTGGAGATGTCGGCGATCGGCGTCACGGCGGCCGAGATCGACGGTCTGCAGATCGAGGGCGTCGACTCGATGACTCTCGAAGAACTGCGTCGGGCGCACACCGACACGCTGCCGGCCGTCTTCGGCTAATCCTTCCGGGTTCTGCCTCTCCCTGAGTGGCATACATATGTCTCGAGTGGCGCACGTAAACGTGCGCCACTCGAGACATATGTATGCCACTCGGCGGGTGGGGCAGGGTCAGGCGGAGCCGTAGAGGTGCGTGATGTGGAGGTGCAGCGGCAGGCGCCGGTCGCGGACCATGGCCGCCCGGTAGTCGTCCCAGTCGTCGTGCTCGCCCTGTAGCGCGCGATAGAGGTCGACCAGTTCCTCCACGCTGGCGTCCTGCGGGTCGGCGCTCACGGGCATCAGCTCGGCATCGGCCTCCGCCACGGCGTACTGCCAGCCGCCCTTGGCGTTGACGAGGATGCTGGCACGCGGATCACGTTGCAGGTTGTGGGTCTTCGCGCGGTCAGCGGTGACCGACACGGTGCACATGTCGCGCGAGCGGTCGTAGAGATAGACCACGTTGGACAGCTGCGGCCGCCCGTCGCGCTTGATCGTCGCCAGGCTTGCCATCCGGGAGTCCGCGATCAGGGTCCGCAGTGCGTCGTCGCTCATCCCTGCAGCCTGCCGCATGACCACCCGAGGCGTCACCATCTCCGGACGCCCGCGCGGGCAGCCTGTCAGACTGCGCGGAGACGGGGTCGACGTCGATCCCGCACGAGTTGGAAGGTGTCACCGTGTCCGATCTGGATGTCGTTGCCGTGATCGAAGCCAAGCCGGGGAACGAGGCGGAAGTGAAGGCTGCGCTGGAGGAGCTGGTGACCGCGACCCGTACCGAAGAGGGCTGTGTCAGCTACGAACTGCGAGTCGCTGCCGACGCACCGACCACGTTCATCACGATCGAGAAGTGGCGTTCGCGTGACGACCTGGATCAGCACATGAAGTCCGAGCACATCGCCAAGGCGTTCTCGGTCGCCGGGCCGCTCATGGCCGGCCAGCCCGCGATCTACCCGCTGGCGGACGCGTAACCGACGGGTCGGGGCTGCGCCGAGATCGCGCTGGCGCATCCCCGACCGTCGACGGACGCGCCGCTCAGCGCACCCGCCAGCCGCCCAGCTCCGGGGGCGCGGGGGAGCGCTCACCGGTCTCGCCGAACGGCGGGACGCCGCGCACCAGAGCCGCGACCTCTGCATTGGCGCGTAGGCCGGTCGGGAAGTCGGCGCGGGCTGCGGCTCGTCGCAGCCCGCGTACGTCGAGCGGCGCCGGCGCCCCCGACGCGAGCAGTACGACGTTGCCGAACCGGCGCCCCTTCAGCACCTCGTTGGTCGCGAGGAGCGCCACCTCGGGCAGCGAGGCGGGCAGGGTCGCGACCACCCGGCGGATGTACCGCATGCCGGGCTCGTCGGCGAGGTTCGCCAGGAGCAGCCCGCCCGGCGCGAGCACCCGTGCGCACTCGGCGAGGAACGCACTCCCGGTGAGTTCGGCGGGCACCCTGCCGTCGGCGTACGCGTCGAGCACGATCACGTCCGCACTGGCGTCCCGCAGGGCTCGGACGCCCGCAGCACCGTCGGCCGGGCGCACCCTGATGCGGTGCTGGCGGGGGAGCGGGATCTCGCGTCGCACCGACTCGGTCAGCTCGACGTCGGGTTCGAGCACGATCTGCGGCGACCCGGGGCGGGTGGCCTGCAGGTAGCGAGCCAGGGTGAGGCCGGCGCCGCCGACGTGCGTTACCCGTAGCGGGCCGGGCGGCAGCAGATCGAGGACCAGAGCGAAGTGCTGGACGTACTCGAAGACCAGAAGCCGCGGATCGTCGGGTTGCACATGGGACTGCGGGTGCCCGTCGCGCATCACGGTCACCCCACCGCGCTCGTCGGTCGCGAACTCGATGTCGGCCATCCGCACAGTCTGCTGGAAGCCTCGCGAACCCCGACTGTCCGCACTATCGCGCACCCGTCCGCACGAAACCGCGGACACCCGCGGCGGCGGCTCGTGGTGGGATGGACGGATGCCGCGCCGACGTATCGATCCGGCCGCAGGCGGAGCCGCGCTGCGCGCCTGGATGGCCGATTCGACGACCCTGGACCGTTCCACACTCGCGACCGCCGTGCGCTACACGCTGGAGGAGTTGTCCCTGCAGGCCCCGGGCCGCAGCGTCGAGGTGCGCGTGCCGCCGTACGGCGCTGTGCAGGTCATCCAGGGCACGACGCACCGGCGCGGCACGCCCCCGAACGTCGTTGAGCTGCAGGCTGACTCGTGGCTCGCATTGGCTGTCGGCGACCTCACCTGGTCGGAGGCGGAGTCCAGCGGTCGGCTGAGCGCGTCGGGTGGTCGAGCGGACCTGTCGGCCTACCTTCCCCTCGTACGTCGCTCGTAGGCTGCGGCCATGCGCTTCGGAATCACGATCCTGCCCGAGCACCGCTGGTCCGACGCCGCACCCCTCTGGCGGGCCGCCGAGGAGCTGGGCTTCGACCACCTCTGGACCTACGACCACCTCACCTGGGGAGGGCTGCCGGACTCGCCGTGGTTCGGGACGATGCCGACCCTGACAGCAGCGGCCATGGTCACCTCACGGGCCCGGCTCGGGACGTTCGTGAGCTCGCCCAACTTCCGTGACCCGGTCACGTTCATGCGCGACATCCTGGCCGTCGACGACATCTCCGCCGGCCGTCTGATCGTCGGCATCGGGGTCGGGGGTGACCGGGACTCGCAGGTCATCGGGCAGCCGACGCTGAGCACGCGGGAGCGCGTCGACCGTTACGAGGAGTTCGTCACCCGCCTGGACACCGTGCTGCGCGAGGACCATGTGTCGTACGACGGCGCGTACTTCCGCGCGAACGACGCCCGGACGCTGCCCCGCGCGGTGCAGAACCCGCGACCGCCGTTCATCCTCGCGGCGAACGGACCGCGCTCGATCTCGATCGCCGCCGAGCGCGGCAACGGATGGGTGACCTACGGCAAGCCGGCCGACGAGCCGACGTGGTGGGCAGGCCTGGCCGACGTGTCGGAGCGGATGACCTGCGCTCTCGCGGCCCGCGAACGTGAGGACGACTTCGAACGGCACCTGAACCTGGACGGCGGCGGAGCGTACGCCCTCTCCAGCGTCGAGCACTTCGCCGACATGGTGGGACGTGCAGAGGAGCTCGGCTTCACCGACGTGATCACGCACTGGCCGCGCCCCGATGGGCCGTACGCCGGCTCACGCGACGTCCTGGAAGCGGTCGCCGACCGCTACCTCACTCGCCCCTGAAAATGGACATGCCGGGCGGGTCACAGATGACCCGCCCGGCATGTCCGAATGGTGAGACCTAGCGCTTGCTGGGGTCCCAGTGCCGGAAACCGCCGCGCCGGGCGGCCGCCTCGTCCTTGAACCACACGCTGGCCTCGGCGTCGTCGAAACCGGGCGACTCGGGTGTGTGGAAGGACATGTCGTTGTCGTCACCCTTCACCCAGCCTTTGGGCCCCGAGCCGTCCTCGGCCGGAGCCGCGGAACCCGGGCCGAGGGGGCCGTCCTCCTCATCGCCGGCGGATGCCTCGTCGGAGCCGTCGGAGACGTGCTCGGCGGCGTGATCCGAGACCGGGCTGCTGGCGGCCGGGGCCTCCTGCGGGGCCTGACTCGTCGACAGCGCGTCGTCCAGCGGCGGGGGCGGGGTGGCCCAGTCGTCGCCTCCGCCCGCGGCAGGAGCATCGGCTGCCGGGGTGCCGGCCGGGGCGGGTTCGGCGCCGGCGTCGGCTGTCGTGGACGCCGAGACCTGCTCCGTGGCGGGGGCCTCGTGGGCCCGCTCGGTGCGCTCCTCCGGCTGGTCGTCGTCGGTGTCCTCGCGCTGCTCGTTAGCAGCCAGCTCGCGGTCCTCGTCCCGTGCGGGCTCGGGCGGTGCTGCCTCCGCGGCCGGCTTGGCAGCGGGGGGAGCGGTGTCGTCCAGCGGCGGGGGCGGGGTGGCCCAGTCGTCGCCACCGCCCGCGGCAGGAGCATCGGCTGCCGGGGTGCCGGCCGGGGCGGGTTCGGCCCCGGCGTCCGCGGTCGTCGACGCCGAGACCTGCTCCGTGGCGGGGGCCTCGTGAGCGCGCTCGGCGCGCTCCTGGGCCTGGTCGTCGTCGGTGTCCTCGCGCTGTTCCTCGGCCACCGGCGCAGCCTGGCTCGCGGACTTCTCGGCGGCGGGGGCGCTGTCGTCCAGCGGCGGGGGCGGGGTGGCCCAGTCGTCGCCTCCACCTGCGGAGGGCGCGGCAGCGGGGGCCGGTTCCTCTTCGGCCGCGGGCTCGGCGGCCTCGGCGGGCTTCTCCTCGACCTTCGCGGTCCCAGCGGGTTCCTCGGCCGTCTTCTCAGTCTGTTTCTCGGCAGGGGCGCTGTCGTCCAGCGGCGGGGGCGGGGTGGCCCAGTCGTCGCCTCCACCTGCGGAGGGCGCGGCCGCGGCAGCGGGGGTCGGTTTCTCTTCGGCCACAGGCTCGGCGGCCTTCTCCTCGACCTTCGCGGCCCCAGCGGGCTCCTCGGCCGGCTTCTCAGTCTGTTTCTCGGCAGGGGCGCTGTCGTCCAGCGGCGGGGGCGGGGCGTCCCAGTCGTCGCCTCCACCGGCTGCGGGCGCAGTGGGCGCCGGCTTCTCCTCGGGCTCGGACGTCGCCGGCTCGGGTGCCTTCTCCGTCGACTTCTCGGCGGGGGCTTTGTCGTCCAGGGCGGGCGGCGCGGCGTCCCAGTCGTCGCCTCCACCGGCGGCCGCGACAGCAGGCGCCGGCTTCTTCTCGGGCTCGGACTCCGCCGGCTCGGACTTCGTGGGCTCGGGGGCCTTCTCAGGAGTCTTCTCGGCCGCCGGCTGGGCACTGTCGGCCACGGCCGCAGGTGCGGCGTCCCAATCGTCGCCTCCGGCCGCAGCCGACTCGTCCTTCTCGTCGGGGGTGCGCGCCGACTCCGGCTGAGCCTTCGCGACCTCCTCGTTTTGCATGCTCGCGGCCTGCTGCTCCGCGGCCGGCTGCTTCTCGAGGGGCTTCTCGGCCGGCGTACGCGCCCGCGAGCCGCCCGCCTGCACCGACTCCGGCTCGGCCGCGGGCGCCTCCGCCACCTCCGGACTGCCCTTCCGGTCGCCGGAGACACCGTGGATGCCGATCGAACCGCCGCGCTTGGGATCGCGCAGCGCGATGTACAGACCTTCGGCAACGGCGATGATCGCCAGGACGAGGACGGCCCAGATCATGCGAACTCACTTCTACGGGTGTGGTGGGGGACGTCGTCACCCTAGCCAAACGTCACCTACGGTTGAGGGGTGTCCGACCACCGTCCGCCCCCGCTACGTCCGGTGCGCCGCGCCCCCAACATCGTCGCGTTCCTGCTGACCGGCGCCGTCATCGGCATCGCCATCGGCTCGCTGATCGGCGTACGCGCCAGCACCGGCAACTATTCGCACGGTACGGCGGTCGGTCTCCTCGCCGTGACCGGCGCGGTCATCGGCGCGGTCATCGGCGGTCTGCTGGCGGTCCTGATGGACCACCGGTCCCTGCGCTGAGCGCACCCGCCGAGCCGTGGGACACTTGTCGACGTGACGCGCGGTGACGGCAGGCTCTCGCACGATCTGATGCCGGGGGAGAACTCCCCCCAAGACGCCTGCGGGGTGTTCGGGGTGTGGGCGCCCGGTGAGGACGTCGCCAAGCTGACCTACTTCGGCCTCTACGCGCTGCAGCACCGCGGTCAGGAGTCCGCCGGGATCGCGACCAGCGACGGCGAGAGCATCCTGATCTACAAGGACATGGGTCTGGTCTCGCAGGTCTTCGACGAGTCGAGCCTCTCCTCCCTGCGCGGTCACCTCGCGATCGGGCACAACCGCTACTCCACCACCGGCGGCAGCACCTGGGAGAACGCTCAGCCCACGCTCGGCGGCAGCGAGGAACGCACCGTCGCTCTCGCGCACAACGGCAACCTGATCAACACCGCCGAGCTGCGCGACCTGGTCGACGAGCAGCACGCCGGTCGCAAGATCGGCGGCGAGATCGGCCGCGGCAACACCTCCGACACGGCGCTGGTGACCGCGCTGCTCTCCGACCAGCCCGAGCGCTCCCTGGAGGACGTCGCCCTGGAGGTGCTGCCCAAGCTGCGCGGCGCCTTCTGCTTCGTCTTCATGAACGAGCAGACCTTGTACGCCGCCCGCGACCCGCAGGGGGTCCGACCCCTCGCGCTGGGCCGGCTCGAGCGCGGCTGGGTGGTGGCCTCGGAGACCGCGGCGCTGCAGACCATCGGCGCGAGCGTCGTACGCGAGATCGAGCCCGGCGAGTTGATCGCGATCGACGAGAACGGTCTGCGGTCGCACAAGTTCGCCGAGGCCAAGCCCAAGGGCTGCGTCTTCGAGTACGTCTACCTGGCCCGCCCCGACGCCGTCATCCGCGGCCGCGTCGTGCACGAGGCGCGCGTGGAGATGGGCCGTCAGCTTGCCCGCGAGCACCCCGTCGAGGCGGACCTGGTCATCGGGGTGCCCGAGTCGGGCGTGCCCGCCGCCACCGGGTACGCGCAGGAGGCCGGCATCCCGTTCGGCCAGGGGTTCGTGAAGAACGCGTACGTCGGCCGCACCTTCATCCAGCCCAGCCAGACCCTGCGCCAGCTCGGCATCCGGCTGAAGCTCAACCCCCTCGAACACGCCATCCGCGGGCGTCGGATCGTCGTCATCGACGACTCCATCGTGCGCGGCAACACCCAGCGTGCCCAGATCCGGATGCTGCGCGAGGCCGGCGCGACCGAGATCCACGTGCGCATCTCCAGCCCGCCGGTGAAGTGGCCGTGCTTCTACGGCATCGATTTCGCCACTCGGGCCGAGCTGGTCGCCAACGGCCTGGACACGGAGGCCATCCGAGCCTCGATCGGTGCCGACTCCCTCGGTTACATCTCCGAGGACGGCATGATCGCCTCGACCGACCAGCCGGCGAGCGAGCTGTGCAGCGCCTGCTTCACCGGTGACTACCCGATCGCACTGCCGGAGGACGGCCGGATCGGCAAACATCTGCTGGAGACGCTGCCGATCGAGCTGCGGACCGGCCACGACGCCTCGATCGAGCACACCCCGGCGGACCGCGGCGAGGTCGACGGCCGGCGGGACGCCGACGGGGTGAATGTGGGAGTCGCGGGCGGCGGCAGCGGCGCCCTGCTGCACCCGTAAGACACCCACGAAGTTCTCCGATCCGCTCCGATACTTTGCGGGGGACCCCGACCGAGACCCCACGAAGTTCTCCGCTGCGCTCGGGAACCGACAGACTCCCCGTAATCCGACGAAACCATCCGAGGACACCATGACCGACGCTCCCATCACCTACGCCGGCGCCGGAGTCGACGTCGAAGCCGGCGACAAGGCAGTCGAGCTGATGAAGGCGTCCGTGCGGCGCGCGCAGCGCCCGGAGGTCATCGGCGGTCTCGGCGGATTCGCCGGCCTGTTCGACGCGTCCGCGCTAGCCGGGATGACCCGGCCTGTCCTCGCCACCTCCACGGACGGCGTCGGCACGAAGGTCGCCGTCGCGCAGGCCATGGACAAGCACGACACCATCGGGTTCGACCTGGTGGGGATGGTCGTTGACGACATCGTCGTCTGCGGCGCTGAGCCGCTCTTCATGACCGACTACATCGCGACGGGCAAGGTCGTCCCGGAGCGGATCGCCGCGGTCGTCTCCGGCATCGCCGCCGCCTGCGCGCAGGCCGGGGTGGCGCTCGTTGGTGGCGAGACCGCGGAGCACCCGGGCCTGCTCGAACCCGACGAGTACGACGTCGCGGGCGCCGCCACCGGTGTCGTGGAGTACGCCGACCTGCTCACCCCGGACCGGGTGCGCGTGGGCGACGCGGTCCTGGCCGTCGCCTCCTCCGGCCTGCACTCCAACGGGCTGTCCCTGGTACGACGCGTGGTCGCCTCCGCCGGGTGGGGCTGGGATCGCGAGGTGGCTGAGTTCGGCCGCACCCTCGGCGAGGAGGTGCTGACACCGACCCGTGTCTACGCCGCCGACCTGCTGAAGCTGATCCGCACCGACGGCGTCGACGTCCACGCGCTCTCCCACATCACCGGTGGCGGGCTCGTCGCGAACGTCGCGCGGGTGCTGCCAACCGGTGTCGTTGCCGTCCTGGACCGGTCGACCTGGTCACCGCCGCCGGTCTTCCAGGTGGTCGGTCAGCTGGGCCGCGTGCCGCAGGAGGACCTCGAGCGCACCCTCAACATGGGGGTCGGCTTCGTGGTCGTGCTCCCGGCCGAGCACGCCGAGCAGGCGATCGGCGTACTCGATGCGCTCGGCCTGGACGCGTGGTCGCTCGGTCGCATCGAGGCGGCAGAGCAGGTCGACAGCCACGCAGCGCAGGTGGTCACGGGTGCCAAGGGCACCACGGGCGGCGGCGCACAGCTCATCGGCCGACACCGTTCCTGACCGACCCCACTCACCTGGCGGGCCCAGCCGGCATAGCTGAGCGCCACACCGGCGGGTGTGGCGCTCAGGCTACGTTCGCAGGCCCGACGGTGCGGGTCTGACTCGCGTCAGCGACTGCCGGAGGACCACTGCGAATAGTCGCCCTGGCCGTCATCGTCGGAGTCGTCGCGCTCCTCCGCACGGGTCGGCTGCACGCCGTTCGTCTCGTGCGAACGCAACTCACGCTGCAGAGCGCTGAGGTCGGTGTCGGGAGAGTAGTACTTCAGCTCCCGGGCAACCTTGGTCTGCTTGGCTTTCGCCCGGCCACGCCCCATGGCGAGACCCCCTCATGTCGATTCCTGGTGATTTGTCGTGGCCTCAACGGTACCTCAGGCTGCTCGCCCGACGTGTCGCGACCCGCGTCCACCTCCGACCGAACCGCGACGCCGGCCCTGGTATTCCGGACGGTGCTCAGGTGGAGCCGTTGGACGGCTCGTCGTCCTTGAGCCGGCGGCGTGAGACGACGACGCCGCCGGCGATGGCCAGAACGGCGATCACGACCGCGCCGATGATCAACCACGGTGCGTTGTTGGTCGAGTTGGTGGGCACCTGCTGGGTGGGCACCGGACTGCTGCTGGAGGACGCGCCGGCGGAGGACGTGGTGGCGCTGGAGGTGGCCGTGGCCGTCGCTCCCGCGGCAGGCGCCGCTCGGAAGGAGAACCCGCCGCTGACGGGGTGCCCGTCGTCGGAGGTGATCCGCCAGACGACCCGGTAGGTGCCCGCGGTCGTCGGCTGCGCCAACCGCACCGACACGATGTCGCCGGTGACTCGCAGGTCGCTGGAGACGACCTTGTCGCGGGGGTCCTTCACCTCGATGCGGGTGCCGGTCGAGACGACCTTCTCGGCGAACCTCAGCTGCACCGACGTCGGCGACGTGACGCTGGCACCGGACGCGGGCGTCGTACCCACCAGGCGGTCGTGCGCGAAGGCGGGAGCGGCGTACGAACCCCACAGGAGCGGTAGCAGCAGCAGGACGAGGAGCGCGAGCGGACGGGCGCGGCGATGGGTCACACGGGCCATCTTCGGCCATCCTGCCGGGCGTCGACCGAGGGGTCCGGCGCGGGGGAACCACGAAGGCCGCCCCGGCGATGCGGGACGGCCTTCACGTTCGGGTGGCCAGAGACGGGGTCGAACCGCCGACCTAGCGATTTTCAGTCGCTCGCTCTACCAACTGAGCTATCTGGCCCGGTACAAAACAAAGCGACCCCGACGGGACTCGAACCCGCGACCTCCGCCGTGACAGGGCGGCGCGCTAACCAACTGCGCTACGGGGCCTTGACAAAGCAAGACCTGCGTTACTGCGTATCCCCAACGGGATTCGAACCCGTGCTGCCGCCGTGAAAGGGCGGTGTCCTAGGCCGCTAGACGATGGGGACCCGCCTTCTCAGGATCACCACCGCGTGCCGCAGCTTCGGACCCGTTGAGGACGACCGCAACTATAGGGGGTGCTCCGGTGCGCGCCAAACCAAGGTCACCCGGATGCCCAGTCGAGCAGCCGATCGACCTCCCAGGTGGTCACGATGCGCTCCAGCGGCACTCCCAGGCGCTGGGCCCGTTCGGCCCCGTAGACCAGGAAATCCAGCTGACCCGGCGCGTGCGCGTCACTGTCGATCGAGAAGAGGCAGCCGGCCTCCATGGCGAGGGCGATGAGCTCGTCCGGCGGGTCGCGGCGCTCCGGCCGGGAATTGATCTCGACCGCCACGTCGTGCTCGGCGCACGCCTCGAAGACCGCCTTGGCGTCGAAGGTGGACTGCTTGCGTTTCCCGCGGTCGCCCTCCACCAGGCGTCCGGTGCAGTGGCCCAGGATGTTGGTCCGGGGGTTGCGGACCGCGCCGATCATCCGCCGGGTCATCGCGTCCTTGCTCATGGCCAGCTTGGAGTGCACGGACGCCACGCGCACCTGGAGCCGTCCGAGCATGTCCTCGCTCTGGTCGAGCGAGCCGTCGTCCAGGATGTCGACCTCGATGCCGCGCAGCAGTCGGAAGTCCTCGACGTGCCGGTCGATCGTGTCGACGATCTTCAGCTGCTGGGTGAGCCGCTCGGCGGACAGGCCGTTGGCGACGCGGAGGCGAGGGGAGTGGTCGGTGAGGACGAGGTACTCCCGCCCGAGTTCCATTGCGGTCGCGACCATCTCAGGGATCGGAGAACCGCCGTCGCTCCAATCGGAATGACAGTGACAGTCGCCTCGTAACTGTGCGGCGTACTCCTCACCACCCTCGACGAGCGGTCCGGACGTCTTCTCCTCCAGCGACGTGAGGTACGCCGGCTGCTCACCGGCCAGCGCCTCGCGCACCACCGCCTCGGTGGCCTTGCCGATGCCCGGCAGGCTCTGCAACGACCCTTCCGCCGCGTGCCGGTCCAGGTCCGCGCGCGATGTCGCTAGCACGGTGTCCGCCGCCTTGCGGAACGCCTGGACGCGGTAGGTGCCGGCCCGGGACCGCTCCAGCAGAAAGGCGATCCGACGCAGGGCGTCGACCGGCTCGATCGCGGCGTCGTCACTGGCAGCCATGCCCCCACCATGCCTTAGTCACCCCACGAAGTTTCGCTTCCTCCGCTGCGCTCCTCCAGCGAATACTTCGCGAGGACCCCGACACGTCACCCCACGAAGTTTCGCTTCCTCCGCTGCGCTCCTCCAGCGACTACTTCGCGAGGACCCCGACACGTCACCCCACGAAGTTTCGCTTCCTCCGCTGCGCTCCTCCAGCGAATACTTCGCGAGGACCCCGACACGTCACCCCACGAAGTTTCGCTTCCTCCGCTGGCCCTTCGATACCGCTGCGCTCCGACGACGCCGCTCTCGTCGGCGGGCATAGCGGCCACGTAGGGTCGTCGGTCGTGAAGGCAGCGCTGGTGATCGGGTGTCTCGCCGCCGTGCTGCTGTGGGTGTGGTTGGCCCGTCGCCGGTTCCAGGAGCGGCACCTGACCTGGCTGGTGCGGCGGGCCCGCGGTGACATCACCCGAGCCCGCACCGTCACCGTCGGCGCGGAATCGGCCGCGTTGATCCTGGCCTGCGGCGTGCTCGCCCTGGGCGTCCTGAGCGAGCAACTCTGGGCAGCGTTCTACGTGCGGATCCCGGCAGCGGTGCTCGTCCTGGCGCTCTACGTGCCGTACGCCGCGATGCTGGCGCCCGTGCGCACCGCGGCCCGGCTGCGGCGTAGCCCGCAGCAACGGATGGTCGACCTCGGCGCGCCCGCGCAGGTGGCGGACCGCATCGCGCGTGTCGGGCGGCCGTACGCCGTCGCCGGCTCGGTGGTCATGCTGGCCGCGGTCTACGTGCTCTTCTGGCACCACATCGACTGATCGGCAGGACGGCCGGTTGGCGCAGGTGCGCGGTTTGCGCCGCCGGCCAGGGCTGCAGCACTGGCCACCAACGCAAACCGCCGGCGCGGGCGCACACCGTCGGGTCCGACGCCTTCCGCGGCGAGCGTCGGTCAGTCGACGATGAGGGCCGCGTACCGGGCCAGGTCGACGTTCCCGCCGGAAAGGATCACCCCGACCCGCAGACCGGCGAGTTCGGAGCGCAGGCTCCGGGCAGCGGCGTACGCCAGGACGCCGGTCGGCTCGACCACGGCCTTGCAGGTGGCGGCGAGCGAGCGCATCGCTTCCACCAGCTCACCGTCGCCCACCCGCACGATGTCGCGCACCTCCCGGCGGATGACGGGGAAGGTCAGCTCACCCAGGGCGGTCGTCTGCGCGCCGTCGGCGAGCGTGTGGGGCACGTCGATCCGCACGATTTGGCCGGCGTCCAGGGACTGCTTGCCGTCGTCACCGGCGGCCGGCTCGGCGCCGTAGATGACGGCATCGGGGCAGGTCGCCCGCACGGCGAGGCAGGTGCCCGCCAGCAGCCCGCCGCCACCGAGCGGGGTGATCACGACGTCCAGCGGCCCGACCTGATCCAGCAGCTCCAGCGCTGCGGTGCCCTGTCCGGCGATCACGTCGGGATGGTCGAACGGCGGCAGCAGCATGGCACCCGTGCGCCCGGAGATCTCGGCCGCGATGGCTGCCCGGTCCTGCGTATGCCGCTCGTAGAGAACGACGTCGGCGCCGTACCCCCGCGTCGCGGCCAGCTTGATGGCGGGCGCGTCGGACGGCATGACGATGGTGGCCGGTACGCCGAGGACCCGTGCCGCCAGCGCCACGGCCTGCGCGTGGTTACCCGAGGAGAAGGCCACCACGCCGGCCGGTCCGACCCGGGTGCGCAGGGCGTTGTACGCGCCGCGGAACTTGAACGATCCGGTGCGCTGCAGGTGCTCGGCCTTGAGGAAGAGCCGCAGGCCGAGCTCGGAGTCCAGCCGGGAGGAGGTGAGCACCGGCGTGCGATGCGCGACGCCCTCCAGCCGCCCGGCGGCGGCGCGTACGGCCGCGATGTCCGGCGTGCTGCGGACCTGCTCGGGCACGGTCAGGACTTCTGCTGCTTCTCCAGCTGCTTGCGCGCCGCGGCCTCGGCCTTCTTGGTGCCGTAGTCCTGCGCCTGCTTGGCAGCGAAGACGATGACGACGGTGCCGACCGCCATCCAGATGCGCGGGTGCTTGATGCCCTTGCCGACCAGGAACTTCTCGGCTCGCGCGTCCATCTTGAGGCCGAAGCCGGAGCTGATGAGGGTCAGGCCACCCGCCGCGGCCGCGATGGCGGACCCGGCGGACGCGGCCGTGGCCGCGCGGGTGCGCGTGGGTTTGGTGCCGAGGTCGCCGCCGTCGTCGGAGCCACCGCGCGACGCCAGGAAGACCGAGCCGGCGGTGCCGGCCGTGTTGGCGAGCCGCAAACCCCGGCGACCCCACTTCGGCAGCCGTGCGGGCCGCAGGAAGACACCTGCCCCGGCGGCGGCGGCCGCGGCAGCGTTCTGGACGATCGGGGAGCGCAACAGGTCGGTAGAGGCCATGCGCGTCAGCCTATGCCGCGGCGTACGCCGTCTCGTCCACCTGCGAGCTCGACCGGTGCAGCGCTCCCCGGGCGGTGACGGCGAGGACGGCGGCCAGTGCGCAGGCCGACACCGTGGTCGCGAACGCCCCGGTGGCACCCTGCGCGTCGGCGAGGTGACCGGCGACCGTTGTCCCGCAGGCATATCCGAGCCCGGTGGCTGCTGCGAGGAGCGTCATCGCAGCGGCGACGCGCGGTGCGGGCGTGAGCGTCTCACCGAGCGTGAAGGTGGTGATCATGTACGGCGCGACGCAGAGGCCGAGCACGAGCAGCACCGGCACCAGCGTCACCAGTGAGTTCACGAGCAGCAGCGGGGTGGACAGCACGAAGAGGGCGACGGCGGCGACCCGCAGGCGCGCGGCGTACCCGAACGACGCCGGGACCGCGGCCATGCCGATGCCCGCCAGCACGCTGCCCACTCCGAGCAGGGCGTGGAAGAGCCCGGCGAGAGGTGCGTGCCCGGCGTTCGTCGCGATCACCGTCGTGCCGGTCTGGACCGAACCGAAGACGGCACCGATCAGCAGCTGCGCCACGCAAAGGACGGCGATCGACCTGGTCACCAGGCGGGTGTGGGGCGAGTCGCCGGAGATGGCGCGCCGGGCGAGCGCCGCCGTGGGATGCAACGCGAACCAGGAGCCGAAGACCGCCAGGATCACCGCAGCCCCCTCGAGCGCGAACTGCGGCCCCGCGAGGGCTCCGAAGATGCCGACGAACGCCGGGCCGAGCACGAACGACGCCTCGTCGGCGGCGCCCTCGTAGGAGAACGCCGTGTCGACCAGGCTGACCGGATGCCCGCGCCGGGCGATGATCGGCCGCCAGCGCACCCGCGCCAGTGGTCCGACCTGGGGCAGCAGGAAGCCGGTGACGGCGCAGATCGCGGCGTCGACCTGCCACGCGGTCCCCGAGCGGGTGAGGAGCACGACGAGCGCCAGCCCGATCGCACCGGCAACCGACTGGAAGAACGCGACGGGTCGCTGGCCGATGCGGTCGGCGGCGGAGCCGAAGAGCGGCGCTCCGACGGCGTTGGCGAGGGCGAGCGCACCGGCGCAGCCGCCGCCGATGCCGTAGCTGCCGGTGCGTCCGGCGACGAGCAGCAGGACGCCGAGCTGGCTCATCGCGAGCGGCAGGCGCGCGAGGAAGGCGATGGCGATGTAGCGGCGGCCACTGATGGCGAAGAGCGCCCGATAGGACGCGACGGGGGACATGCTCAGGTGACTCCGATGGTGCGGTCCGGTGCGCGACCTCCCACCCAACGGTCGCGCCATGTTCCCTGTGCGCCGCCGATTCTACCGGCATGATCGGAGGCGTCCGCGCATCGTGGGCGGCGCAGGACCGAAAGATTCGAGGGGCGTGCAGAGCATGGCGAAGGGTTATTGGATCGGCCGGATCGATGTCACCGATCCGGATCGGTACGCGGAGTACGCCGCGGCCAACGGGGCCGCGTACGCGGCGTACGGCGGTCGGCTGCTGGTGCGCGGCGGGGATTTCGAGGCCGTCGAAGGTGCCGCCCGGTCGCGCAACGTGGTGATCGAGTTCCCCTCGTACGACGAAGCGTTGGCGTGTTACCGCTCAGATCTCTACCAGGCGGCGCGCGCTCTGCGACAGGACGCGGCGACCATGGAGCTGATCGTGATCGAGGGATACGACGGACCACAACCGGGTCAGTGATCCGCCCGCGGAGTGAGGTGGCGACCGGGGTGCGGCTGTCGGCGCGCCGGGCCGTGAGGCTCGATCGGCCCCCGGGCTGGACGGCATCGACCCCCCGGCGTGGACGCAGTCGAACTCGTCCGTCTGGGGGTCGCCGGTGCTGATCTGGGCTGGTGGGGCCTCGCGGCCGCAGGACCGGCTGGCAGACTCCAGGGCATGAGTGCGTGGGATGCCGTGGTGGCACGTGCCCGCGACATGGTGGGCCGAGGCTCCCAGTTGTCGTGGGTCGTGCCCATCGAGCGCGACCACTGGCAGACCCAGCGGGAGTTCCAGCACCGCCGGGTGGTCACCGCGGTGACGCTGGCGGTCGGTACCCCCGTGCTGCGCCATGCTCTGTCGCGCAAACCCGGCAGCCGACAGTTCTACGCCTCGACCGTGCTGCTCGCGGGCGTCTGGGCGGGCGGCGCGTTCGCGTCGGGCCCGCTGCACGCCGGCTGGAGCGGCACCCGCGACCCCGAGAAGAACGCCCGCCCACTGGTGCGGCCGTTCGCCATCGGCGCCGGCGCCGTCGTGTTCTTCGCCGCCGGCGCGGCGGTCATCGCCCGCATCCCGGCCCTGCGACGACCGGTGCTCGCCGTCCTCAACCACGCGCGCTTCGGGTCGCTGCCGGTGGTCGTGCCCCTCACCCTGATCACCGGTGTCGGCGAGGAGCTGTTCTTCCGCGGCGCGCTCTACGCCGCGACCAAGCAACCCCACCAGATCGCCGTGACCACGGCGATCTACACGGTCGCGACCGGCATCACCGGCAACCCGATGCTCGTCTTCGCCGCGGGCGTCCTCGGCCTCCTCGTGGCGATCGAACGTCGCACCACCGGCGGCGTCCAGGGGCCGATCATCATCCATCTCACCTGGTCGACGGGCATGCTGCTCGTGCTGCCACCGCTGATCGAGTACCGCCGCTGAGGCGGCCCGTGCAGACCGGATGGACACCATGACCCCCGGTCGGGCCCTCGTGCTCGGCGCCACCGGGTACGTCGGCTCCCGGCTCGTGCCGCAGCTCCTGGATGCCGGGTGGTCCACGCGGGTCATGAGCCGGCACCCGCAGCGTCTGACCGACCGTGCCTGGAGCGCCCGGGCCGAGATCGTCGGCGGCGATGCCTCGAGTGCGGAGGACATGGCGACCGCCTGCGCGGACGTCGACGTCGTCTACTACCTGCTGCACTCGATGGACGGCACCGGTGACTTCGCCCAGCGGGACCGTGAACTCGCGGACGTGTGCGCGCAGGTGGCCGCCGACGCGGGGGTACGACGCATCGTCTACCTCGGGGCGCTGCACCCGAGCGGTCCGCTCAGCCCGCACCTCGCTTCGCGGGTGGAGGTCGGGGAGATCCTGCTCGCCGGTGAGGTGCCGACGACGGTGCTGCAGGCGGCAGTGGTGCTGGGGGCCGGCTCGGCGTCGTTCGAGCTGCTGCGGCACCTGAGCGCTCGTCTGATCGTGGCGCCGGCGCCCGACTGGGTGCTGAATCGCCTGCAGCCCATAGCGATCCGCGACGCGTTGCACTACCTGGTCGAGAGCGCCGCGATGGCGCCGGACGTCAACCGGTCTTTCGACATCGGCGGCCCGGATGTGCTCAGCTACCGCGACATGGTGTTGCAGTACGCCGACATCGCCGGTCTGCATCGCCGCCATCTGCTGACCCTGCAGGCCCCGAAGCTGCTGACAGGCATCGCCGGCGAGGTGGTCGGACGGCTGACGCCCGTGCCCCGGGGAGTGGCCGCGCCGCTGGTCGGCAGCCTGGTGCACGAGGTCATCTGCCACGAGCACGACATCGAGGACCTGATCGAGCCGGAGCTCGGCGGCCTGCTCAGCTTCGAGCTGGCCGTGCTCGCCGCGCTGGAGAACGAGGGGCGGGGCGAGCCCGGTCGGTTGCCCGAGCCGGGCGCCCAGGACCCGGCGTACCGGACGTCGGCCGACCCCACCTGGGCCGGTTGAGCGGCCCGATCCTGCTCTCTCACAGAGAATCTCGAAGGACACCATGACCCGATTCACCGCGCACAACCACTCGACCGCCGATGTCGACGCGTCGCAGGAGCAGATCTGGACGGCGCTGACCGACACCGAGCTGCTGCCCCGGCTCACGCCCTTCCTGAAGCGGATCGACGTCGTCGACGGCAAGTGGGTGTGGACCCTGACCTCGATCCCGGTGCTGACCAAGCAGATCTCACCGAGCTTCACGGAGGTCATGACCTTCGAGCCGATGACGCACATCACGTTCACCCACGACCCGAGCAAGACCGACGAGCAGGCCGGAGCGGAGGGCTCCTACACGCTCACGCCGAACGGCGCTCGGACGCACCTGGCGATCGACCTGGAGGTCTCGGTGGACCTGCCGTTGCCCAAGCTCGCCAAGCCGGGCGTGCTGGCCGGGATGAACACGGTGATGGCGGCGATGGGCAGCAGGTTCGCCACCAACCTGCTCAAGCATCTGGACGCCACCCGCTGAGTCCGCCGCATCGGGAGTACGCGCGCTCGATCCGGCGGGCGCGTACTCCCGGTACTCGAACCTGTCGTCAATGCGTCGCGGGTACCAGGATGTCCGGGGTGAACTGGTCGGTCGAAGTGAGCCCGGCCACCGCCATGCTGAGGTCGAACTCGGCCTGGAAGTTCCGGAGCACCTCGCGCACGCCGTCCTCACCGGCCAACGCGAGGCCGTAGACGTACGGCCGGGCGATGCAGACCGCTGTGGCGCCCAGCGCGAGTGCTTTGAACGCGTCTGCAGCGCAACGGATCCCACTGTCGAAGAGGATCGGCACCCGGTCGCCGACGCGCTCGGCGACCGCCGGGAGCGCATCCAGCGAGCCGATCGCACCGTCGAGCTGGCGGCCGCCGTGGTTGGACACGATGATGCCGTCGACGCCGTACTTCAGAGCCAGCTCCGCGTCCTCCGGCGACTGGATGCCCTTGACGAGGATGGGCAGGTCGGTCAGGTCGCGCAGCCACGCCAGCTCCTCCCAGTTCAGCGACAGGCGCCCGAAGAGTTCCTGGAAGGTGCGGATCGAGGCCATCGGCAGCTTGGATCGCAGGTTGGCCCGGAAGTCACCGGGGTGGGCGCGCGCGATCGTCCCGAGCGAGCGCACCGCTGAGGGGGTCGGCCGCCGGTCGACGGAGGGAATCTGCCCCTCCTGCAACCGTTTCCGCGTGATGTCCTGGAAGACCGGGTCGGAGGTGTAGTTGGCGATGCCGCGGGCGCGGGCGAACGGGGAGTACGCGCGGTCCAGATCCAGCGTGCGCCAACCCAGCAGCATCGTGTCGAGGGTGACGACGATGGCGCTCGCGCCGATCGCCTCTGCGCGACGTACGAAACTGCGGGCCAGGTCGTCGTCGGCACTCCAGTAGAGCTGGAACCACCGCTCGTGGTCGCCGAGCTCGTCCGCGATCGCCTCCATCGGGTACGACGCCTGCGAGGAGATGATCATGGGTACGCCGCTGGCCCTCGCCGCACGCGCCACCGCGAGGTCGCCGTCCGGGTGGCACATCTCCAGCACGCCGACGGGCGCGGTGAGGAACGGACTGGGGTGCCGCCGGCCGAACAACTCGATGGACTGGTCGCGCTCGGACGCGTCGCGCAGCACCCGGGGCACGAGTTGCCAGTGCGCGAACGCGTTGCGGTTGTTGATGATCGTGCGCCCTGTGCCCGCCCCGGTCTCGACGTAGGACCGGGCGTCGCCGCTCATCGCGCGCAGCCCGTCGTGCTCCAGCCGATCCGGACTGACCGGCACCTTCGGCGTGGTGCCGAAGACGCCCGCCTGATAGATCTGCGACTGCACGCGGCGGCCGATGTCTCGCAGGGAGATGCTCATGGCGCTCACACTCGCACAGCCCTACCGGCCCGGCGGCGCCCCGGAGTAGCGTTTCGGGAGTGCTGAAATCCACATATCCCCTTGCCGGCCACGACGTCCACCGCATCGGCTTCGGTGCCATGCAGCTGCCCGGTCCCGGAGTGTTCGGACCGCCGCGCGATCACGACCAGGCGATCGCCGTCCTGCGCCGGGCCGTCGAGCTCGGCGTCGACCACATCGACACCGCCCAGTTCTACGGCCCGGATGTCTCGAACGAACTGATCCGCGAAGCGCTGCACCCGTACGGCGACGATCTCGTCCTGGTGTCCAAGGTGGGCGCCCGCAGGGATGCCGCCGGCGCATGGCTTCCCGCGCTGCAGCCACAGCAGCTGAAGGAGGACGTGGAGGAGAACCTGCGCACCCTCGGCACCGAGCAGCTCGGCGCGGTCAACCTGCGGTTGCACGAGGACGACGGCTCGGTGCAGGACGCCGAGCCGCAGGACGAGCTGGCGGCCCAGCTCGAGGCGATGAAGCAGCTGCGCGACGAGGGCAAGATCGCCGGGATCGGCATCTCGACGGCGACGCTGGACCAGGTCCGCACCGCGCACGAGAGCGTCGGGCTGGTCTGTGTGCAGAACGCCTTCAGCTATGTCGATCAGAGCGACGCCGACGTACTCGACTACTGCACCGAGCAGGGCATCGCCTACGTGCCGTACTTCCCACTGGGTTCGGCCTTCCCGCAGATGCCCAAGGTCACCGACGACGACCAGGTGAAGGCCGTCGCGCAGCGGCTCGGCGTCACGCCGGCGCAGGTCGGGCTCGCGTGGCTGCTGCGCCGGGCGGCGAACGTGCTCCTCATCCCTGGCACGTCGTCCGTCGCGCACCTGGAGGACAACATCGCGACCGGTGACGTCGAGCTGGCCGAGGGCGACCTCGCGGGCTGAGCCGGTGCCGACGTACGGCGGCGGCCCGGGGGACGTGCCCCGGACCGCCGCCGTCGTTCACACCTGTGTCAGCCCACGAACGTGTAGTGCCAGTACTCCCCGACGCCCGGCGTGGAGTACTCCTTGGGGCGCTGGAAGCCCCAGTTGAGCGCGTTCGCCGTCAGCCACTTGTCCTGGGGCGTGCCCCAGTAGTAGATCGAGGTCGAACCGCCCTTGGTGGTCTGGGTGTCGAAGTCGATCGCCTGCCCCAGCCCGTGATTGGACGTACCGGGCACAGCGGCCTGCGAGCCGAGCAGGTCGTAGTAGAACTGCTGCTTGACCAACGGCCGGTACGCCTCGGAGATGGACAGGTTGTAGCCGAAGGTGGCCTTGAACGCGGCGTTCATGTTGGCCAACGAATCCCGTGCGCCACACGCGAGGTAGCGCGGGGTGGTGGGCTCCCAGGACGTGCCGAGGGCGCTGTCGGCCGCGCACATCTCCGCCGCCGGCATCACGCCGTTGTACGACGCCTGGTTGGGCGAGGTCTGGAGCATCGCCGTGCTGATGAAGCGGCCGGCGTACGTCCCGGACGTGATGCGGAACCACGCGTAGTTGACGTAGGTGCCGGTGAACGCGACCCCCTGCTTGACGGTCGCCACGATCGCCGAGCGGTAGCTGTAGGACGCGCGGATGTTGGGAGTCGCCCAGCCGGTGACGACGTACCGGGTGACGTTGGGGGTGGACACCACCGCGCTGGAGCCTGCGCCCGAGCCCAGCGGCTGTGCCGGGTTGGTGGTGGTGACGCTGTATGCGCTGATCCACTGCCCGGTGTACGTGCCCGAGGTGGCCTGCACCCACCCGGCCGTGCTGCCGCTGCCGAGGACGCCCGTGAACTGGTATCCGGTGCCCGGCCTCGCGACGAAGGTCGCGGTGTTGGACGAGTTCGCGCGGAACGAGGCGCCCGCGCTTCCGGTGTACAGCGTCCACACCTGCGAGTCCGCGTGCTGGACGGCCGCGGGGGCGTGTGCGGTCTGCGTGCTGGCGTCGGGGTGGGGCTGTGCGGCCTGGGCCGGGCCGGCTGCAAGCGCGGTGAGGGCGGTGATGCCGATAACCGCGCCGGCGGCGCGGCGGATGGCGATGACCATTGATGCTCCTTGAGGCGGATGTGACTGGTGAGGCCACGAAACCTAAGGAGCGAAGGCGCATTGGTTGCCGTTGTAATCCTGGTGAATTCGGCAATTATCGGCGTGTCGAGTGGAATTCGGACTGGTTGTATGCCTTTTTTACTCGCAGTTGACCGCTGGCTGATTTTTTGTTGCGGTACAGCGTAGATGATCCGCTGTCAAATCGGACGGGTCGAGCGGACCCCCGACGCAGAATGTGCAGCGCACTTCTCCGTCACGTCGACGGGAACTCCTCCAGGTCGGCGACCTGCAGGGCGACCACCCGCGCCACGCGTTCGTCCGCGACACCGAGCCACGTCAGCACCCGGGCGACCGCCTCCTGCGTGGTGCCCCTCGACAGGTCGGTGACCTCGTCGGCGCGTACGTCGGTGACCGGGGCGCCGTGGCCGCGCAGGTGCGCGATCCAGCCGGCGACCGGACGGGTCGCGCCGGGGTCGACCCGGCCGTCCTCCAGTCCGGCGCGGACCACCGGCACCACGCGGACCGGCACCTTCTGCGAGCCGTCGGCGGCGATCTGCGCGAGCAAGTGTCGGATGGCGGCGTTGCCGAAACGGGTCCGCAGGCTCGTGCAGTAGTCGTCGAGTTCGGCGGCGGGCAGTTCGAGGTGGGCGCAGGCGCAGCTCCACCACTCCTCGACCCACCCGCGCACCACGGGGTCGCCGATCGCCTGGGCGACGGTCTCGTGGCCGCGGATCGACCCGGCGTACGCCATCAGCGAGTGCGCTCCGTTGAGCAGCCACAGCTTGCGCTGCTCGAAGGGGCGCACATCGCGGACGAATCGCGCGCCGGCGCCCTCCCAGGCGGGCCGGCCGTTCGGGAAGTCCCCGGCGAGGATCCACTCGGTGAACTGTTCGGTCGGCACGACCTCGGGATCGTCGACGTCGAGTTGCCGGGACACCTCGGCGCGGTCCTCGTCCGTGGTGCGGGGGGTGATGCGGTCGACCACGGTGGTGACGAACGAGACGCTGTCCTCGATCCAGGGGAGAAGGGTGGGATCGACCGCGGCGGCGAGTCCGCTCACGACACGGGCCATGACCTGACCGTTGTCGGGGAGGTTGTCGTTGGAGACGATGGCGAGCGCGCCGGCGCCCGCAGCCCGTCGGGCGAGCAGTCCGGCCACCACGCGTCCCGGAACGGTGTCGACCGGCCCGGCGACCGGGTCGGCGGCCAGCGCCTCGATGTCGCGTCGGACGGCCGGCGACGCCGTATCGAGGTCTCCGGATGACGACCGGCAGTAGCCCGCCTCCGTCACGGTCGCCGTGACGACCGCCAGATCGGTGCTCGCGAAGTACGCCCGCAGCGCCACCAGGTCGTCGGCCGTGTGTACCGCGCTCACGCTCGAGACGACCTCGGGCCGAGCGCCGTCCGGGCCGCGGACGAGCAGCGTGTAGAGCGCGTCCTGTGCCCGGAGGGCGACCGCGGCCGCCGGCGACCGGCCCGTGAAGGCGGCGATGCCCCATGCGGCGGCGTCGGGGGCGTGCTCGGTGTACCAGGCGGCGTGCGCACGGAAGAAGTTGCCGAGCCCGAGGTGCAGCAGCCGCACGGGCGCGGCAGGGCGACCGTCCTTGCGCCGGTCGAGCGCGCGCAGCGGCGCGCTCACAGCTTGAAGGCCGTGGTCGGCACGGTGGTGACGAGGTCGAGGGCGGTCTCCAGCGCCTCGTCCTCCTCGAGCTGATGCTCGGCGACCAGCCGGGCGAGATAGCCCGCGTCCAGGCGGCGCGACATATCGTGTCGGGCCGGGATGGACAGGAACGCCCGGGTGTCGTCCACGAACCCGGAGGTGCGGTAGAAACCGGCGGTCTCCGTCGTGGCGGCACGGAAGCGGCGTACGGCGTCCGGCGCGTCGAGGAACCACCACGGAGCCCCGGCGTAGACGCTCGGGTAGAAGCCGGCCAGCGGTGCGATCTCGCGGGAGAACACCGTCTCGTCGAGGGTGAAGAGGATCAGGTGGAAGCCCTGCGCCGTCCCGAACTCGTCCAGCAGCGGCTGCAGCCCGCGGGTGAACTCCACGCCCACCGGGATGTCGCTGCCGGTGTCCGGGCCGAAGCGCCGCGTCGTCTCGGTGTGGTGGCCGCGGTGGACGCCGGGGTGCAGCGTCATCACCAGGCCGTCCTCGGTGGCCATCCGGGCCATCTCCACGAGCATGTGCCGGCGCAGGGCCGTGGCGTCCTGCGGACTCACGCGCCCGGCGATCGCGTCGCTGTAGATCCGGGTCGCCTCGGCGTCGTCCAGGGTCAGCGTGACCACGTCGAGGTGGCTGTGGTCGGAGGAGACGGCGCCGTGATCCTTGAAATAGCGGCGCCGGTCCGCCAGCGCCGCGACGTATCCGGCGTACGAGCCGGTGTCGATCGCCGACGCCTGCGCCAGCGCGGCCATCAGCGCGGGGAAGTCCGGCCGGGCGGGCTCCAGGTATTTGTCCGGGCGGAACGTCGGCACCACCCGGTGGGAGAACCCGCTGTCCTGCTGCAGCGCGGCGTGGTAGCTCAGGTCGTCGACGGGGTCGTCCGTCGTGGCGAGGACGTCGATGGCGAATCGGTTCATCAACGCCCGCGGGCGGAAGTCCGGGCGCCCCAGGGCGTCGGCGATCCGGTCGTAGATCGCGTCGGCGGACTCCGCCGACGGGCGGTCCGCCACCCCGAAGACGTCGGCGAGGACCGTTTCCATCCAGAACCGGCTCGGCGTGCCGCGGAAGGCGCCCCACCGGCCGCAGAACAACCGCCAGGCATGACGTGCGCCGTCCGTGTCCGGGGTGCTGCCCGGGCCGACCCCGAGCTGCTCCAGGGGGATGCCCTGTGCGTGCAGGAGCCGGAAGACGTAGTGATCCGGCGAGAGCAGCAGCGAGGCCGGATCCTCGAACGGTGCGTCGTCGGCCAGCCACTGCGCTGGCACGTGACCGTGCGGGGAGATGATCGGTTGGTCGCGCACCGCGGCGTACAGCCGCCGCGCGATCGCCCGGGTGCCGGGGTCGGCGGGGAGGAGCCGGTCGGGTGAGAGCGTGAGTCGATCCGCGGGCGCGGGCATGGACGTCATGACGCCCATCGTCGCCCTCCCACCCTGCTCGAGGGCGACGGGTCGCCGGTCGCGCTTGCCGCCGACGGGGTGGCGGGTGAAGGTGGTCGCATGACGAGCCTCGCCGACGGACCCGCACAGACCCACCTGCCCGCCACGCGGGTCGGGGGCGTCGACGGTGTGCTGGGCGAGGACGAGGTGCGCCGGTTCGTCCGGGAACGGCTCGACTCGGTGGATCTCGACGGGCGCAGCGTCTGCATCCTGGTGCCGGACGCGACCCGCACCTGCCCACTGCCCCTGCTGCTCGGCGCCGTCCACGGCGCGCTCGCCGGTCGGGTGGAGAGGATGACGGTGCTGATAGCCCTCGGCACCCACCAGGCGATGAGCGAGGAGGCGATCGCCCGGCACCTGGGATACGCACCGGGTGCCCTGCAGGACACCTATCCGGGGATGACCGTGCTCAACCACGAGTGGTGGCGACCGGAGACCTTCGCCGATCTCGGGATGATCCCGGCCGCGCGCCTCGAGGAACTGTCCGAGGGCCGGCTCAGCCTCGATGTGCCGGTGCTGCTGAACAAAGCGGTGGTCGAGCACGACGTCGCGCTGGTCGTGGGCCCGGTGCTGCCCCACGAGGTCGTGGGCATCTCCGGCGGCAACAAGTACTTCTTCCCGGGTGTCACCGGTCAGCAGATCATCGACGTGTCCCACTGGATCGGCGCACTCATCACCTCGGCCGAGATCATCGGCACGACGGACGTCACCCCGGTCCGGGCCCTCATCAACGAGGGCGCAGCGATGGTGCCAGCCGAGAAGCTCGCGTTCTGCTTCGTCGGAGCCGCCGGCACCCACGACCTGCACTCCATCTCCTTCGGCGACACCATCTCGGCGTGGGCCGACTCCGCGGAGGTCTGCGCCGCCACCCACGTGACCTACCTCGACGAGCCGGTACGGCGCGTCATCTCGCTGGTGCCGACCATGTACGACGACATCTGGACCGGCGCGAAGGGCTTCTACAAGCTCGAGCCCGCGGTCGCCGACGGCGGCGAGGTGATCCTCTACGCCCCTCACATCACGCAGATCTCGGCCAGCCACCCGGAGATCGACACCATCGGCTACCACTGCCGCGACTACTTCGTGAAGCAGTGGGACCGCTTCAAGGACGTGCACTGGAGCACCCTGGCCCACTCCACCCACCTGAGAGGCGCGGGCAGCTACGACCCCGAGACCGGTACGGAGCGATTCCGCGTCAACGTCACCCTCGCGACCCGGATCCCGGAGGAGGTGTGTCGCGCCGCGAACCTCGGCTATCTGGACCCGGACTCGATCGACCTGGACGCGGAGATCGCCGCCGGCAGCTTCGTCGTGCCCGACGCCGGGGAGGTGCTCTTCCGACTCACCCCAGGGCATCAGGGAGGCTGAGGTCATGAATCGAGATCTGGCGTCGGTCACCCCGCAGGTCGAGCGCGCGCTCGACGGTGTGCAACGCCTCGGGGTCGCCTACTCCGGCGGCGTCGACTCCTCCCTACTGCTCGCGCTGGCCGTGCGCGCGCTCGGCCCGGACCGGGTGGTCGCGGTCCTCGGTGTCTCCCCGTCGCTGGCCGCGGACGAACGCGCCGGTGCGCACGACGTCGCTGCCGCGATCGGCGTACCCGTCGTCGAGATCGCGACGCACGAGGGCGACAACCCGGCGTACCGGGCCAACGGTCCCGACCGCTGCTACCACTGCAAGGACGAGCTGTTCACCCGGATCGGGAGCGATGTCATCGCCGCTCACCGCCTGACAGCCGTCGCGTACGGCGAGAACGCCGACGACACCCGTCGCCCGGACCGGCCGGGCTCGCGCGCAGCGACCGAGCACGGCGTGCTGCGGCCGCTCGCCGACCTCGGACTCACCAAGGCCGACGTACGCTCGCTGGCGCACGAGCTGGGACTTCCCAACGCCGACAAACCCGCCGCGCCCTGCCTGGCGTCGCGCATCCCGCACTTCACTCCCGTCGACCCGGCAAGGCTCGCCCAGGTCGAGGCGGTCGAGCACGCGCTGAGGGAGCTCGGATTCGCCGACTGCCGGGTGCGTCATCACGGGGAGGTCGCCCGCATCGAGGTGACCGCCGACGACCTGATCCGAGCGGCCGCCTCGCCGCTGCGCGAGCAGGTGGTGGCCGCCGGGCGGGCGGCCGGGTTCGACTTCGTGGCGCTCGACCTCGGAGGGATCCAGTCCGGCGCGTTCAGCCTGCCGCTCGTGGCGGTGACCGGTGGCTGAGCCCGATCCCCTGGAGGGAGTGGCCGAGCTCGACCTGCAGAGGGCGGCACGAAGGGGATACCCCGAGGCGGTCTACTGCGAGGGCAAGACGCCGGACCAGGTACGCGCGATCGCCGAGGCGGTGCGAGATGCCGATCAGGGCGAGAAGCCAGGTGGAGCAACGCTGTTCACCCGGTGCTCGGACGACCATCTGGACGTGCTCTCGCACGTCTTCTCGGACGCGGCCATCGACGAGACCGCGCGTCTCGTCGCCTGGCCGCCGGCGCCGCCCGCGCCGGTCGGTGGCCCTGTCGTCGTGGTGTGCGCCGGCACCTCGGACCTACCGGTGGCGCGCGAAGCGCTGCTGACCGCCGCCTACCTCGGACGGCACTGCGAACTCGTCGTCGACGTCGGAGTCGCCGGGCTGCACCGAATCCTCGCCCGGCTGCCGGTGCTTCGGGCCGCGCGGGTCATCGTGGTCGTCGCGGGCATGGACGGTGCACTGCCGAGCGTGGTCGCGGGCCTGGTGTCGGCGCCGGTCGTGGCCGTGCCGACCTCGGTCGGGTACGGCGCGGCGTTCGGCGGCATCGCACCGCTGCTGGCCATGCTCAACGCCTGCGCCCCGGGAGTCGCCGTCGTCAACATCGACAACGGGTACGGCGCGGGCCACCTGGCCGCGCAGATCGCCGCGCCCGCTGCATCCTCCGACTGACCACCAGGCCGATCGCCCGCTAGGAGTCGATCGGCGGAAGGAGCGAGCCGGCCCGCAGGCCCTGTGCTGTCGCAGTCGCCGCGGCGTCGTCGAGCAGTCTCCGGACGGGCAGCCCGACGGCCCGGGCGGCCGTCGCGGCGTCCTCGAACTCCGGCGTCGCATGCACGATCTGCCCGGAGCCGTCGAGCGACACCTTGATCCGCACCGAGTGGCCGTGGACCTGGATGATGCGCCAGTCACGTTGCAGTGCAACACGATCGACCGCGTATGACCTGCTGCCGAAGGTGCTGGTGAGCGAGTGGACGAGGTCGCCCATCCGCGATCGGTCACCGCCGGCGCACAGGACGGACAACGTGTGCGCGGGTCGCCCCTTCTTCATCAGGATCGGGGTCAGCCAGGCGTCCGCGGCGCCGGCCTCGAGCAGCGCCGTCAGGACCGTGGGCCACACCCTGGGGTCGAGGTCGTCGACATTCGCCTCGAGCACCCACAGCTGTTCGGTGGCCGGCTGTCCGGCTGTCTCGGTGCGCTCGCCGATGCAGACTCGTACGACGTTCGCGCGCCCGGGAGTGTCCCGTGAGCCCGCGCCGACGCCGGTCGCCCGCACCCGCATCGGCGGTAGGGGTTCGCAGGTCGCCGCGAGGGCGCGTACGAGGGCGACGCCGGTGGGAGTGGCCAGTTCGCCGGTGCCGCCCGCCCGCAACTCCCAACCGGTGCCGAGCTCGAGCACCGCGGGCACCGGCACGGGCAGGTCGCCGTGCGCGCCGGTCACTCGGCCCGATCCGACCGCGATCGGTCCGGCGCTGACGGACCGCACGGCGTGCCAATGCAGGGCCGCGCAGACCCCGACCACGTCGGCGATGGAGTCCCAGGCGCCCACCTCGTGGAAGTGCACCTGCGTGGCCTCCACCCCGTGGACGCGGCCCTCGGCGGCTGCCAGCGTCTCGAAGACCCGCTGCGCCGATGCCGCGACGGCCGGTTCGAGGGGAGCCCGATCGATGAGGTCCCGGATGTCGCTCCACCGGCGGTGCGGCTGGTCGGCGGCGACCGGTGCGACGTCCACCTTCGTGGCACGCTGGCCGGCACGGGTGACCTCGCGCGCGGTCATCCGCACGGCGTCTGGCACGACGGCGTCCACGGCATCCTGGATCACATAGACGGGTGCCCCGGCGTCCACCAGGGCGCCGAGCAGCATGTCGCCGGCGATGCCGGCTCCGGCGTCGATCCACGCGTGCCGTCCGGGCTCAGCCACGCCGCCAAACTACCGTCGACGCCCCGCCCCCGGGTCGAAGTAGACGGCGCACCGGCCTCTCTGGACCGGTTGAAGTGGGCCCTCCGGGGCTCGAACCCGGAACCTACGGATTAAAAGTCCGCAGCTCTACCAATTGAGCTAAAGGCCCGTGACGCGTGTAGCGCCCCGACAGCGTAGTTGCACCCGTTCGCCGCCGCGAAACCCCGTGGCCGGGAACATCGCCGGGCTCACCGGAGGACGCCGCGCACGTCCCGACGAGGTCGCCTTGCATGCAGCGCGCACCCATCTTGCTCTCAGGCATCCGAGTGAGCATGTCGTCGTGCGCGACGAGGCGCGCAGATCGAGGCGGGGTCCCCTGAGATGTTGGAGCCGAACAGCGTGGCACTCGTGGTGCTGCTGTGGGTGTCGTTCGCGGCCGCGGTGGTCGCTGTCGTCGTGCTGTGGCCGAGGCTGGCGCGGCGTCGTCCGCTGGCGCTGCTCGGCAGGCTCGGTACGCAGGTGGGCGCCTCGGCCCTGGTCGTGCTCGCGGCCGCGGCGACCCTCAATCAGCAGAACGGCTGGTACGGCACCTGGTCCGATCTGGGTCGCGACCTGATGGGTACGCCGCCCTCGGTGCAGCGGGTGGCGGTGAAGGGTGACCTGCAGACGGCCGGGCAGTACAGCGCGAGTGCCGCCGCCGAGGCCGACCTGCGCGCGCAGCGGTTGTTCGGTCCGGAGCGCGCGGTGTTCGCGCGCGACGCGAAACTGCATGTCGCGCCCGGTCCGCACGGCCAGTGGCTGCACGTCGTCATCCCCGGGCTCGGCAAGGCGGCAGGGCGTGGCGCCGGGAAGGCGATGATCTGGCTGCCGCCCGCGTACGTCGACGGGCCCTCCCAGGCGACCTATCCCGTCATCGAGGCGTACGCCGGCATTCCCGGCAGTCCGGCGGACTATCAGAAGCGGATGGGCCTGCAGAACATCATCGTGCGAGCCCACCAGAAGTCCGGCCTGATCGAGCCGGTGGTCGTGGTGCCGGACTACACGCCGTCCGGCATCGACACCGAGTGCACCAACAGCGGCGGCATCGACATGGAGACCTGGCTCACCAAGACGGTCCCCGCGTGGACCGTGCGACACCTGCGGGTGCGTCCCGACAAGGAGTCGTGGGCCGTGATGGGCTTCAGCGCGGGAGGCTTCTGCGCCGAGGTGAGCGCCTTCCTGCACCCCCAGCAGTACGGGTCGGTGATGCTCTTCGGTACCTACAACAACCCCAGCTGGGGCAACTGGACGCCCTACGGTCGTCGGAGCATCTGGCCGGCGCGCTACTCCATGCTCAACGTCGTGCGACAGACCCCGCCCCCCGTCGACGTGTGGATCGAGGTGTCCGAGGGTGATCGCTTCGCGGGGCCCCCGAGCAGGAGTCTGATCAACGCTGCGCACGGGCGGATGTCGGTGACGTCGGTGTATCTGCCCGGGGCCGGTCACCGGTTCGACGTGTGGCAGGCGGTGATGCCGGTCGCACTGGAGTGGCTCGGCCACGCCGAGCCCGGCTTCCACGGGGTCATCGGGGACGGGGTGACACACGGCACGCCGCGTGCGCGCAGCGACGACCGTGTGGTGCTGCGCGGACGGAAGGAAGACGCGCGACCCGCCTGATCCGGCTGCCTGAGTGGTCCGCGGGGCGCTGCAGGTAGGGGAAACTGGGGGTGATGAACCTCCTCGACGCCCTTCCGCCCGACGCCGGGCCCGACGAGGTCTATGCGACGTTCACCACCTGGGCCACCCAGCAGGGGCTGACGCTCTACCCGCATCAGGACGAGTCCGTCGTCGAGATCCTGGCCGGTGCCAATCTCATCCTGTCGACCCCCACCGGCTCCGGGAAGTCCCTCGTCGCCACGGGCGCGCTGCTCGCGGCGCTCGCCGACGACCGAGTGTCCTTCTACACCGCGCCCATCAAGGCGCTGGTGTCGGAGAAGTTCTTCGCGCTCTGTGAGGTCTTCGGCTCCGACCAGGTCGGGATGCTCACCGGTGACGCGTCGGTCAACGCCGATGCCCCGATCATCTGCTGCACCGCGGAGATCCTCGCCAACATCGCCCTGCGCGAGGGCGCGAAGGCGGACGTCGGCATGGTCGTGATGGACGAGTTCCACTTCTACTCCGAGCCCGAGCGCGGCTGGGCCTGGCAGGTGCCGCTGCTGGAGCTGCCGCAGGCGCAGTTCGTCCTGATGTCGGCGACGCTCGGCGACGTCGGGCTCTTCGAGCGCGAGCTGACCGCCCGCACCGGCAGGTCGACCGCCGTCGTCACCGGCGTCGACCGCCCGGTGCCGCTGTCGTTCTCCTGGGCGATGACCCCGATCCACGAGACGATCGAGGAGCTGCTCAGCACCCACCAGGCACCGGTCTACGTCGTGCACTTCACCCAGGCCTCGGCGCTGGAGCGGGCGCAGGCGCTGCTGAGCATCACCATCACCAGCAAGGCCGACAAGGAGCGCATCGCCGAGGCGATCGTCAACTTCCCCTTCTCGGCCGGTTTCGGCAAGACGCTTAACAAGCTGGTGCGCAACGGGATCGGCGTACATCACGCGGGGATGCTCCCGAAGTACCGCCGCCTCGTCGAGACCCTGGCGCAGGCGGGACTGCTGCAGGTCATCTGCGGCACCGACACCCTCGGTGTCGGCATCAACGTGCCGATCCGCACCGTGCTCTTCACCGGCCTCACCAAGTACGACGGGTCGCGCCAGCGGGTGCTCAAGGCGCGGGAGTTCCACCAGATCGCGGGCCGCGCGGGGCGCGCCGGCTTCGACACCAGCGGGTCGGTCGTCGTCCAGGCCCCGGAGCACACCGTGGAGAACGCGCGGGCGGTCGCCAAAGCCGGCGACGACCCCAAGAAGCTGCGCAAGGTGCAACGCAAGAAGCCGCCGGAGGGCTTCGTCAACTGGACCGAGGAGACGTTCGAGCGTCTCGTCGGCGCCGAGCCGGAGGCGCTGCAGTCCCGGATGCGTGTCACGCACTCCATGCTGCTCAACGTCATCGCACGTGACGGCGACCCGTTCGCCGGTGTCCGCCGGCTGATGCGGGAGAACCACGAGGACCCGCGACGGCGGGCACGTCTGTCCCGCAAGGCGATCGACCTCTACCGCGAGCTCCTGGCAGCGGGTGTCGTCGAGCGGCTGGACACCCCCGAGGTCGACGGACGTGGGGTGCGGCTCACGATCGACCTGCAGGACAACTTCGCGCTCAACCAGCCGATGGCGCCGTTCGCGCTCGCCGCGCTGGAGCTGCTCGACCCCGAGTCCGACGAGTACGCGCTCGACGCGGTCTCGGTGATCGAGGCCGTGCTGGAGGATCCCCGACCCATCCTGATGGGGCAGCGTTTCCGCGCCCGGGGCGAGGCGGTGGCCCGGATGAAGGCCGAGGGGATCGAGTACGACGAGCGGATGGAGCTGCTGGAGGAGGTCACCTGGCCCCGGCCGCTGGCGGAGCTGCTCGACGCAGCGTTCGAGACCTACCGGAGCAACCAGCCGTGGGTGGGCGACAACGCGCTCTCACCCAAGGCCGTCGTACGCGAGATGTATTCGTACGCGTGGTCGTTCGCCGACCTGGTCAAGCAGTACGAACTCAGCAGATCCGAGGGGATCGTGCTGCGCTACCTCACCGACGCCTACCGCACGCTGCGCCAGACGGTGCCGGACTCCCGCAAGACCCCGGAGCTGGCCGACCTCATCGAATGGCTCGGCGAGGTGATCCGGCAGACCGACTCCAGCCTCATCGACGAGTGGGACCGCCTCAACGATCCCGCCGCTCAGCTCCTCGACGCGACCCCCGCGCCCCCGCAGAAGCGGTCGATCACCAGCAATCCCAGGGCGTTCCGAGTCCAGATCCGCAACGCGATGTTCCGCAGGGTGCAGCTCGCCGCGCGTCGGGACATCGTCGCGCTCGCCGCCCTGGACCGGGACGCGGCTGCGGCCACCGAGCCGCCCACCGAGATCGTGATGGACGAGCAGGCGTGGGTCGAGGATCTCGCGGCGTACTTCGCCGATCACGACGAGATGGGAGCGGGGCCGGCAGCACGCGGGCCGGCATACCTGCAGATCCGCGAGGGTAAGGACACCTGGGAGGTGCGCCAGGTCATCGACGATCCCGCGGGTGACCACGACTGGGGCATCGACGCTCAGCTGCCCATTGCCGCGTGCGACGATGCGGGCACCGCGGTCGTCGTGGTCCTCGGCCTCAACCGGCTCGACCACTGACGTGGTGGAGGCGACGAGCGCGGCGTGGCAGGTGCGGGCAGCATCGAGCGATCCGCGCAGCATCGAACCGGAGGACATGTGAGCCCGACACCCACCGCCACCTATCGCCTGCAGCTGCACGCCGGTTTCACCTTCGCGGACGCAGCGAAGCAGACGGGCTACCTGCGCTCCCTCGGCGTCTCCCACCTCTACCTGTCGCCGATCCTGCAGGCGGCTGCGGGCTCGATGCACGGCTACGACGTCGTGGACCACTCGCGCATCAGCGCGGACCTCGGCGGGCTCGAGGGTTTCGAGGCCCTGGTTGCTGCGGCGCACGCGGACGACCTCGGCATCGTGGTCGACGTGGTGCCCAACCACATGTCGTTCGTGGCGCCCGAGAACGTCAATCACCCGGTCTGGGAGCTGCTGCGCGACGGACGCGACGCCCCCACCGCGGAGTGGTTCGACGTGGACTGGAAGGCCGGCGGCGGTCGTCTCGGCCTGCCGATCCTCGGGTCGTCGCTCCAGGAGGTGATCGACGCGGGGGAGATCACCCGAGACGAGCTCGACGGCGAACCGGTGCTGCGCTACTTCGACCACGTCTTCCCGTTGGCACTCGGCTCGGAGCACATCGAGGACTGCGCCGCCCTGCTGGACCGGCAGCACTACCGGCTCGCGAGCTGGCGCGAGAAGGACGAGGTGCTCAACTACCGCCGGTTCTTCGAGGTCGACGGACTGATCGCGGTACGCGTGGAGCTCCAGGAGGTCTTCGACGCGACCCACGCGCTGCTGCTGCAGCTGCACCACCGCGGTCTCATCGACGGCTTCCGCATCGACCACCCGGACGGCCTCGCCGACCCGGTCGAGTACCTCGAGCGACTCACCCGCGCCTGCCGAAGTGGCACGCCGATCTGGGTGGAGAAGATCCTCGAGGGCGACGAACGCCTGCCGAGCAACTGGGCGTGCACCGGCACCACCGGGTACGACGGCCTGCGCGTGCTGCAGGCGGCCCTGACCGATCCCGTGGCCGCGCCCGTGATCGCGCAGGAGTGGGCCGCCACCGGCGGCGACGCCGACTTCGAGGAGGAGGTGCTCGCCGCGAAGCGTCAGGTCGTGGCGCAGTCGCTGGCTCCCGAGGTCGAGCGCCTCATCCGTCGGGCACGCGAGGCGCTGCCCGACCTGGAGACGGAGCCGCTGCGCGAGGCGATCGTGGAATTGCTCGTCGCCGGCGAGGTCTACCGCGCGTACGTGCGGCCGGAACACCGGATGAGCAGGGTCGCGCGCGAACGGTTGGCGGAGGCCTTCGGGCGCGCCATGGAGGCCCGGCCCGATCTCGCGGCCACGCTCGAGGCCCTCGTGCCCCTCACCGTGATGGCTGAGGACGACGACGCGGCAACGGATTTCGCGGTGCGCCTGCAGCAGACCTGGGGTCCGGTGATGGCCAAGGGCATCGAGGACACGACGTTCTACCGGTGGCATCGCCTCGTCGCGCTCAACGAGGTCGGTAGCGACCCGACCGTGCTCGGCGATGCCTCGCCGACGGCACTGCACGACTGGGCGGCGTGGCAGCAGGAGCACTGGCCGCACACGATGACCACCCTGTCGACCCACGACACCAAGCGCAGCGAAGACACCCGCGCACGCATCCTCGCCGTCGCCGGCGACCCCGCGGCGTGGTCCGAACTATCGGGGATCGCAAGGGAACTCGCCGTTACGGCGGATGTCGATCTGCCGACGGCGCACCTGGTGTGGCAGACCCTCCTCGGGGTCGGTGACATCGGTGACGAGCGGCTGGGCGGTTACCTGCAGAAGGCGCTGCGTGAGGCCAAGGAGCACACGGCCTGGGTCGACGGCGACGAGAAGTACGAGCAGCGCGTCATCGACTTCGCGACGACCGCGATGCGCGAGGGGCCCCTGCACGATGCGCTGGATCGTGCCGTCGCCGCCAACGCCGGCGCGATCCGGGCCGTCACCCTCGGCGCGAAGCTGATCCAGCTGACGATGCCGGGGATGCCCGACACCTACCAGGGGTGCGAGTCCGTGGACCTGTCCCTGGTCGATCCAGACAACCGGCGCCCCGTCGACTACGCAGCACGCGCGCAGGCTCTGGCCGCTACGGACCGTTCCGACCTGGATGTGGAGAAACTGCAGCTGGTGGCGGCCGTGCTCGCCGCGCGTCGCCGCGAGCCGGCCGCGTTCGGTGCCGAGTCGTCATACACACCGGTGCAGTCCGACTCCGAACACGCGGTGGGGTTCGTACGCGCCCACGCACCGGGCTTGGTGTCCGGCGTGCTGCACCGTGGCCGTCGGGCGACGTTCGCGACGCTGGTGCTGCGCGCGCCCTCGCGGTGGGAGCGCGAGGGCGGTTTCACCGGTGAGACGGTGACCTTGGAGTCCGGCACCTGGACCGATCTGTTGAGTGGCCGGTCGTTCGATGTCGACGAACGCGTCGCTGCGGCACATCTTTTCGCTGGCACGCCGGTCCTCTTCCTGGAGAAGGTCGCCTGATGCCGAGCTTCGACGTGTGGGCACCGGCCGCCGAGCGCGTGGAGCTCGTGCTGCCGGAGGAGACGGTCGCGATGACGCGGGCGGGCGACCGGTGGACGACCGACCGTGCGGCGGCGGACGGCCAGCGGTACTCCTACCGGGTCGACGGCGCGGGACCGTTCCCGGACCCCCGATCCAGGTATCAGCCCGAGGGGCCGAACGGCCCGTCGCAGATCGTCGACCCGGCAACCTTCGCCTGGACCGACGACGCGTGGCATGGCGTCGCGCTCGAGACCGCGGTGATCTACGAGCTGCACATCGGCACCTTCACCGCGGATGGCACGCTCGACTCGGCGGTCGAGCGGATCGACCACCTCGTCGAGCTCGGGGTGACGCTGGTCGAGCTGATGCCCGTCGCGACGTTCCCGGGCGACCGCGGCTGGGGCTACGACGGGGTCGATCTCTACGCGGTGCACCCGGCGTACGGCGGTCCGCAGGCCCTCGCGCGGTTCGTCGACGCCTGCCACGCGCGGGGTCTCGGGGTGTGCCTGGACGTCGTCTACAACCACCTGGGGCCCAGCGGCAACTACCTCTCGGAGTTCGGGCCCTACTTCACCGACCGGCACCACACACCGTGGGGTGCGGCGGTCAACCTGGACGCTCCCGGTAGCGACGAGGTGCGCCGTTTCATCATCGACAACGCGCTGATGTGGTTCCGCGACTACCACCTGGATGCCCTCCGGCTGGACGCGGTGCACGCGCTGGTGGACGAGCGGGCTGTCCACGTGCTCGAGCAGCTTGCCGCCGAAACCGACGGTCTGGCAACGTCATCGGGTCGACCTTTAACGCTTATCGCAGAGTCGGACCGCAACGACCCGGCCACCGTCACGGCTCGCGCCGACGGGGGAGACGGTGGTTTCGGTCTGGCGGGCCAGTGGGCGGACGACGTGCACCACACGCTGCACGTGCTGTTGACCGGGGAGTCGCAGGGCTACTACGCCGACTTCACCGACCCAGGTGCCTTCGCCAAGATCGCGCGCACACCGTTCTTCCACGACGGCACCTGGTCCAGCTTCCGCCAGCGTGACCACGGCCGGCCGGTCGTACCCGCCCTCACTCCGGGGTGGAAGTTCGTGGCCTCCCTGCAGACCCACGACCAGGTCGGCAACCGGGCCACCGGCGAGCGTCTGTCGCAACTGGTCGGCCGCAGCAGGCTGGCGGCCGGGGCGACGCTGCTGCTGACCCTGCCGTACACGCCGATGCTCTTCATGGGGGAGGAGTGGGGCGCCTCGACGAAGTGGGCCTACTTCACCGACCACCAGGAGCCGGAGCTTGCCGAGGCCGTCTCCGAGGGGCGCCGCAGGGAATTCGCCGAGCACGGGTGGGGCGACGCGGTGCCCGATCCGCAAGCGGCCTCGACCGCTCATGGCTCGACGCTCCGGTGGGACGAGGTGTCGCAGCCGGAGCATGCGCGGTTGCTCGAGTGGTACCGCGAGCTGCTCCGATTGCGTCGAGCGGTGCCCGCCCTCGCCGACCCCGCGCTGGGCGTGACCGACGTACGCCGTGACGGCGATGTGCTCACGTACACGCGAGGCGGCTATACAGTCGTCGTCAACCTGTCTCCCCAGGAGATTGCGCATCCTCTCGACGGGAATCGCCACCTCCTGGCCGGATGGGACGCCGAGCCCGGCGACGGCGTACTGACCATCGCGCCGGACGGATCAGCCATCTACGGACCTCCTGTGGAGGAGTGAGATCGATTGTCCGACAATGATTCTCGCCCACCTCGGCGTCCTGCTCTGCGGTCGTCCGGAGAGTTGGAGGCGTACGCCGGCTCGAGTGATCCCGCGCAGTTGTCCGAGGCCGCGCACGAGACGGCAGCCGCCCTCGTGGGCACGGGCCGGGCGGCGCACGACCCGCAGGTGACCGCGAAACTGGTCAATCTGGTGGACGAGCTGGGCATCTCGACGCTGGCCGAACTGTGGGCGGACCGCCCAGCGACGAGTCTGCCCGGGGCTCTGTGGCGCCTCTACACGCTGCGGGAGTGGGTGCGTCGTGACCCGGTCGGCGCGGCGCGTGACTACGAGGCCGGCCGCGGGAGTGCGGAGGTCGCGCACGCGGTGGCCGGTTCGGCCGAGCCACCGACGCCGGAGGCCCTCCAACAGCTGACCGATCAGATCCTCGCGGGCGTCTTCGAGGGGGATCTGGCGGTCGCGCTCGAGCGGGCATCGGCGTTCTGCAGGGTCGTTTCCGTCGGCCGCGCCCACCGGGTCGACGACCAGGACAGCGCGGCGTCCACGCAGACCACTCGGGCGGCCGCGCTGCTCACCACGGCATCCGACCTGTCCCGCTGTGCCGCGCTGTGGCGGGCCGGCAAGCTCGACTGACGGCAGCCAGGCGGCAGGCGCGGTGCCGGACGACGCTGACGGCGTTGGCGTTCATCGACGGTGTTCGAACGCCGTCAACCGTCGGCAACGCCGTCAGCGTGCGGCTTCGTGATCCTGCCGGTCAGTCGAACTGGTGGATGTCCGACGGCGGTCCGGGCCGGTCGAGGTGGATGACCTCCGGGGGCATACCCCACTCGTTGATACCCAGCCGCGACATCGGTGCCAGCCCCTCGAAGGTGGGGTGGTCGCCGTCCAGGATGTCCGGATCGATCGCGAACGCGGTCACCCGGCCGATGATCAGGGTGGAATCGCCGAGCTGGAGCATGGTGTGCATCACACACTCGATCGACGCCGGCGAGGCGGCCACCCGCTGCGGCCGCACCGTGTCGCTGTCCTCCATGGTGAGGCCGAGCTCAGCGGCCTCGTCGTCCGCGGGGTCGAAGCGCGCCGAGCTGTTGTTGACGGCGTGCTTGAGCCGCTCGGTCGCGACATTCACCACGAACTCGCGGGTCTCGCGCACGTTGCGGACCGTGTCCTTCTCGCCGACCGAGGAGAAGGCGACCATGGGCGGGTCGGCGCACACGACGGTGAAGAACGAGTGCGGCGCCAGGTTGCCGACACCTTCGCCGGACACCGTCGACACCCAGGCGATGGGACGCGGTACGACGAGCGAGTTGAGCAGCGGATAGGACTTGACGCCATCGTCACCAGGGCGCATCACGGTTCGCATGCCGTAACCGTATGCGCCCCGATTCCAGCCGGAATCGGCCGGACCCCGATGCGGCGACCTGGACTGCTTCGTCCACAGACCGGGCCGGTGGGGAACATCCGAAGCGGTGACCCCGTTAGGCTCTGGTGTGCGTCGGGCCGCGGCAGCCCCGGGTCCCAAATAAAGCCGCTACGAGCGGCCACGCGCCGTGAGGCGCTCCCGGCCCGACGTGCACACTTCCTCGCCGGAGCGTCCTCCCTGGACCGCGTGCGGGGCGTTCGCAGCCTTGCTCAGGCCGTGGGGGACCGCCCGGACGGCGCACCCGTCAGTCGCGGCGGTCGGTGGTCCTCAGCTTGACCTTGTGAGTGCCCTTGCAGGACTGCTCGTGGTCCTTGACGTCGGCCCTGGCCTTGTCCCGCGAGCGGCGCGCCCGGCCGCGCCAGTCGCAGCTCTTGCAGAATCCGTAGGCGAAGCTGCCGTCGTCCTTGGTGGAGCTGTCGGGCTCGACAACAGGGGCGGGATCCTCAGAAGAAGCTGACTTCTTCCGCTTCTTCTTGTCCTTGTCCTTGTCCTTGGACTTGTCCTTCGCCACCCCGCAATTGTGCACGCCGCTGCGGCCTGCCCGTCACGGCCCGTAGGCCGAGGTGTGGGTTCTGCGTTCTCGGCCAGTGCTGCAGCACTGGCCACCGACGCAAACCGCGCACACCGTCGTACGTCGCTCGGCCCGTGGGGGTTTTGCGTTCTCGGCCAGTGCTGCCGCCCTGCCCACCGACGCAAAACATCCACGTGGCTGCAGAAAGACTTCTACGGCACACGTCTCCCGACGAGGTCAGCTGAGCCTTCTCGGCTGACCTTCGTCGCGCTCCGCTTCGGCCGCGTGCTCGCTGCGCTCGCCCGCAACCTACGCTGCGCGCTCCTCAGGTCAGCCGAGCCTTCTCGGCTGACCTTCGTCGCGCTCCGCTGCGGGCGGGACCTCGCTTCGCTCGGCCCACCCTTCGCTGCGCGCTCCTCAGGTCAGCCGAAGCGACCGGAGATGTAGTCCTCCGTCGCGCTCACCTCGGGGTTGTTGAAGATCTTCTGGGTGTCGTTCATCTCGATCAGCCGACCCGGCTTGCCGGTCGCAGCGAGGTTGAAGAACGCCGTCTTGTCCGACACCCGTGACGCCTGCTGCATGTTGTGGGTGACGATGACGATCGTGTAGCGGTCCTTCAGCTCGGTGACCAGGTCCTCGATGGCCAGTGTCGAGATGGGGTCGAGCGCCGAGCACGGCTCGTCCATCAGCAGCACCTGCGGCTCCACCGCGATGGCCCGCGCGATGCACAGCCGCTGCTGCTGACCGCCGGACAGGCTGGCACCGGGCTTGCCGAGACGGTCCTTGACCTCGTTCCACAGGTTGGCCCCGCGCAGTGACTGCTCGGTCTTCTCCTGTAGCACCTTCTTGCCCTTGATGCCGTTCAGCCGCAGGCCCGCCGTCACGTTGTCCTGGATCGACATGGTGGGGAACGGGTTGGGTCGCTGGAAGACCATGCCCACGGTCCGACGTACGCCGACGGCATCCACGCCGGGCGCGTAGAGGTCCGTGTCGTCGAGCAGCACCTTGCCCTCCACCCGACCCCCAGGTGTCACCTCGTGCATCCGGTTGAGGGTGCGCAGGAACGTCGACTTGCCGCAGCCGGACGGGCCGATGAAGGCCGTCACGGAGCGCGGCTCGATCGTCATCGTGACGTCTTCGACGGCCTTGAAGGCGCTGTAGTAGACGTTCAGGTCCTGAACGTCGATTCGCTTGCCCATGAGTTTTCGCTCTGTCGCTTTCAGCAGTTGGAAGGTCAGCTCTTGACCCGGGTGAGTCGCCCGAGGAGGCGGCCCAGCAGGTTGATGGCCAGCACGATGATGATGAGGGTGAGGGCGGCGCCCCAGACACGGTCGGCGGATATCGGCGCGCCCGACATGTTGTCGGCCTGCCCCGAGATCAGCGTCGGCAGCGACGCGATGCCGTTGCCGCCGAACGGGCTGTACGTCAGGTAGGCGAAGTACGTCGTGAGGAACAGCCAGGGAGCTGTTTCACCGAGCACCCGCGCCAGACCGAGCAGCGCACCGGTGATGATCCCGGAGATGCTGGTGGGGAGCACGATCCGCAGCACGGTCTTCCACTTGGGCACGCCGAGCGCGTACGACGCCTCGCGCAGCTCCGTCGGGACCAGCTTCAGCATCTCCTCGGTGGACCGCGTGACCACGGGGATCATCAGCATCGTCAGCGCCAACGAGACGCAGAAGGGCACCAGGTGCAGGTTCAACGTGGTGACCCAGACCGCGAAGACGAAGAGCGCCGCGACGATCGAGGGGATGCCGCTCAGGATGTCGACCATGAAGCTCACGACCCGCGCGATCCGCCGGTTGAGATTGCCACCGGCCCGCCCGTATTCGACGAGGTAGATGGCGGTCAGTACTGCGATGGGGATCGCGATGATGGCTGTGATCAGACCGATCTCCAGCGTGCCGACGATTGCGTGCCGTGCGCCCCGGATGTTGTGGTCGAAGCCGGGAGGGAGCGCCCCGGACTGGTCCTTCTGCCACCAGGTGGCAGAAGTGACCGAGTGCGCGCCCTTGGAGATGACCTCCCAGAGGATCCACACGAGCGGGATCAGGGCGATCAGGAAGGCCAGCCAGATCAGCACGGTAGCCAGGTTGTTCTTCAACGCTCGGCCGCCGGAGCGACCCGTGTCGAGACCCGGGAGGGCCTCCTCGCCGATCGTGGCGGGGCTGCTGCCCTGATCCATGGTGCTCACTCCGTGAACTCCTTCCGGCGCTCGATGATGACCCGGGCGATCGCGTTGACCACGAAGGTCAGGACGAAGAGCACCAGGCCCGCGGCGATCAACGCACCCATCGAGTTGGCGTCGTTCTGGTCGTTGGGGGCGTCGTTCGCGATCTGCGAGGCGAAGGTCGAGCCGCCGTTGAAGAGCGACCACGTCCACTTCGTGGTGCCGGGCAGCGCGGACAGGATGAACAGGACGGCGATCGTCTCACCGAGCGCACGTCCGAGGCCCAGCATCGAGGCGCTGATGACCCCCGGCCGGCCGAACGGCAGGACGGCGGTGCGGATCATCTCCCAGCGGGTGGCCCCGAGCGCCAGGGCGCCTTCCTTGTGGGTCACCGGGGTCTGTGCGAAGACCTCGCGGGAGAGGGCCGTGATGATCGGCAGGATCATGATCGCGAGCACCACACCGACCATCATGATCGTCGCCCCGCCGGTCACCGTGTCCACCTTGCCGAAGAGCGGGATCCAGCCGAGGACGGAGTTCAGGGCGTCCTGCACGTGCACGAACTTCGGCGCGACGACGTAGAACCCCCACAGCCCGTACACGATCGAGGGCACGGCGGCCAGCAGGTCGATGAGCGCTGCGCCGATCCGGGAGAACCACGGAGGGGCGTAGTGGGTGAGGAAGAGCGCGATCCCGACCGCGAACGGGACGGCGAGCACGAGCGCCACCAGGGAGGAGGTGACGGTCGTCCAGAGCAGCTGGACGATGCCGAAGCGCAGCTGGGCCGAGGTGAACTCCCGCGACGTCAGGAAGTTGATCTTGTCCTTGCCGATCGCCGGGATCGCCTGGACGAGTAGGAAGATCGCGACGAGGCTGACGATGGCCACGACGAGGAGGCCGGCGCCCATCGCCAGACCGCCGAAGACCCGGTCACCCTTGGTGCCGGTCGAGGCTCCGGCGCCGGAGTTCGGGGCGCCCGATGGATCGGACAGCTCGTCGCCGACAGAGACTCCGGTGATCGATGACATGAGTTCCTTGAGGGCGTGGGTTGGGGGAAGGAGCGAGGACGGGCTCCGCGAGATCCCCCCAGAGTCTCGCGGAGCCCGGGGCCGATCAACCGATCGCGTTGACCGCGGTGACGACCTTGCTCTGGATGGCCGAGGGAAGCGGAGCGGATCCGACGGTGGAAAGCTTGCCCTGGAACTCCGGCGAGACCAAGTACGAGAGGAACGACTTGACGGCCTTGCCGGTGGTCGCGTCCGCGTACTTGCTGCAGACGATCTCGTAGGTGACCAGGACGATCGGGTAGGTCCCGGCCGCCTTGGTGGCGTAGTCCAGCTTCAGCTTCAGGTCGTTGCCGGTGCCGGCGATCGTGGCTGCCTCGGCGGCCTTGCTGGCGGACGCGGCGGTCAGCGCGACAGCGCCGCCACCGTTGTCGACCTGGGCCATCGCGAGGTTGTTGGTGATCGCGTAGGACCACTCCACGTAGGTGATGCCACCGTCGGTCGCCTTGACGGCCGAGCCGACGCCCGCGCTCTTGGGCTTGCCCTGGCCGACCTTGCCGGCCCACGCCTTGGCGTGCTTGGCGGTCCAGTCGGTCGGGTCGGTGGTGTTCATGTAGTTGGTGAAGTTGTCCGTGGTGCCCGAGGAGTCGGAGCGGAAGAACACCGAGATCGGCGTGCTCGGCAGGGTGACGCCCTTGTTCTCGGCTGCGATGGCTGCATCGTTCCACTTGGTGATCTTGCCGCTGAAGATCTTGGCGATCAGGGTCGACGAGAGGGTCAGCTTGCCGACACCCTTCAGGTTGTAGGCGACCGCGATCGGGCCGACGACCATCGGGAGGTCCCAGGCAGGGGCGCCGCACGCGGTGGCGGCCTTGGCGGGCTCGCCCTTCTCCGAGTTCAGTGCGGAGTCCGAACCGGCCCAGCCGACCTGCTTGGCGAGGAACGCGGTGACGCCCTGGCCGGAGGAGGTCGGTGCGTAGTTCACCTTGGCGCCGGAGCACTTGCTCGCGAAGTCGGTGGTGGCGAGCTGCATCGCGTTGCCCTGGGCCGTGGAGCCCTGACCGCTCAGGTTGCCGCTGAAGCAGCTGCTGTCCGCACTCGCGGTGCCGGCGGAGACGCTCGAGCTGGAGGACGAGCCGGAGCTGGAGCCCGAGCCCGAGCCGGTCGAGCCGGTGTTGGAGGAACTACCGCAGGCGGACAGGGCGAGCGCTGCGGCAACGGCGACACCGCTGGCGCGGCCGATGGACGTGATCTTCACTTCGTGGGACCTCTCGGGTCAGGCGACATAAACACGAACGACTGGCGGACCCGACTGGCCCGACGAGACCGCACGCTAAGGAGACTGGGTGACCCGCTGGCCCCTACCGGGTGAACGCACGGTGAACGACACCTATCGATCGGGCGGCGCTCACACCGACGCCGGGGGACAGTGAGGTATATAGACGGTCAAGTCAAAGCGTCCGGTGCGTGTCGTACGCCGTCAGGGACGGTTGCGCTCCACCGACACCACGCGCGCCGCCTCTCCCACATCCACCATCTGGCAGATGAGGGCCTCGCCCTTCTCCAGCCCGTCGCGCGCCCGTTCGAGCAGGGTCGTGCAGGCCGCGCCGGGAGCCTGCTCCGCGAGGCGATGCAGGAGTGCGGGCAGGACGGGGCGATGAGTGCACAACGCAGTGAACTCGCCGCGCTCCAGGGCCCGCTCCATGTGCCGTAGGGCACGCCCCGGTTCGTCCGCGAAGACCTCCTCGGACAGCCCGCGCTTCTCCCTGATCTGCAGTTGGTGGGCGCGCGCGTAGGGGGCGACGGTTGCGGTGCACCGCGTCGACGGAGAGGAGACCAGGCGGCGCACGCCGTACGCGCCGAGCGCCGGCGTGAGAGCGGCCGCGCGTTTCTTGCCCTGCGGAGTGAGCGGCCTGTCCGTGTCGGAGCGGTCCCAGGACGAGCGGGACACCGCGTCGCCGTGCCGGACCACCGCGAGGACCCAGGTACGCAGCGCGCCCCGGCGATCGGCGTCGAGCAGGGCCTGTAGTTGCAGGGAGTCCCGTGCGTAGGTCAGCCGTTCACGCGCTGCCGGCGGGGTCAGCCACTCGACCCGGTCGATCTCGTTCTCCAGGGTGCCCGATCCGCCGACGGCCTGCGCTGCCCAGTAGCGCACCTCTTTGAGGCTGCCGTCGCGCAGCCCGTAGACGGCGCGCGGCAGGGGGATGCCGAGGCGCGGGCGCAGCCCCGTCTCCTCCAGGACCTCCCGCGCGGCGGCACCGGCCCAGCACTCGCCTGGGTCGAGCTTGCCCTTGGGCCAGGACCAGTCGTCGTACCGGGGCCTGTGCACCAACGCGACCTGCAGGACCCCGCTCTCACGGCGCCAGACGAGCGCGCCGGCAGCCGGCTGCCCACCGCCCTGTGCGGTCACCGACGTCGCGCCTTCTTGCGGCGCTTCGCGTAGGTGTCGATCAGATGTTGCTGCAGGTCGCGCAGCGGTGCGCCGTTCTCGTCGAGGTTGTGCCGCTCCCACCGCCCGTCACCGTGCAACGCCCACGACGAGGTCTCGTCGGCGACGCCGAGGTCGAGCAGGTGTCCGAGCGTCGCTACGTGGCGTGGCGTCGTGATGCGCACCATCGCCTCGACCCGGCGGTCCAGGTTGCGATGCATCATGTCGGCGCTGCCGATGAAGATGACGTCGTCCTCGCCCTCGATCTGGAAACGGAAGACGCGGGAGTGCTCCAGGAAGCGGCCAAGCACCGAGCGCACCTTGATGTTCTCCGACAAGCCCTCGATGCCCGGGCGCAGCGAGCAGATGCCGCGGACCCAGACGTCGACCTTGGCTCCGGCCTGGGACGCGCGATAACAGGCGTCGATGATCTGCTCGTCGACCAGAGAGTTGACCTTGATCTGGATGCGGGCGTCCTTGCCGTCACGGGCGGCGTCGGCGACCTTGCTCATCCGTTCGACCAGGCCGGTGCGCACCGAGCGGGGCGCGACGAGGAGCCGGCGGAACTTGGCCCGCGGCGCCATCCCGGACAGCTGGTTGAACAGCCGGGACAGGTCCTCGCCGACCTCGGGGTCGCAGGTGAGGATGCCCAGATCCTCGTAGAGCCGGGCCGTCTTCGGGTTGTAGTTGCCGGTGCCGATGTGGCAGTAGCGCCGCATCGACTCACCCTCCTGGCGTACGACGAGGCACAGCTTGGCGTGCGTCTTGAGCCCCACCATCCCGTAGACCACGTGCACGCCCGCGCGCTCCAGCTTGCGCGCCCAGGTGATGTTGTTCTCCTCGTCGAAGCGGGCCTTCAGCTCCACCACCGCGAGCACCTGCTTGCCGGTCTCCGCGGCCTCGATCAGGGCGTCGATGATGGGGGAGTCGCCGGACGTCCGGTAGAGGGTCTGCTTGATCGCGAGCACGTTGGGGTCGGCCGCGGCCTGCTCGATGAACGCCTGCACCGAGGTCGAGAACGAGTCGTAGGGGTGGTGCAGCAGGATGTCGCCGCCGCGCATCGCCTCCAGGACGTCGGACTGGGCCGACCGCTCGATCGGCGCCAGGTCCGGGTGCACCATGGCCACGAACGGCGGCCAGCGCAGCTCGGACCGGTCCAGGTCGGCCACCGCGTTCAGGCCACGCAGATCCAGCGGCTCGGGGAGGCGGTAGACCTCCCGCTCGTGCACGTTGAGCTCCCGGACCAGCAGGTCCATCACGTGGTCGTCCATGTCGTCGGCGACCTCGAGGCGGATGGGCGGCCCGAACCGGCGCCGGGTCAGTTCCCGCTCCAGCGCGGTGAGCAGGCTCTCCGCGTCGTCCTCCTCGACCTCGAGGTCCTCGTTGCGCGTCACCCGGAAGGTGAAGTGCTCGCGTACCTCCATACCTGGAAAGAGCGCGCCCAGGTGCTCGGCGATGACGTCCTCGATGGCCACGAACCGGGTGTTGAAGAGGGGATCCTCCCCTTCGTCCGGCTCCAGCTCGATCAACCGCGGCAGCAGCGGCGGCACCTTCACGCGGGCGAAATGCTCGCGCTCGGTCTTGGGGTTGATCAGGATCACCGCGAGGTTGAGCGACAGCCCGGAGATGTACGGGAAGGGGTGCGCCGGGTCGACCGCCAGCGGGGTCAGCACCGGGTAGATCCGGGACTGGAACAGGTCGCCGAGGTGGGCGCGGTCTGAATCGGTGAGCTCCGCGGGCCGCAGGATGCGGATGCCTTCGTCCTGCACGGCCGGCCGCAGCTGCTTCTGGAAGAGCTGCGCGTGCACCTGCATCAGCTTGTGAGCGGCGTGCGAGATCTCATCGAGCACCTCACGGGGCTCCAGGCCGGAGGCGGAGCGCACGGCGAGGCCCGTAGCGATTCGGCGTTTGAGGCCGGCCACCCGCACCATGAAGAACTCGTCCAGGTTGCTGGCGAAGATCGCCAGGTAGCGGATCCGTTCGAGCAACGGGACGGCCGGGTCGGCCGCCAGCTGCAGGACGCGTTCGTTGAACTGCATCCAGGAGATCTCCCGGTCCAGGAACCGGTCGTCGGGCAGCTCCTCGTCCTGGGGATCGAACTTCAGCTCGGGCGCGACGCGGACGAAACGGCCGTTCGCGCCGCGGGCACGGGCGTGCGCGCCGGCCGAACGCCGGGCGAGGCGCACCAGGTTGGCGTCACTGGATGTCGAGTGGTCGATGTTCTGGTCGTCGTCCTGCACCGGACTGTCGTCGACGCGGTGGGACGTGGCTCCGGGCTGGGATTCCATGGCGCGATCCTCCCACGGGCGGTCACGCCTGGTCACCGGTCGATTCGGGGCTACAGGGCGTACATCACGTCCGCGCTGGCCTTGTCGAAACCCCACCCGCGGTAGGTCGCGATTGCCGGCGCGTTGTCGCCTTCGACGTAGAGGTCGATGGTGCGCACTCCGGCCGCTGCCAGGTGTGCCAGGCCCAGTGTGGTCACGGCCCGGCCGAGCCCGCGACCCTGGTACGCCGGGTCGACGGCGACGACGTAGACCTCGCCCTCCGCGGCGCCGGGCGGCTCGATCTTGGTCCAGTGCGAGGCGGCCAGCACGGGCCGCTCCCCGGTGACGTCCTCGATGAGCAGTAGCCCGGTGGGATCGAACCAGTCCTGGTCCATCCGCTCCCGCAGGTCCGCCAGGGTCATTCGGCCCTGTTCGGGGTGGTGGGCGAACGCGCGTGCGTTGACCCCGAGCCATGCCTCGTCGTCCGCACCAGGCTCGAAGCGGCGCGAAGCGAATCCAGTTGGCAGAGATGGCTCTTCGATCCCCGGCTCACCGTCCACGGGTCGTGCCATCTTCCACAGCTCGCGCACCACGTGCAGCCCGTGGCTGGTGGCCAGTGACCGGGCGGTCGGCAGGTCGCCGTGTGCCCAGACCCGCGCGGCACCCTCCTCGCTCACCTGGTTGACGACGAGGTCCAGCAGGCTGGCGCCGTACCCGTTGCGCCGGTGATCGGGTCGCACGACCAGCTCGTACGACGCGCGGCTCGCGTCGGAGACCGCGATCGCGATCAGCTCACCGTCCACGTCGTGCCACACCATGGCAGGCCCCTCTCCGTCAGGGGACTCGCCGTCGGGTGCGCCGTGCCGGGCATTCAGCAACGTCTGCTCCGAGAGCGGGGCCACGCCGTCGACCTCCTGGGCCGCGCGCGCGAGATCGGGCAGTTGGGCGCGGACCTGCTCCGCGGTGAGGGTCATACCGGCGATTCCACCAGAGACCTGGGGGTGCGTCGATCGCGGGAGGCGACCGGGCGACCGGGTGCCGTCGCCGGTGAAGGCGTATCCGCTGACGTGCAGGGGCCGGGCGACGACCGGTGCCTCCGTGCGCTCAGAAGTGGATGGCGCTGCTGAGTGCGATCGTCCCAGCGACAGGCCGTCGCCTGGCCCGCAGCATCTGGATCGGCTTCGGGGGCTGCAACCGGTAGGCCACGGACGGGAGGTAGTTATTCGAAGGGTCACGTCACGGTTACCCGCTCAAGCTGCTTCGCGCTGCGTGTCCCGAAGCAGCCACACCATCGCACGCAGCGGCGCTCCGTGCACAGGCTGAGCGGCGCACCGTTCATCGACCAGCCGAGCAGCACCTCGGGGGGCACTCCTGCGTCCGGCGTAAGAAAAGCGCCATATGCCGCCCACGGACGCAGGAGTGCCCGAGTGCCCCCATTTTCGCACCGGTGGCGGCTGGCGGTGCGCCGGCCTGTTAGGTGTGCTCAACGGGCATGTCGCGCGGGCCGCGATCAGCCCCGTCCCGCCAGATCCCGGGCCGCCGCGCCGCGCGCCTAACGCAGTAGCCATTGATATAAGCGCCTCGTCGAGCTCATAACGAGCCGACCGTCCCAATCAGCACGGGGTACCAGTGGGGGCAAAGGCAGCGTCTTTCGTGACCCACGTCGTACCGCTAGTCACACCCACCACACAAGTCTATTTGAGAAACGGTGAATTATTTTAGTATCTCCTCTCACTCAAGACACATGCGATGTCCGATTGCCCGTGTACGATCCGACCACGAACAATGCTTCACAGGTGGAGGGCAGGTGGTCAGCTGCAATGAAGTGGATTGTTTCTGTGTTCGGTGGATTGTTTGGAATTTTATTAGTCTTGCTAGCGTGGTCGATTTGGAACAAAAAGCGTTTGGCGCGTAAGCACGAGATCCCTCCAGAGGTGCGTAGAGGGTTAGAAGCGCGTCTCCTTGACTTCGTCAGGGCCGGCAGCGGCGACAGGCATGAAAGCGTAGGGCTGTACTCCTTCTGGAGAAATGAATCTAAGTCCTATCCCGGCAGGGGTGGGGAGGCTCTTTCTTCAAGAGTTCCGATGACAGTCCGCACCCAGGTCATCGGCGAGCTTATTCGACAACGGCATATCGAACTGCCGGACGTTCCAGTTCGCGCGGACCGCGAAAATCAGCAGCCGGATTCGGGTTTTGTCGAGTCGCTACTCGACATGGTCGGAGAAATGCTGAGTGAGCTCGGAAAGGCTGTCTGGGTGATCGTCAAGACGGGAACTGCCATACCGCCGAAATTCGTTCGCCTTACTGACGGCACCTTCGATCGAATGACGCATGGAGTCAGCGGATACACAATCATAGGAGGATTTGTGCAACACAACGAAGGCACCTTCGTTAATTCGCCACCCACGATGGCCGGGCGCAATGCCAAGGTGTCACAGAAGCGCGTCGGGAACAATCTAGGCGAAGCTCCATTCAACCCGGAAGTTCTCGATCGGATCGTGGATGTACTTCGCCGTGATGCTGAAAAGGCGCCTCAGCCGTACCGCGACCAGATGAATGACGTCGCATCGGGCATAGAGCGAGAAGCTGGTAAGGACTCCCCGGACGAGGATGAGGTTATTTCTAGGCTGCGTCGAGCGCGAAGGATTATTGCTTCTGCTGGCACTGTCTTCGTGGCGTCGAATGAGGCGGTCAAAGCATGGTTTGAATTAAAGAGCCACTTGTAGCGAAAGAGAGACCGATGATATTAGGGGTCTGGAGACCTCGGGTGGAATTGGCCTACCTCGGACTCAGGGGTGCCCGCGTCCGCACCCTTTGATTAGAAAGGGCACGGTCGCAGATTGCACCGCCAAGCGCACATTGAATTGTGCGGCAAGCAAGGTGGCGGAAGCGAGCCGCCTTGAGGACAGGTAGGCGTTTTGTTCCATTGCAGTGGACGGACACAGTTGACCCGGCACGCGGCCGCGATCCCCGGCTTCATCCCCGCACAAACCGCCGGATCGGGCTGGTTGTAGATAGCCGGGCGCCGTCGTTGGCGGACCTAGCAGACTCAATTCGTCCTCGTCGGGGCGTCGCCGGAGGGGAACCAGCGGCGCTCCGAGGATGGGGGTCAGAGTCGGAATGATGCACGGTTCTGCAGGACTCGAATCAGACCCGCAGCCGTCGGCGAACCTTGTACGACGCCGATCCCGAGCCGGTGGGAAAGCCGAGCGGATCAGTCGGCACTGACCTGTCGACGGAACTCCTTGCGCTCGGAGTGCAGCTCCCAGAGGTGCTGGGCGAGCACCTCGGGGCTCTTCTCCTTGTCGCCGGCGATGATCTGGCCGCCGATGATCAGCTGGGAGACCTGGATGCCCTCCTCGCCGAGCACCTCGTTCAGCAGCTGCGCGTACGCGGCCTGGCCGGCGAAGGCGACCGAGGTGCCCGTGACGCCCCGGCCGGGGGTGACGGCCGAGCCGCCGTTGACGAACAGGATCGTGCCGCGGTTCTCCCCGAGGAAGCGCATCCCGGGGAGCACCTGGTGCACGGCGGCGACCGGTCCGTAGATCGAGAACTCGACAGGACCGACGAGGTCGGCCGGGGTGGTCTCCAGCACCGGACGCATGAAGTCCTTCTGCGGCAGGGGGCTGTACTGCAGCACCTCGATCGGGCCGAGGGTCTGCGTGACCTGCTCCAGTGCGGCCGTGATCGATGCCGGGTCTCGGACGTCGCCCACGAAACCGGCGGCCTGTACACCGTCCTCCTGCAGCTCGGCGGCGAGGTCGTCGACACGTCCGCGGTGTCGTGAGATCAAGCCGACCGCGAAACCCTCCTCGCCGAACCGACGAGCGACGGCGGCTCCGAGGCCCCGGCCTGCTCCGATGATCGCGATCGTGGTCATGTCCAGCTCCTGTCGTGAGGATACGTACGGCGTGCGGCACGGTCCGATCGCAGTCACCTGAACGGCGTGCGGCGGCGGGTGAATCGAGGTGCCGGACCTGGCCCGACACTGAAGTCGTGGCTCGAAGCCAGGCTACTGAGCCGCTGTGTCCGGCATCGGCCCGGCGGGATGGGCAGTGACGACCACGCTGTGCACCCAGCGGGTCAGCGGAGCGTGCGGGTGCACGAGTCGAGCATGAGCGCGCTCGAAGGTGCCCTCGGTGATGTGAGCGGTAGTAGCGACCGCGCCGGCCGGAACGACGACCAGGAGTGCGCCGAGCACGGCGGCGGCCGGCAGCGAACGACGTCGTGGCTGGAGCAGCACCTGCACCCGGTAGGCCACCTCGTCCTGGGCGAAGGCGAGGCGGGTGATCGTCGCGTCCGCTGAGGTGACGGTGGCCGCGGCGACGATGGCGCCGGCAACGACGCGCCGGTCGCCGATCTGATCGGCGGCTATCTCATCGGCCCAGCGTTCCGTGGAGAGGCGCACCGCCCGGCGTACCGGGCGCAGGATCGGATTGGCCGCTGTTGCGACCTCGACCAGCTGGAGGTACGCGTGGTGATGAGCGATGAGGTGCGCCTGCTCGTGGGCGATCAGCGCCTGCCGGTGCCTCGGACCCAAGGCCGCCAGGACGGGTGCGCCCACCACGACCCGACCGGGGAATCCGGCTATCGCGCGCGGCGACTCGAGCTCTGGGATGATGACCAGTCCCGCTACGTTCGGCATCCGCCGACACGCGGCAGCGGACTGCCACAACGATCGGCCCTCTCCGACGACCGAGATGAGCGAACGGGCGAGCAGGACCGATACGACCGCCCCGGCGAGCATGCCGGCCCACGGTGCGGGGCTCGAGCTGTGCAGCTGACGCGCGCTCCAGCCGCAGGCGGCCGCGATGGCAGGGATGCCCGCAATCGTCTCGAAACACATGACGCAGGCGATGAACCCGGTGCCGGCGCTCACCACGAAGGCGCCGGCCGTCAGCAGCACCGTCGCCGGCGCGGGCCGCATCGAGCGCCCCAGCACCGGAGCGGCCAGGGCCAGTGCGATGCCGGCCCCGAGGCAGGCGATCAGTGCGGCGACGATCACGCCTGCGCCCCTGGATCGCCGGTCTGCGGCACGTGGGTGGCCTCGATCAGGAGCTGGGTGAGCAGGCGCGCGTCCTCGGCGCTGAGGTCACCGATGAAGCGTGACATCACCGCCGACCGGTCCTCGTGCGCCTCCATCAGGCGGCGCATCTGGAGCGCTGTCAGTGCCGCGCCCATGGTGGCGGTCGATTCGACCAGCCCGTACCGGTAGGTGCGTCCGACCGGGGTACGGCGCAACACACCCTTGTCGCACAATCGGGTGAGCGTCGTCATGACGGTCGTGTATGCCGCGGTGCGGTCGAGCGCGGCATGGATCTGGGGGGTCGTCAACTCCTCGCCCGCGGCGGCGATGGCCGCAACCACCTCACGCTCCAGTGCACCTGGCTGCCGTCGCATCCGTCCTACTATTCGACCAGTAGTACCACTTGTACCTTCTACGGGCACACGATGCGGTATCAGGACGCACGATGCAATTGCGGCCCGCGGCGCGACCGAAGGAATCGAACGCGGCTGGCACTGGACACCGGCAGCAACCTGGGTCTGTTCATGCGGGTCCACCGGATTGCGGAGGAGCTCACCCCATCGCTGCATGCGGCGAGGCGGGCGTTCGTGAGGTACGGCGTGCTCGTCCGGCATGCGCTGTGGAGGCGGTCGAGGCCTTGACGATCACTTTCGCGGTCGGGACCTCGCGCGACTGGGCCGGACGGTGCGGGTCCCCGTGCGATGCCCGGTCTAGGCCGGGGCGATCTGCTCCTCCGGCGCGCGCAATTCGTGCGCGCCCACGAAGCGGTAGCCGACGTTGCGCACCGTACCGATCAGCGACTCGTTGTCCGGGCCGAGTTTCGCGCGCAGGCGTCGCACGTGCACGTCGACCGTGCGGGTGCCGCCGAAGTAGTCGTAGCCCCACACCTCCTGCAGCAGCTGGGCGCGGGTGAAGACCCGACCCGGGTGCTGCGCCAGGTGCTTGAGCAGCTCGAACTCCTTGTACGTCAGATCGAGCGCTCGGCTGCGGATGCGGGCGGAGTATGCGTCCTCGTCGATGGTGAGCTCACCGGCCAGGATGCGGGTGGGCTCGTCCTCGGCCTGCGTCGTCGTCCTGGTCATCGCCAGCCGGATCCGGGCCTCGACCTCGGCAGGGCCGGCCGATTCCAGCAGCACGTCGTCCAACTGCCACTCGTTGGTGAGCGCGGTGAGACCGCCCTCGGTGAAGATCGCGATGAGTGGGGTGGACAGCCCCGTCGTACGCAGCACCCGGGTCAGCCCGCGCGCATTGGCCAGGTCGCGTCGGGCGTCCAGCAGCACGACGTCGCACTCGGGAGGATCGACCAGGGCCTGCGGTTCGGTGGGCAGCACGCGCACCCGATGGCCGAGAAGACCGAGGGCCGGAAGCACCTCGACACTCGCGCCGCGAGCGTCGGTGAGGAGCAACAGGCGTGCCATGCTGCTCAAGAATACGATGTTGCAGGTAGGACGACCGGCCAGTACGGCCGGGCGTGACGCGTGCCACATCATGCGGCGGGGGCCGGTTTCCGGGATCCTGCCGGAGATCAGGAGGGGCCATGGCACAGATCGTCGTGCGGTACTGGGCCGGAGCACAGGCTGCTGCCGGCACCCCGACCGAACAGTTGAACGGCCTCACCGTCGGCGACGTGGTCGCCGCGGCCACCCAGCAACACCCGGAGCTGCGGCCGGTCTTCGCGCTTGCAGCGCTCCTGATGAACGGCAGCCGGGTCGACGCCGAGGACCCACTGGTCGACGGCGCCACCCTGGAGGTGCTGCCGCCCTTCGCAGGCGGCTGAGGCTGCCAGCAGGAGACGTCCGCGGGGGCGTGCCTGCCCGCCCCGTGCGGCCACGCGGCACCCTCGCCGGCGAGGTGGTGGCAGGATTCGGGTCGTGCCCGAGGGAAGCGAGACCACCGCCCAGCCGGTCGACGCACCCGCGACGCGGGTGAGGAGCGCCTCGGCCTCCCCGTTCCTGGCGGGTGTCGGCGCGATCGTGCTCGCCGTTCTCCTGGGATTCTGCGCGTACGCCGGGTCCGTCGCGCTCGCGGCCGCCTACCTGTTGAGTGCGCTCGTGGTGGCGGTCGGCTGGCCGATGCTGCTCGGTCTGCCGCGGGAGCGGTCCAGCTCCCTGGTCCTCGGGATCGCCGCGGTCTCGATGACCGTGATCGTCGGATGGGCCGACACCGCCGACGGGATCCGTTGGGTCACCGCGGCACTGGCCATCTCCCTGGCACTGGTCTTCCTGCAGTCCCTGGTCAGCCGGGGGGAGCGCGAACGCGTGGTCATTTCCCTCGCGGTGATGAGTCTCGGTCTCGGGGCGCTCGCCAGCGGCGCCTTCATCGCCGACGCGGCACTACGCGACCACGGGCGGGAGGCCGTCGTCGCCGCGCTGGCCGGTGCTTCGCTCGGTACGGCGCTGGATGTCGCCCTTCGAGGTCGGGAGCGGCTGTCCGAGGCGACGCTGCCGGTGTCGCTGCTCCTCGGGATCGGCGCCGGACTCATCGCAGCGGCCGTCGCCGGCGTCCCGTGGAACGCCCCGCTCGTCGCCGGCCTGCTCGGCGCCGGCGTGTCGCATGCGTTCCGTTCGATCCTGCGCGCAGCGGCGCGGCTGGGCGGACCCGCGGCTCAGCTGGCCCTGGGATCGGCGACCGTGCTCTTCGTCGGCGTGCTGCCGACCGCGGCGACCTGGTTCTTCGCGCAGATCAGCTGACTCGCTTCAACTCCGCGGAGGCGTAACTCTGCAGCGGGTGCCCCGTGGCCGCCATGTCCATGGCCCACATCAGGTTGGAGTTGACGTAGCCGTAGAGGCGCGTCGCGGCGGAGTACTCCATGGCGCTCGGGCTGCGTAGCACCCCGTCGGTACGCAGTTCGATCTTCGCGGGGGTGGTGTTGCCGTAGTACATCTCCACGACACCGGTCGGATGGGCCAGTACGAACTCGACCTCGCCGTCCGGCAGCGGCCGCCAGTAGCCGAGCTCGCTCGTGAGCGGCTCGACCTGGTTGCCCGCCTCGTCGAGCAGCCAGGTGGTGCTGCGCCACTCCAGGAAGGGCCGGCCGTCGTGGCCGCAGACGACCTCCTGGCCGAAGTTCACCGACTCGATGCCCGGATAGCCCATCACACCGGCGCCCTCCCACCGGCCGATGAGCCACGCCAGGGGTGCCAGCTCACGCGGCATGTCCGTGTCCAGTTCGAAAGGCATGCCCGGAATCGTACGGCGGGGGTGGGTGGGCGCGCTCAGCTCACGGTGTTGGGCGTCACCGAGGTGCTGCTCATCGAGTCCGTGCGCAGACTGGCGCCCAGTTGCTTCATCTTCGGCATGTCGACCACGTCGACGTCTCCGACGGAGTTCTTGGCGAAGCCGGAGAACGGTGCGGTGTAGAACGTCAGGTCGTTCCGGCTGATGTTGCGCAGGCTGACGGCGAGCGTGATGAGGTACGACGTCGAGGTGTCGGTCAGGGTGTACGGCGCGATGGCCGAGATCATGTCGAGTGCCCGCTTGGGGTTCTCCAGCGTGCCGCGGGACAGCGCCTTGGTGACCATGGCGTTGATCCACTCCTGCTGGTCCACCCCACGGTCGATGTCACCGTGCGGCAGCTGGTGGCGCTCACGGGAGAAGCCGAGCGCCTGCTGGCCGTTCATGTGGTGGTAGCCCTGCGTCCAGGAGCCGAAGCTGCCCTCGCTGTAGGGGTAGCGCACGTAGACGTCGACCCCGCCCATCGCGTTCGTCAGCTTGGTGAAGCCGTCGAAGCCGATCTGCGCGACGTGGTCGATGTGCAGGCCCAGCAGGTTCTGCATGGTCGACACGAGCAGCTTGGACCCGCCGAAGGAATACGCCGCGTTGATCTTGTTCATCCCGTGTCCGGGGATCGCGACGTAGAGGTCGCGCGGGAAGTGCACGACCTGGATGCTGCGCCGGTCGCTGCTCACGTGCATGAGCTGAATGACGTCCGAGCGTCCGTTGTCGCGCAGGTTCTTCCCGCGGGAGTCCGAGCCGAGCAGCAGGATGTTCTGCGCTTTGCCGGCCGTCGCGTCGCGGGTCGGCCCGTCCGAGGGCAGCAGCGAGTTGGAATGCTGGATCTGGTCCAGCTGGTGGTTGACGTAGAGCGCGAGGCCGCCGACGGCGAGAGCGATGACGACGATCATCGATAGCAGGGTCAGACACCCGACCTTGAAGCAGCCGGCGCGCTTCTTCTCCTCCGGCGGTGCCTGCTCCGCGGCCTGGTTGGCGTCCTCGGTCGGGGTCGACTCCCTGCCGGCCGGTTCGGTGCCGCCGGGGTGTGGCGAGGTCTCGGCGTCTCGCGCGTCGTCGGGTCCGGAGGCGGCGCCCTGATGCGCGGGGTCCTGCGTCATGGCGGTCAGTGTAGGTGGGCACCGGTCCCGAGAACGCGTCCCGACGCTGGTCATCGGGCAGTTCACAGCTGCGTGACCGGCCACTGCCGGATCGGCGTGCGTGGTCGCCCGGCGTACCGTTGTCAAGGTGACCACGACAACGCCGAGTTCCTCGCTCACCCGCCCCGGAGCGGTCGACGGGCAGGGGATCGACGCGGGAGTTCCCGCGCACTACGGCGACCCCATGGGGGAGCAGCGCCGCCTCCTGGGCGCAGATGCGCTGGTCGACCTGTCCCACCGAGGGCTCGTGCGCGTCACCGGGCCCGACCGTCTCACCTGGCTGCACTCGATGACCACCCAGAAGCTGGACGACCTCGCGCCGCACCACGGCGTGGAGACGCTGGTCCTCAGCCCGCACGGGCACGTCGAGCACGCGATCCACGTCGTGGACGACGGCGAGTCCTCCTGGCTCGGGGTGGAGCCCGGCACCGCCGACGCACTGGTGCAGTGGCTGACCTCGATGCAGTTCATGCTGCGGGTGCAGGTCACCGACGTCAGCGCCGACTTCGCCCAGTTCGGCCAGGTCTGCGACGAGGCGGGCAGCGCCGAGCAGTACGCCGCGGACGGCACCCTGGTCTGGGTGGACCCGTGGCCGACCATGGGACCGGACACCGCGTCGTACTCCGGCGACGGCCCGCATCCCGCGACCGGACGGCGCTGGCGCGAGGTCATCGTGCCCCGCGACCGCGCCGCGGACTTCGTCGGCGACCGGCCGCTGTCGGGCACGCTGGCCGCGGAGGCGCTGCGGGTGGCCGACTGGCGACCCCGGCTGGGCGCCGACACCGACCACCGCTCGATCCCGCACGAGTTGGACTGGCTGCGCACCGCTGTGCACCTGCACAAGGGGTGCTACCGCGGGCAGGAGACGGTCGCGCGGGTGCACAACCTCGGCCGTCCGCCGCGCCGGGTGGTCTTCCTGCACCTCGACGGTTCAGGTCACCTGCTCCCCGAGCCGGGCGCGCAGTTGCGCGTCCCGGGCGTCGAGCGTCCGGTGGGTGTCATCACCACGGTCGCGCGCCACCACGAGGACGGCCCCATCGCGCTCGCGGTCGTCAAGCGCAGCACTCCGACCGACGTCGACCTGGTCGCCGACGACTGCGCCGCAGCGCAAACGGTGATCGTCACGCCGTGAGCGACCCGGTCCGCGTCCTCTACGACACTGTCGCGACGGCGTACGACGAGGCGCTCTCGAGTGAACTCGACACCAAGCCCCTGGACCGGGCGCTGCTCGCCGGACTGGTCGACAGCATCGGGGACGGCCCGGTGGCGGACCTCGGTTGCGGGCCCGGTCAGGTCGCCGCGCATCTGCGCCGGTGCGGCGCCCGCCAGGTGGTGGGCATCGACCTGTCGCCGCCGATGGTGACCACCGGTCGCGCGCGGCACGGTGACCTCGGTTTCGCGGCGGGCGATCTGCGCGCCCTGCCGCTTGCGGACGGCGTGCTCGCGGGGGCGACGGCGTTCTACTCGATCATCCATCTGCACCCGGACGAGCGTCCCGTGGCGTTCCGGGAGATGGCCAGGGTGCTGCGACCGGGCGGGCAGCTGCTGATCGCGTTCCACATCGACGCGCCGGGGATCCCGATGGGTACGGCGCACCGCTCCGAGAACTTCCTGGGTCACCCCGTCACGTTCGACGGGTGGTTCCTGGACCCCGACGAGGTCGCGCGGATCGCCGCCGCGGCGGGGCTCGTCGAGGTGGCCCACTGCGTGCGCGCGCCCATCCCGGACGCGGAGTACCCCAGCCGCCGCTGCTACCTGCTGCTCGCCCGCCCGGCCTAGGGGGAGCCGCTTACTACTTGTGAGTAGCATCACGCTTGCTTCAGCTTGCGCTCTGCTAACTGCAGCAAGCATACTGTTTGTATGACACCGAGTCCCGTGAACGATCTGGGCGGCTTCCTCAAGGAGCAGCGCCAGCAGGCGCAGCTCTCTCTACGGCAGCTGGCCGAGCGCTCCGGGATCAGCAATCCCTATCTCTCCCAGATCGAGCGGGGCCTGAAGAAGCCCAGCGGCGAGATCCTGCAGGCGCTCGCCAAGGGGCTGCGCATCTCCGCCGAGCAGCTCTACGTGCACGCCGGTCTGCTCGATGCCGATCCGTCGGGCGGTGAGCGCAGCGCACTCGACGTGCGTACGGCGATCCGCGCCGATCCGCTGCTCACCGATCGTCAGCGCGGTGTCCTGCTCGATCTCTACGCATCGTTCGTCGACGACGAACCGAAGCGCTCCAGCTGAACCGAACACCCATCACGTCCAACGGAAAGGTACTGATCATGGCTGCCAAGTCATCGAAGAAGACCGAGAACAACACCCCCCTCTACGCGCTCGTGGGCGCCGCCGACGCGGCCGTCAACAACGTGCTCGAGCTGCTCGACCAGGCCGGTGAGCGTGCGGAGGCGCTGCGCACCGAGGCCCAGCCGAAGGCCGTCCAGGCCCGGCTCGCCGAGACCCAGGGCCGCGTCACCGAGGCCGTGAACGACCTCGTCGCCCAGATCGAGGCGCTGCCGCAGACCGCGACCTCCACCGTGACCCAGGTGCAGAGCGACCTGGAGAAGTCCTACAACGACCTGGTCGCCCGCGGCCAGAAGGTCATCGACGACCTGCGCAACCAGCCGGTCGCCAAGAAGCTGCAGGCGCAAACCGACAGCATCACCGGTCGGGCCCGCAAGCAGGCCGACGACGTGCGCAAGCAGGCCCGCAAGACTGCGGCGGGGACCACGTCAACCGCCAAGAGCACCGTCTTCGCCGGTCGCAAGGAGGTCGCCCGCAACGTCGCCGGTGTGGCCGCCCGCGTGTCCAGTGACACCTCGCGTCTGAGCCGCGTCGCCGAGCGCGACGGCCGCAGCGCCGCCGCCAAGGAGGGCAACGCCAAGCCGAGCGCCCGCAAGCCCGGCCCGAAGAAGGCCGCCGCCAAGAAGACCACCGCGAAGAAGTCGACCGCCAAGAAGAGCGCGTCCAAGACCACCACCGCGAAGGCGACCCCGGCCCGCAAAACCACCACCGCGAAGGCCACGCCGGCCCGCAAGACCGCAGCGAAGAAGACGACCACGTCCACCACGCCCGCGTCGACCGGCACCACCGCGAACACCACCACCTCGAGCTCGACCCCCAGCACCACGAGCTCCAGCTCCTGAGCACTGTCCGGTGCGCTGCCCGACGGCGGCGCACCGGGCAGCACCACGCGACTCCCTGTCGCACCGATTCGTCGGTAGGACGGGGAGTTTCGGTGTTTTCGGGGCGGGCACCTATCGTGCTCGGGTGAGTTCGGTCGAAGCCCTGTCCGGTGCGCCCGTGGTGGCGCACGTCGTGCGAAACGGATTCGTGGAGTCGGTGCACCACGGCTGCGCGGTCCTGACGGCCCCGGACGGCGCGGTGGTCCGGCAGATCGGGGACGCCGGCGCTCCCTGCTTCCCCCGGTCCTCCAACAAGCCCCTGCAGGCCGTGGCGATGTTGAAGGCGGGGTTGCAGCTCAACGCCCCGCTGCTAGCTCTGGCCTCGGCCAGTCACTCGGGGGAGGCCTTCCACCTCGACGGGGTGCGCCACATCCTGGCCGAGCACGACTTCTCGCCGGAGGACCTGCAGAACACCCCCGACCTGCCGTACGACGTGCAGGCCCGCAACGACTGGCTCGCGGCCGGCCACGGCCCCACCTCCCTCGCGCAGAACTGCTCCGGCAAGCACGCCGGGATGCTCGGCGCGTGCCAGGCCGCCGGATGGGACCCGAGCACCTACCTCGACCCGGCGCACCCCTTGCAGCAGTCGATGGAGCAGACCATCTCCGAGATCGCGGGCGAGCAGGTGAGCGCGACCGCTGTCGACGGCTGTGGCGCCCCGGTGATGGCGATCTCGCTGGCCGGTCTCGCGCGAGCGTTCGGACGTATCGCTGCTGCGGACGAGGCAACCCACGAGGGCCGCGTCGCGCACGCCATCCGCGCGCACCCGGAGTACCTCGGCGGGACCCGCCGGGACGTCACGGCGCTGATCCGCGCAGTGCCGGGGGCCGTCGCGAAGGACGGTGCGGAGGCCGTTTACGCCGTCGGTCTGCCCGACGGTCGCGGGTTCGCGGTGAAGATCGCCGACGGCAGCCAGCGGGCACGCCAGGTCGTGATGGCCGCGCTGCTGCGCTCCGCGGGTGTCGACAGCCCCGGGCTCGACGAGATCGCCGACGTCCCGGTCCTCGGTCACGGGCAGCCCGTAGGCGCCGTGCTCCCCGTAGCCATCTGAGTCCCGCATGCGGGCGGTGGTGCAACGCGTCACGCAGGCGCGCGTCGACGTCGGCGAGGAGTGCGTCGGGCGGATCGACACCCCCGGTCTGGTGGCGCTCGTCGGTGTCACGCACGAGGACTCGACCGCCGAGGCGGAGCTCCTGGCCCGCAAGATCGCCGAGCTGCGCATCCTGTCCGATGAGCGGTCGGTGCTCGATCTGGGAGCGCCGGTGCTTGTGGTCTCCCAGTTCACGCTGTACGGCGATACCCGACGCGGGCGGCGACCGTCCTGGGCAGCGGCGGCGCCCGCGGCGTATGCCGAGCCGCTGGTCGAGCATGTCGTGGCGACGTTGCGGGAGCGAGGGGTACACGTCGAGACGGGTCGCTTCGGAGCACGGATGAGCATCACCCTCACCGGTGACGGCCCTTTCACGATCCTGCTCGAGACCTGAGGCGACCCGCGGCAGGCCCGAGGGCCCACCAATTGCGCGAATCGTCGCGCCGGATACCGGGGAATCGGCACAGGTGACGAACGTAGACTCTCGCCATGAACCTGCTGACCGGCCTCTCCTTCGTCCAGTACTGGATCGCGCTGGTCCTCGGTCTGGCCATGCTGGCGTGTGAGGTCGTGGCGTTCGTGGACTGCCTGCGCCACCGCGAGGACGCGTTCCGCGCCGCGGGCAAGCTGACCAAGAACAAGTGGCTGCTCATCACCGGGATCGCGCTGCTGCTCGGGATCCTGACGGTGCAGAGCCCGATCGGCTTCCTCGGGATCATCGCGATCGTGGGCTCGGCCGTCTACCTCGTCGACGTGCGCCCCGCGCTGCGACAGGTGCTCGGCAAGGCCAGGGAGTCCAGTAACCAGGGCCCCTACGGACCTTGGTGAATCCCCAGCACTGATGCGGAGATTGACCGGCCGGGTGCGGTCCTACGCCTGGGGCTCGCACACCGTCCTGGCCGAACTCACCGGGCGATCCGCACCGACGCACGAGCCGGAGGCGGAGTTGTGGCTCGGCGCTCACGAGGCGGCGCCGGCGCTGCTCGACGACACCACGCTGGACCAGATCATCGCCGCCGACCCGGCGCGCACTCTGGGCGCGGACCTCGCGGCGCGCACCGGTGATCGGCTCCCGTTCCTGCTCAAGGTACTCGCCCCTGAGCGGGCTCTGTCGATCCAGTGTCATCCGGACGCCCGGCAGGCGCTGGACGCGGCGCCCGGGACCTACACCGACCGCTCCCCGAAGCCGGAGGCGGTCGTCCCGCTGACGCCGTTCGAGATGTTCGCCGGGATGGTGCCGTACGACGAGATCGTGGCCCGGTTCGGCAGTCTGGGGGTGCCGGAACTGCGGGCGATCGCAAGAGAATCCCTCACCGCGCACGACATCCTGGCGGGCATCCTGGCGACTCCGGTCGACGCCCGCCCGGACCTGGTCGAGCGGACGCTCGCGGCGCTCGACGGGGCGCACGCGGTCCCGGCCGATGTCGCGGACGCCGTCCGGTCCGTGGCCCTGGACTACCCCGGCGATGTCGGTCTCGTCGTGCTGCTCACGATGCACCATCGGGTCGAGGCTCCGGGCACCTACGTCTTCGTCCCCGCGGGGGTGCTGCACGCCTACGTGCGGGGTGCCGCCATCGAGATCCTCGCCAACTCCGACAACGTCGTGCGCGCGGGGCTCACGCCCAAGAAGATCGACGTGGCCGAGCTGCTGCGGATTGTGCAGGTGCACCGCCAGATGGTCGCCGAGGTCGGCGAGCGGGTCGGACGGGTGGTGCGCTATCCGCAGTCGGCGCAAGAGTTCTCGCTGTCCCTGGTCGATCAGGGAGAAGAGCCGGCCCAGGTCGCCGAGACCGGTCCGCGCATCGTGCTGGCACTCGGTGGGTCGGTGCGGGTGACGTGCGACGGGGAGGCTCTGACCCTGTGCCCGGGTCAGGCGGTGTTCGTCGAGGCGGCCGAGGGAGCGCTGTCGTTCACGGGCACCGGCACGGCGTACGTCGCGGCCACCGGTCGACCCGCCTGAACGCCTCTGCCCCGGTCAGGAGCCGGGGCGGACCGCGTCCCAGTCGACGGTGATCTCGCCCATCCGCCACCGGGCGGGTCCGTCGTGCAACGGCCAGCCGGCATCGTGCAGTGCGCGAGCGGCGGAGATGAAACGCTGGCGCGAGCCGTACGCCGACAGCGGGCTGGCCCGCTCCCACGCCTCGTCGAGCGCGGCGAGGAACGCGTGCACCCGCTCGCCGGGGACGTTGCGATGGATGAGGGCCTTGGGCAGGCGCTCGGCCACGACCGACGGCGTCGTCAGATCTGCCAGTCGCAGCGAGACGGTCAGCGAGAGCGGGCCGCCCGCGTCCAGCGCCACCCAGCTCGCGACCCGACCGATCTCGTCGCAGGTGCCGTCGACCACCAGACCGTCGGGGGCGAGCCTCGCCTGCATCCGGGGCCAGGCCTGCGCGACGTGCGCCTCGTCGTACTGGCGCAGCACGTTGAACGCGCGGACGACCTGCACCCGCCCGCTCACCGGTATCTCGAATCCGCCTCGTACGAAGGACAGTCCGGGTCGCTGCAGGTGCAGGGCGTCGGCGACCCTGGCGGGTTCGATCTCGACGCCGACCACCTCGGTGTCTCGGCGTACGGTGCGCAGCCGGTGGTGCAGCTCGACCGCGGTCACGGGGTGGCGGCCGTATCCGAGGTCGACCACGAGGGGCCGGTCGACGGTGCGAAGCCGCCACGCCTGAGGTCCAGTGAGCCACCGGTCGCAGCGGCGCAGCCGATTCGGTGCGGTGGTGCCTCGGGTCACCAGACCGACCGGTTTCACCTTTCGCACCGGGCGAGGGTATCGGGACGCCCTGTCCGGGCCGTGCCAGACTGGACGGCGATGTCACCTCTGCCCGAGATCCCCTCCGCCGTACGGCGAGTGGCGATGATCAGCGTGCACACGTCGCCGCTGGAGCAGCCCGGCACCGGGGACGCCGGTGGGATGAACGTCTACGTCCTGGAGACCGCACGTCGCCTCGGCGAGCGCGGTGTGGAGGTCGAGATCTTCACCCGGCGGACGAGCGCCGCGTCGGCCGAGGTCGTACCCGTCGCACCCGGCGTCCTGGTGCGTCATATCGACGCCGGCCCCTACGAGGGACTGTCCAAGGACGACCTCCCGGGTCAGCTGTGCGCGTTCGCGGCCGGGGTGATGCGGCTCGTGGCGATCAGCCCCGAAGGTCACTACGACCTGGTGCACTCCCACTACTGGCTGTCCGGTCAGGTCGGCTGGCTGGCCGCCGACCGGTGGAATGTGCCGCTCGTGCACACCATGCACACGATGGCCAAGGTGAAGAACCGCTCGCTGGCACAAGGCGATCGGCCCGAGCCGGCCGGTCGGGAGATCGGCGAGGAGCAGGTCGTGCGAGCCGCCAGTCTGCTGGTCGCCAACACCGAGATCGAGGCGCGAGAGCTCGTCGAGCTGTACGACGCCGATCCGGCCAGGGTGCGCGTCGTACCGCCGGGGGTCGATCTGGTCACCTTCGCCCCTGGCGATCAACAGGCCGCCCGCGAGGCCCTCGAGCTGCCGCAGGACGCGGAGCTGGTGCTCTTCGTCGGCCGGATCCAGGCGCTCAAGGGACCGGATGTGCTGCTGCGGGCCGCCGCCGAGATGGTGCGGCGCGACCCCGAACGACGGCGGCGCCTGATCGTGGCGGTCATCGGTGGGCCGAGCGGATCGGGGCTGGAGAAGCCGCGTGCCCTGCAGGCGTTGGCCCGCGAGCTCGGGATCGCCGACATCGTGCAGTTCGTGCCGCCCGTGCCGCGTCAGGAGCTGGCGCAGTGGTTCCGCGCGAGCGACGCGGTCGCCGTCCCCTCCCGCTCCGAGTCGTTCGGCCTGGTGGCCCTGGAGGCGCAGGCCTGCGGCGCGACGGTCGTGGCCGCCGACGTCGGCGGCCTGCCGCGCGCGGTCGGAAGCGCCGGTGTCCTCGTGCAGGGACATGACCCGGCGGTGTGGGCCGAGCGGTTGCTGGCGGTGCTCGACAGCACCCCGGACGAGCGGAAAGCTTTGGTGGACAGGGCCGTCGAGCATGCGCAGCGCTACGGCTGGGAACGCACGACCGATGAGTTGCTGGCGGTCTACGAGCGGGCCTGCCGCGACGCGCGTACCGACGTAGCCGACGACGCGGGCTCGGGGCGGCTGCTGGAGCTTCCGCTCGCCGAGGCCGTGATCCCGTGAGCCCCGCGCACGCGGAGGTCCACGAGACCATCCGCGCGTTTCTCGCCGACGCCGATCTGGAATGGGAGACCGGCGCCCGCGACGGCGAGTACGTCGTCACCCTCCCGGGCGATCGCAAGCTCAAGACGGTCACGTCGTTACTGGTCGGCGAGAAGGCACTGACCACAACGGCGTTCGTCATCCGTCACCCGGACGAGAACGCCGAGGAGTTCTACACGTTCCTCCTGCGGCGCAACCTGCGGATGGGGGCGGTGGCCTACTCCATCGACGGCACCGGCGACGTCTACGTCGGCGGCCGGGTGCCGCTCGCGGCGGTCGGACCGGACTACCTGGACGACGTGCTCGGCGCCGTCCTGGACGCGGCCGACGCGCCCTTCAACGAGCTGCTGGTCATCGGCTTCCTGTCGTCGATGAAGCGCGAGTGGGCCTGGCGGATCAAGCGCGGTGAGTCCACCCGCAACCTCGAGGCTTTCGCACATCTGCTGCAGGACTGACCCCCTCCTAGACTGACCGGCATGACTCACACCCTGGTGTTGCTGCGGCACGGCGAATCGGACTGGAACGCGAAGAACCTCTTCACCGGGTGGGTCGACGTCCCGCTGACGGACAAGGGTCGCGACGAAGCTGTGCACGGCGGGGAGTTGATCAAGGACGCCGGCCTGCTGCCGGACGTCGTCCACACCTCGCTGCTGCGCCGGGCGATCACGACCGCCGGCCTGGCGCTCGACGTCGCCGACCGCCACTGGATCCCGGTGAAGCGCTCGTGGCGGCTCAATGAACGGCACTACGGCGCGCTGCAGGGCAAGGACAAGAAGGCCACGTTGGAGGAGTTCGGCGAGGAGCAGTTCATGACCTGGCGCCGCTCGTACGACGTGCCGCCGCCCCCGATCGAGCCGGGCTCGCAGTTCAGCCAGGACGGCGACCCCCGGTACGCCGATCTCGGCGCCGACGCGCCGCGTACCGAGTGCCTCAAGGACGTCATCGCGCGCTTCCTGCCCTACTGGGAGTCGGACCTGAAGCCGGACCTGCAGGACGGCAAGACCGTGCTGGTCGCCGCGCACGGCAACAGCCTGCGCGCGATGGTCAAGCACCTGGACGGCGTCAGCGACGACGACATCGTGGGCCTCAACATCCCCACCGGGATGCCGTTGGTCTACCACCTCGACGACGACTTCAAGCCGACCGTGGCCGGTGGGGAGTACCTCGACCCGGAGACCGCGAGGGCGGCGGCCGAAGCGGTGGCCAACCAGGGTCGCTGAACGCCGGCCGGGACCGACCCTGACGGCGTTCGCATCCATTGACGGCGTTCGAACGCCGTCAACCGTCGCGAACGCCGTCAGGGTGCTGCGACGGTGCGCGCATTCCGCGCCGCAAGCACCCCGCGCCGGTGCAGGATGTCGCCATGGGGACAGGGGATGAGCTCGGCGACGACGTATGGGGTGTCGATCCCTGGGGTCGTCACGAACCGGCTGCCGACAGGACGGTCGCGTGGCTGACCGCCCACGGTTGGACCCGGCTCGAGCCCGCTCCCCTCTACCACCTGATGCCCGCTGTCTGGCCCGGACACCTGCGCACCTGGGTACCGTCGGAGACGGACGGCGACTCATGGCCCGACCAGGATCGCTCCGGATGGGCGCAGTCCGCCGGTGCACCCCCGCCACCTGCGAACCGCACCTGGCTGCTGCAGTCACCCTGGCCGTCGGTGTCGGTCGAGCGGGCCCTTCGACTGATCTTCGACCAGCTCGACGACCGTCTCGGTCCCGACGAGATACCCGCAATGGCGACCGCCGGCCGCCGCGTGCTGCGGTGGGACGAGGCGACCGCCCTGGCCGCGATCGCACCCCGCGAGCGCGGACTCATCGGGCAGTGGTCGGAACGTGCCGGCGATGCTGACCGTGCTGGTCTCGACCCCGACGTCGTCGATCGACTCATCGACCTGGGTTACCCGCCCGCGGACTGCGACCGGGTGCAGGTCGACACGGGATGGACGGCGGCGGAGGTAGCGGAGTGGTCGGAGCAGACGGATCGCACCGGCGATGAGCTCATCGACTTCATACGGCGGTGGCGGACACTCCGGCTTCCTGAGGACCCCGAGCTCGCTGCCGAGTGGAGCGAGGAACCGATGGAGCAATTACGGGCGATCCTGGACGCGGGATTCACGCCCGAGGACGCCCCGCAGGTCCGGGACGTAGGTCTCTCGCGGGCGCGCGTATGGCGCGACGCCGGCTTCGACGCACAGGACACCTTCGATCTTCTGAGCATGGACCCGGACCTGCTGCCCGAAGAGGCGCGCACGTTCGAGGACCCGGCGATCGCCGAGCAGGGCAGGTGGTGGATCTACTACGGCTTCAGCGCCGATGAAGCGCTGCGGTGGTCGGGGGTCGGTCTCTCGCCGACCCGGGCGAGGTTGTGGCGCGCCCACGCCCACACCCCGGACGAAGTGCACGTCGACCCGGAGCGGTGGCTGTCGACGGTTCCGCCCGAGCTGCGTCCGACCACCGAGCACTTCGCGGTGATGTGGGTCGACGGCGGGGAGTACACGATGGACGGGTGGGACGAGATCGCCGATCCGCCCGCCACCCGTGGCCGGTTCGCCCGTCGGGCGAGGGGCGACACCGATCCACTGCTGTGGTCGGGATTCACCTCCGGGTGAAGGCGGTCCGACGCGACCCCACCCTGACGGCGTTCGCATTCATTGACGGCGTTGGAACGCCGTCAACCGTCGCGAACGACGTCAACGTGCGTCGCCGGGCAGGCGGCGGGGAGTGTCAGCTCTGCTGGTCGGCGTACCGGCCGGTCACCAGGTAGACGATGCGGGCCGCCACGGCGACGGCGTGGTCGCCGAACCGCTCGTAGTAACGGCTGATCAGCGTCGCGTCGACAGCCGCTTCGGTGCCGTGCGCCCAGCTGTGGTCGACCAGCGTGGCGAACACCTTGCGGTGCAGCTGGTCCAGCGCGTCGTCGTCCTTCTCGATCTCGACGGCGGCCAGCGCGTCCTTGTGGGCGATCGCCTCACCGGTCTTCGCAGCCAGGTGCGCGGCGGTCTTCTCCATGTCGGTGATGACCTCACGCAGCTCGTCGGGCACGCCATGCTCGGGGTAGCGCATCCGCGCCACCTTGGCGATGTGCCGGGCCAGGTCGCCCATCCGCTCGATGTCGGAGGCCATGTGCATGGCCGTCACGACCATCCGCAGGTCCGTGGCGACCGGCTGCTGGCGGGCGAGCAGGTCGATGGCGTGGTCGTCGACCTGCCGGCGCAGCTGATCGATGTCGTCGTCGGCCGCGATGACACTCTCGGCCAGCGACAGATCCGCCTGGAGCAGTGCGTCGGTAGCCCTGGTCATCGCGATGCCGACGAGTCGGGTCATCTCGACCAGGTCGTCGGAGATCTTGTCCAGGTCTTCGTGAAAGGCGTCGCGCATGCGCTCATTGTCCTCGGCTTGCCGGGCGGGTCGCCCAGAGGCTGACATCGGTCGGTGAACGGGATCAGGCTCGCAGGTGAACACCAGGCAGACGCGAGCCGACGCGTCATCCGCGCTCCGTTCGCTGCGTACGCTAACCCGCGTGTACGTCGTGCTCGGTCTGGCTGCCGCTCTGGTCGTCGGCCTCCTCCTCGGTGTCGCCGCCGCGGGATGGCGACGGCGTGCCGCGACCACGCAGACCGCCACGAGCACGAGACCCACGAGCCTGTCGCCCCAGGTCATCGAGGTCATCCAGGCGCTGCCGGGCATGTCGATCGTGGTCGACGCCTCCGATCGGGTCGAGCGTGCGTCGCCGCGTGCTGACGCGCTCGGACTGGTGCGCCGCAGCGAGCTCGCGCACCCGGAGATCCTCGACCTGGTCCGGGCCGTGCGCCGCGACGGCGACACCCGGGAGGTCGAGCTCGACGTCGCACGCGGACCCGTCGGTCCCGGCACCCTGGCCCTGCGCATCCAGGTGGCGCGACTCGGCGCCGAGCACGTCATCGCCCTGGTGGAGGACCTGACCTACTCCCGGCGCGTCGAGGAGACCCGGCGCGACTTCGTCGTCAACGTCAGTCACGAGCTGAAGACGCCGGTCGGCGGGCTGTCCCTGCTGGCCGAGGCCGTCGAGGGCGCGTCCGACGACCCGGAGGCCGTACGCCGCTTCGCCGGCAGGATGCACGCCGAGACCGCCCGTCTCACCCGGCTCGTGCAGGAGATCGTGGAGCTGTCCCGGCTGCAGGTGTCCGACACGTTCGACGAGCCCGTGCCGGTCGACGTCGTGGCGTGCGCGCGCGAGGCGGTCGATCATGTGCGGCTGCTTGCCGAGGACAAGCGGATCGAGCTGATCCAGGCGAGCCCGACCGGCACCGACGTGCGCATCTTCGGCGACCCGGCGCTGCTCACGACCGCGATCCGCAACCTGCTCGAGAACGCCATCCACTACTCCGACCCGGGCACCCGCGTCGCGCTCACGGTGCGTCGTCAAGGGGCTCTAGCCTCGGTGGCGGTCACCGATCAGGGCACCGGGATCTCGCCCGTGGACCAGGAGCGCATCTTCGAGCGGTTCTACCGGGTGGACCCCGCGCGCTCGCGGCGTACCGGCGGCACCGGACTCGGGCTGGCCATCGTCAAGCACGTCGTCGCCGGACACGGCGGCGAGGTGTCGGTCTGGTCCGAGGAGGGTCAGGGCTCGACGTTCACGCTCCACCTGCCCGTCCCGCCCGCTCTCGAGGACGCGCCGGACCCCGGCGGTCGGTCGATCGACCGCCTGCCGTCACACGCCTCACCCACCGTCCCTGGAAAGGCCACTTCATGACTCGCATCCTGGTCGTCGAGGACGAGGAGTCCATCTCCGATCCGCTGTCCTACCTGCTGCGCAAGGAGGGGTACGACGTCGGGCTGGCCGAGACGGGGCCGGATGCGCTGACAGAGTTCGACCGCAACGGGGCCGACCTCGTGCTCTTGGATCTGATGCTGCCGGGACTGTCCGGGATCGACGTATGCCGCGCCCTGCGGCAGCGCTCCAACGTGCCGGTGATCATGCTCACCGCCAAGGACAGCGAGGTCGACAAGGTGGTCGGGCTGGAGATCGGCGCCGACGACTACGTCACCAAGCCCTACTCCTCACGGGAGCTGCTCGCACGGGTCAAGGCGGTCATCCGGCGACGCCAGGAACCGGAGGAGCTGATGGCCCCCACGCTGTCGGCCGGCCCGGTGCGGATGGATGTCGACCGGCACACGGTCAGCGTCGACGGCGCGGCGATCGCGTTGCCGCTCAAGGAGTTCGAGTTGCTGGAGATGCTGCTGCGCAATACCGGCCGGGTGCTCACCCGCGGTCAGCTCATCGACCGGGTGTGGGGCAGCGACTATGTCGGCGACACCAAGACGCTGGACGTGCACATCAAGCGGCTGCGGGCGAAGCTCGAGCCGGACCCGGCGAACCCGCGTTTCATCCTCACGGTGCGAGGGCTGGGCTACAAGTTCGAGACGACGGACTGAGCGGCCGCCCCAGGCGGCCGTGGCCGATGGGCTAGTTGTAGGCCTGGCCGGGCAGCAGCACCGGCACGACCACGGGCGACTGACCGCTGCTGGCCGTGGCGAAGATGACGGTGGTCTTCGCGCCCGGGGCCACCGGAGTCGAGGCGACCTTGACGGCGCTGACGGTGCTGGTGGAGTTGCCGGAGGGCTGACCGTCCAGCCGCACCGCGGTGTCGGCGGGCACGGACAGCTTCGCCTGGGAGCCGCCCACGGCGACGGTGACCGCGATCGCGCTGTCGCTGTTGTTGGTCACCATCCCCTGCATGGTGCCGGGGGCGCCCTTGCTCGAGGCCGAGATGAGCACACCGGAGAGCGTCAGGTCGCCCACGGTCGCGTTCGTACCGTTGCTCCCGTTGTAGCTGACATCGGTCTGCGTGGGTGACAGGTACATGCAGCCACTGAGCAGCGACACCGAGGTCGCCAGCCCGAGGGCGCCCAGTGCGGACCTGCCGGCTCGAAGTCGTCGCGTCACGGCGCTGAGACTACCGGCTCGGCCGGACAGGGGCGCTAGCCGGTTGCGCGACGGACACCGGATGACCGCGCGCGTGCACGACAGACGCCGATCTGTCAAGGGTCGATTTATGGCCTGTGGATCGCCGGCATGCCCTCTGACCTGCGGAAACGTTTCTGAGGGCCCGTTCGGCCGTGGTATTCTGGAGGTCGCGAAAGGGGCTAACAACAGATGGCTTTCAAGGTCGGCGAGACGGTCGTATACCCGCATCACGGTGCGGCTCTCATCGAAGAGATCAACAAACGAACGATCAAAGGTGAGGAGAAGCTCTACCTCAAGCTGAAGGTCGCCCAAGGCGATCTGACCATCGAGGTACCCGCAGAGAACTGCGACCTGGTCGGCGTCCGTGACGTCGTCGGCAAGGAAGGCCTGGACAAGGTGTTCGAGGTGCTGCGCGCCGAGCACACCGAGGAGCCGACCAACTGGTCGCGTCGTTACAAGGCCAACTTGGAGAAGCTCGCCTCGGGCGATGTCATCAAGGTGTCCGAGGTCGTGCGTGACCTGTGGCGCCGCAACCAGGACCGCGGCCTGTCCGCCGGCGAGAAGCGGATGCTGGCCAAGGCGCGCCAGATCCTCGTCTCGGAGCTGGCACTGGCCGAGCACACCAACGAGGACAAGGCCGAGGCCACGCTCGATGAGGTGCTCGCCTCCTGACGTCCGAACCGCACGTGAACGACGCCCACCCCAGTTCCGCTGAGGTGGGCGTCGTCGTCGTGGCCGCCGGGCTCGGCACCCGCCTCGGCGCCGGTATGCCGAAGGCGTTGGTGCCGCTGGCCGGTCAACCCCTCGTCGTGCACGCCGCACGTGCGGCCCGCGGCGTACGAGGTCTGCGGCAACTGGTCGTGGTCGCTCCCGCCCCTGATCTGGAGCAGTTCCGGGCGCTCGTCCCGGATGCCGTGGTGGTGGCCGGCGGCGCCCAACGCACCGACTCGGTGGCGGCCGGTCTGGGCGCCCTCGGGCCGGGCATCGACGTCGTCCTGGTGCACGACGCGGCGCGTGCGCTCGCGCCGACCGCCCTGTTCGACCGGGTCGCGAGCGCGGTCCGCGAGGGGTACGACGCGGTCGTGCCCGGTCTGGCCGTGCACGACACCGTCAAGCAGGTCGACGACGCGGGTCTGGTCACCGCCACCCCCGACCGGGACGGGCTGCGCGCCGTACAGACCCCGCAGGGTTTCACCCGGGACGCGCTGCAGCGGGCCCACAGCGGTGGGTCCGCCGCCACCGACGACGCCGCCATGGTCGAGCGCTCCGGTGGGCGGGTGCTGGTCATCGAGGGCGATCCTCTGGCCGAGAAGATCACCACCGCGGCAGATCTGCAGAACGCCGCGAGCCGCCTGCGACCGCCGGACGGAGCGACGCTCATCGTGCTCGGCGGACTTCCTGGGGTCGGCAAGACCACCACGGCGCGGGCACTGGCGGCGCGAAAGGCGTTGACCCATCTGCGAGTCGACGTCATCGAGCAGGCCGTCGTCGACAGTGGCCTGGAGCAGCACCCGGTCGGCGAGGTGGGCTACCGGGTGTCCTACGAGCTGGCAGCCCATCATCTGGATCTGGGGATGACCGTGGTCGCCGACATGGTCAACGGCGTGCCGTACGCCCGCGACGCGTGGCGCGACCTGGCGGCCGGTCGTGGCGTCCGCCTGCTGGAGGTCGAGTTGTTCTGCAGCGACCAGGACGAGCACCGCCGGCGTGCGTCCACCCGGGTGGGCGACATCGAGGGCATGCCGCAGCCCAGCTGGGAGCAGATCCAGGAGCGGGAGTACCACCCGTGGCAGCCCGACCTGCGGATCGACACCGCCGCGCACTCGCCGGGTCGGATCGCCGACACGATCCTGGCGGCGCTGGCCGCTCCCAGCTCGGGGGAGAGGATCACCCGATGAGTCCATTGCCGCGTACCGGCATCGGTGTCGACGTCCACCCGTACGCCGACGACGACCGCCCCCTCTACCTTGCCGGCCTCGAGTGGCCGGGGGAGCGCGGGATCGAAGGGCACTCCGACGGCGACGTCGCCGCGCACGCGATGTGCGACGCGCTGCTCGGCGCCGCCGGCCTCGGAGACCTCGGTCAGCACTTCGGCACCTCCCGCCCGGAGCTCGCGGGTGCGCGGGGCGCGGTGCTGCTCGGGGTGGTGCGGGAGCTGCTGCAGGACAACGGTTTCCAGATCGGCAATGTCGCAGTGCAGATCATCGGCAACCGGCCCAAGATCGGCCCGCGGCGGCTCGAGGCGCAGCAGGCGCTCTCGGACGCGCTGGGCGGCGCGGCCGTCTCCGTGGCGGCGACGACGACCGACGGCCTCGGCCTCACCGGGCGAGGCGACGGCGTGGCGGCGATCGCGACCGCGCTCGTCGTGCCCACCGCCTGACCCCGCCGAGCCCGTGGCCGGACCCGCCGCCTGACCCCGCCGAGTGGCATACCTGTGTGCCGAGTGCACCCGTGGAGGTGCGCCACTCGACGCATATGTATGCCACTCGGGGGCAGGCCTACGCTGCGAGACATGGATACTCGCAACCTCGGTCACACCGGTATGCACGTCACCCCGCTCTGCCTCGGCGCCATGATGTTCGGCGCCTGGGGCGAGAAGGACCACGAGGAGTCGGCGCGGATCATCCACCACGCGCTGGACTCCGGCATCAACTTCATCGACACCGCCGACGTCTACTCCCAGGGCGAGTCCGAGACGATCGTCGGCAAGGCCCTCAAGGGGCGGCGCGACGACGTCATTCTTGCGACCAAGTTCCACAGCCCGATGGACGTCGCGATGGGCGCGCCCGGCGGCGACCCGAACCAGCGCGGCAACTCCCGGCGCTGGATGGTGCGGGAGGTCGAGAACAGCCTGCGCCGGCTGCAGACCGACTGGATCGACCTCTACCAGGTGCACCGCCCGGACACCGGCACCGACGACGACGAGACCATCGCGGCTCTGACCGACCTGCAGCGGGCGGGCAAGATCCGCGCGTTCGGCTCCTCGACGTTCCCGGCGTACCGGATCGTGGAGGGCCAGGTCATCGCACGCGACCGCGCGCTGTCGCGGTTCGTGACCGAGCAGCCGCCGTACTCGATCCTGGCGCGCGGCATCGAGCGCGAGGTGTTGCCGGTGACCGAGAAGTACCGGATGGGTGTGCTCGCGTGGAGTCCGCTGTCCGGTGGTTGGCTGTCCGGGCGGTTCCGCAAGGGGCAGGAGATGCCCACGACGAACCGGACCAAGATGATGCCCAAGCGCTTCGACCTGTCGACCCCGGCGAACCAGCGCCGTCTGGACGCGGTCGAGGACCTCGCGGTGCTCGCAGAGCAGACCGAGATCACGCTGATCGAACTGGCCCTGGCGTTCGTGATGCAGCACCCGGGCGTCACGTCGGCCATCATCGGGCCGCGCACGATGGAGCAGCTCGACAGTCAGCTGAGCTCTCTTGACGTGCACCTGAGCGCCGAGGTGCTGGACCGGATCGACGAGATCGTGGCGCCCGGCACCGACATCTCCGACGACGGCAACGCGTACACCACCGACGCGCTCACCGACCCGTTCCTGCGCAGGCGGCGCACCGCCTGACCCTGCTGCTCCGATGGCGACGGCCTAGGTTGGGGGAAACGTCGATCGAGGGAGTTTCGGTATGCCGCAGACCGTTCGGGGCGTCATCGCCCGCGCGAAGAACCAGCCCGTGGAAGTGGTCGACATCGTGGTGCCCGATCCGGGGCCGGGCGAGGCGCTCGTGGCGGTGCAGGCCTGCGGGGTGTGCCACACCGACCTGCACTACCGCGAGGGCGGCATCAACGACGACTTTCCCTTCCTGCTCGGCCACGAGGCCGCCGGTGTCGTCGAGGCGGTCGGCGAAGGCGTCACCGACGTCGCGCCCGGCGACTTCGTGGTCCTCAACTGGCGCGCGGTGTGCGGGCAGTGCCGGGCCTGCAAGAAGGGCAAGCCCTGGTACTGCTTCGCCACCCACAACGCGAGTCAGAAGATGACGCTCACCGACGGCACCGAACTGACCCCGGCCCTCGGCATCGGCGCGTTCGCGGAGAAGACCCTGGTGGCCGCCGGCCAGTGCACCAAGGTCGACCCCGCGGCACCGGCCGCCGCGGCCGGCCTGCTCGGGTGCGGCGTGATGGCGGGCTTCGGCGCGGCCGTCAACACCGGTGGTGTCACACGCGGTGACAGTGTCGCCGTCATCGGCTGCGGCGGGGTGGGGGATGCCGCCGTCGCCGGCGCGTCCATCGCCGGTGCGACGACCGTCATCGCGATCGACGTCGACCCGCGCAAGCTGGAGCTGGCCAAGCACTTCGGTGCCACCCACACGATCGACCCGCGCTCCGAGGACGTCGTCGAGCGGGTGCGCGAGCTGACCGGAGGCAACGGCGCCGACGTCGTCATCGACGCCGTCGCCAGACCGGAGACCTACGAACAGGCCTTCTACGCAAGGGATCTGGCCGGCACGGTCGTGCTGGTCGGCGTACCGACGCCCGACCTGAAGGTGGAGCTGCCGCTGATCGACCTCTTCGGCCGCGGCGGGGCCCTGAAGTCCAGCTGGTACGGCGACTGCCTGCCCGAGCGCGACTTCCCCATGCTCATCGACCTCTACCGCCAGGGTCGCTTCGACCTGGACACCTTCGTCACCGAGCAGGTCGGCCTCGATCAGGTCGAGGCGGCGTTCGACAAGATGCACGGTGGCGGCGAGGACGTCGTCCTGCGGTCGGTGGTCGTGCTGTGAGCGAGGTCGTGGCACAGCGTGACGGCGTCCGGGTGGAGAAGGTCACCACGTCGGGGGCCTTCGAGCTCGACGGCGGCTCGTGGGACGTGGAGAACAACGTCTGGCTGATCGGTGACGACGACAGCGTGCTGGTCGTCGATCCCGGCCACGAGTCCGGTCCGATCCTGGCAGCCGTCGCCGGACGCCGGATCGCCGGGATCTGGTGCACCCACGCGCACAACGACCACATCGATGCCGCAGCGGGGATCAAGCAGGTGCAGCCCGACGTGCGCATCGCGCTGCACCCCGACGACTGGCCGCTGTGGGAGCTCACCTATCCAGAGCAGCGTTTCGACGACGACCTCGCCGACGGCGACGTCCAGACCGTGGCGGGTGCGCGGATCGAGGTGCTGCACACCCCCGGTCACTCACCGGGCGCCTGCTGCTTCCACCTCCCGGACCTGGGGATCGTCCTCACCGGCGACACCCTCTTCCATGGAGGCCCGGGAGCCACGGGACGCTCGTTCAGCAGCTTCCCGGTCATCATCGATTCGATCCGGGACCGGTTGCTCACCCTGCCGCCGCAGACCCGGGTGCTGACAGGCCACGGCGACGCCACCACCATCGGCGATGAGGCCCCGCACCTGCAGGAGTGGATCGACGCCGGCTCCTGACCGGGCGTCTGCGCGAGAGCGCCGCGTGCAGGAACGTGACCGAAGCGCCGACAACCCACGCGCCCGCCGTACGCCGTCGCAGGAAAGTGACCGTGGCGCTCACAACCCACTCGGGCGCCGGCGATGGTCGGTCGGGCCCGCGCGGTCCCGATAAACTCGGCGGGTGAGCCTGCACATCTACGACACCGCCACGCGGCAGCTGCGTGAGTTCCAGCCGTTGCAGGAAGGCCGGGTCGGGCTCTACATCTGCGGCCTCACCACCCAGGGCAGCCCGCACATCGGCCACGTCCGCTTCGCCGTCGCGTTCGACATCCTGCGCCGCTGGCTGACCATCGGGCACGCGTACGACGTGACACTGGTCCGCAACGTCACCGACATCGACGACAAGATCCTCGACAAGGCGCGGGCCAACGACGCGCAGTGGTTCGCGTGGTCCTACGAGCATGAGCGGCAGACCAGCGACGCCCTGGACCTGCTCGGGGTGGGCCGACCGACGTACGAGCCGCGTGCCACCGGCCACGTCACCGACATGGTCGAGCTGATGGAGACGCTGATCGAGAAGGGTCACGCGTATGCCGCGCCCGACGACAGCGGCGACGTCTACTTCGACGTGCGGTCCTGGCCCGCGTACGGCGAGCTGACCCACCAGAACATCGACGACATGGAGGACGCCGCGGACGCCGACCCGCGCGGCAAACGCGACCCCCGCGACTTCGCGCTCTGGAAGGGTCGCAAGAGTGACGAGCCGGAGTCGGCCAGCTGGCCGACGCCGTTCGGTCGCGGCCGGCCCGGCTGGCACCTGGAGTGCTCGGCGATGGCGCGGCGCTGGCTCGGCGAGACGTTCGACATCCACGGCGGAGGCATCGACCTGCGCTTCCCGCACCACGAGAACGAGTTGGCCCAGTCACGCGCGGCCGGAATGGATTTCGCGCGCTACTGGATGCACAACGGCTGGGTGACGCTCGGCGGCGAGAAGATGAGCAAGTCGCTCGGCAACACCCTGGCTGTCACCGAGATCACCAAGACGGTGCGGCCGCTGGTGCTGCGCTACTACCTCGGCGCGGTGCACTACCGCTCGACGATCGAATACCACGAGGGATCCCTCGATGAGGCCGCCGCCGCGGTCTCACGGATCGAGGGGTTCCTCGACCGGGCGCTGGGTTGTGCGCCGACCGCGTTCGACGCTGGGCTGCCTCAGGCGTTCTCGGCTGCGATGGACGACGACCTGAACGTCTCCGGTGCGCTCGCCGTCGTGTTCGACACCGTGCGCGAGGGCAACATCGCCCTGGACGAGCACGAGTCGGCGAAGGCACGCGAGCTGGCCCTGCAGGTCGTCGCGATGACCGACGTACTCGGGGTCAATCCCTATGCGCCCGAATGGGCCTCCGACGGCGGTGATCGCAGCGGTCACGCCCTCGGCAGCCTCGTCGACGCGCTGATCGAGCAACGTGCCGCGGCCCGAGCCGCCAAGGACTTCGCCGCCGCCGACCGGGTGCGCGATCAGCTCGCGGCCGCCGGTGTGGTCGTCGAGGACACCGCCGACGGCGCCCGCTGGTCCCTGGCCGAGGCCACCACCGAACAGACCTGACCCGCGCGCGACACCCATCGCGCCCACGCACTTCAAGGAAAAGAGCACATCATGGCCGGCAACTCCCAGCGCCGCGGCGCCATCCGCAAGGGTGCGAGCCGCAAGGGCGCCAGCGTCGGCAGCGGCGGTCAGCGACGACGCGGACTGGAGGGCAAGGGCCCGACCCCGAAGGCGACCGAGCGGCCCAATCACAAGGCGTACAGCAAGTCTTCATCAAGTGGCGGCAGCGGCGGCTCCTCGTCGCGCGGACCGTCGCGTGGTCGCTCGGGCTCGAAGAAGCCCAGCTCGGAGATCGTCGCCGGCCGCAACTCGGTGCTGGACGCGCTGCGGGCCGAGATCCCCGCGACCGCGATGTACGTCGCCGGGCGCATCGAGTCCGACGACCGGGTCCGCAGCGCGTTGAAGCTGGCCGCGGACCGGGCCATTCCCATCCTGGAGACCCCGCGCGGTGAGCTCGACCGGATCACCGACGGCGCCGTACACCAGGGTCTGGCGTTGCAGGTGCCGCCCTACGACTACGCGCACCCCAACGACTTCTTCGATCCCGAGGCACCCGGGATCCCGCTCGTCGTGGCGCTGGACGGGATCACCGACCCCCGCAACCTCGGCGCCATCCTCCGCTCGGTCGGTGCCTTCGGCGGACACGGCGTGATCGTGCCCGAACGACGGTCGGTCGGCATGACGGCGTCGGCGTGGAAGACGTCGGCCGGCGCCGCGGCGCGGGTGCCCGTTGCCCTCGCGGGCAACTTGAACCGCACCCTCGAGGACTTCCGCAAGGCGGGGTTCTTCGTCCTCGGGCTCGACATGGACGGCGAGGTCGAGCTGCCCGACGTACAGCTGGCGACCGAGCCGCTGGTCGTCGTCGTGGGCTCGGAGGGCAAGGGGTTGTCCCGGCTCGTCCGGGAGAACTGCGACCAGATCGTGTCGGTCCCGATGAGCGCGAGCACCGAGTCGCTCAACGCGGGCATCGCGGCGTCCGTCGCGCTCTACGAGATCGCCCGCAAGCGCGCGACGAGGTCCTGACCACATCCGACGCCCGTGGAGGTGCCGTGACCGATGCCGAGGTGTACGCCGAGCTGGATCGCGGAGTCGACCAGGTCGCCGATGACGTGGTGCGCTGGCGCCACCACGTGCACGAGCATCCGGAGCTGTCCAACCGTGAGGTGAAGACCGCCGGGTTCATCGCCGACCACCTACGGTCCCTCGACCTGGACGAGGTCCGCACCGACATCGCCGGGCACGGCGTCGTGGGCATCCTGCGCGGCGGGCGCCCTGGTGACCGGGTGATCGTGCTGCGGGCGGACATCGACGCGCTCCCGGTCGAGGACCTGTCCGGGGTGCCGTTCGCCTCGACGGTGGTCGACGAGGAGTACCCGGGCGGCCCGTTCCCGGTGTCGCACGCTTGCGGGCACGACTGCCACACAGCGATGCTCCTCGGTGCGGCGACGGTGCTGGCAGGGGTCCGGGACCAGCTGCCGGGCACGGTGGTGTTCGTGTTCCAGCCGGCCGAGGAGGGTCCGCCGGTCACCGAGAAGGGCGGCGCCAGGGAGATGATCGCCCAGGGTGCGCTCGACGGCGTCGACCCGACGATGGTCTTCGGCATGCACGTCGGACCCCTGCCCAAGGGCGTGATCGGGTATCGGGTCGGCAACCAGTACGGCGCCTCCTGCCTGATCAAGACCGAGATCACCGGCGAGCAGGTGCACGGGTCGACTCCGTGGATGGGTGTGGACCCGATGCCCGCGGCGGGAGCCGTCCTGACCGGCATCGGCCAGATCTACCGACAGGTCAACGCGTTCAATCCGGTGACGGTGAGCATCGGGCACGTGCAGGACGTCGGGCGCTTCAACGTGATCGGCCAGACGGTGACGCTGTGGGGCACGATCCGCTGTTCCGTCGAATCGGACATGTCCCAGGTGCAGGAGCGGGTCGCTACTTTGGCCGAGCACAGCGCTGCGGCGTACGGGTGCACCGCGACCACGCAATTCCTGCAGGACGTGCCGGCGGTGCACCACACCCAGGCGTGGGTCGACGCCGGTCTGCCGACGCTGCGGCGAGTCGGCGGCGAGGACAACGTGATCCAGACGCCGCCCACCCTCGGCTACGACGATGTCTCGGAGTTCGTGAACGCGTACGGCGGCCTCTACGTCATGCTCGGCGTGCAGGACACCCGGTTCAACGACGACCGCACCGACCTGACGCCGATCCCCGGCGGGCGCGGCGTGGCCTCCAACCACAACCCGCACTTCTACGCCGACGACGACACCTTGGCCACCGGGGTGCGGTTACACGCCCACGTGGCCTACGACCACCTGTCGGGTGCGCTGGCACCCGACCACGAGCGCTGATCCCCGCAGCAGACGAGCCCGCACCCTCCGGAGAGGATGCGGGCTCGTCGCTGCTTGTGTGAGTCGTCGCGCGCTCAGCGGACGTCGATGACCACCGTCTTCATGATCTTGTCCGCCAGGGTCTGCCGCTTGGTGTCCCACAGCGGGAAGAGCCACCCGATGTAGCAGATCACGGTGTCCACGAGGTGCGCGATGTCGCGTACGAAGGCCGTCAACGGGCCGATCGGTTGCCCCGTCTCCTCGCCGATCAGCTTGGTGCCGAACTGCTTGCGGCCCAACGTCTGTCCGGTCCGGCCGCCGTTCAGCCAACGGTTCCAGATGTGGAACGCCAGCAGCCCCAGGTAGAGGATCAAGCCCACGAGGAGCCCTAGCTTGCCGTTGATGGCCGAGGCGACGATCACCACGATGTAGACCACGAAACCGGGCACGATGACGTCGATCAGGAGGCCCCCGGCCCGCTTGCCCCAGCCGGACAGACCGCTCTGCGTCGCCAGGGGCGCGCCGCCGTACTGCTGCGGGGACCCGTAGCCACCGCCCTGCACCGGTGCCTGGCCGTACTCGCTGCCCTGGGCGGGGGGCTGGCCGTAGCCGCCCTGCTGGCCGTACCCGCCCTGCTGGCCGTAATCGCCACCCTGAGCGGGGGGCTGGCCGTATCCGCCCTGGTTCGGCTGCCCGCCGTACTGGGGGTAGCCCGAAGGCTCGCCCTCACCGCTCGGAGGTTGTTCCCACGGATTGTCGTTGTTGCTCATGCGTGATCCCCGTCGACGTTGTGGTCAGTGCGGAGCACAGTAGTGGGACCGCGTGCCGCGCGAGTCCCTTTCGGGCTCACCGGCACCTCAGTCCCTGGCGCGTACGGGGATCGACTGGGTGTCGACGCCGACCACGGACCGTTCGTCCGGTTTGTCGGGCAGCACCCAGTCCACGTAGTCGCGCACCGCTTCGTCGATCGAGACGTCGCGCTCGAGCTTCTCCGACATGTACCACCGGTGCTCCAGCACCTCGTGGAAGAGCTCAGCCGGCTCCAGCTTGGCGCGCAGATCCCGCGGCGCGGCGCGGGTGATGGGCTCGTAGATCGTGGTGAGCCAGTCGTGCGCCACGATCTCCTCGTCATCGTTCTGGCGGTCGTGCGCGGCGCGGAAGGAGTCCAGGTCGTTCAGGAGTCGCCGGGCCTGGTTGTCCTCGACGTCCAGTCCGGTCAACCGCAGCAACCGCCGCGAGTGATGCCCGGCGTCGACCACCTTCGGCTGGATGCGGATCCGGGTGCCGTCGACATCGGTCTCGATGTCGAGCTCGCCGACGTCGAAGCCGAGGGTGTTGAGGCGTCGGATGCGCTCGTCCACCAGCCAGCGTTCGCCGCGGTCGATGGTCTCGACGCGCGTCAGCTCGGCCCACAGCTCGGCGTACCGGGTCATGATCCGCTCGGAGACGCTGATGGCGTCGATCTCGTCCGACAGCAGCCCGCCTGCCTGCAGATCCATGAGCTCGCCGGCGATGTTGACCCGGGCGATGTCGAGATCGTGGGCGCGCTGGCCGTCGCTCAGTCGGTTGTGCAGCTCTCCGGTCTCGGCGTCCACCAGGTAGGCCGCGAACTCGCCGGCGTTGCGCTTGAAGAGGGTGTTCGACAGCGACACGTCGCCCCACCAGAAGCCGTTCAGGTGCAGTCGCACGAGCAGCACTGCGAGCGCGTCGATCAGACGCTGCACCGTGCCGGACCGCAGCGCCTGGCTGAGCATCGCGCGGTACGGCAGGGAGAACTGAAGGTGTCGGGTCAGCAGGCAGGCGTCGAGGGGTTCGCCGTGCACGTCGACGCGCCCGGCGATGATGCCGACGGCCTCCACCGCAGGCTGGTCGAGGCGGCGCAGATTGCGCAGCAGCGAGTACTCCCGGCGGGCGATATCGGCCTTGATCTCCTTGACCGCGATGATCCGGCCCTCGATGCGCACGAATCGCACGACGTGACGGGAGATTCCGCGCGGAAGTGCGGCCAGCAGGTCCTCGGGCCAGTCTTCGAGCGGGGTCTCCCAGGGGAGATCCAGCAGTGCCGGCCACGGCCGGGCGGCGGTGATGTCCAGGCCCACACCTGCATCGTGTCACTTCCGGGCGTGCCGGGCACGGCCTCGCCGGCGATGGCCTTGTCGGGCGGGTTACCCGAAGGTAGCCTCGACAGCACGACAGTGACCCACGACACATCGTCGATCGGCGCTGACTTCTCCGCGAAGGATCCTGATGCGAACCACCTCTCTACGCCGCTACGGCGTCGCCACCGCCGCGCTGCTCATGACCGCAGGTGCCATCGCGACGGGCTCCCTCCCGGCACACGCGGCGACGCCGCAGTCGAAGGGCGGATGGGAGCGCACCGGGCCGTTCTACGCCTATACCGGCGCTCGCACGCTCGCGTCGTTCGCGCCGGGCACCGTGCTGAAGAGCCGCACGATCACCTACCACGTGCAGGGGATCGCGACGCCCGTGCAGGTCACCCAGCTGCTCTATCGCACCCGCACCCAGACGGGTCAGGCCGTCGCCAACGTGACGAGCGTGATCCACTCGCCCGTCCCCGACGTCACTCACAAGGTCGTCACCTACAACTCGTTCTACGACTCCCTCAACGTCGCGGACAGCCCGTCGCGCAGCATCGCGGGGTCGACCTCGCCCGGCGCGCAGACCTTCGCGGAGGAGCAGCTCGCGTTCACCTCCCTGTTGAGCGCCGGCTACGACGTGAACGTCCCGGACTTCGAGGGTCAGGTGCCGCACTACACCATCGGTCCGGAGAACGGCTACATGACGTTGGATTCGATGCGGGCCGTGGGCAAGTCGAGCGCGCTCGGTCTGGGATCGAACACCGACTTCGCGATGATGGGCTACTCCGGCGGGTCGATCGCGACGGAGTGGGCCGCGCAACTGGCGCCGTCGTACGCGCCCGACATCAACCGCCATCTGGTCGGGGCGACCGAGGGCGGCGTCTACGTCGACCCGGCGCACAACCTGAAGTACGTCAACGGCTCGACCAAGTGGAGCGGGGTCGCCCTGCTCGCGATCAACGGGCTCGAGCGCGGGTTCGCCATGGACCTGTCGCCCTACCTGTCGACGTACGGCAAGGCCGTGCTCGGCGCGACGAAGAACGCGGGCATCGGCGACGCGGAGGGCAAGTACCCCGGACTGACGTTCCAGCAGCTCGTGAAGCCGCAGTACGCCAACCCCGACTCGATCCCGGGACTGGCCGCCGTCCTGAACAAGGTCAACGCCGGGCTCGCCCCGTCGCCGACCATCCCGTTCCAGATCCTGCAGGGCGCGTACGGCGTCGGCGAGGGCACCCAGCCGTCGGCGAAGTACGGCACCGGGGACGGCGTGATGGTCACCGGCGATGTGCGCAGCATCGCTCGCAGGTACTGCGCGGCCGGGAACGCCGTGCAGTACACCGAGTTCGGGGCGCTGGGTCACACCGATGTGGGCATCACCTGGCTCACCACGGCGGCGGCGTGGGTGCAGGCCCGTTTCGCCGGCGTCCCGGCGCCCAGCACCTGCTCGACGATTCCGGCCGGCAACAGCCTGGCGGCGGAGAAGCCCGTCCCGGTAGGCACGCCCGCCGACTGACGCAGTACCCGGCGCCGATCAAATTCGGCGGCCCGCCACGTACGCGCCATGGGCTTAGCGCGGCGGTGGTGGACAAAGACCAATCGGGCCGGCGTTCTCGATCATCCATCTGTCGCAGTCCCGATTACCGGTCATTTCTTAGACGAAGTGTCATGACCGATCGTCCTCGTCGGATCGGTCTACGCCTTCGCGACGTGGATTGCGACACTCATCTCGCGGGCGGACGTCGGCGCGAAAATCTTCAAGCTCGAGCCCTGGAACACGGGCACGGTGCTCCCGAGCTTGTCGTGGCTTGTTGCTGTGAAAACGTAGTTCGTCCTGGGTTGCATTCTCCACGCCCATCGCCCGTGACTATCCGCTACGGCCGCGATGGCCGGCCTCGGGGCAGTTGAGCCTGGCGTAGCGGCAGATACGAAGCAGGAGAAGGACCCGAGGTCCAGTCCGGTAATCGTTCCCCGGGCAAGGGGGGCCCAGGGCGCGGCCTGCGCGGGAGGGCGCGATTCGGAGCCGCAGCCGCAGAGCGATGCAAACCCGAGCAACGCGATGGACACCAGCGGGAGACGGACGGTTTTCATGTGGCCACGCTTTCCTCAATGGCCGGGTGGCTATCGCGATACTTCTCCTGCGTGCCGACGCTAGTCCCAGCTTTGTTCCTGAGACGTCGAAACGGCGCTAGAGGTTGGCCTTCGAGGTCTGTGCGTCGATGGCGTGCGATGTGGCTGCCGTGCGAATGCTGGCTGTCGTTCTGGGGACCCCAGAACGACACCGACAACGGGCCTAGAGGTGGTGGTCTGAGGTCCCGATCGGGATTTCGAGCTCATCTGTCCGACTCGGATCCCATTCCATCAACAGGTGATTGCGGTTGGCAGCGTGTTCCCGTGTGCTGGGCGGGTCAGCAGATCTTGATGGGCAGGGTGACGTTGTCGGCGAACGTCGTGTGGGTTCGCAGCAAGGACTTCCACCGCAGCAGCAGCGAACCGTCGAAGGTGCTGTCACTGCGGAAACTGGCGTTCGGTGGGCAGGTGCTGGGTCGGTGCAGCGTGAGGAGCAGGCGGATGAATCCTTGCGCGGGGATCGTGGCCGGGAATGAGTGCCAGGGTGTGTCGACTCCGAAGGCCGACCCCTCGGGCACTGTGTGGAAGACCGACCACTGCACGCCGATTGCGGGCGCCATGTCCCCGGCGCTGGCGGAACGGATCGTCACGGCGTGCGACCCGGGGTTGTAGAGGGAGCCGATCACCTGTCCCGCGGTTCTCGGGGCCAAGGTGAGGCGGTATGAGGAGTCCTCGCTGCTGAGGGCCAAGTCGTTGGACACCGGGCCGCTGAAGCTGCCGCCCCGGATGGGGCCGTACCGATGGTCGAGAGCGCCCAGAAGTAGCGCGACCGCGGTGCACACCACGAGGACCGCGCTGACCGCCGCGAGAGTGGCCTTCCGCGGCCAATGGCGCGGTCGGCTAACGACGGTCGACACGTCGGCCGATCGACATCGTGTCGGCGCCTGGGGCGGTCATGACGGTGAACCTACCGGCATGGCACCGGCACGAACTGTGTTTGAGGCCGGTTCGGTAACGACGCTCCCATAGAGCGTCGTCAAGTGCGGAGTCCTCCGACGTGGCTGTCAGACGCCGCAGGCAGGGTTGTTGGCGATGTCTTCCATCGCGTAAAACGCTCGGTGATTGTGCCCAAGTTCGATGGCAGCCAAGGCGATGCATTTGCCGGTGTCCGGTGTAATGACGTTTTTGGATCGTCCGCCGACAACCGGGAGCAGAGACCATGTGCCGACGGAGTGCAGGTGGGGCGCTCCTGGGCGGAACCTGGCGAGCTCCTGGGGCGAGAGGTCAACCTGGTCTATTGGTTCGAAACGGTATCCGCCGATATAGAGGTGTACGGGTCGAACCGCCACGTTGAAGGTGCCGTAGGCGTGGCGGTAGCGAACTGCTGACACGGCAGCCGCCAGGAGGACAACGATAGCCAGCAGGGCTGCGATTCCTCGAATATTCTGACCCCTCACAGGCCGAACCATAGTGGTCACGGCCGCAGCGAAGACGCTTTCCGGTCGTTCTTGGTGGCAGTGGGTCAACCGGGGTCAGAGGCCACTATCCGTGGGCGGTTAAAGGGTCTCGTGGCGTTCCACGACGTGCCACAGGTGGCGGGCAAGGTAGTTCTTCAGAGTGCGGCGGATGTCCGGTCGGTGGCACCCGCCGCTCGTCGCCGGTGACTTCTTGACCTCCGCAGCAGCTTGGTAGCGATTCGACGAGATGGCGGCCTATTTATGCGGCTTGTGCCGGGTGGGGGACAAGCGGCATGAGAACTCTTCGGGTTTCTCGCTTGACCTCCCCTGACCGGGATGCGTCACCGGACGGGTCTTGCGGGATGATTGGCGCAACTCACCGGCTGGCACAGTCGCGTGCCGCCAGGGCGTCCCGTCGACGCTTCCCTAAACGGGACGGGCTGAGAACTTAGCCACGGATCGCCAACATGCGCTGAGTGGCACCAAGGGGTCTAGTTCTGTGTCGAAGACCGAACAGGAAGGTCGTCGACCAAGGACCCCCACCACCCCACACCGTGCTCGTCCCGCCGTAGTCGCATAACCCTCGAGCCAAGGGGTTCTCCGATCTCGAAATCGGCGACCTGCCGCCCGAATTCCACGGGTTCTGAGTCGTCGCCATCAGAATCAATCGTTCCGATCGGGTTGCCTTCAGCGCGGTGACACCAAAACCCGACCCCCCTCGGGGGCCCGTAAGGCACCCGGTACACGACACAGAACGTCTCGGACCCATCGGTCCACGCCCCATCCACCTGCACCTCGGGCGCCTCCGTCAGCGTGCTGGTGCACAACCACCGCAGGCATGACAACAGCGCCACACCAGACCATTCGAGTTCTTGGCTCTGGGTGAGAGTAGAGATGAGCTGGCGGTGTGCTGGCGTCACACTGCCACGCTCCTCAGCGGACAACACGGGCTCCATCGGGCCCAAAGGACCTGAAACCACACGAATCACTTCCCGTCGCCACCAGCGCATGGCTCAGGGTCGCATCGATTCCCAATTGCTGCGTGCCGAGCCCCGCCTGGTGAACCACACCGGCACTCGGGCTGAAGCGGATCACGTGGGTAGGTCTGTGATTGGTGACCTGGATACTCACCGGATGGCTTCTCCTTCTTACCCCTGCCGTCACTTCAGCGTGTGCAACGCACAAGGACCCACGTCCAATGACCTCCCTCTCTTGCTGCGTCGCCTCGCCGACAGCATCGAGGGCGCCGACTTCGCGACGAGCCAGGTGCTTGACGTGCACATCTCCGGCGATGAGATCACCGAATACGGCTCGTGGTGGAGAGCAACGGTGTACTGGTCAGCCGACGGCGAACTAGCCGAGGGAAAGAGCCGAAACTGACTGTCCGGAGAAGTCTCCCCCGCATGAGTGAACCCCCGACACTTGCGGGCATGGGCACCGATCATGACTGGGTGGCGATCCGTAAAGTCGTCTAGGCCGGCTTAGGCGATGCGGAGCTACTCGCGTCACCGTCAATTACGACCGAGGAGAAACTCGGCAACGCGGCCGACACCGTGACCGACCATCTCGCGGCTGCACTTGCCAGAGGAGCCATGGTCAAACGTCAGAGATGGTGGCGCCGACACCCGCCGACCCGTTAGCCGATCGTGTTGTGGCACGCTCCGCGGGCCGATCCTTCGGAGAGACACGGGTGGCGCTCGAAGGATGGTCATAGATCTGGGAGGCGGCCGCGGCCGCGGTCGCCACGCAATCGCTAACAACTCCGTCCGTGCAAGAGGACCACGATGTCGTATGTGCCCGTGTCAGGATGTCCCCATGGGGGAACGTCGAGGCATGGGCGGCAGGCTGATTGAGGGCGGCTGCGTTGTCTTGTTGGTAACGGGTGCTTTGTGCGCCTGTGGTGGTGGTCTACCCAGAGCGATTGGAAATCCGCACCCTCACGGGCGGTTGATGGCTCAGTTAAAACCCACACTGTCGGCTATCCCGTCGACCGTGCATATCTTCGGTCAACAGTTTGTCCCGCCGAACTGGGACTCGTGCGACGGTGTGAAGTCGACCTACGGATGGGACGACGTGACCGTGACCGCGCAGTTCGATCACGTCAAGTCGCCGGACCAGACGGTCTCCGCCATCAACGCCTCGCTGCACAAACTGGGTTGGGTTCCTGACAGTGACTCGTCAGACGGTGCGTGGTACTGGAAGCGGAAGCGTTCGAACGGGTCAAAAGCAGCAATTCAATTGCTGGGTGGACCCAGCGATGCGGCGCCCTCTCCTTGGGACTTCCAGGCGACCGTGACTGCAGCCACACACCCGGTCACCGGTTGCTAGCTGCCGATGCCCACAAAGGGATCGACCTTCGGACTGCGCCGGCCCGGATCCACGCTGGGCACCACATCATTCTTCGCCGGGGCGTGGTCAGGGTGACCGAGGGTGCTTGACATCGGGTGAGAGCACGAGCAACGTGGCTAAATCTGGTAGCGCGGCAGCAGGGGACAGTTATGGGACGGCGTTCGAGGGCAGCGGCGGCAGGGGCGATAGCAGCGATGACCGTAGTTGGGGTGGCACCCGCCGCCCACGCTGCGGCGTCGTACCCGGCTCCGAGGATCGGTTCCAAGATCACCGACAAGAATGTGGCCGACCCAAGCCTGTTGGCTGGCAAGCACGGCGGCTACTACTACCTGTACGCCACCGGCCCCGGAGGGATTGCCGTGTACCGAAGCGGCAGCCCCGGCCGCGGCTACGCGTACGACCGGACGATCAGTTTCCGGGGGTACTCCCTGGAATGGGCTCCGCATGTGGTTTACAACTCCCACCGGTACGTATTGTTCTTCACCGCCAAGAGTACGAACAACTCCGCGCGCAACAACACAGAACACTACGTATATGTCGCCGCGTCGACCGCACCCGATCGTGGGTTCACCGCTTATTCTGCCCTGAAATGTGATGCTGACATCCGTCAGGGGTGGGAGGCGATCGACCCCACCACCTACTACTCAGCCGCGGCGCGTACGTCGTACCTGGCCTGGCGGCGCGGACACGTCGTCGGATTCCCCGGTGGCCAGTACCAGATCATGGCCGAAGCGATTACTTATCATTCATCAGGCAAGCCGGTCACCCTCACCGCGAGGAAGGGACCGTTCCCGCTGACCCCCATTCAGAACACGGTCATCGAAGCCCCCAGCCTGATCTACCAGAAGAACCGTCTGTGGCTTTTCGTATCGCGGGGCGCATTCAACACCGCCACCGGAAAGAACGCTTACTACACGCAAGTGTGGCAGGGCGCGAAACTAGGCCTGCTCGCCAATCCGCGCCCCGTGATGACCTCGGGCGCCAAGTACGGGTACGGCCCGGGCGCCGCGGAAGTCACGACCACCAACGGCACCCATTACATCGCCTACGAGTACATCACTTCGGGCTCCGGGACCAAGAACGTGGTGCGGCACATCGACATCGCCACAGTCTCCTGGGCAACCGGGGGACCCGTGGTCGGATAGCCGATGATGGCTATCGACCGCACCCCAGGGTGCTGGTCGGCTGACCCCACGAAATGACCGACCGCCGGTCGGGGCGCAGTCGCTTTAGGGGCAGCGACGATGGGATTGCCGCCGGAGTCAACCGCGCTCCCTTATGCGGTCCCTGCTCACGAGCTTGCCCACACCTGGCGTTCGGCCGCACGCATCCTGGTCTTCGCCACAACAGACGAAGGCCCGACCGCACTTCGGGCCGAGGCGGGGCACGTCGACCGGCATCTCGTCCTGTATGTCCATGTCGTCGTGATCGGGGTTTGGCGATCGTGTGGGTTTGGTTTAGTCGCTACGACCGGCTCGAGACCGCAGACGCTCCGTGATCATCGGGATCACGTGCTCGCGAAGAGCGTCGTGCGTGTTGCAGGAAGCGTGGTCGAGTCCAGCGAACTCGACGAACTCGGCATCGCCCAGCAGCAGCTGGTTCTGCGCGCGCCGCAGCTTGGTCGCCATCTGCCGGTCGTCGCTGCCCCAGTAAAACAAGCTGGCGCACGGCATGGTGGCCACTTCGTTGCTCCAGTCAAACCTGTTGACCCACCACCACAGGCTGCGGCTCGCGTGATCGGGTCGCAGCCTGTGGTCCAGTTGCCGCAGGGTGCCGGGCGTGAGCGGATCGAACAAGCTATAGCCGCCGCAGACCATCGCTGAGACCCTCGTCGTCGCTCGTGCAACACACGCGGCCATCGCGCCGCCCGCCGAATAGCCCCAGATGACGCACCGTTCGACTTCATGGCGATCGAGCACAGCCAGGACCTGATCGCACAACGCTTCACCTGCATAGCCCGGTACTCGAGCGCTTTCGCCGTAGCCGACGGGCGTGATGTGGAACAGCTGCCATCGATCGCTCAACAGTTGGGTGTGAACCTCGTCCTCGGCGCGCCAGTACTGGTTGACGATCACCAGTGCCGGCCCGCTGCCATGCACGCGGTAGGCAAGCCGGTGCCCATCGAAGGTCAAGGTTCGAGCGTCATGCCCCACTGCTTCATGGTCGCACCACATCGTTACGCCCTCTGCCCGACGCAACCCGATCTCAAGCCGCCGTTGAGCATGCGTCGCCGATCGCGCGTACGGCAGACGCGTCGCACTGAGGGATCGGTTCGCGGACGCGGTCACAGCGACCGCGCTCCGTGCGGGATCACTGCGCGGGTGGGGATCACGACCCGCTGCGCCACCTGCAGTGGCTGTGCCCCGTTCGTCCGTCGGGACGCCGAGCGTAGATGACTCGTTGGCGCTCGATCAAAAGGTCGGGTCGTAGGACTTTGCGTACTTGACCGGTGTGCCGTCTCTGTCGACGGGCACCACGGGGTTCTGGTCCGGGAAAACGAGGTCTTGTGCGGGGGTGGCCGGACTGTAGGTCCAGTACTTCCGAAGGATTCCGGCGAACATCTGCTTCGTGGCGGTTCGCGCCGGGATCGTTCGCAAGCCGACCCTGACCGCAACCGCGTGTGGCGGGAGCGGGCCGAAGTAGATGGGCATGACATCGTCCGGGACGTCTACCGAGCCGTTCGCTTTGTCCACGTACGAGGCACCTACGGCGGAGCCATCCTCGAACCCGCAGCCGCGGTAGCCGCGGTCGTCGTTCTTAACCTGTACGGGGGTCGGTGGCTTAGCAGCCGCCGCGACCGAATCCCACGCCGCGCACAGGTTGCCTTCCTGCATCCATGCGACAGCCTCCACGCGGTAGCCGTGGTTGATGCTGGTCGCGACCAGGACCGGAGCAGTGGTCGCATCCGAGGGGGTGGAGCACCCGGTCGCCGAGGCCAACACGGCCGCTATCGACACCGCGACCGTCGTGATAGATCGCGCAGCCGGCCGGTTCTTCATTCGCGAATTCTGGCACGAAGTGGTGCAGAACGACGGGATCACTGCGTTCAGCGAATCTGGTAGCGGAACAGTGTGAACACAATGATTGTTGGGGTGGCATTTTCAGAACAGCCAGAATGTCTAAGACCCAGTCGCCCATCGCCGATCGGGCCTGTTCGCCTGTTGCAATTTGGGGTCGAACTGCCAGGTGTGCGGCTATGAATCCGTGTGCCGCGCGATGATCAGGGACGTGAGACAGGTGCGCAGCTTTGCTGCCAAATGTTGCCGAATCGGCCCGAGTGCCCTCGTGTCTGCCGTGGCTGTTGTCGCGTTGGCCGGATGCGGACTGACGTCCCAACCGGGCCCTCGCACAGCACCGGAGCCCCGAAGCGTCCACCAGTCGAAGACCGCGTTGCACACGTCGCCTTTAGATCCATCGGACACGTTCGTCACCACCATCAACGATCCGGCGCGCGGCGGGCAGGTGCAGATACGTGGCATCGATGATGGCGGGCTGCTGATCACCTCCGCACACAGCCGCGCCGCGACGACCGTCTCAGCAACACGGGAGCGCTCGGGGGCACTCATCGTCGCGCTGACCACGGGGTGTCGAGCCACTGTCGAACGAGTGGATCCCGAAACCGGGCACGTCACCGTGTTGGACCACCTCACCGAGGACGTCACCGGCATCACGGTGAGCCCGGATGGCAGCCGGCTGGCGTATCTGACGCACCCGAGGTGCGTTGTGTCCACTTGTAAGAGCATCTGCGCCGGGCCGGAAATGTTCAATCCCAGTGTCATCGTCGTATTGGACCTCGCCACCGGGCGCGGCACCCGCACCGCGACCGATACGCCCGGGCACCCGCTGTTCGGTTTGAGCTGGAGTCCCAACGGGCACCAGATCGCCGCTGGGTACAGCGGAAACCGTGACCAGGTGGTCATCTTCGACTCAACCAAGCTCGATTTTGCTACGGCACGTCGGGTTCCCGACCCAAGCGAGCACGGCTACTTGGCACCCGCCTGGACAACGTCAGGGATCGTGGCGGCGCAGGAATCCGGGTCAGGGATGCTCTCGCCATCGCGGCTCGTACGGATGAATGTCGACGGGCACGTATCGGCCAGCTGGACTCTGCCCAGCTGTGTCGACGGTCTCATCACCGCCACAAACCCGACGCGCACGCGGGTCCTCGTCCAAAGTGACATCGGCTATGGCAACGGAAGCTGCAGCAAGAAATGGACGATTCGACTCTCAACGACACTGGGCATCCGCTTGCGCACAATCCTCGAAACCTCGAGCGCCGTCCAGCTGAGTAGTTAAGGAACGAGCTGGCTGACTCGTTGTCACCCGGCACCGCCGACAATCCGGTTGTGGCACGCTCCGCGTGCCGAACGGCTGGCGTGGCCGTTGTCATCGGTGCCGCTTTCTGGGCATGCTCAGATCCGCGATCCGTGTTCGCTTGTGCGAGATCCGATGCTCAAATTCTTGCGCGGGCGAGAGCCGAAGCGTGGCCCCCAGCGCGCCTTGTTAGCTGCTACGGTCGCCCACGATGGCGGCCCCTCGTGGGAGGGTCCCGGTGGGGGAAGGAACATCACGTGAGTGCGACGCGAAACACTCTGGTCTATAGCTTGTCAATTCTGATGGTGGGGGGTTTGGGAGCGTGTGGCTCGTCCGGATCGGCCGGGTCGTCCAGTTCCGCGGGCAGCGCCTCACCTTCGAGCAGTTCGGCATCCGGTGGCAGCGGAACCAGTAGCACTACCGCCTCTTCCGGCGGTGGTGGCAGTGAGGGAAGCAAATCCCCTGCCGAGGTCCTCAAGGACGCCAAGTCGGCGCTGTTCAACGCCTCGTCGGTGGACATCAAGGGGACGGTCACCGAGCAAGGGCAGCAGCAGAAACTGGATCTGCGGTTCCAAGGCAACAACACGTCTGGGACGGAAACATCGGGTGGGATCGTCGTCAACATCGTCAAGGTCGGATCGAAGGGTTACATCAAGGCACCGGCCGCCTTCTGGGCCAAAATTGCCGGGAGCAAAGCCGCCGGGCTGGCCGGGAAATGGATCGAATCGAGCGGATCGAGCGCTGTGCTGGACTCGTTGACTTTGCAGAGCATCGCCGCCGGTTTGAACTCCACCGACTCTCCCCTTGGGCCCGGCGTGAAGAAGACCACCCTGGACGGTAAGAAGGCCTTGGTCTTGACTCAGAAGGATGGCAGCACCCTGACGGTGGCCGACGCCGCCTCGCCGGTGCCTTTGCAAATCGTGGACAAAGCTGCGGCGAGCAAGGGTGAACTCGATTTCACCAACTACGGCACCGATCAACAGATCACCGCACCCAAGGGGGCGATGACGGCCGCCGCGGCCCTCAAGAATCAGAAGACCACCGCCTGAATCCCTGCTCGACCGTTGCACCAAGTGCAGCGGAGTCTCAGCTATTCATGGTGAAGGAGAGTTGACGTATGCGGACGGTGGTGGCAGTAATCGTGATAGTAGTCCTGGTCCCCGTGATGCTGTTCCTCGATAGTAAATTTGGACTGTTCCGCAGGAAAAGATAGGTGTCGACACTCGCAAACGACGCAAGAGGAGGATTTGGGGGATGGGTTGCGGCCGATCAACCCATGAGGTCTCCACGTCGAACGGTGATGACTTACCGTTTCGGGTGGTGGGCGCCGCGAACGTACCCGGCGAGTGGTCGAGGGTCGATGTCTCGTCGCCGTTAGCGGTGGTTGAGGTGAACGCCACAATGGTGTCGATGCGTCTACGCGTGTTCGGCAGGTTCGGCGGCGCTCCGCGGTTGGCCGCCCGGTTTGACGAGCTGAAGCGGGTCTACTGGTGCGTAGGTCGGGGATGGTATTCGGCGTGGGAGTTGCCTTCACCGCCGCAGACGGCAGCGACTTCTACTTCTGGGGCACACACACGTGGGAGTTGGTCCAATTGCTGCGCCGCGCTGGCGTTCAGATCAGCGACGCGGTAGAGCCTGCAATTAAGGTGTGGCGCGGCGGGGCCTAGGAAGTTCCAGGACCCCGGGAAGCGACCGGCACTGGGGCAATCGACTGACCTGCAAGTGTTCGACTCGCCACTGTAGCCCCCGACGCGATTGACCCGCTCCCATAGGCGGAGTTCTGGCGGGATCTGCCCGGGTTGCAGATCATCGGGCAGAACGACGCCTTCGTCGCGTTACGCGGCGCCGCCGTGCTCATCAGAGTCCGGCGTGACGCCAAGCATCGCCGACTGGACTGGCCCACAGGGGAGGTCCCCAAGCAGCTGCACCTCGAGCTCGCCGTCACGGATCTTCATGGAGGCGAGCGGGCGCCGTCGCCCTGGGGGGCAACTCGAGCTTCTGTTCAACCGAGCCCGGATCGATGGCGAGTGCTGATCGACCCCGCCCGGTCACCCGTTCTGCGTAACCAATCAAATCCCCGAGCCATGAGCCACAGCTGAACTCCCGTCGAGTAGCGGTCTCCGGTGGGGGAGTGGCGCGACGAACTGGGGTCGGGCCCGTCTCGAACGCACTGCAGGATCAACTCCGCGTCCGTTGTTGCGACGGCTCAGTCGGTGATCGTCAGTTCGAGCGCAGGTGTCGTGAGCCGGCGACCGTCGTCGAGGTTCAGCGGGGCGGTCAGATGCCAGGTTCCTGGTGGGATCGCATAACCGAGTTCAGGCCGGTAGCTCGCGGTGCCGACAAGCAGCGGTATTCGGACGGTCTCGGAAGGGCCGGCTGTGTAAACCATCAGCGGTGCGGGCTCTGGGCCGCTGTATCCGCCGACAACCGTCCCGGCGTCGTCGACGATGCTCGCGGTGAGGTTGCCGTTGGTAGGGACATGGATGTCCTCAGTCCCGAGGTTGGTGAGCAGAAGCCCGTGCATGCGCGTCTGGCCGCTCCTTATCGTCAGCGGTGACTCCAGCGCGATGTGCATCTCAGCCGGGTTCGCCGGTTCCCTTTCGTCTGGAGGGCCAGCCGTTCGCCTGGTGCTCGCTGATGGTGGCTCGGGTGGGTAGGGCAGGGCACCGACGTGCAGCGCCACGAAGTCGCCGTAGGTCTGGTGCAGATCGGCTGCTGTGGCCTGGGCGTCGGCGGTGAGGTCGATGTCTACCGGCGGACGGCGGTAGCCGGGATCAGGTGTTGGATACCCCATCAGCTGGCGAGGCTCAGCGGATTGCAGCCGCAGCAGATCGTGTCTGAGCCGTTCCCAGGTCGCGAGAGCGGCTGGATCAGCGTGCTCGATGCGGACCCAGTGGAGAATGCCGAGTTGTGCGGCTGCGTTGCTGATGGAAGCTGTGTCCTGATCGGTGAGGTCGATGATTGTGACGCGCAGACCGCGGTCGGGATCGAATCTCGCCTCGGCGAAGCGGTCACCGACCAGGAGGCGGGCCTCGTCGAAGAACTCGTACGCCTGGTGGTCGACGTCCTCCGGTGCTGTCGGTTCTCGAATATCGCCGGGGTCCATCGCGCACTCACTCCTTCCGAAGCGCCTCTTGCGGTCGAGGAACCATTGGCGGTTAGCGGCCGCGGCCCTGACGCGGCCTCGGTTCCTGATTCATTGTGCTGGGTGACGTGCGCGAGCGGCTGTCAGATGCTCACACCACACCTCGATCACGTAGATGAAACGACATCGACCGACTGGACGGCTTGCTGCGGACCGCCGCGCCAGCGCTCATGTCGGCGAGTAGCGCGAGCTCAGCGGAGACAGCGCTAGCGGAGGCGACGGCATCTGCGCTACGCCATCGCAGGCAGGACCTGTCCGGGGGACACGCGAACGGCGGCGTCGAAGATCGTGGTGGTGCAGCCTTCCGTGACCTCTAATCGATGCACGGATACTGCTAGGTCACTCGCGATGACACGGTGCGAGTCATCTCGCACGGTCACGGCGATGGTCCGTGCGGTCTTCATCACCCGTGGATCGATGCCGCCGCCGATCCACGTCTCCGACGTCCGCGTTGTCGTAACCATGCTTTCGTGGCATGACCGCCCGACACAGACCAGTACGGAGAGTCTGGTGCCGGGCGTGAAGCCGCTGTAGGAGACGCCGACACCGGTCTCGCTGAGTGTTTCTGCGCACGCTCTTCCCGAAAGTCCGCTGTCCCCGCCGCACCCTGCCAGGGCGAGGGCGCACACACCGAGTACCGGTCCCAGGTACAGCTTCATAACGACAGCATGGACGTTCCAAGCCGGAGCCGTGAGCTGAATCTCTGTGCCGGGCCGGGATCGGCCACCGATAGGAGCGACCAAGGCTGCACCGCCCTGGGCTACCGCTTGGGTCGAAAGCTCAGTCGGCCGACCGCGACCGCCAGATCGCTGGGTATCCGGGAGGGCGCGCCTGACATGATCGATTGGATCAACGACGTTGCGCTGGTGTGCCTTTCACGCGTACCAGACGTTGCGGATAACGTCGGGTGCTCGGGAACGGCGACGCAAGGGGCAGTCGATGGAAGTGGTCTTCGTTCACGGGGCATTGGTGCGCGACGGTGGGTGGTGGTGGCAGCCGACTGCTGATGTGCTGCGAGAGCGCACCGGGATGACCAGTCGTGCCCTGGCTTTGCCGTCGTGTGGCGAGACCACACCCGAGGAAGCGGCCGGAGGCCTTGTCGCGGACGCGGCTGCGCTACGTCGTGAACTGGACCTGGTGGATTCCGCGATCGTCGTCGGGCATTCCTACGGAGGAACCGTCATCGCCGAAGCGGGCCACCATCCGTCGGTGGCACACCTGGTGTACGTGTCGTCCTACCTGCCCGACGTCGGACAGACACAGAGCGACATCATGAGCAAGGAGACGAACCCGGTGGCGGTCAGCGACGTCGGCGGCGGCATGCTCGGCGTCACCGGATATGACGCGGATTCCTTCGGTGCCAGGTTTCTACAGGACACTGATCAGGACATCCAGGAACAAGCCTGGAGCCGCGTGACCCCTCAGGCGGTTGGTGCCTTCCTGACGGTCACGAGCGCCGCCGGGTGGCGCAATATCGATTCCACTTACATCGTCTGCGGCAACGACCGCAGCACCTCGGTCGAGTTGCAGCGATCCCACGCGAGCCGAGCCACCAGGACCGCAGAGATAGACACTGGGCACCACCCGTTCATCTCTCAACCCCAACTCATCGCCGCACACATCGAGGCGTTGCTTCCGTGAATGTGTTGTGGCAGTTGGGCAGCTTCGTAGGGTCGCTCCCGACATAAGTCGACCGAACACCACTGACCAGCCGAGGGAAGCGGCAGCCCCGGTCATGCCGAACATAACTCGGCCCTCAACATCCCGTTGAAGCTGCGCATCGACAAAGACTTCAACATCCGGTTGCGGCACCGCGCGGCTCAAGCCCAGGTCCCCGTCTCTCCTCTTGTGCGCCGCCTGAAGCGACCACCTACCCGAGGCACAGACCTGGACAGTTGATCAGGTAGAACAAATCGGCCGCCGCGTGCTCAACGAAGCAGGCTCAACCCACTGACGGAACCGCCCGCAGGGCGATCCCGATCGGGAATCTGCTTCATCATCGGCCGTTACGCAGCAGACCACCCGCTGTACTGACCGGGGATCTGTCAACGTGCCCGATCACTGCAATCAGCCGACGACTGCGATGGCCTCGATCTCGATCAGAAGCTTGGGATTGAACAGCGCCTGCACACCGATGATCGTGATGGGTGGCATGGGCTTGGCAATCCCCTCGGACTCCTGGGCTCGCGCGACGCCGTCGAGCACCGCATCCCACTTGTCCAACCGCCAGTCGGGTATGTAGCAGGTGAGTCGTGCGATGTCCTTGGCCTCGCCGCCGCCTCCGCGAACGCCGATAACGACGTAACGAAGCGCGCCGTACACCTGGCCGGCCAGGTCGTCAGCCTCCACGATGCCGTCAGGTGACGTGGCGGTCTGTCCGGCCAGGAACAGCAGCCGCGATCCCGTGCCGATCGCGAGCGGTGCGTAGTCGCTCTGGCGGAGCAGGCCTGCAGGATGGCTGAGCTCGACGGTCACAGGTTCCCTCTCCTCGGCGGGCGCACTCGCCAAGTGTGGTCCAGTCGAGTTGCGAAGTCGATGCCAGCGCTCGGGAGGCACGCGACCAGATCAGTCCCGGGAAGGGGGTCGTCTCGCGGTGATGGACGGCCGCGATGACGGCGTCGTGTGGTGTCATGCGGTCATGTCGTCCTCAGACCGTCCGAGTGTTCGACTCGCCGCGGTGGCCCTCGACGCGATCGACCCGCTTCCAGAGGCGGAGTTCTGGCGGGATCTGCTCGGGTTGCAGATCATCTGGCAGAACGACGACTTCGTCGCGTTACGCGGCGCCGCCGTGCTCATCACCGTCCAGCGTGTCGCCGATCATCGCCCACCAAACTGGCCCACCGGGGAGGTCCCCAAGCAGCTGCACCTCGAGCTCGCCGTCGCGGATCTTGATGACGGCGAGCGGGCCGCCGTCGCCCTGGGGGCAACTCGCGCGTCTGCTCAACCGAGCCCGGATCGATGGCGAGTGTTGATCGACCCCGCCGGTCACCCGTTCTGCGTGACCAATCAAATCCCCGAGCCATGAGCCTCAGCTGAATTCCCGGTGAATAGCGGCCTCCGGTGGGGAGGGGCGTGACGAACCGGGGTCGGGCGCGTCTCGAACGCACTCTCCGTCCGCTGGTGGGACGGCGCAGTCGGTGATCGTCAGTTCGAGCGCGGGGGTCGCGAGCCGACGCCCGTCGTCGAGAATGCAGCACGGCCGTCGGATACTCCCATCGCACGTCGACCACGTAGCCGTCACGAAGCCAGCCGCCTGATCGATTGCTGACGACCGCGACAGCCGGGCCCGCACCTACGCCGCGGGCGGGATGCTGCTTGTCAGAGGACCTGCTGCCGGTTCGTGCGGTGGTCGCGGCTGGGTCGAGGCCGCTGGTACGAACGGTCAGCTATCGCGTGCGGAGGCGACCTGCCGGATGACGGCCAGCACGTCGGCGGAGTCGTGGATGCGGTGCGCCGCGACGGTGTCGCCGGCGCCGACCTTGATGGTGACGTGGCCGGCGCTCGCGGGGAGCACCTCGAACGCGCGCTCGTCCGTGCGGTCGTCGCCGAGGTAGCAGATGACCTGCGAGCCGACGTGGTCCGCGAGCGCCCGCAGTGCGGCGCCCTTGTTGGTGTCGAGGACGCCGATCTCCAGCACGTTCTTCCCCGCGATGATGTGCACGCCGACGAGTTGCCGCGCAGCGTCCTCGGCCGCGGCGATCGCCTCGTTCGCCACGTCGCCGTCCATCCCGCGGGTGTGCAGCGCCGCACCCGCTGCCTTGCGCTCCACCCGGGTGCCGGGGTGCTGTGCCACCACCTGCTCGAGCGCGTCGACGACGGTGTGCAACCGGTCCGCGGCAGCGTCGTCCCACACCTCGCCGGTGTCCAACGGGATGCTCGGCTGGGCTCCGTGCGAGCCGATCAGCACGATGGGCTCGTCCTCGGCGATCCCGGACAGGTGCCGCAGGGTCGCCAGGTCGCGGCCGGACACGATGGCGACCGTCGCGCCGTCCGAGGCCGCCACCTCGCGCAGCGCCTGCACCGAGCCGTCGATCGGCGACGACGTCGACGGGTCGAGCACCAACGGGGCCAGCACCCCGTCGAAGTCGGTGCCGTAGAGGATCCGGTCGTGTGCGGCGTACGTCGTGAGTGCCTGCTGCAGGGCCGGGTCGAGGTTGCTCACGACGCCGGCCTCTCGGGTGCGGCCTCGAGAGCGGCCAGGAAGTGGCCCGCCCACTTCTGGACGTCGTTGTCCAGCACGACTTTCCGCAGCCGCCTCATTTGGGACCGGCGTTCCTTCTCCGGGGCCTCGATCGCGGCCATGATCGTCTTCTTCAGGCTGCGGATGTCGTGCGGATTGCACAGGAACGAACCGCGCGCGAGCTCGGTTGCGGCTCCGGTGAACTCGCTGAGCACCAGGGCCCCGTCGTCGGCGCAGCAGGTGACGTACTCCTTGGCGACCAGGTTCATCCCGTCGCGCAGCGGCGTGACCAGGGCGACGTCGGCCGCGACGAAGAGGGCGATCATCTCCTCGCGCGGGAAGGACCGGTGCATGTACGTGACGGCCGGCGAACCGATCGGGGAGTGCTCGCCGTTGATCTGACCGACCGTCTGCTCGACCTGGCCCCGCAGCGTGCGATAGGCCTGCAGTCGCTCACGACTGGGCGTGGCGACCTGCACGAGCGTGACGTCGGCCGGGTCGAGGGTCCCCTCCGCGAGCAGCTCGCCGTACGCCTTGAGCCGGTGCCGGATGCCCTTGGTGTAGTCCAGCCGGTCCACGCCGAGCAGCAGCTTCTTGGGGTTGCCGAGATCCTTGCGGATCTGGGCCGCGCGCTCGCGCACGGCGTCCGAGTGCGCGAGGGCGTAGACGTCGTGGGAGTCGATCGAGATCGGCACCGCTGCGGCGCGCGTCGTGCGACCGTCGCCGTGGTGCACCACATCGCCCCGCACCCGCACGTGCAGCAGTCGGCGGCACGCGCGCAGGAAGTTCTCGGCGTCCGCCGAGCGCTGGAACCCCAGGAAATCCGCACCGAGCAGACCCCAGAGAAGGTCCTCGCGGCCGGGCAGCTGCATGAAGAGCTCGACCGGCGGGAAGGGGATGTGGTTGAACCAGCCGATCCGCACGTCGGGGCGCAGCTCGCGGACCATCGCGGGCGCGAGCTGCAACTGGTAGTCGTGCACCCACACCGTGGCCTCGGGCGCCGCCAGGTCGGCGATCTTCTGCGCGAAGCGCTGATTGACCCGCTCGTATGCGGTGCGCCATCGTCGCTTGAAGGTCGCCGGCACGATGACGTCGTGGTAGAGCGGCCAGATGCTGTCGTTGCTGAATCCCTCGTAGTAGTCGACGTGTTCGTCGTCGCTGAGGCCGATGGGGACCAGATACATGTCGTTGTCCTCGAACGGCTCCGGCGCCTCCCCGGTCTCGCCCGCCCAGCCGATCCACGCGGCGCCTTCGCGCCCTCGCATCACCGACTCCATGGCCGTCACCAGGCCGCCGGGGCTGCGCGAGATCGTCACGTTGCCCTCGTCGTCGGTGTTCTGGTCGACCGGCAGCCGGTTCGCGGCAATGACGAAGTCGAAGGTCTTCGGGTCGGGCACGCGGCACACTCCTGCTGTCGTCGGGTCGGCCGGTCTGGCTGCCCCACCCTAGGTTTATCGCGTTCCGACCGTCGGGCGTGCGCGCGCCCATGCCTGGCATCCCGAGGGCCGTAGTTAGGTTAGCCTCTCCTAACTATGACTCAGATTGCCGCTGCCGCCACCCCGTACGTCGCGCCGAAGGTATGGCGCGTGCTCATCGAAGTCGGGTACTTCGGAGCCCTCTGCGCCCTGATCGGGGGGCTCGTGACCGTGCTGCTCGTCGTACTTCCCGCGGCCACCGGCGACGAGGACGGCGGCGCCACAGCTGCCGACCATCGCGCCCGGCGTCGCGCCCTCGGCATGTTCCCGCTCATCGGCCTGCTGATGCTCGCCGCGCTCTACCTGCAGATGGCGGCGCTGACCGCGCGCGCCGGTGAGTTCGGCTTCGGCAGGGGCCTGCAGCCGGGTGCGATCGGCGACTTCCTCAACACTCCGAGGGAGAGCGGCGAATGGGTCGCCCGTTCGATGCTGCGGTCACTCCAGGTCGCCCTGCTGGCGGGCGGTGCGGCGCTGGCGATCGTCGCCGGCCGGCTGCGCTCGGTGCGGTGGGCCGCCGTCGCGCTGCTCGTCGCCGTCGTCGGGGAGCTCGCCCCGAGCGTCCCGACCGCGTTCGGCGGGCTCACCGTGGACGACTGGCTGCACACGACGCTGGTCCAGGTGCACATCCTGAGCGGGGTGTGTTGGGTCGGCGGCCTGGGCGTACTGGCCTACCTCGCCATCCGGTCCCGGGGCGAGGGCAGCGGGCTGGCCTGGGCGCGGATCTGGTCCCGGTTCAGCGTGCTCGCGATGGGCTGCGCCGGCGGGATCCTCGTGTCGGGCCTGTGGCTGGCGTGGGAGCACGTCGGGTCGTTCGCGCAGTTCGTCACCACGCCGTACGGCCGGTTCCTGCTCGCGAAGGTGGCGCTGGTGGGGTTGATGCTGCTCGCGGGCGCGTACAACCAGCTGGTCCTGCTGCCCCGGGTGACCCGCGCGATGCGGGAGCACGACGAGACGCGAGTCGGCAGAGCCGTGTTTGACCACTTCCCGCGCGTCGCCGTGGCCGAGACGCTGCTCGGGCTGGGGGTGCTCGTCGTGGTGCCGTTCCTCACCGGCTCGGCCCGCAGCGAGGCCGGGGGCGGCCAGGTCGGGCCGCTCGACGGTCGCACCTTCCTCATCGGAGTGCTGCTGGTCGCCGCGATGCTGCTGTCCTTCTGGGCCACCGGGCGGATCGCGCGGGCTCAGGCTCAGCGACCGCACGTCCCGGCCGACCGGCCGACGGTCTCTGCAGGCCATCCCGGCGAGTGAGCCGTCCGTGCGTGCCACGCCGCGCCGGGAAGGCTCCCGTTCGCCGCACCGTGGGAGCACTTACGGTTGAACCATGTCCTCCCCCGATCGCCGCACCGACGCCTCCCAGGGCTTCACCGGTGCCTCGACCGACGCCATCCGGCTGCCCACGGGGCCGGCCCGGAGGAACGCGGCACAGGGCGCACCGGCGTACGACACCATCGGCCCTTACCGGCTGCTCGGCAAGGTCGGCGAGGGCGGCATGGGCGTGGTCTACAAGGCCCTCGACCGGCGTGACCAGGTCGTCGCCCTCAAGGTGCTGCGCGCCCACATCGCCTACGACGACGGCGCCCGCGAGCGCCTGCGCCGCGAGGTCACCACGCTCTCCCTGGTGCGCTCATCGCGGATCGGATGGGTGGTCGACGCCGATGTCGACGGCGACCGCCCCTACCTGGTGACGCGCTACGTCAACGGCCCGCCGCTGGACGCCGTCGTGGAGGAGACCGGGCCGCTGGGTGCCGCGCAGCTCGCCGCACTCGGGAGCGGCGTGGCGGAGGCGCTGCGCGACATCCACCGCGCCGGCATCGTGCACCGCGACCTCAAGCCCGGCAACGTGCTGATGGACGGCGAGGAGCCGGTGCTCATCGACTTCGGCATCGCGCACGTCGCCGACGAGACCCGGCTGACCAGCACCGGTCTGGTGATGGGCACCCCCGGCTACCTCTCGCCGGAGATCGTCGAGGGCGGCGACGTCACGGAGGCCACCGACTGGTGGGGCTGGGCGGCCACCCTGGCGTACGCCGCGTCCGGCACCGCGCCGTTCGGTCGCGGGCCCATGCACGCTGTGCTCGACCGGGTGTCGGAGGGCCGTGCGGATCTGCGCGGGGTCGACCCGCGGATGCGCCCTCTGCTCGCCGCCGCGCTCAGCCCCGAACCGAGCGCCCGCCCGAGCGCTGCCGAGGTGCTCGAGCAGCTGCATGTCTATTCCACCGGCGGGCACACGACCGGCATCGCCGTGCGGCGGACCCGCCCGGCCACCACCCAGCTGCCCGAGGGGCGCGAGCGAATTCGGGAAGGACGGGAGGATCGCAGCGACGCCGGGCCGTGGGGCAGCCAGGCGCCGCGTCGCGCCCAGCCCACGGGGCCTGCGGCTCCCGTGCTGCCGCCGGTCGCCCGGACCCCGGACCCGACCCGCGACTACCGGCCGGCGCCGCGGCAGTCCGTCGACCCGGGATGGGGCGCCACCCCATCGCCCGACCCGTCGTACGCCGGCTCCGGGCGCACCCACCTGGATCCCCGCATCGGACGGCCCGCTCGCACCGGGACCCTCGCCGCGCTCGCCGCCGCGGACGTGGGGCTCGCGGTGCACTGGCCGGTGCTGGCGCTGATCGTGACGTTCCTATGGTCGTTCGCCGCCCGCTGGAACGACCGGGCGATCACTTCGATGGTGCTGCGCCGCTACAACTCGGGGCCCCGCAGGTCCGATCCGATGGTGGCGGTGGCGACATCGCCGCTGCACGCCGTCGTCGGCGCTTTCTCGGCGCTGCTCACCATGGTCATCCCGTTCTTCGTGGGGGCATGCGTCGCCGCCGGGACCGCCGTAGTGACGGCGTTCGCCCGGCATGCGCCCGCCGCCGTCGACCGCCCGATCCCGATGGTGCTCGGCACCCTGGCCGGCTGCGCGGTGCTGTGGTGGGGCCCGGGCAGCGCGGGGATGCGGCGCGGTTCGCGCAGCATCGTGCGCTCGGTCGCCCGGGACGTGCCCGTTACCCGGGTCGTGATCGGGGTGTGCGTCGCGATCGCATTGCTCGCGGCCCTCTACGGTCTGGGCTCCCTGGACCAGGGGGTGAGCACCTTTCCGTATGCCGACACCGCACAGCTCCCGCTGAGCGACGTTCTTCCCTCGCTGCCAGGTGGCTGAGAGAGCATGACGGGATCGCCCCGCGGGGCGTCTCCCGTGTGCCCCGCTCGCTGAGCCGACGTCCCCGTCGGGCCCGTGCGTGGCGGGTGCGGGAGTATCGAACCTTCCCGACCGACGTACCGGAGGTGCGTGAGACCCATGGCGCAGTACGGCCACGAGGCACCCCTGCCCGACCCGGATTCCGGCAGCTACCGGATCCCCGAGGACACCGACTCCTCATTCGCCGAGTCGCCGGCCCATGGGTTCGCGGTGGCGCGACGGATGCGTTTCCTACGTGGCGAGCCGGTCACCGAGCCCATGCCGATCGCGGACGCGCTGCGCAACTCGCCCTACCGGCACCCCGCGACGATGAGCGCACCGGAGAAGGACGCCGGCACCCGCAAGGCGCTCGATCTCGCGGTGCGGGTAGGGGAGTTGCTGCTGCGCTGCGGCGCGGGCACCCGGGACGTGGAGGCCAGCGTCGTCGCGGTCGCCGCGGCGGCGGGCCTGCGACGTCTCGAGGTCGACATCACCAACCAGTCGCTGCTGGTGCAGGCGCCCGGTCCGTCGGGGGAGACCGTCACGATGCTGCGTGTGGTGCGGTCGAGCACTCGCGACTTCGCCCGGCTGACCGACGTCCACGTCATGGTGCAGGAGCTGACCCGGGGCGGCTTCACCGACATCGACGAGGCGCTCGGACGGCTCAAGCGGATCCAGCGCAGCACCCGGATCTACCCGCGGTGGTTGATCGCGGTCGGCTACTCGGCGCTGGCGGGATCGGTGTGCGCGCTGCTCGGCGGCGGCAGCATGGCCATCGTCGTGGCCGTGCTGTCCGCCTTCGTCACCGACTATCTCGGCCGTCTGATCCGCAAGCGCAACATCCCGTCGTTCTACATCGACGCGGTCGGCAGTGCCGTGTCGGTGATGCTGGCCTGGCTGGGCTACCTGCTGGCCGCGAAGGGCGACCTCGGGCTGCAGATGTCGACGGCCGACTTCGCGTACGCCGTCTCCGGCGGGTTGGTCGTGCTGCTGCCCGGACGCGCGATGGCCTCGGCGGTCGAGGACGCCATCACCGGGTATCCGGTGACCGGCGCAGGCCGGTTGCTCACGGTCTTCCTCAGCGCCGCCGGCATCATCGTCGGCGTCGCCGGCGGCCTGTCCCTCACCCTCAAACTCGACTCGGCGCTCAACCTGCAGCTCACCTCACCGGGCGCTCTGCACTTCGGCTCCTCGAACGCGACGCTCAGCCTGCAGTTCCTCTACGGCGCGGTCGGTGCCGCCGCCGGTGCGCTCACGATGCGCAGCAGGCCGCGCTTCATCCTGCCGACCGCGGTGCTCGGCAGCCTGGCGCTGGGCCTGTCGGGTCTGGCGCACCTGGTGTGGGCCGTCGGGGCGACCACCTCCATCGCGGTGGCGTCGGTGTCGGTCGGGGTGCTCGCCCGCGTGATCGGCCTACGGCTCGGCGCGCCCGCCCTGGTGCTGGTACTGCCGGCGGTCTCGCCGATGCTTCCCGGTCTGCGGATCTTCGAGGGCATGTACGACGCCATCGTCGGATCGGTGATCGGCTCCGCCGCCTCCAACACCCAGAGCGCGGCGGCGTTCCCGACCCTGCTCGGCGCCGCGGGAGTCGCCCTCGCCATCAGTACGGGGGTCGTACTCGGCGATGTGCTCGCGGCACCGCTGGATCGCAACGCGCTGCGGCGCCGCCGAGCCCGCATACGCTGATCTTTCAGATAGGGCAAGCATTTTCGCCCGCGTGTCGCAAACCTCCGGTAATGTTTGCCGCCCCTGCACGATGTGATCACCAGTCACACGCACCTCATACGTCACAAGTACGGGGAAGTGTCACAACTGCATACCGCACACCCGCGCGTCCGGACGCCGAACCTCATCGGACGCACCGGCCCCTCACTCCCGAGGACGCCGGCCGAGGACGGGGGACCCAACAACGGCGGACGCCGTACGTGTCTGCCTAGGGGTGAAGCCGGTACGCCGGCCGGGCACCTGACAGCCCGAACCCGACAGCTCACCCCGCAGGCGTTCGTCAGGAAGGAACGCTCTTGCGTTACGCACCGAAACACGCTGTCGCCAGACCGTCGTCCATCACCGGACGACGCACCGCTGGAGTCATGATGGCCTCTGCCGCCACCGTCGGCGCCGGCCTGGCCACCGCCGGCGCCGCCCACGCGGAGTCCCCGTACAACGTCTGGGACCGCGTCGCGACCTGCGAGAGCAGCAACAACTGGGCGATCAACACCGGCAACGGGTACTACGGCGGGTTGCAGTTCTCGGCCAGCACCTGGACCGGTTTCGGCGGCTCGAAGTACGGCGCCACCGCCAACCTGGCCACCCGCGACCAGCAGATCTACATCGCGCAGGCGGTGCTGCGCGCTCAGGGCCCCGGCGCCTGGCCGGTGTGCAGCGTGCGCGCCGGGCTCACCCGCGCCAACGGTCTTGCCGTGGTGGTCGACCCCGGGAGCGGCAACCCCACTCCTCAGCCGCCCCCCTCCCGCGGCACCGTCCGCAAGCTCGCCGTCGACGGCTCCTTCGGTCCGCTCACCATCAGGGCGGTGCAGCAGTGGGTCGGGGTGTCGCAGACCGGCACGATGTCCTACTCCACCCGCACCGCCCTGCAGCGCAAGGTCGGCACGACCCCCGACGGCGACATCGGCCCCAAGACGGTCGCCGCCCTGCAGACCAAGATCGGCATCAGCCGCGATGGCGCGTCGTACATGAACACGCGCACCGTCCGCGGCCTGCAGACCTTCTTGAACGCGTACGTGCTGGTCTGACCGACCACTCGAACCGCCCGTCCCTGTTGCAGGGGCGGGCGGTTCGTCGTCGTGCGGTGTGTTTCACGGACGTTGCTCACGTTTCGGCCCGCTCAGTCCGAAATGCGGGGTGCGGCAAGGGGTGTGGGCCCGTCGTGGCCCGCTCGCCCCGAAACGCGGCGTGCGCGTGGGGCTCGGCCGTCACAAGGGCACCGCCCTGTCCGTTGCGCGCGGCGCGAACGGTGGTGACCCGGCTCAAGGGCGCCGCGTGGTCCCTTGTGAGCATCGACCGTTGTCCACAGACTGCGCACGCGCGGGCGCTCGCTCCATCAGACTGACGCGATGATCGCGGTCGCCGTCCTCCTCGCTGCCGCCGTCGGCGCGGCGTACGGGGAGTGGCTGCGGCGTTCGCTCGCGACGGGGCGCTACCGGTTGCCCGACGAGAGCGCACCGCTGCCCGCCCGCAGGTGGCTCGTGCCTGTCGCGGCACTCGCGGCCGCCGGTGCGGTGTGGCACTTGGCAGACCTGCACCGCTGGGGCCTGGTGTCGGCGTACGTCGTGCTGATCGCCGTCGCGCTGCCGTTGGCCGCGATCGATCTGGACGTCCATCGGCTGCCCGACCGACTCACCCTGCCGGCCATCCCGGCGATCGCCCTGCTGCTCGCGCTGGACTCGGACGTGCACCGACTGCCGCGTTCGCTGCTGTGTGGGGGGCTCGCCGGGCTGGTCTTCCTGCTGCTCGCGCTGGCGGTGCCCGGCGGTCTCGGCCTGGGCGACGTGAAGCTGGCCGCCCTGCTCGGACTGCCACTCGGATGGTGGGGTTACCCGGTGCTGATCCAAGGACTGGCAGGCGGTTTCGTGATCGGCGGGGTCGTCTCGCTCGTGATGGTGCTCACGCGCCGGGCCACCCGGCATACCCACGTCGCGCTCGGCCCGTCGCTGCTGCTGGGTGCGCTGGGAGCGCTGCTCACCGCCACCTGAGGCCGCCGGTACGATCGGTGCCGGTCCGCGCGGTATCGCGGGTCCGCGCCGGTGTAGCTCAGTTGGTAGAGCGCCTCACTTGTAATGAGGATGTCGCAGGTTCGACTCCTGTCTCCGGCTCCCGTTCTACCGAAGACGCCACGAGGGGCTCGGGTCGCGGCCGCGACCCGAGCCCCTCGTGCGTTCCTGGTCAGCCGGTGGCGCCGGCCGGGGTGGTGGTCACCTTGGTGCCCTCCAGCTTGTTCGCCTTCATCGCGTACGTGTTGGTGAAGGTGCCGGCCAGCGAGACCTTCGCGACGTCGACACCGAGTTGCTTCTCCATGGCGTAGACCGTCTTCGGGCCGCCGGCGGGCATGATGCCGTCAGGGAGGAACTGGCCCTTGTCGGTGGTCAGGCCCGCGATGTACTGCGCCTTGGTGATGGTGGCATTGGAGACGAAGTCCGCGGGCAGTGCGTTCGCGATGTCGGCCGCCGAGTGGGTGTTGATCCAGTGCATCGTCGCCACGAGAGCATCCACCACATCCTGGGTGGCGGCCTGGTGGGATTTCACCCAGCTCGACTGAGCCAGTACGCCGGCCGCCGGCCAGGCGCCGCCGAGCGCCTGGGTGGCGCCGGCCGTCGTCGCGAGGTCGAGCGCGGAGTAGCCCAGCTTCTTGGATTCCAACGCTCCGACGGTGGGCTGGGTCGTCATCACGCACTGCGCCGACTTGCGCTGGATGGCGGCGATGGCAGTGGTCCCGGCCCCGACCGCGAGCGTGTGGTAATCGCTGTGCTTGACGCCCTTCTGAGCGGCGAGGAACTGGGTGAGTTCGTCGGTGCCCGACCCGAGGTCGGTGACACCCAGCGTCTTGCCCTTGAAGTCGGCGGCGCTGTGAACGCCGCTGGAGTTGCCGCACATCTCACGCTCCCCGGGTGCGCCGGACAGCTGGACGACGTCGATGACGTCCTTGCCCTTGGCCTGGAAGTCGATCGTGTGGATGTACCACGCGCCGGCCATGTCGACCTGGCCCGAGGCCATCGCCTCTTCGGCGCCGACCCCGCCGTTGGTCTCCGTCGACAGCTCCACCTTCACGCCGTACTTCTTGTAGAAGCCGAGACTCTGGGCGAGCTGGTAGGGCAGGTATATCTGCTTGTCGATGCCGCCGACCATCAGCTTGACGGTGGGCATCGAGCCGCCGTTCGAGCCGCCGGCCGACGTCGAGCCGGAGGCGCTGCCGGCACCTGAGCTGGAGCTACCGCAGGCAGTGACGCCCAGGGCGAGCGCCCCGGCAGCGGCGATCGCGATCGCGGACTTGTACATGGAATGGGTTCCTTTCGTGGGGGACTGCGGGGAGATGTGAGGGTGCGCTCAGATGGCCTGGATCTCCCATCGGCTCGGCGGCCGCCACGACAGGACGCGCCGTTCCAGGAGGGTGATGAGGTACTCCGCGGTGAGCGTGACGACGGCCATGATCGCCATGGAGGCGAAGACGGTGTCCGGGTCGAAGTTGCCCTGCGCCTGGCTGATGATCAGGCCGATCCCGTGCTGCGCGCCGAGCACCTCGGCCACGAGAGCGCCGATGATGGCGAAGCCGAATGCGGTGTGCAGGCTCGCGATGATCCAGGTCAGCGCCGACGGGATCGTGACGTGCCGGGCGACCTGCAACGGCGATGCCCCGAGCACCCGGATGTTCGCGATGAGGTTCTGATCCACCTCGCGCACGCCCTGGAAGGCGTTGAAGAAGACGATGAAGAACACGAGCACCGATGCCAGCAGCACCTTGGGGAAGGTCCCCAGGCCGAACGCCACGATGAAGATCGAGCCCAGGATGATCCGGGGGATGGAGTTCAGCACCTTGATGTACGGACCGAGCACGTCGGCGAGGAACCTGTTCTGGCCGAGGATGAGACCGACCACGATCCCCGTCACGGTGCCCAGGAGGAAGCCGTAGAGCGCTTCGGAGATGGTGATCCACAGGTTCAACCAGATGGTGCCGAACGCGGTGCCCTTCGTGAACAGGTGCACCAGGCTGTGCCAGATGCCGGTCGGCTGACCGAAGAAGAACTTGTCGAGCCAACCGACGGAGGTGAGCAGTTGCCATCCGCCGATCACGATGACCGGCACCAGGATTCGTGCGATCCAGAGCTTCCGCGTACGACGGCGTCGGGCCCGCAGCGAGGTCACCTGCACGTCGGATTCGGTCTCGACCAGCCCGGTCCGCCCGGGGATCGTCGAACTCATGCCGCACCTGCCGTCTGGGCGTAGGCCCGCTGGACCTCGTCCTTCAGTGACGACCAGATGCGGTCCTGCAGTTCGAGGAATCGCCGCTCATGGCGGATGGTCTGCACGTCCCCCCGCGGGCGGGGTAGATCGATGTCGAACGACTGCTTGATGGACCCCGGGCTGCTGGTCATGATCAGGACCCGATCGGACAGGGCGACGGCCTCGTCCAGATCGTGGGTGATGAAAAGCACCGAGGGACGCGACTGCTCCCACAGCCCGAGCAGTTCGGTCTGCATGATGGCTTTGGTCTGCACGTCCAGCGCACCGAACGGCTCGTCCATCAGCAGGATCTTCGGCTCGTTGATCAGGGCCGCGGCCATCCCGACCCGCTTGCGCATGCCGCCGGAGAGCTGATGGGGGTAGCGGTCCTCGAAACCGGACAGTCCCACCCGTCGCAGCCAGTCGCGGGCGAGCGAGACGGCCTCCTTCTTGCCCATCCCGCGCAGGGTGGGCCCGGTCATCACGTTGGCGAGCACCGTCTTCCACGGGAAGAGCGCGTCGGCCTGGAACATGAAGCTGACGCCCTGGGTCACGCCGTTCACGACCTTGCCGCCGACCTTGACCGTCCCCGCGCTCGGGCGCTCGAGTCCGGAGACCTGGCCCAACGTGGTCGACTTGCCGCACCCCGTCGGGCCGACGATCGCGCAGAACTGCCCCGGTTCGATCACGAGGCTGACGTCGTGGATGGCGGTGAAGGCCTCGCCCTTGGGGGTGAGGAAGCGTTTGGTCAGACCTGAGATCTCGATACGCGCCGCGTCGTCGGCTGTCATGGGCGGCTCCTTTCGTTCTGCCGGTGGAGGTGCTGGGCAGAACGTACGGAGGCGGTGTGAGCCAGGTCACGGTTGTGGTCGAATCCCCTATAAACCTTCGTATTCAAGGGTTTTGCGCATTGTGCGCACCCAGCTTGTCGCGGGGCGTGACCGAGGTCACAATGACGGCGTGCGGTCCCGGATGCGCAGGCTCTCCAGCCAGATCCTGATGGCTCAGCTGGTCATCCTGGCTGCGACCATCGGGGTCGGCTTCGTGCTGTTCGCACACGTGGAGCGCGGCCACCTCGACAGGGAGTACGAGGCGCGCGCGGCCTCGATCGCCTCCACGGTGTCGGGGGTGCCGTCGATCCGCAGCTGCATGGAGCACGACGCGCCGGGCTGTGCCACGACGATCCAGACGATCGCGATGTCCATCGGCCGCGAGACCCACGCGTCGTACGTCGTGGTCATCGACATGCATCGGGTGCGTCACTCACATCCGGATCCGGCGCTGATCGGACAGCCGGTGACGGAGCCGATCGTCACGTCGGACGGCCGTGTCCATCTGGGTGCGGACAACGGGAGCACGGGCCGTTCGGCGAACGGCAAAGCGCCGCTCTACGGGCTCGACGGCCGGATGGTCGGCGAGGTGTCCGTGGGCATCAGGGAGAGCTCGGTCTCGAGTGCGCTGCGTCAGGAACTCCCCTCGTACGCAACGTGGTTCGCAATCGCGCTCGCCTTCGGCACGATCGCGTCATTCGGTCTCGCGGCGCACCTCAAACGCCGGACGTTCGGGCTGGAACTCGACGAGATCTCCCAGCTGCTGCAGGAGCGCGAGGGCATGCTGCACGGTGTGCGCGAAGGCGTCATCGCCTTCGACCGGCGTGACCGCGTCAGCGTCGTGAACGACGAGGCGCAGCGGTTGCTGGGCGTCCAGGTGAGCGCGGTGGGGGAGCACCTCAACGACGTACTGCCCGAGGGGCGCCTGCGTGATGCGCTCGCCGGGAGGGACACCAAAGGGGACGACATCGTCCTCACCGACGACGTGATCCTGGTGATCAACCGGATGCCCGTCACGGTGGCCGGGCGCCCGCACGGCTCGATCGTGACGCTGCGAGATCGCACCGAGGTGGCCGGCCTGCGCAGCGAGCTGGACGGTGAGCGCGGCCTGACCGACTCCCTGCGCGCTCAGCAACACGAGTTCGCGAACCGGCTGCACGCCGTCGCCGGACTGCTGCAGCTGGGGTACTCCGACGAGGCGCTCGACTACGTCCTGCAGATCCAGGGGACCGGGGCGGAGTTCGACAACACGCTGCGCACGCACATCGAGGCGCCGCAGGTCGTCGGACTCCTCCTGGGAAAGGCGGCGGAGGCCAGCGAGCGCGGCATCGAGCTGGTGATCGCCCCGGAGACCTGGCTCGGCGAATCGCCCGACAAGGTGCAGGCGCTCACCAGCATCCTCGGCAACCTGATCGACAACGCGTTCGCCGCGCTCGGCACGGTGCCCGCGCCGCGCAGAGTGGTGGTCGCGATCGTCGAGGACGAGAGCGAGGTGACGATCACCGTCGCCGACAACGGTCCCGGCATCCCCGCCGGGAGCGAGCGGATGATCTTCCGTGACGGCTACAGCACCAACGAGCAGGCCGGCGCCCGTCCCCGCGGGCTCGGCCTCGCGCTGGTCGAACGGCTCGTGACCAAGCTGGGCGGTTCGACCGTCGTCTCCGGTGGCCCCGGCGCCCGCTTCACCGTGCGGCTGCCGATCGCTTCCCCGTCCGTGCCCATCGGCAGCGGTGCGCCCGAATGAGCGAGGACGTGCTCGGTGTGGTCATCGTCGACGACGACTTCCGTGTCGCCGACATCCACGGCGCCCTCGTCCAGCGCGTCCCGGGGTATCAGGTCGTCGGAAAGGCGCACACCGCCGCGCAGGCGGTGGACCAGGTCCGGACACTGCGCCCGGATCTGGTGCTCATGGATGTCTACCTGCCCGACGGGAACGGGTTGGACGTGCTGCGTACCCTGCTCGACGAGCCCGATCCTCCCGCCGTCATCGTCATCACCGCGGCGCGCGAGATCGCCTCCGTCCGGGCGGCGATGCAGCTGGGAGCGGTGCACTATCTGGTGAAGCCGTTCGACTTCAGTCTGCTGATCGAGCGGCTCACGGCGTACCGGCAGCTGCGTCACCGCCTCGCCGGTCTGCCGGGCGAGCCGGCGCAGTCCGAGGTCGACGAACTGTTCGGGATGCTCCGCGCGACGCCCTCGCCGATGCCCCGCCCCGCGAAGGGACACTCCGCGCCGACGCTGGAGCTGGTCCGCAACGTCGTCCGGTCCACGACCGGTGACGTGTCGGCCGCCGAGGTCGCGGGCGAGGTCGGGATCAGTCGCGCCACGGCCCAGCGCTACCTCAACTACCTCGAACAGCAGGGTCTCGTGCAGCTACGACTGAAGTACGGCGCCGCCGGCAGGCCCGAGCATCGCTACCACCCGCGCGCCTGAGCGACCCGGCGACGTGGCCGCCGGGTCGAGGTCAGCCGCGCGCGGTCTGCAGCCGGGCGCGCAGAGCGGCCTGATGTGTCGAGGCCGAGACGAGCCCGATCGGACCGGACAGGTAGGTGTAGTCGTAACCGAGGGCGTCCATCATGGCGAACGAATTGTTGACGGTGGTGCCGACCAGTTGGACGGTGTCACCGCGGACGGCGGCCATCCCCAGCGCGGGGGCGGAGTAGAAGACGCTGTACCCCACGACGCCATGCCCGGAGGAGCATTCTTGCGCGAAGAGCAGCCGCAGCGACGCGCGCGAGCGCACAGTCGACGCCGTGCCGTTCGCGTACTTGTTGCACGTCGCGACGCTCCAGTACGCGGCAGGGTGGATGGCCGTGTGCTCGTAGAGGTAGACGCGTTCGTCGTCCTGCGGGAAGCCGGGGTCGAAGCGGTTGTCGAGGTTCACATAGTGGTCGTACTTCGAGAGCGGCACCCCGTTCTTGGCGAAGTAGGCGATGAGGTAGGACCAGTGTCCGGAGGCAACGGGATAGCACGACGTGCGCAGCTCCGGCCCGGTGACGCCGGGTGCGGACGCCGCGGGGATCACCACGGCCTGCGATGGGTGGGCCTGCACGAGCTTCACTTCGGCCCGGGCGTGCGCGTCACAGGTGGCGCGGCTGGTGAACTGAGCCTCTCGGGTCGTGCCGTGGTAGTAGACCGAGTTCTTCTCGGTGGCCGCCGACGCACGGACCGGTGAGCCTCCCCACCCGGTGAGCGCACTGCCGGCCGCCACGACGGCGAGGGCCGCTCCCCATGCCTTCTTCATCGATGTGTTCCTCCTGGGTAGTGGGCCGCGGGGCCCGGGTGACGGCTGTGGACGACCGAGATGGTCGTCACCGGTGCGAGGTGGGACTGGTGGTGCCCCACACGTACTGCGCCTCGCCGTACACCACGCGATAGTCGCGGGGGGCCGACGAGGCGTAGGAGTACGACGCGACGCCGGCCGCGTTGCTCCGGACATTCTTCAACGCGGTCCACTTCGTCGCACCGGACGCGCGGTACTGGATGACGCCGACCTGGCCGGCCCAGGGGATGTTCTCGTCGCGGCCGGTGGAGTAGCGGATCACTCGGGTGCGCAGCGTCACCGTGTTGCCCTTGCGGCTCGTCGACAGCCCGGCCCAGGACCCGACCTTGACCGTCGTACGGGGAGCGTTCTGCGCGTAGCCCGCGTCGTCGCCGGAGCTGCCCCCCGAGGTCGGGTCGGACCCCTCGCCGGGCGCGGACGCGGCGTCGGCGTCGAGGGCCCCGTCGCCCCGCCAGGTGCGAGTGCCGAGCGGCGTGAAGGAGTACAGCTCCCAGGTGGCCCGGTTGGAGAAGTCGAAGAAGATGTAGTCGCTCGGGTTGTCGGACGCGCCGACATACCAGCCTGCAAGCGTGCTGGAGTCGGCGTGCAGGGCGCACCCGCCGGTGACCCGGACGGGCACCGCGGTACCCGGCCGCACGACGCGCGCGGTGGCGGGGACGACGAGGCGGCAGGTGCCGTACGGGGATTGACCGGACGCCTTGTGGCTGTGCAGGTGTGACCGGACCGAAGGACTCGGCACGGAAGGACGCGCCCCGGCAGCGCCCGCAGGAGCGGCGAGGGAGACACCCAGCGCCGCGATGGCTGGAACGGTGGCGATGGCGATGCGACGGATCATGGGTGACTCGGCTCTCTTGTCGGCTTCGCCCCCTGTGAGCGCCGGCGTGAGCCAGATCGTAGGGCTCCCGGTGGCGTGGTGGGGGCTGAACAGCGCGACACGCTCGGCGTCATCCCGCAGGTGGGGTCGATCCGCCGTACGACGGGCCGTCAGGCGTCCGCGTCGCGCCGGGCGGTGTCGTCGAGCGCGGCCTGCAGCAACCGGGCCAGAGTGGCGCGCTCCGGCGCCGTCAGCGACGCGAAGTGCTCGTCGCTGACCGTCGTGCGGGCGCGGTCGAGCGTGCGGCGCAAGGCCCTGCCGGCGGGCGTGAGGCGGATGTCGACGGCACGGCGGTCCTGCGCGCTCGGGCTGCGTTCGACGAGGCCGTGCTCCTCCAGGGCATCCACCACGTCGGTCGCCGACCGAGGCGCGATGCCGAGTTGTGCCGCCAGGTCGGACAGGCGCAGGCCCTCGCCGTCCTCCGTGCCCGACCGCACGATGACGCCCATCGCGCGGGACTGGTGGGGTGAGAGACCGTACGGACCGAGCGCCTCCCTGTGCGCCCGTCGCAGCACGCGGGCGGTGCGCAGCACCAGTTCCCCGAGTCCCGCCGCGTCCGTCGTCATCCGGGAATGCTACGCCGAATGCTGTTGTTACTTCATTGTGAGGTAACCTCAGCAATAGGACGAGTCGCCTCCCCATCGGAAGGAGGGTCGTATGACGACACCCACCACAGCTCGTACCCGCACCGGCATGACCGGTCGCCCCGGACCCGGCCAGCGCGCGTCCCTGCAGGTCAGCGCCGCCGACACCGCGCAGTTGCAGGACTACCCGGTCGGCGCCCGCAGGGTGCTCGGCCTCTTCGCGCCGTACCGCCGTCCCCTGCTCGGCGTCACCTCGATCATCGTGATCAGCGCGCTGCTCGGACTGGCCGGGCCGTTCATCCTGCGCGCCCTGATCGACACTGCGATCCCGCAGCAGAACGTGCGGCTGCTCGTCCTGCTCGTCGGGGCGATGCTGGGGATCACCGCGGTGACCCAGCTGCTCGGGGTGGTGCAGACGTACGTGTCCACTCGTATCGGCCAGCAGGTGATGCACACCCTGCGGACCCGGCTCTTCACCCACCTGCAACGGCTGCCGCTGGGCTTCTTCACCCGCACCCGCGGTGGGGAGCTGCAGTCGCGGATCACCAACGACGTCAACGCGATGCAGTCGGTCGTCACCGATACCGCCACCTCGATCGCCACCAACGTCACGACCACCGTCGGTGTCGCCGTCGCGATGGTCGCCCTGTCGTGGCGCCTGTCCCTGATCAGCCTGGTGATCCTGCCCCCGGCGATCTACCTGACCCGCCGCGTCGCCCGGCTGCGCCGGTCGATCCAGACCCGCGCGCAGCGCTCACTGGCCGACATGCAGACCCAGATCGAGGAGTCGCTGTCGATCTCCGGCGTACAGCTGGCCAAGACCCTGGGCTCCGGCCCGATGCTGTCGCGACGGTTCACCCAGATCTCGCAGGAGCTGACCGAGCAGGAGCTGCAGTCCCAGATGGCCGGCCGCTGGCGGATGGGCTCGATGGCACTGATCTTCTCCGCGATCCCGGCGTTCATCTATCTGGCCGCGGGTCTGCCGGCCACCGGCCGCGGGATGACGATCGGCACGCTCGTCGCCTTCACCGCGCTGCAGACCTCGCTCTTCCGCCCGGTGATGGGTGTGCTCAACGTGGGCATCCAGGTCACCACCTCGATGGCGCTCTTCAGCAGGGTCTTCGAGTTCCTCGACGCGCCCGTCGAGATCGACGACCCGGTCGTGCCGGCCGCGATGCATGCGTCGACCCTGAGCGGCGAGGTGCGGTTCGAGGGGGTCGGCTTCCGTTACCCCGGCTCGTCCGAGGATGCACTGCAGGAAATCGACCTGCAGTTGCCCGCCGGTGCGCGAGTGGCCGTCGTCGGCAGCACCGGCTCCGGCAAGTCCACGCTTGCCGCGCTCGTCTCGCGCCTCTACGACCCGAGCGTCGGGCGCGTGCTCATCGACGGGTACGACGTACGCGATCTGCCGCTCGCGGCCGTCGCCTCCGCCGTCGGTGTGGTCTCGCAGGACACCTATCTGTTGCATGCCTCGATCGCGGACAACCTGCGCTACGCCAAGCCCGACGCCACCGACGCCGACCTCGTCCGGGCGGCCCGGGCCGCGCAGGTGCACGAGCTGATCGCAGCACTTCCCGACGGGTACGACACGGTGGTGGGCGCTCGGGGATACCGCTTCTCCGGCGGAGAGAAACAGCGGATCGCGCTGGCACGCACCATCCTTCGCAATCCGCCGATCCTGGTGCTCGACGAGGCCACGAGCGCCTTGGACAACACGACCGAACGAGCCGTGCAGGAGGCTCTCGACGAGCTGAGCGTCGGACGGACGACCCTGACAATCGCCCACCGGCTGTCGACCGTGCGGCACGCGGACCAGATCGTGGTGCTGGACCACGGCCGGATCGTGCAGCGCGGCAGGCACGAGGAGCTGCTCGCCGAGGGCGGACGGTACGCCGAGCTGGTCCGTGACGCCGAGGCCGGCGAGCAGGCGAGGGACGACCTCATCGACGCGGCGGGCTGACCGCCGCGGGACAAAGCAGGTCCCCGGTCCGTTATGCGAAGCACGGGGCGGGTACTGCATCTGCAGGCCGTCGGCGAGACGACCGATGCCGGGAGTCGGGCGGCCGTGCGAGATGCCGGGGGCTCGCGGCTTACTGTGAACACCTGCGGACAGGAAGGACGCACAGATGGCGGTTCGGTCTCGGGTCACACCCCCAGACACTGTGCTGCCCCTGCTGCGTGCCGCCCACCTCGGACCCGGCCTCGCCGTCACCACCCTGACCGCGCTGCTCGGCTCATCGGCCCGGCTGCGTCCGCGCGAGATCGCCGCGAGCACCGCGGCCGTCTTCCTGGGCCAGCTGTCGATCGGCTGGGGCAACGACCTGGTCGACGCCGCACGTGACCGCGCCGTCGCGCGCGCCGACAAACCACTGGCGACCGGCGAGGTCGGGGCGCCCGTGGTCGCAGGAGCGTTGGCGACCGCCCTCCTCGGATGCGTCGCCGCCTCAGCGAGCCTCGGCCGACGCAGTGCCCTGACCCATCTCGCGCTCGGGGTCGGCCCGGCCCATGCCTACAACCTGGGGCTGAAGAGCACCGCCTGGTCGTGGGCGCCGTACGCCGTCGCGTTCGGAGCGCTGCCCTCCGTGGTGAGTCAGGCCGGTGGCGACCGGCGTCGCTCGCCCGCATGGATCACGGCGCCGGCAGCTGCTCTCGGGGTGTGCGCTCACATCCTCAACGCCCTGCCGGATCTCGCGCAGGACGACGCCACCGGTGTCCACGGTCTGCCGCACCGGCTGGGCGCGGAGCGCGGACGACAGCTGGCGACCGGCCTGCTCGGTCTCGCCTCGGTGGCGATCGTGCTGGGCCCCAACGCAACTCCCTCTCCCGTCGCGTGGTCGGCACTTGCCGCCAACGGCGCCCTCGGCGCAGTGGCGTTGCGAGGGACCGGCCGTACTCCGTTCCGGGCCGCGGTCGCCATCGCCCTGATCGACGCCGGCCTGCTGGTGTCGGGCGCCCGATGACCAGCCACGACCTGGTCGTCGTGGGCGGCGGTCCTGCCGGCGCGGCGGTCGCGCTCGGTGCGCTGCAGGCCAGACCCGGGATGTCCGTCGCCCTGCTCGACCGGGCCGACTTCCCGCGCGACAAGACCTGCGGAGACGGGATCGCACCCGAGGTGTTCGACCTTCTGACGGACGCCGGCGTGCCCGGGGTCGCCGACGGTTGGGCCCCGGTCGACCGCCTGTCCATGCGACGCGGGGAGCGGGTCGTCGAGCGCACGATGGTCCGGTCCACCTGGGTGATTCCGCGGGCCGTCTTCGACGAACGGCTGCACCAGGCCGCCGTGCGCGCCGGTGCGCAACCGCACACGCACCGCGTGTCCCAGGTGACGGTCGGCGCCGACGACGTGCGGGTCGACGACCGCTTCAGTGCGCCGCTCGCGGTCGGCGCCGACGGCGCGCACTCCGTCGTCCGCCGGGCGATCGGGCTGCCGCCGGGGCCGACGGCGTTCGCGCTGCGGGGCTACGCGCCGACCACCGACCGCCGCGTCGGCACCCAGGCGATGGTCTTCGGCACCTCGCGCCAGCCGTCGTACGCGTGGTCCTTCGACCGCGGCGACGGCCTCGCGAACGTCGGGTACGGCGAGGTGCAGGCACCCGGTGCGCCGCGGCTCTCGCGGCCGCAACTGCTCGCGCAGATCGAGCAGTTGTTGCCCGGCTCGACCGCGGACGGCACGCAGTGGAAGGGCGCCCACCTGCCGTTGTCGGGGTGGGGCGCCCGGGTCGCCAGCGGCCGGGTGGCCCTGACAGGCGACGCCGCCGGGATGGTGAATCCGATGACCGGAGAAGGCATCTACTACGCCGTGCTGACCGGTCTGCTCGCCGGTCGCGCCGCCGCGGCGGCCCTCGACACCGGTGACCTGCACCTCTTCGGCCGCGACTACACCCGCCGCGTGCGGACCGAGCTGGGACCGCACCTGCGGCACAGCGCCCTGGCCGCGAGACTGTGTCGTAGCGGTCGACTGCTGGACGCCGGGGTCCGGGCCGCGCAGTCGGATCAACGCGTCTTCGACGACCTCGTCGACCTCGGACTGGCGAACGGCAGGATCACCCCGGTGGTCCTGCGGCGCCTTGCTCGCCACCTCCTCGGAACGGCCACCCAGCGGACGGAGCACATCGGATGACGGTGCAGATACTGAGCTCACGGGGTGCGCTGCCACCCCACCGCTACCCCCAGCAGCACATCACCGACACGTTCCTGGAGTCGATGGTGCCGGGCACCGACGAGCGTCTCGTGCGCCGCTTCCACGGCAATGCCGGTGTCGCGTATCGGCATACGGCCGTCCCGTTGGAGGAGTACGCCGGGCTGGCGGACTTCGGCGCGGCCAACGACACCTTCATCCGGGTCGCCGTCGAGCTGGGGTCGCAGGCCGTGCTCGACGCGTTGAAGGCTGCGGGTCTCGAGCCCAGCGACGTCGACGTGATCATCTCCGCGACGGTCACCGGGCTGGCGGTGCCCTCGCTGGACGCCCGGATCGCGGCGACCATCGGGCTGCGCCCGGACGTCGTGCGGGTGCCGCTGGTCGGCCTGGGCTGCGTGGCCGGGGCCGCGGGCGTGGCGCGGCTGGACGACTACCTGCGCGGACGGCCGGACGCCGTCGGGGTCCTCGTGGCCGTCGAGCTGTGCTCGCTGACGCTGCAGCGCACCGACCGGTCGCTGCCGAACCTGGTCGCCAGCGGCCTCTTCGGTGACGGCGCGGGCGCCGTGGTCGCGGCCGGCACCCACCGCGCCGCATCGCTCGCCGACCGGATCACCCGCGAGCCCGTGCAGCCGCGCATCCTCGCCACCCGCAGCCATCTCTACCCCGACTCCGAGCGCACCATGGGCTTCGACGTCACCAGCTCCGGGCTGCGCATCGTGCTCGACGCGGCCGTGCCCGACGTGGTGCGCACCTATCTCGGCGACGACGTCGACGCGTTCGTCGCCGACCACGGCCTGACCCGCGCCGACATCGGCTGGTACGTCGCGCACCCCGGCGGACCGAAGGTGCTCGAAGCCATGCAGGACACGCTGGGTGTGTCCGCGGATGCGCTTGCCGTCACCTGGGATTCGCTGTCGCGAGTCGGCAACATGTCGTCGGTCTCGGTGTTGCACGTGCTGACCGACACGCTCGCCGACCGTCCGCCGGAGCCGGGCAGCTACGGGCTGATGATCGCGATGGGCCCGGGGTTCTGCTCCGAGCTGGTGCTGCTGCAGGCGCCGGAGATCGCGGCATGAGCAGCGAGATCGCCTACACCGTCCTGGTGCTGCTCGTCGGCTTGGAGCGCGTGGCCGAGCTCGTGGTGTCCAAGCGCAACGAGGCCTGGTCGATGGCCCGTGACGGACGCGAGTTCGGTGCGCGGCACTATCCGCCGATGGTCGTGCTGCACACCGGTCTGCTGGCCGGCGCGCTCATCGAGGTGTGGGTGCGACGTCCGCACGTCGACGCCTGGTTCGCCGTGCTCATGGTGCTGGTGCTGCTGGCCTCCCAGGGCCTGCGCTGGTGGTGCATCACGACCCTGGGGCATCGCTGGAACACCCGGGTGATCATCGTGCCCGGTCTGGCACCGGTCACGGCCGGGCCGTACCGCTTCTTCACCCACCCCAACTACGTGGCGGTCGTCGCGGAGGGCATCGCGCTGCCGCTGGTGCACGCCGCCTGGATCACCGCCGTCGCCTTCACCGTCCTCAACGCGTGGCTGCTCACCGTCCGCATCCGCTGCGAGAATGCAGCACTGGCCCAGCTTCCCTCTCCCGCATCGGTTCCCGTGACGAGCCCATGAGCGATCGCAGAGACCTCCTGGTCGCGGGTGGCGGTCCCACGGGTCTGGCCACGGCTCTGTACGCCGCCCGCGCCGGTCTCGACGTCACCATCTGGGAGCCGCGCGCGGGCAGCATCGAGAAGGCGTGCGGCGAGGGCCTGATGCCGGCCGCACTCGCCGCGCTGCTCGACCTCGGCGTCGATCCCCTGGGGCACGACCTGACGGGCATCCGCTACATCGCAGGCGGGTCCGAGGCGCAGGCCTCGTTCGCCGCCGGCAGCGGGCGCGGGGTGCGTCGCACGACCTTGCACGACGCCCTGCGCTCGGCCGTCGAGGCCGCGGGCGTGCCGGTCGAGCAGCGCGCCGTCAAAGACATCCGCCAGGACGACCGGCAGGTGCTGGTCGACGGTGTGCCGTTCGGGCATCTGATCGCAGCGGACGGACTGCACTCCGGCATCCGGCGGTCGCTGGGCCTGGACCGGCAGGCGCGCGGCCCGGTGCGGTTCGGGTTGCGCACCCACTTCGAGATGGCGCCGTGGAGCTCGTTCGTGGAGGTGCACTGGTCGCCGCGGTGCGAGGCCTACATCACGCCCGTCGCGGACGATGTCGTCGGCGTCGCCGTGCTCACCTCGGAGCGCGGCCCGTACGCCGATCATCTGGCTCAGTTCCCGCAGATCGCCGAGCGGGTGGCCACCGTCACGCACGACAAGATCAGCGGCGCCGGTCCGCTGCGGCAGCGCAGCACGGCACGGGTCGCGGGGCGGGTGCTGCTGGTCGGGGACGCTTCGGGCTACATCGACGCGCTGACCGGGGAGGGCATCGCCCTCGGGATGGCGCACGCGAAGGCGGCGGTCGAGGCCGTCGCCGCCGGGCGATCGCAGGACTACGAACGCACCTGGCGTATCGCGAGTTGGCGCTACCAGGCGCTCACCGCCGGCCTGTTGCGAGCAACCCGGGTGGGCGTCGTACGCCGCACGATCGTGCCCGCCGCACGGCGCGCGCCGTGGCTGTTCGACGCCGCCGTCAACGCCCTGGCGGGCTCCCCGTCCTGACCGCTGGAGCCCTGCTCACCACTCCAGGGAACCGGCCGCGCGCACCTTTCCGCCCCAGACGCCGACCCGCTCGAACTCGCTGGCCTCCACGCACTGCACCCGCACCGGGCAGGACCGGCAGCGGTAGCCCGCGGCCTCGCGTTCGGAGCGGATGTTGCTCGTCCACAGCTGCGGCGTGACTTCGCACGGCACCTGCCGATCCGCGCTCCGGACGGCGCGCAAGGCGTCGTGCAGTCGCCGTCGTGCGCCTTCTGCCTCGATCGAGTCGCTACGCATGGGTCCAACTCCCTCCGCGGGTGCCGCCGGGTTCGAGCCCCGGCGCACGCCGTGCGTGTACCCGGCACGGGCCGGGTTGAATCACGGGGCGGGCATCGGATTCGCGCCGGTGGGCGGATCGTTCGGGGGAGGGCGGGTTCGGGCGGGCGCGTGGGGGATCATGACGGGGTGAATCCCACGGCCGCGTTCGCGAGCACCCTGGTCGATGAGCTGGTCCGCCACGGGATCCGCGACGCCGTCCTGTCGCCAGGGTCGCGCTCCGCACCGCTGGCGTACGCGCTGCAGGAGGCCGACCGTGCCGGACGGCTGCGGCTGCACGTGCGGGTCGACGAGCGGACGGCGGCGTTCCTGGCGCTCGGCCTGGCCAAGACCACCCGCGTGCCCGTGCCCGTCGTCGTCACCAGCGGCACGGCCGTGGCCAACCTGCATCCCGCGGTGCTCGAGGCCTCGCACGCCCAGGTGCCGATGCTGATCCTGTCGGCGGACCGGCCGCCCGAGCTGCGCGGCACCGGCGCCAACCAGACCACCGATCAGGTGCACATCTTCGGTGGCGCGACACGCTGGTTCCACGACCTGGGGACGCCCGACGAACGACCCGGGCAGGGCGATCTCTGGCGATCCGTCACCTCACGCGCAGTTGCCATGTCTCGCGGCCTTCCGTCCGGGGACGCCGGGCCTGTGCATCTCAACGTGCCGCTCCGGGCACCGCTGGTCCCCACCGGCGGCAGTGAGTGGATCGACTCCCTGGAGGGCCGTCCCGGCGGCGCGCCGTGGTCCGTGACGACCCCGGCGACCCCCGACGGCGGCGACACGATCGCGGCGGTGCCGCGCACGTTGGCGGTGCTCGGCGACCTCCCCGATCCCGCGCAGGCCGCACGCTTCACCCGGTTCGCCGAATCGGCCGGATGGCCGCTGCTGGCAGAGCCGTTCGGCACCTTCGACAGCCCGCGGACCCTGCCGCACGGACCGCTGCTGTTGCAGGCCACGGACTGGGTGCGAGCGCATCTGCCCGATCGCGTCCTGGTCGGCGGTCGCGTGACCCTGGACCGCGCCGTCGCCCAGTTGCTGCGCCACCCGGACGTCGAGGTGGAGGTGGTCGCACCCGGCGGGGTGTGGGCCGACCCGTCGCACGCCGCGCGTCGCGTGCACGGGTGGGGAGCACTGGACGCCGGTCATGGGTCGGTCGCCGGTTGCGCCGACCGGGTGTGGGCCGACGCCTGGATGTCGGCCGGCGAACGGCTCGCCACCGAAGCGGGACCGGTCATCGACCGGTCGTGGCCGAGCGGTCTGGCGGCGGCACGCGTGATCGCCCACGCCCTGCCGGAGGGGTCCGGGCTCTTCGTCGGGTCCTCGAGCGCGGCCCGCTACCTGGACCTGGCCCGAGACTCCCGCCAGGTGGCCCGCGACGTGGTGTCCGTCGCCAACCGCGGCCTCGCCGGAATCGACGGATCGGTCTCCAGCGCCATCGGATTCGCACTCACCCGCGGCGGCCGACCGTCGTACGCCGTGCTCGGCGACCTGACCTTCGCCCACGACGCCAACGGGCTGCTCATCGGCCGCGGCGAGCCGCGACCGGACCTGACGATCGTGGTGCTCAACGACGACGGCGGGGGCATCTTCGGCACGCTGGAGCCGGGTGCCGGCGCCTCCGGCGACTCCCTCGCCGGTGTCGACGCGTCGTACGAACGGGTCTTCGGCACGCCTACGGGGGTGTCGATCGCGACGCTCTGCGCGGCGTACGGCGTGCCGTGGGAGCTGGTCGACGATGCCGACGGCCTCGCTGCGCGGATCGGCAACCCCGGCGCAGGGATTCGCGTCGTCGAGGTGCACTTCGATCGTGCGCAGCAACGTGCCCTGCAGGAGCGGCTCTTCGAGGTGGCAGCCGATGTACTCCCCTGAACACAACCGGGTCGACGAGCAGGAAGCGCGCGACTTCGTGGCAGCCGCCGCTGCCGGCACGCTGATCACGGTGGGCGCCGATGGCACGCCCGACGCGACCTTCGTGCCGGTGCTGTGGGAGGGCGACCGGGTGCTCGCGCACCTCGCCCGGGCCGGCGAACAGTGGTCACGGGTGGTCGACGGATCGCAGGCGCTGCTGGTCGTGCAGGGGCCGCACCGCTACATCACGCCGAGCTGGTACGCGTCCAAGCGCGAGCACGGCCGCGTGGTGCCGACCTGGAACTACTCCGCCGTGCAGTTGCGCGGCACCGTGCAACTGCACGACGACGCCGCCTGGACCCTCGACATGGTCACCCGGCTCACGCAGGCGCACGAGTCGCCGCGCGAGCGGCCCTGGGCGGTCGACGACGCCCCGGCGAAGTGGGTCGACGGGCGGCTGCGCGCCATCGTCGGCATCGAGATCGCGGTGAAGTCGGTGCAGGCGCGGGCCAAGTGGAGCCAGGACAAGGACGCCGCCGACCGCGCCGGCGTGCTCGAAGGGCTGGCGGGCGAGGGCGACGAGGAGTCAGCCGACCGCGTACGCCGCGGCCGCCTGTGAGAGCAGCGGTTGTCAGCGGATCTCTGGTGTCGGCGCCACGACGACGCTGACAACCGAGGGGGTCAGGCGGGGGCGGCCAGCGCCGCTTCGATGTCCGAGGCGATGTCGGCGGGCTTGGTGGTGGGGCCGTAGCGCTTGATGACCTGGCCGTCGCGACCCACCAGGAACTTGGTGAAGTTCCACTTGATGCGGCTGCCGAGCAGGCCGCCCTTCTGCTTGCGCAGCCACTGGTAGAGCGGGTGCGCGCCGTCGCCGTTGACCTCGATCTTGTCGAACATCGGGAAGCTCACGCCGTAGTTGGCCTGGCAGAACTCGCCGATCTGCGCAGCGTCACCGGGATCCTGGGAGTTGAACTGGTTGCACGGGAATCCCAGCACGACCAGACCCTCGCTGCCGAACCGCCGCCACAGCGTCTCCAGTCCCTCGAACTGCGGTGTGAAACCGCACTTGCTCGCGGTGTTGACCACCAGCGCCACCTTGCCGTCGTAGAGCGACAGGGGCTGCTCCTGACCGGCGAGGGTGTCGGCGGTGAAGTCGTGCAGTGTGGTCATCGAGGCGTCCTTCGTGAGGGGAGTACAGGGGCTTGTACGACGTTCGGTGCGGGGACGATCCCGGATGCCGCGGGCGGGGGACCGGGTCAGTCCGCGAGAGCCTCGCGCATCGGCAGCAGCTTGGATTCGGACTCGGCCAACTCGGCGTCCGGCTCGGAGCCCGCCACGATCCCGCAGCCCGCGTAGAGCCGCATCCGGGTGGGATCGTCCGGGTCGAGCTGTCCGCTGCGCAGGGCGATGCCCCACTCGCCGTCGCCGCTCGCGTCGAGCCATCCGACCGGGCCGGCGTAGCGGCCGCGGTCGAGGTGCTCCAGCGAAGCGATCACCGCCGCGGCGGCGTCGGTGGGTGTGCCGCAGACCGCGGCCGACGGGTGCAGCGACTCGGCCAGCGTGAGCGAGGTGGTGTAGTCCGCCAGCACCCCGACCACGTCGGTCGCCAGGTGCATGACGTTGGGCAGGTGCAGCACGAACGGCGACTCGGGCACGTTCATCGAGGAGCAGTGCGGGCGTAGGGCGTCGGCGACCGACCGCACGGCGTACTCGTGCTCCTCGAGGTCCTTCGAGGAGCGCGCGAGCGAGCCGGCGAGCGCCAGGTCGTGCGTGTCGTCACCGGTGCGCTGGATGGTGCCGGCCAGGACCCGTGAGGTGACCAGGCCCTTCTCGCGGCGTACGAGCATCTCCGGGGTGGCGCCGATGAGACCGTCGACGGCGAAGCTCCAGGTGTTCGCGTAGCGGGCCGCCAGCCGGCCGATCAGCCACCGCGGGTCGATCGGCGCCTCGGTCTGCGCGATGACGTCGCGGGCCATCACGACCTTGTCGACCTCGCCGGCGAGAATCCCGCGTACGGCGTGCGCGACCGCCTGCGTCCACTGCTCGCCGCTCAGGGCGCCGTCGGCGAACCGGGCCGCACCCGGTCCGATCGGTGCGGGGGCCACGTCGGGTGCCGGGTTGGGTTCGAGACGGTCGCTGATCCGGGTGACCCACGCGATGCCGCCGCGCCGTCCGACCACGGTCGAGGGCACGATGAGCGACCCGCCGGACGGGGAGTCGGGTGCGAAGGCGAACGACCCGAACGCCACCAGGCCCGCTCCGGGCAGGTCGACCTCGGAGCGGCAGATCGCACTGGTGGTGACCTCCTGCCACCAGTCGGCCGCGTCCCGGAAGCGCTGCGTCCCGCTGGTGTCGATCTGCGCGGCGCGGCCCCAGCCGACCAGCCCGTCTCCACTGCGGATCCAGCTCACGACATCGCCGGACGGCACGCCGTCGGGGATCAGGCGGGCCAGGTCACCGGGGTCAGGGATGCGGGTGGTGCGGACCACCAGGTCGGGAATGCCGAGGGGTCCAGCGGCCACGAGCGACGTCACGACCGATCACCCTAGCCCGGCCGGATGCGCCGCCTTCAGGCACCGACGACGAGCGGGCCAGCGGCGGTCGCCGCGGGCCCGCCCTCCTCGATCGTGGATCAACCCGCGGTCGGGGCCTGCGGGGTGAGCGGGTTGCCGGTGGGGATCGAACCGCAGCTGCTCGGAGCCTTCAGTCCGGCGAACCGGGCATCCAGCCACGCCAGCGCGGTCGGTGCCCAGAGCGCCGCCGTCGGGATGTGGCTGGTCAGGGGGTACGGCGTCCACTGCACCGAGCTGTTGCCGGTCGAGCAGTACTGGCGCGCGAGGGTGCGCACGTCGCCGGCGATCATCACGCCGTCGCCCTTGCCGATCCCGGGCTTGTCACCGGAGGTGCCTTCGGCCCAGCCGCCCTCGCCCTGCGAGATCGACAGCGGGACGGTCGGCGTGGGCCGCGAGCCCAGGTTGAGCTTGTTGACCGCGGTGACGAACGCGGGGATCGAGTTCGGGTCGGCGTACTGCGGCTTGACCAGCTGCCGGTAGGTGAGGCCGGGGTACTGCCCGAGCACGTTCGCGATCGACGCGTTCTGCAGCTTCGTGAAGAGCGAGGCGCCGTAGGCACTGAGGTAGGGCTGCAGGTTCAGGTTGTACGCCCGGGCGACGCCGATCAGGGCCATCGGGGCGATGCCGGCCCAGATGGAGCTGCCGCTGACGTATCCGAGGTTGTGCGCCGGGTCGACCAGCAGGCCGCCCTCGGTGGCGCCGATGAGGTTCTTGTTGACGTCGGGGGCGTAGCTGGGTGCGAGCGCCGCCGCCCAGTTGGTGGCGATCGCGCCGCCGGAGTAGCCCAGCAGCCCGACCTCGGCCGACGGGGAGACACCGGTCGCCGAGGAGGCCGTGACCGCCCGGATGGAGTCCAGGGTGTTGGTGCCGTACTCGGGGCCGGCCGCGAAGTCGGCCTTCTGGCCCTGGGTGTCGGCCACGATCACCGGGTACCCCTGGAGCAGCTCCGGGGCTATGAAGAGCGCCTCGGCGTCGTTGATCGCGCCCCCCAGGGAGACGTCGCCCGCGATGGAGCGCGAGGGCGAGTCCTCGGGGTTGAGCGAGTCATAGAACGACTGGTAGGACACGACCTTGTCCGGGTTCGCGGTGACGTTGGGCTCGAGCACGGAGGTCACGTTGGCGACGGGGCGGCCCTGGGCGTCCGTGGTGCGGTAGAGCAGTTGCACGGCCTTGACGGGGGTGGGAATGCCCGCCACGTGGTAGGGGAGGGTCCGCGTCTTGAGCACGGTTCCCGGTGCGTACGACGACAACGGCGCGCTGCCGTCGTAGCTGTAGAACGCGTCGGTGCCGCTGGCGTGAGCGCTCGGCATGCTCACGCCGGCCCCTCCCGCGACGGCTGCTGCGGCCACGAGGGTGGCGAGGGTTGCTCGGGTCGGACGGCGGGTCTTCATGAACGCTCCAGGTGATCGGGGTCACACGATGCGCCCGAGGTTACCGCAGAGTAAGTAGAGGTGCTACCCGTCGGTAACGTCGTGGGGTGCCGTTCCTGGACCGCTTCGGCGGTACGGACGACGAGCCGGTCAGCGGCGTGCGGAAGGATGCGGGCATGAATCGCGCCAGCTTGGACAAGCAGCCGGCCGACGTCGCCCGGATGTTCGACGACGTCGCCAAGCGCTACGACCTGACCAACGACGTGCTGTCGCTGGGACAGGACCGGCGCTGGCGCAAGGTCGTCCTGGCCTCGGTCGATCCGCAGCCGGGCGAGACCGTGCTCGACATCGCCGCCGGAACGGGCACGAGCAGCCTGCCCTTCCAGAACCGCGGCGCCCACGTCGTGCCGGCCGACTTCTCGCTCGGCATGCTGCGCCAGGGGGTACGCACCTATCCCGGACTCGCGTTCGCCGCCGCGGATGCCATGCGGCTGCCCTTCGCGGACGCCGTCTTCGACGCGGTCACGATGTCCTTCGGCCTGCGCAACGTCTCCGACCCGGTCGTCGCGCTGGGGGAGTTCCTGCGGGTGACCAAGCCGGGCGGGCGCCTGGTCGTGTGCGAGTTCTCCATGCCGACCAACCCGGTCTTCCGCAAGGTCTACTCGGAGTACCTGATGCAGGCGCTGCCCAAGATCGCCCGCCGCGTGGGGTCGAACGCCGAGTCGTACGTCTATCTGGCCGAGTCGATCCAGTCCTGGCCGGACCAGGGGGGACTGGCCGGCCTGTTGCAGGACGCGGGCTGGTCCAGCGTCGAGTGGCGCAACTCCAGCGGCGGCATCGTCGCGATGCACCGCGGGCACAAGGCGCCCTGACCGGGTCGTGGACTCCGGTGAGCGCCGTCCTCAGGTGGTTCTTAGGGGGCCCTCAGTTCGCGAACGAACGACGCGGTCGTAGAGTTCAGACGCTCGTGAAAACTGTCACAAGACCTCCCAAGGACGCCCCGTGAGCCAGTCACTGTCGGGCGGCGCGCTCACCACGTCCGCTCCGGAAACCGCCGATGTCATCGTCGTCGGCGCCGGTCCGGGTGGATCGTCGGTCGCCGCCTACCTCGCGATGGCCGGGCTCGACGTCCTGCTGCTGGAGAAGACGCACTTCCCGCGGGAGAAGGTCTGCGGCGACGGGCTCACTCCGCGCGCGGTCCGGGAGCTGGTCAGCCTGGGCATCCCGATGCCCGAGGACGACGGCTGGATCAAGAACAAGGGCCTGCGGATCATCGGCGGCGGCATGCGACTGCAGCTGGACTGGCCGGACAACGCCAGCTTCCCGCCGTACGGCCTCGTGCGCACCCGCCAGGACTTCGACGACATCCTGGCCCGGCACGCGGTCAAGCAGGGCGCACAGCTGCGGCAGGGCGTGAACGTCGTGGCGCCGGTCCGTGGCGCGAACGGGCACATCGTCGGGGTCGAGGCCAAGGAGATGGGCGTCGACGGGCGCGCCACGGGAGCCACCATGAGCTACCGCGCTCCGCTGGTCATCGCCGCGGACGGCAACTCCAGCCGCCTCTCGCTGGCGATGGGCCGCGAGAAGCGCGAGGACCGCCCGATGGGCGTGGCCGTCCGCGCGTACTACACCAGCCCCCGGCACGACGACGACTACCTGGAGTCCTGGCTGGAGCTGTGGTCCAAGGACGCGCAGGGCAAGCGCGTGCTGCTGCCCGGTTACGGCTGGATCTTCGGCGTCGGCGACGGCACCTCCAACGTCGGCCTCGGCATTCTCAACACCTCCTCCGCGTTCGGCAAGACCGACTACAAAGAGGTCATGCGGCAGTGGGTCGCCACCATGCCGGAGGAGTGGACCTACAACGAGGAGACCATCACCGGCCCCATCAAGGGCGCCGCGCTGCCGATGGGCTTCAACCGCCAGCCGCACTACGCCGACGGGCTGCTGCTGGTCGGCGACGCCGGCGGGATGGTCAACCCGTTCAACGGTGAGGGCATCGCGTACGCGATGGAATCGGCCCGTCTCGCGGCCGAGGTGGTCGCCCAGGCGTTCGCCCGCACCGACGACGCGAGTCGCGAGCGCGTGCTCCTCAGCTACCCGCAGGTGATGCGCGACGCGCTCGGCGGCTACTACACGCTGGGCCGGATGTTCGCCAAGATGATCGGCAACCCCGACGTCATGCGACTGGCGGTCAAGTACGGCCTGCCGCGCAAGACGATGATGCAGTTCCTGCTGAAGGTGATGGCCAACCTGGGGGACACCACGGGTGGCCGGATCGACGACAGGGCCCTCGCCCTGCTGTCCCGGATGACACCGGCGGCATGATGGACCCCAGTGCGCCCGTCGTCGGGTGGATCGGTCGTAACCTCGGGCTGGCCCGGGACTTGGTGAAGGAGCCCGTATGAACCACTACTCCTACTACCCGCTGCTGATCTTCGCCGCCCTCGGCACCGGCTTCGCGGTCTTCTCCGTGCTCGGCGCCGCGGGACTCGCGGGACCCAAGCGCTACAACCGCGCCAAGGCCGACGCGTACGAGTGCGGCATCCAGCCGAGCCCGCACGCCGATGGCGGCGGCCGGGTGCCGATCAAGTACTACCTGACCGCGATGCTCTTCATCGTCTTCGACATCGAGAGCGTCTTCCTCTACCCGTTCGCGGTGAACTTCGACCGGATGGGTCTGTTCGCGCTGGTCGAGATGGTGCTCTTCGTGATCACCGTCTTCGTGGCCTACGCGTACGTGTGGCGCCGGGGTGGCTTGGAATGGGATTGAGCGCGGCACAACACATGCATGAAATGTCGGGCACGACAATGCGAATCGAAGTGTGAACATGGGTATCGAAGAGAAGCTCCCGGCCGGATTCCTGCTCAGCACGGTCGAGCAGGTGGCGGGCTATATGCGCAAGGGCTCGGTGTGGCCGGCGACCTTCGGCCTCGCCTGCTGCGCGATCGAGATGATGGCGGTCGGCACCCCCGACTACGACATCGCGCGTTTCGGGATGGAGCGTTTCAGCGCCACCCCGCGCCAGGCCGACCTGATGATCGTGGCGGGCCGGGTGAGCCAGAAGATGGCGCCGGTCGTGCGCCAGGTCTACGACCAGATGCCCGAGCCCAAGTGGGTCATCTCGATGGGTGTCTGCGCGAGCTCTGGCGGCATGTTCAACAACTACGCGATCGTGCAGGGTGTGGACCACATCATTCCGGTCGACATCTTCCTGCCGGGCTGTCCGCCCCGCCCGCAGATGCTGCTCAACGCGATCCTGGAGCTGCACAAGCAGATCCAGGGCATGAAGTTCGGTGTCAACCGGGTCGCTGCCGCCCGCGCCGCGGAGGCCGCAGCGCTCGAGGCGACGCCCACGCACGCGATGAAGGGGCTATTGGCGTGATGACAGCGAGCGGGTACGCCGGGTTCGCCGCGCTGGAAGGCGCGAATGGAGTGAGCGCGGAATCGCGCCCAGGGGGTACGGCCTGATGAGTGACGACGCGAAGCCGGTCGCCGGCAACCCCGCGACCGGACCGGTGAAGGAGCCGTCCGGCGGCCCCGTCGACCGGACGACGGCCGACCAGGAGGGCGCGGTCCAGCCGCGTGAGCACCATGACGTCGGAGACGCGGGTCCCGTCGTCGTGGCGCAGCGCGAGGGCATGTTCGGCTCCTCCCTCGGCAACGACACCACCGGGTACGGCGGCTTGCAGCGCCCGGTGCTCTTCCCGGGCAACACCGAGCGGCCGTTCGGAGGCACGTTCGACCTGATGGCCGACGCGCTGGGATCGGCGCTGCGAGAGGCCGACTCGTCGTACGACGAGGCCGTCGAGCGCACCGTGGTCTCCCACGACGAGCTGACCCTCTTCGTACGCCGCGAGCACCTGCCCGCGGTCGCCCGCGCCCTGCGCGACGAGCCCCGCCTGCGCTTCGAGATGTGCCTCAGCGTCTCGGGCGTGCACTACCCGCAGGAGACCGGCGCCGAGCTGCACGCCGTTTACCACTTCCTGTCGATCACCAACAACAGCAGGCGGATCCGTGTCGAGGTCGCTGTCGCCGACAGCGACGCGCACATTCCGAGCATCGTCTCGACCTACCCCGGTGCCGACTGGCACGAGCGTGAGACCTGGGACATGTTCGGCATCATCTTCGACGGTCACCCCGCCCTCACCCGGATCCTGATGCCGGACGACTGGCCGGGTCACCCGCAACGCAAGGACTACCCACTGGGCGGCATCCCGGTGGAGTACAAGGGCGCCACCGTGCCGCCCCCGGACACGCGGAGGTCCTACCGATGAGCACCACTGCCCAGCAAGACGCATTCGGAGCCACGACCCCGGACGCCGGCGTCGACGAGAGCACGCCCGTCCTCAACGCCGTCGGCGGCGACTGGGACGACCTGGTCGACGAGGCCGCTGCCCTCCACGAGGAGCGGATCGTCGTCAACATGGGTCCGCAGCACCCCTCCACCCACGGAGTGCTCCGGCTCATCCTCGAACTGGACGGCGAGACCGTCACCGAGGCGCGGGCCGGCATCGGCTACCTGCACACCGGCATCGAGAAGAACATGGAGTTCCGCACCTGGACCCAGGGCGTGACCTTCTGCACGCGCATGGACTACCTCATGCCGACCTTCAACGAGACCGCGTACTGCCTCGCGATCGAGAAGGCGCTCGGCATCACCGACCAGATCCCGGCGCGCGCCAGCGTCATCCGCGTGATGATGATGGAGCTCAACCGGATGGGCTCGCACCTGGTCGCCCTCGCGACCGGCGGTATGGAGATGGGCGCGACCACGGTCATGACCATCGGCTTCCGCGAGCGTGAGCGCATCCTGCAGGTGTTCGAAGCCGTCACCGGGCTGCGGATGAACAACGCGTACGTACGCCCCGGCGGCGTCGCGCAGGACGTGCCCGAGGGCACGACCGACCAGGTGCGCGAGATCATCCCCGAGCTGCGTCGCGGTCTCGGCGAGCTCGAGGCGCTGCTCAACGAGAACCCGATCCTCAAGGGCCGCACCGTCGACGTCGGCTACCTCGACCTCACCGGGTGCATGGCGCTCGGGATCACCGGTCCGATCCTGCGGGCCGCCGGGCTCCCGTACGACCTGCGCAAGGCCGAGCCGTACTGCGGCTACGAGACCTACGAGTTCGACATCCCCACGCGCGACAGCTGCGACGCGTACGGCCGGTTGCGGGTGCGCATCGACGAGATGCACCAGTCGCTGCGGATCGTCGAGCAGTGCATCGAGCGCCTCGACGCTGAACCGGGCCCTGTGATGGTCGCCGACAAGAAGATCGCCTGGCCGGCCCAGCTGTCGGTCGGCTCGGACGGTCAGGGCAACAGCCTCGATCACATCCGCGAGATCATGGGCGAGTCGATGGAGTCGCTCATCCACCACTTCAAGCTGGTGACCGAGGGCTTCCGCGTGCCGCCCGGCCAGACATACGCCGCCGTGGAGAGCCCCAAGGGCGAGCTCGGCGCGCACATCGTCTCCGACGGCGCGACGCGCCCCTACCGGGCGCACTTCCGCGACCCGTCGTTCAACAACCTGCAGGCGGTCGCCGTGATGGCGGAGGGCGGCTCGGTCGCCGACGTCATCGTGGCCGTCGCCTCCATTGACCCTGTGATGGGTGGAGTAGACCGATGACAGACGCACACGTGGAGGCTCCGTTCCACGAGCTGACGCCGCTGCACGCCAGTGAGACGCCGTACGACGAGGAGACGCTGCGCGCCCTGCACGCCGACGCCGACCTGGTGGTGGCGCGCTACCCGCAGAAGCGCTCGGCGCTGCTGCCGCTGCTGCACCTGATCCAGAGCGTCGACGGCTACGTGACCGGCCGCGGCGTGACGTTCTGCGCCGAGAAGCTGGAGCTGACCGATGCCGAGGTCAGCGGCGTGGCGACGTTCTACACCCAGTACAAGCGCCACCCGAACGGCGAGTACACCGTGGGCGTCTGCACCAACACGCTCTGCGCGGTCATGGGCGGCGACCTGATCTTCGACACGCTGAGCGAGCACCTCGGGATCGGGCACGACGAGACCACCCCGGACGGCAAGGTCACCCTGGAGCGGGTCGAGTGCAACGCCGCGTGCGACTACGCGCCCGTGGTGATGGCCAACTGGGAGTTCATCGACAACCAGACGCCCGCGTCGGCGACGCAGCTGGTCGACGACCTGCGCGCCGGCAAGGAGGTGCGCCCCACCCGGGGAGCCTCGAAGGTGTGCAGCTTCAAGCACGTCTCCAGGGTGCTGGCAGGCTTCAACGACGGACTGGCCGACGAGGGTGTCGGCGCCGGCGGGCCGTCCCTGGAGGGATTGCGCCTCGCCAAGGCCGACGGCTTCGACCCGTACGCGTCCTCCGGTGAGATCCGGGGCGACTCAGATGCCGAGAGCCCCGCCGACGCACCGGCACCGGGCCTGGCAGGCTCCACCGACACCCCAGCGAACCCCGCCGACAGCAAGGCCGGCGAGAAGGCGGGCCCAGCATGAGCACTCCGCTGACACCGATTCTGACCCGCTTCTGGGATGAGCCCCAGAGCTGGACGATGGACACCTACCTGCGCTACGAGGGCTACCAGGCGCTCGACAAGGCCCTGACGATGACCCAGGAGGAGCTGGTCGACGCGACCAAGTCCTCCGGTCTGCGCGGCCGCGGCGGCGCGGGCTTCCCGACCGGCATGAAGTGGGGCTTCCTGCCCAAGCCGGACGGCGGACCCCGCTACCTCGTGGTCAACGCCGACGAGTCAGAGCCGGGCACCTGCAAGGACACCCCGCTGATGCTCGCGGCGCCGCACTTCCTCATCGAGGGTGTCGCGATCACGTCGTTCGCGATCGGCTGCCACCACGCGTTCATCTACCTGCGCGGTGAGCTCGTGCACGTCTACCGTCGCCTGCTGAAGGCGGTCGAGGAGGCGTACGCCGCGGGTCACCTGGGCAAGGACATCCACGGCACCGGCTACGACCTGGACGTCACCGTGCACGCCGGCGCCGGCGCGTACATCTGCGGTGAGGAGACCGCGCTGCTGGACTCCCTGGAGGGCCGGCGCGGTCAGCCGCGCCTCAAGCCGCCGTTCCCCGCCGTCGAGGGCCTCTACGCCCGCCCGACCGTGGTCAACAACGTGGAGTCCATCGCCTCGGTGCCCTCGATCGTGCTGCACGGCGCCGACTGGTTCTCCGCGATGGGCACCGACAAGTCCAAGGGCTACGGCATCTTCAGCCTCTCCGGGCACGTCACACGGCCGGGTCAGTACGAGGCGCCGCTCGGCATCACGCTGCGCGAGCTGCTCGACATGGCCGGTGGTATGCGGAACGGCGCGAAGCTGAAGTTCTGGACCCCCGGCGGCTCCTCGACGCCGATCTTCACCGACGAGCACCTCGACGTCCCGCTGGACTTCGAGTCGGTCGCGGCCGCGGGCTCCATGCTGGGCACCCGCGCGCTGCAGATCTTCGACGAGTCGGTGTCGGTGGTCCGCGCCGTCAGCCGGTGGATCGACTTCTACGCGCACGAGTCCTGCGGCAAGTGCACGCCGTGCCGTGAGGGCACCTTCTGGCTGAAGCAGATCCTCACGCGCCTGGAGCACGGGCAGGGCACCACGGAGGACATCGACAAGCTCGTCGACATCTGTGACAACATCCTGGGCCGCAGCTTCTGCGCGCTCGGCGACGGCGCCACCAGCCCGGTGACCTCCGCGGTGCACTACTTCCGCGAGGAGTTCGAAGCCGGCACGCACACCCCCTGGTGGGAGGCCTTCCCGCCGGAGCGCTCCGTCCTGTTCGACGTTCCCGCCCGAGAGATCAAGGAGGCCGTGTCCGTATGACGACACTCACCTCGCCCGCCGGCGGCGGCAACGCCGTCGACAAGGGTGGGAACGCCAGCCCTGCGCCCACGGCGCCCGACGCCGTCAGCCTGACGGTCGACGGCGTCCCCGTGAGCGTGCCCAAGGGCACCCTGGTGATCCGCGCGGCGGAGCAGGTCGGCATCCAGGTGCCGCGCTTCTGCGACCACCCGCTGCTGGACCCGGTCGGCGCCTGCCGCCAGTGCCTGGTCGACGTGTCCACCAAGGGCCCGGACGGCTCGATGCGACCGATGCCCAAGCCGCAGGCGTCCTGCACGCTCGAGGCGACCGAGGGCATGGCCGTGCAGACCCAGCACACCTCGCAGGTCGCCGACAAGGCGCAGCAGGGCGTGATGGAGCTGCTGCTCATCAACCACCCGCTGGACTGCCCGGTCTGCGACAAGGGCGGGGAGTGCCCGCTGCAGAACCAGGCGATCAGCAACGGTCGTCCGCGCAGCCGCTTCGACGACGTCAAGCGCACCTACCCCAAGCCGATCAACATCTCTTCCCAGGTGCTGCTGGACCGCGAGCGCTGCGTGCTGTGCGCCCGGTGCACCCGCTTCTCCGACCAGATCGCCGGCGACCCGTTCATCGCCCTGATCGAGCGCGGCGCGCTGCAGCAGGTCGGCATCTACGAGGAGAAGCCGTTCGAGTCCTACTTCTCCGGCAACACCGTCCAGATCTGCCCGGTCGGCGCGCTCACCGGCGCGGCGTACCGCTTCCGGTCCCGCCCGTTCGACCTGGTCTCGACGCCGAGCGTCTGCGAGCACTGCGCCAGCGGTTGCGCGACCCGCACCGACACCCGCCGCGGCCACGTGCTGCGCCGGATGGCTCTGCTCAACCCGGCCGTCAACGAGGAGTGGAACTGCGACAAGGGCCGCTGGGCGTTCACGTACGCCGACGCCGCCGACCGTCTGCAGTCGCCGCTCGTGCGTGGAGCCGACGGTGAGCTGCGGGTCGCCGGATGGCCCGAGGCCCTCGAAGCCGCTGCCGCGGGACTGTCCGCGGCACGTGAGCACGGCGGTGTCGGTGTCCTCACCGGCGGCCGCATCAGCGCCGAGGACGCCTATGCCTACGGCAAGTTCGCGCGTCTCGTGCTCGGCACCAACGACGTCGACTTCCGTGCCCGGCCGCACTCGGCCGAGGAGGCGGCGTTCCTCGCTCACGGTGTCGCCGCCACCGGACCGGGTGCGCCCGGTGCCGTGACGTACGAGGACCTGGAGCACGCGTCGTCCGTCCTCCTGCTCGGGCTGGAGCCCGAGGAGGAGTCGCCGATGATCTTCCTGCGACTGCGCAAGGCCTCCCGCAAGGGCATGGCCGCCGTGCTGTCCGTGGCGCCGTTCGCGACCCGCGGCCTGGCCAAGATGGGCGGCGTGCTGATCCAGGCCGCCCCCGGCACCGAGGCCGAGGTCGTCGAGGCGCTGAGCGCCACGACCGGTGAGCTCGCCGAGCACGGCGCACGGCTGACTGGTGACTCGATCATCCTGGTGGGTGAACGACTGGCGACCGTCCCGGGTGCCCTCTCGGCCGCACTGCGGCTCGCCGACCGCAAGGGTGCCCGCATCGCGTGGGTGCCCCGTCGCGCCGGTGAGCGCGGCGCGCTCGAGGTCGGCGCACTGTCCAACCTGCTCCCCGGCGGCCGCCCGGTCGACGACGAGGCCGCCCGGTCCCAGGTCGGCACGGTGTGGGGCGCCGACCTCCCGGCCGGTGCCGGCCGCGACACGGCCGCCATGCTCGCCGCGGCAGCATCCGGTGAGCTGGCCGGTCTGGTCATCGGCGGTGTCGACACCGCCGACCTGCCCGACCCGGCCCTCGCGACCGAAGCGGTCCGCCGGGCCTTCACGGTGAGCCTGGAGATCCGCGCCAGCGCGGTGACGCAGGACGCCGACGTGGTCTTCCCGGTCGCTCCGCAGCAGGAGAAGACCGGCATGTACGTCGACTGGGAAGGTCGCGTGCGGCCTTTCGAGCGCGCTATCGAGAGCCTGGCCATGAGCGACTACCGCGTGCTCGACCTGCTCGCCGGCGAGCTGGGGGAGTTCCTCGGCACCCGCACCACCGAGCAGATCCGCGAGGAGATGCAGGAGCTCGGTCCGTGGACCGGCGCCCGCCCCGCAGCCCCGCGCGTCCGCGCCGCCGGCGTGCCGCGACCGCTCGTCGGACAGGCCGTGCTCGCGACCTGGTCGCACCTGCTGGACCGCGGCCGGATGCAGGACGGTGAGCCGTTCCTGGCCGGCACCGCGCCCATCGCGACGGCGCGCCTGTCCGCGGCCACCGCGGAGGCGGTCGGCGTACAGGAGGGTGACCAGCTCACGGTGAGCACCCGCGCGGGCGCGATCAGCGCCCCCGTCGCCGTGACCGACATGCCCGACCACGTCGTCTGGCTGCCCACCAACTCGGCCGGCAGCGCCGTGCGTGCGACGCTGCACGCCGACGCGGGCGACCTGGTCTCCCTCGGACGCCGCACGGAGGTGCAGGTATGACGCAGCTGGGTCATCTCTCGGGTCTGGCGGCCGCCACCGGCACGCCGGCCGCGGACTTCAGCGACACGCCCTGGTGGCTGTCGCTGATCAAGGCGGTGCTGCTCTTCGTCTTCCTGCTCGTCCAGACGCTGCTGGTGATCTGGTTCGAACGACGCGTCATCGGCCGCATGCAGCAGCGCCCCGGCCCCAACCGGGTCGGCCCGTTCGGGTTGCTGCAGACGCTGGCGGACGGGGTGAAGCTGGCCCTCAAGGAGGACCTGACCCCCAAGAACGCCGACAAGCTGATGTTCATCATCGCGCCGATCATCGCCGGCGCCATGGCGTTCGTCTCGTTCGCGATCATCCCGGTCTCGGGCAACGTGTGGATGTTCGGCCACTACACGCCGCTGCAGCTGACCGACACCCCCGTCGCGGTGCTGCTGGTGCTCGCGGTCGCCGGCGTCGGCGTCTACGGCATCGTGCTCGCCGGTTGGTCCAGCGGCTCGACCTACCCCCTGCTCGGCGGGCTGCGCTCGAGCGCCCAGGTGATCTCGTACGAGATCGCCATGGGCCTGGCGCTCGTCGCGGTCTTCCTCTACGCGGGCTCGATGTCGACCAGCCAGATCGTCCTGGCCCAGGGCCACGGGGTCTGGTACATCATCCCGGCGTTCTTCTCCTTCATCATCTACGTGGTGACGATGGTCGGCGAGACCAACCGACTGCCGTTCGACCTCGCCGAGGGCGAGGGCGAGCTCACCGGTGGTTTCCACACCGAGTACTCCTCGCTGAAGTTCGCGATGTTCTTCCTCGGCGAGTACGTCAACATGTTCACCGTCTCCGCGCTCGCCACCACCCTCTTCCTGGGCGGCTGGCAGGCCCCTCCGGGGATCGCGGCCATCGACGGCGGCCTGTTCAACCACGGCTGGTGGGGCGTCCTCTGGTTCGTCGTCAAGCTGTGGATCTTCATGTTCTTCTTCGTGTGGCTGCGCGGCTCCCTGCCGCGGGTGCGCTACGACCAGTTCATGAAGCTGGGCTGGAAGCTGATGATCCCGAGCACCCTGGTCTGGGTGGTCGTCATCGCCTTCATCCGCGCCTCGAACGCCGGTTTCCTCGGTGAGACGCAGGTGAGCCTGTTCGGCCGCAACATCCACCGCGCGACCCTGATCGTGATCGCGGCGACCGCCGTGCTCGTGCTCGCGGCGGCGTGGATCTGGGACGCAGGCGCCGCACGACGGCAGGAAGCCGCCGACCGTACGCAGGTGCCCGACGAGGTCGACCCGTTCGCGGGTGGACACCCGGTGCCACCGCTCCCCGGGCAGCGCCTGGTCGAGCCGATGCCTGTCCTCACCGCCGCGTCCGGCCCCCGGGTGACGCGCGAGTCCAGCCGAGAAGACGACGTACGTCAGAAGGAACCCCGTGGCTGACAAGAAGACCCACGGCGCGCACGCGAGCGCGCCGCCCTCCAAGCCCGAGCGGCCCGGCATCTTCGCCGGGGTCGCCGGTTTCGGTGTCACCTTCTCGACGATGTTCCGCAAGGTGGCGACCGAGGAGTACCCCGAGGAGAAGCGGCCCACCCAGCCGCGCTTCCACGGCCGCCACCAGCTGAACAGGCACCCGGACGGGCTGGAGAAGTGCGTCGGCTGCGAGCTGTGCGCCTGGGCCTGCCCGGCGGACGCGATCCTCGTCGAGGGCGCGAACAACGTGGACGCCACGGGGGAGCGCTTCTCACCCGGCGAGCGGTACGGCCGCGTCTACCAGATCAACTACCTGCGCTGCATCTTCTGCGGGCTGTGCATCGAGGCGTGCCCGACGCGCGCGCTCACGATGACCAACGAGTACGAACTGGCCGACAACAACCGCGCCGACCTGATCTTCACCAAGGACCAGCTCCTCGCCCCGATCCAGCAGGGGATGCTGCCCGCGCCCCACCCGATGGTCGAGGGCATGGAGGAGCGCGACTACTACCAGGGCAAGGTCGACGGGGCCACCCCCGCGCAGCGCGACTGGGTCGAGCAGAACGCCGACCACCACGCCGCCGCCCGGCAGGACGAGTTCGACCCGGCGACGCGCGACGAGGGCACCCCCTCGGAGTCCGGCTCCGTCACCGGCGAGCCCAACGTCGCGTTCGAGGACCGCGGGCCCGACCAGACCCACGGTCCGGGGGGCGGACCGCGTCGGCCGGTGGCTCAGGGCGGACCCGACAAGGGACCGGACGGCGACGGTCCGATGGACCGCGCCCTGCTCGACTCGGAGACCAAGAAATGATGCACCTGGGCGGGGCTGAGTCCACGCTGTTCTTCTTCGGCGCACCGCTGTCCGTGGTCGGCGCCCTCGCACTGCTCTTCGCGCGCAAGGCCGTGCACGCGGCCATGGGCATGGCGCTGTGCATGATCATGCTCGGCGTCTTCTACATCGCCGAGCAGGCGGAGTTCCTGGGGATCATCCAGATCTTCGTCTACTCCGGCGCGGTGATGATGCTCTTCCTCTTCGTCGTCATGCTCGTCGGCGTCGACTCCTCCGACTCCCTCGTGGAGACCATCCGAGGACAGAAGGCCGCCGGGTTGCTGCTGTCCCTCGCGCTCATCGCGCTGCTGGTCTCCGGTGTCAGCAGGGCGACGTTCGCCAGTGGCAAGGGCCTGGACGCCGCGAACGCCGCGCAGGGCGGCAACGTCGGCGGCATCGCCCAGCTGATCTTCGGCCGGTACGTGTGGGCCTTCGAGGTCACCTCCGCGCTGCTCATCACCGCGGCGATCGGCGCGATGCTGCTCGCTCACCGCGAGCGGCTCACCCCGAAGGCCAGCCAGGCCGACTGGTCGCGCCGACGGATCCGCGAGGGTGTCAACGTGGCCGGTCTGCCCGCGCCCGGTGTCTACGCGCAGCACAACGCCGTGGACACCCCGGCGCTGCTGCCCGACGGCAGCCCCAGCGACCTGTCGATCAACCGGGTGCTCAAGGCCCGCGGCCAGGTCCTCGGTGCCGGCAAGCAGGTCGCGGTCAGCAACGAGATCGAGACCGAGGCCGGCGACATGTCCGAGGCCAACCGAGGGGAGTCGAAATGAGCGTGGAGGTCTACCTCTACCTGTCGGTGGTGCTCTTCAGCATCGGCTCCGCCACGGTGCTGCTGCGGCGTAACGCCATCATCGTCTTCATGGGCGTGGAGCTGATGCTCAACGCCGCCAACCTGATGTTCGTGACCTTCGCCCGGATGTACGGCTCGCTGGAGGGTCAGGTCATCGCGTTGTTCGTGATGGTCGTGGCCGCCGCCGAGGTCGTCGTCGGTCTGGCGATCATCATGTCCATCTTCCGTGCTCGCCGGTCGGCCTCGGTCGACGACGCGAACCTGTTGAAGTTGTAAGGGAGCCTGCTCTTGCTGTCCTTGGTGGGGAGTCTTCCCTCGTCCGATCCCGGCGCGGTCACAACCGCCGCCACCGGGATCAACCAGTACGCGTGGCTGGTCATCGCGCTGCCGCTGCTCGGTGCCGCTCTGCTGATGGTCGGCGGCAAGGCGCTGGACAAGGTCGGACCGCTGCTCGCGGTCTGCCTGTCCGGGGCCTCGTTCGTGCTCGGCCTGATCATGCTGCTGCACACCCGCGGCATGTCGACGCAGGACCGCGGGCTGAAGAGCGACGTGCACCTCTTCGACTGGATCGACACCAGCTCGCTGCATCTCGCGGCCGGGTTGCGCGTCGACCAGCTGTCGCTGACCTTCGTCATGCTGATCACCTTCGTCGGCACGTTGATCCACGTGTACTCCCTGGGCTACATGGAGCACGATCCGGATCGCCGCAGGTTCTTCGCCTACCTGAACCTGTTCGTCGCCGCGATGCTGACGCTGGTGCTGGCGGACTCCTTCGTGGGCCTCTTCGTCGGCTGGGAGGGCGTCGGCCTCGCGTCGTACCTGCTCATCGGCTTCTGGAACTGGAACCCGGCCTACGCCACGGCCGCCAACAAGGCGTTCGTGGTCAACCGCGTCGGTGACCTCGGCATGCTGCTGGCGCTCTTCACGATGTACCTGACCTTCGGTCGGCTCGACTTCAACGGCGTCTTCGCCGCGGCGCCGCACGCCAGCCAGACCTCGCTGACCTGGATGGGCCTCTTCCTGCTCGTCGGGGCGTGCGGCAAGTCCGCGCAGTTCCCGCTGCAGTCCTGGCTGGGCGACGCGATGGCAGGCCCCACGCCGGTGTCCGCGCTGATCCACGCCGCGACGATGGTCACCGCCGGCGTCTACCTGATCGTGCGCAGCCACGTCATCTTCGACGCGGCGCCGAACGCGCGCCTCGCGGTCTGCATCGTCGGGGCGATCACGCTGATGTTCGGTGCGATCGTCGGGTGCGCCAAGGACGACATGAAGAAGGCGCTCGCCGCCTCCACGATGAGCCAGATCGGCTACATGATCCTGGCCGCCGGGCTCGGCCCGGTCGGCTACGTCTTCGCGATCTTCCACCTGTTGACCCACGGCTTCTTCAAGGCCGGCATGTTCCTCGGCGCCGGATCGGTGATGCACGGGATGAACGACCAGGTCGACATGCGCCGCTTCGGCGGACTGTCAGCGGTCATGAGGATCACCTGGGTGACCTTCGGGCTCGGCTTCCTCGCGATCATCGGCTTCCCGCTGCTGTCGGGGTTCTGGTCGAAGGACAAGATCATCGAAGCGGCATTCGTCGGAGACGGCTGGCGCCCCTGGGTGTTCGGCCTCACGGCGTTGATCGCCGCCGGCATCACCGCGTTCTACATGTCGCGGCTGTTCTTCATGGTCTTCCACGGCAAGCGCCGCTGGACCGACGACGTGCACCCGCACGAGTCCCCGCTGACGATGACCGTCCCGATGATGATCCTGGCCGTCGGGTCGGCGTTCCTCGGCCTCATCCTCGGACCGACCGGCATCATCCAGCACTGGCTGGAGCCGGTCACCGGCCACACCGAAGGAGACCCCAAGATCCCCTCCGCCCTGTTGATGGTGATCACCTTCCTGCTGGTCGCGGCCGGTGTCGCGCTCGCCTGGTTGCGCTACTGGCGTGACGAGGTGCCGGTCACTCCACCGGTCGGGTCGCTCGTGACCCAGGCCGCGCGGCGCGACCTCGGCCAGGACGACCTCAACGAGGCGGTGTTCCAGCGCCCGGGCCTGTACCTGACGCGCGCTCTGGTCTTCGCAGACAACCGCGGCGTCGACGGCGCCTCGGGTGGTCTGGCGGCCGCGATCGGTGGTACGTCGGCCCGGGTCAAGCGGGCACAGAACGGTTTTGTGCGGTCGTACGCCCTCACCATGCTGGTGGGCGTCGTCGCGATCCTCGGTGTGGTCTGGGTGGTGCAGTGATGACTTCGAGCTTTCCCTGGCTGACGGTGCTCGGCCTCATCCCTCTGGTGACCGCGGTCGTCGTCTTCGCGCTGCCCACCGGCGTCGCGGGCCGCGCGGCTCGTCCGGTCGCCCTGGTCGGTTCGCTGGCCGCGCTCGTGGTCGGCATCGCGATGTGGACGCAGTTCAAGACCGGCACCACCGACCACCAGTTCCAGTTCGTCGAGACGCACGAGTGGATCCGTCAGTTCGGCGTCTCCTACCAGGTCGGCATCGACGGGCTCGCGCTCGCGCTGATCCTGATGAGCCTGGTGCTCGTGCCCGTCTCGCTGCTCGCGGCGTGGCGCGACGTGCCCGCCGACGGCACCCGCCGGATGCAGAACTACTTCGCGCTGATGCTGGTGCTGGAGACGTTCATGGTCGGGGTCTTCTCCGCCACCGACGTCTTCCTCTTCTACGTCTTCTTCGAGGCGATGCTGATCCCGGTCTACTTCCTGATCGGGTCCTACGGCGGCGCCCGCCGGCAGTACGCCGCGGTGAAGTTCCTGCTCTTCAGCCTGCTCGGCGGCTTCGTGATGCTGATCGCCGTCATCGCGCTCTACAACTACGGTCCGGGCGGGCACCAGGGTTTCCTGCTGTCCAACCTCACCGGGCTGCACCTCGGCACCTGGCCGGGTCGCTGGCTCTTCCTCGGCTTCTTCTTCGCGTTCGCGGTGAAGGCGCCGATGTGGCCGGTGCACACCTGGCTGCCCGACGCCGCGTCCGAGAGCCGCCCCGCGACCGCCGTACTCCTCGTCGGCGTGCTCGACAAGGTCGGCACCTTCGGGATGATCCGGTTCTGCCTGCAGCTGTTCCCCGACGCCAGCAAGTGGGCCACGCCGGTGATCATCGTGCTGGCGCTGATCTCGATCATCTACGGCGCGCTGGTCGCGATCGGACAGACCGACATCATGCGGTTGATCGCCTACACCTCGATCAGCCACTTCGGCTTCATCGTCCTCGGCATCTTCGCGATGACGAGCACGTCCGAGGCCGGGTCGGACCTCTACATGGTCAACCACGGCTTCACCACCGCGGCGCTCTTCCTCTTCGGCGGCTTCCTCGTCGTGCGCGGCAAGAGCCGCGACATCCGCGACTACGGCGGCTGGCAGCGGGTCACGCCCGTGCTCGCCGGTGTGATGCTGATCGCCGGACTGTCCGCGCTGTCCCTGCCCGGGATGAACTCGTTCATCTCCGAGTTCCTGGTCATGGCCGGCACCTTCCAGCGCTACAAGGTCGCGGGCGGCGTCGCAGCCGTCGGCGTCATCCTGGCCGCGCTCTACGTGCTGCTGCTCTACAAGAACGTCTTCACGGGTCCGGCGCCGCTGGCGCACGAGGCCGGCGATGGCGAGCCCGGAGAACACGGTGGAGGCGACGGTCGTGCAGGCGAACTCGTACCCGCCGGTGGCGGCAGCGTCGCGACCCAGGCCGGTCAGGCCGACGGCCCGCACGCCTCGGTGCACGGCGAGCACAGTGAGCACGGCGAGTACGCCGCGTCCGACGAGGGCGACCAGCACGGTGCCCACGCCGCCGGCCACGCGCCGACGGGTCACGCAGCTGCGCGCGGGCGGGTGCTCGTCGTACCCGACCTCGACCTGCGGGAGCGGGTCGTCGCGGGTGTCCTCGTGGCGATCATCGTCGCGCTGGGCTTCTACCCCAAGCCGGTGCTCGACGTGCTGCGTCCCGCCACGAACGCCACGATGAATCTGGTCCAGATGCACGACCCGGCGCCCAGCGTCCCGACTAGTCAGGTGAACTCGAAGTGATCGCCGCCGCCACCGGCTTCTCCCAGACCAAGATCGAGTACGCCGCCGTCGTACCGATGCTGGTGATCTTCGGCGTCGCCATGCTCGGCGTGGTCATCGAGGCGTTCGTGCCGCGCAGGTCGCGGTACGTCGTCCAGGTGGCCGTCACGCTGCTCGGGCTGCTCGCCGCGTTCCTCACGCTGATCTTCAGCGCGCGCGACCACAAGGCGATCACCGCCGGGGGATCGGTCGTCATCGACGGCCCGGCCCTGATGTTCCAGGGCACCGTCCTGGTGCTGTCCTTCCTCGCTGTGCTGGTGATGGCGGAGCGCTTCGACAGCTCCTCGATCGACGCCTTCACCCAGTCCGGCGCGTCCGTGCCCGGGTCGCCCATGGAGACCAACGCGGTGCGCCTCGGCGCGACCTCCACCGAGGTCTTCCCGCTGGTGCTCTTCGCGGTCGGCGGCATGATGCTCTTCCCCGCCGCAGGTGACCTGCTGACGGTCTTCATCGCGCTCGAGGTGCTCTCGCTGCCGCTCTACATCCTGACCGGGCTCGCCCGGCGCCGCCGCCTGCTGTCGCAGGAGGCGTCGATGAAGTACTTCCTGCTCGGCGCGTTCTCCTCGGCATTCTTCCTGTTCGGTGCCGCCCTCGTCTTCGGGTACGCCGGGTCGCTGAACTTCAGCACGATCGCGTCGGCCGTCTCGACCGGCAGCGGCCGGGACGGGATCCTGATCCCCGGCATCTTCCTCGTCGCGGTCGGCCTGCTCTTCAAGATCGGCGCGGTGCCCTTCCACTCCTGGACCCCGGACGCCTACCAGGGCGCCCCGACCCCGGTGGCCGGTTTCATGGCCGCCTGCACCAAGGTCGCGGCGTTCGGCGCGTTCCTGCGCGTCTTCTACGTGGCGTTCCCCGGGATGAAGTGGAACTGGCAGCCGATCGTCGTGGTCGTCGCCATCCTCACGATGGTCGTCGGCGCGGTGCTCTCGGTGACCCAGACCGACATCAAGCGCCTGCTCGCGTACAGCTCGATCACCCAGGCGGGCTTCATCCTCGTCGGCGTCGTCGCGCTCGACCGGCAGGCCGTGTCCGGCACGATCGTCTACGTCATCACCTACGGGTTCGCCACGATCGCCGCCTTCGCGCTGGTGGCGATGGTGCGCTCGGGCGGCAACGAGGCGACTCACCTGTCGCAGTGGGCCGGCCTGGGCAAGACGAGTCCGGTCGTCGCGGCGCTCATGGCGCTGATGATGATCGCCTTCGCCGGAATCCCGCTGACCTCGCTCTTCACCGCGAAGTACGCGATCTTCTCCGCTGCCGTCGGCCACGGCGGCACCTGGCTGGCGCTGATCGGTGTGATCTTCAGCGCCGTCGCCGCCTTCGTCTACGTGCGGGTCATCGTGCTCATGTACTTCTCCGAGCCCACCGGCGACACCGTCGTGCTCACCCCGTCGGCGCTCACCGGCATCGCCGTGACCGTCGCGGCCGTGCTCACCGTGGCCCTCGGCGTCTTCCCGACGCCGCTGCTGGACATGGCGCACAACTACTCGCAGTTCATGCGATGAGGTCACCGGAGTGACCGTCGTACCCGGCCTCGACAGCGCCTTCGACCAACGGTTGAGCGACGGGCTGGAGCTGGTCGACCAACGACTGCGCGAGGTGCTGCGGCACGACGAGCCGTTCATCGCCGGCGCTTCCCGGCACCTGCTGGACGCGGGGGGCAAGCGGTTCCGGCCGCTGCTGACCCTGCTCGTGAGCGAGCTCGGCACCGGGTGCAACGAGCGCGTCATCGACGCCGCTGCCGGGGTCGAGCTGACCCACCTCGCGTCGCTCTACCACGACGACGTGATGGACGAGGCGACGCTGCGGCGCGGGGTGACCGCGGCCAATGTCGTCTACGACAACTCCACCGCGATCCTCATCGGCGACCTGCTCTTCGGGCGGGCCTCCCAGCTGGTCGCCGGTCTCGGTGCCGAAGCCGTGCGGATCCAGGCCGACACCTTCGTGCGGCTGTGCGCGGGACAGATCGAGGACGACCGGCAGGCGCCCGAGGGTCAGGACCCGATGGCCTACTACCTGCGGGTGCTGGAGGACAAGACGGGCTCGTTGATCTCGCTGGCCGCGCGCTACGGCGGGATCTTCAGCGGCCTCCCGGCCACGACGATCGAGCGCGTAGTGCGGTACGGCGAGCTGCTCGGCATGGTCTTCCAACTGTCCGACGACCTGATCGACATCACCTCCGACCAGGAGGAGTCCGGCAAGAAGGCCGGCACCGACCTGCGCGAGGGCGTCACCACGCTGCCGGTCCTCTACGTGCGATCGTCGGCCGACCCGAACGACGCGCGCCTGCAGCAGCTGCTGTCGCGCCCAATCTCCGATCCCGCCGAGCTGGACGAGGCGCTCGGTCTGCTGCGGGCGCACAAGGCCATGCAGCAGGCGCGCGACCACACGATGTCCGTCGCGAACCAGGCGGCCGACCTGCTCGCGGACCTGCCCGACGGGGACGCCGTACAGGCCCTGCGGGCCCTGCCGATCTCCGTGGCCGAGCGCACGGTCTGACCCGGTGTCCGCGCACGAACCCTCCCGCCCGCGGGTGGGCCGTGTCCGGACGGAGTCGGGCGTGCCGGGCGGCGACCTGTGGTCGTCGGTGCCGGCGCCCGCGGCTCCGACCGCGGTGGTCGACCTCGACGCGTTCGACGCCAACCTCGCCGCCATGGTGGCGAGGGCGCAGGGGAGGCCGCTGCGGCTGGCCTCCAAGTCGGTGCGCTGCCGCGCGCTGATCGAGCGGGCGCTGGAGTCGCCCGGCTTCTCCGGGGTGCTCGCCTACTCCGCCGCCGAGGCCGCCTGGCTGGTGTCGTGCGGCGTGCGCGACGTGGTGGTCGGCTATCCCACGGTCGACTCCGAGACCATCGCCGATACGGCGGCGGCGCCGTCGCTGGCGGAACAGGTCACCTTCATGGTGGATCTGCCCGAGCACGTGGCGATGCTCGCGGCCGCCGCGGGCACGACCCCGTTGCGGGTGTGCATCGACGTGGACGCGTCGCTGCGGATCGGTCGCCTGCACCTCGGCGTGCACCGCTCCAGCGTGCACACCACGCAGGAGGTGTGTCGTATCGCCCGGCTGGTGGCGGACACCCCCGGAGTGACGCTGGTCGGGCTGATGTTCTACGAGGCCCAGGTGGCGGGCGTGCCCGACAGCAGCCGCGTCGTCCGCGCGATGAAGCTCCGCTCGATGGCGCAGTTGCTGCCGCGGCGCACGGAGATCGTGCGGGCCGTCGCAGAGATCTCGCCGCTGGAGTTCGTCAACGGCGGAGGCACCGGCAGCATCGCGGCCACCCGGCGCGACCCGTCGGTGACCGAGATCGCCGCGGGTTCGGGCCTCTTCACGCCGACCCTCTTCGACTCCTACGACGACAGCGGCCTGACGCCGGCGGCGTACTTCGTGTCGCCCGTGGTGCGCAAGCCGACGCCCGCCGTCGCCGTCACCTTCGCGGGCGGGTACGTCGCGTCCGGCCCGGCGTCGAAGTCCCGCACACCGAAACCGGTGCACCCGCAGGGTCTCTCGTACTTCGGGCAGGAGGGCGCGGGGGAGGTGCAGACCCCGCTGCGCGGGCCGGGCGCCCGGTCGCTGCGGGTGGGCGATCCCGTGTGGTTCCGCTACGCCAAGGCCGGTGAGATGTGCGAGCGGTTCGACGAACTGCTGCTGGTGCGCGACGGTGCGGTGGTGCAGCGGGCGCTGACGTACCGAGGTGAGGGGCGCACTTTCGGCTGACAGCTGTCGCCCCGGGGTGCACGCTGACGGCGTTCGCGTTCGTTGACGGCGTTCGAACGGCGTCAACGAACGTGAACACCGTCAGCTCAGCCGGGTCAGCAGGTCCGGGACGGATCGAGGAGCACAGGAGGTACCGGTGGCGGAGTGGACGAACTGGGCGGGCACCGTGCGTGCAACGCCGCGCGCCGAGGTGATGGTGCGCGACGTGCCGCACGCGCAGGAGCTGTGCCGGATGACGGCAGCCTCCGGGGGCGCGCTCAAGGTGGTCGGCTCTGGCCACTCCTTCACCGCGATCGCCGAGGCGACGGACGTGCTCGTGCGAGTGGACCGCCTGAGCGGAGTGCGGGCGGTCGACCGCGAGACGGCGCGGGTGTGGGTCGGTGCCGGTACGCCGCTGCACGTGCTCGGGCCGCTGCTCGCCAGGGAGGGCCTCGCGCTCACGAACATGGGCGACATCGACCGGCAGACCATCGCCGGGGCCGTGTCGACGGGCACCCACGGGACCGGCGCGGCGTACACCGGGCTGGCCGGTCAGCTCACCGGAGTGGAGCTGGTGACGGCCGACGGAGAGGTGCGGCGATACGACCGCGACGACCCCGAGTGGGGCGGTGTCGCGCTGTCGCTCGGCGCGCTCGGGATCGTGACGGCGTTGCAGATCCAATGCGTCCCGTCGTTCCTGTTGCAGGCGCACGAGCAGCCGGATGTGCTCGACTCCGTGTTGGCGTCACTGGACGAGACCGTCGATGCCGCAGACCATTTCGAGTTCTACTGGTTCCCGCACACCGATCGGGTGCAGACCAAGACCAACACCAGGGTGGCCGACGTCGCGCGCCGCGACCCCCTGCCCGCGTGGCGCGCGCGGCTCGACGACGACCTGCTGTCCAACACCGTCTTCGAGGGCGTCAACCGCCTGCTCACCCGCGTGCCGCGGCTGACGCCTGCCGCCAACCAGGTCGTCGCCCGGGCGCTCTCGGCGCGCACCTACACCGACACGTCGTACGACGTCTTCGCCACCCGCCGCACGGTGCGTTTCCGGGAGAGCGAGTACAGCGTGCCGCGCGCGGCGGTGCCGGATCTGCTGCGTCAGCTGCGCACCTGGTGCGACCGGCACGACGCGCGGATCCCGTTCCCCGTCGAGGTGCGGTTCGCGGCGGCCGACGACCTGTGGCTGTCGACGGCGTACGGGCGGGAGACGGGGTACGTCGCGGTGCACCAGTACCACCGACGTGACCACCGCGCGTACTTCGAGGCGTTCTGGTCGATGCTGCGCGACCACGACGCGCGGCCGCACTGGGGCAAGATGCACGACCTGGACGCCGCTGAACTGCGTTCGCGCTACGAACGATTCGATGACTTCGTCGCGCTGCGCGACGCGCTCGATCCGAGTCGCGTTTTCGGTAACCCCTACCTCGAGCGCGTCCTCGGCTGAGTCTTCGGCGTCCACCGATCGGTGGACGCCGAGTAGACCGTTCGGGCGTCGCGCGGGCATCGGCCGGATCGCGATGCTGACGATATGGCTGACCTCGCGATCGACACGACGGGACTGAGCAAGCGGTACGGCGACCGGGTCGCCGTCGATGCCCTGGATCTGCAGGTGCGGCACGGAGAGGTGCTCGCCCTGCTCGGGCCCAACGGCGCCGGCAAGACCACGACCGTGGAGATGCTGGAGGGATACACGACACCGGACGGCGGGCAGATGGCGGTGCTGGGCGCCGCCCCGAGCGCCCGCCGGTCCTGGCTGGACCGGATCGGCATCGTGGCGCAGACGAGCACCGGGCTGGGGTCGTTAACCGCCCGGGAGGTGGTCCGGAGCGTGGCGCGCTCCTACAGCACCCCCCGCGACGTCGGGGAGACCCTGGACGTCGTCGGGCTGGGCGAGCACGCGGACAAGCGGATCGGGTCGCTGAGCGGAGGTCTGCGGCGCCGGGTGGATGTCGCGCTCGGCATCATCGGCGCCCCCGAACTGCTCTTCCTGGACGAGCCCACCACGGGTTTCGACCCGGAGGCGCGACGGGCGTTCTGGGAGCTGATCGCCGGGCTGGCGCGCGACGGCACGACCATCCTGCTCACCACGCACTACCTGGAGGAGGCCGAGCACCTCGCCGACCGGGTGGCCGTGATGGCGAACGGCCGGCTGGTGGCCCTGGACACGCCGCAGGCACTCGGCGGGCGGGAGGCGGCGGTGGCGACCGTGAGTTGGCACGCAGCGGACGGCGTACGCGAGGAGCAGACCAGCACGCCCACGGCGACCGTGCGACGCCTCCAGGAGCAACTCGGTGCCGAGGTGCCCGGCCTGCAGGTACGCCGCCCGTCTCTCGAGGACACCTATCTGCGGCTGATCGCCGCCACCACCCCCACCCGAGAGGAGTTCTGATGCGCACCCTGACCCTGGGCATCGACCGGACCGGCATCGAGTTGCGCGAATTCGTGCGCGAGAGGGAGGCCCTGTTCTTCGTGTTCCTCTTCCCCGTGCTGATGCTGGCTCTCTTCTCCGCCGTCTTCAGTAACCAGTTCGGCGGTGCGGACGCCGCCCCGGGGGTGAACGCCGCCCGTCACTTCCTGCCCGCGATGACGGCCGCAGGGCTGCTGTTGACCAGCTTCCAGTCGATGGCCATCGGCGTGGCGACCGAACGCGACGACGGCACCCTCAAACGACTGCGGGGCACTCCGTTGCCGGCGGCGTCCTACTTCCTCGGCAAGATCGGGATGGTGCTGGTGTCCTCGGCGGCGCAGTTCGGGCTGCTGATCCTGGTGGCGTGGGCGGTGTTCCGGGTCCAACTGCCGAGCGACGCGCAGCACTGGCTGACCTTCGCGTGGACGTTCGCGCTCGGCGTCGGCACCGGCACCATCTGCGGGATCGCCTACTCCTCGTTCATCCCCAACGCGCGGAGCGCGACGCCCATCGTGGTCGCTCCGGCTCTGATCCTGCAGTTCATCTCGGGGGTCTACCTGTCCTACCCCGACCTGCCGCGGTGGCTGCAGCAGATCGCCGCCGTCTTCCCCCTCAAGTGGATCGCGCAGGGCGAGCGGTCGGTGTTCCTGCCCGATTCGCTGCGCTCCCAGGAGGTCGCGCACAGCTGGCAGCACGCCGAGACCGCCCTGGTCCTCGGTGGCTGGAGCCTGGCCGCGCTGGTCGTCGCTCTGCTCACCTTCCGCTGGATCTCCAAGCGTCCGGCATGATCGGGACGGTGAGCGGACAGGGCGCTGTGCGGGCGGTCGGTGTCGCGCTGCCCTCGCCCTGGTGGCGTCGCAACCGCGGCTGGCATGTCCTGCACCTGGTGGGGTGCCTCGTCACGGTCCCGGTCCTGGCGCTCACGACGGTGCACGGTGCACGGCTCGGTGTGGCGGTGGTGGGCGTGCTGACACTCGTCGCGGCATACGGCGTACGAGGTGGCCGCGGCTTCGCGGCCGACCCGCCGGGATCCACCGTCTACCCCGTTCTCGCGTGGTGCGCCGCGATCATGATCACCGTCGGGTCCTACCAGGCGGGCACGGTCTGCGCCTTCCTGGTCGTGACCCAGACCTGGGCGCTGATGGAGCGGACGGCTGCGACCTGGCTGGTGACCGCGGGTTTCGTGGTGTTCGGTGCGGTGATCTGGCTCTGGTCGGGGGCCGACACGAAGGCTTTCCTGGTGGTGCTCGCGACCGTCGGGGGTGGCTGGGCCTTCGCCGTCTGCATGGGCTGGTTCGTCGACTCCATCGCCCGCACGTCGCAGGAGCGTGCCGAGATCATCGACACGTTGCGCGCCACCCAGGCCGAACTGGCGAGATCGCAGCGGTTGGAGGGCATCCACGCCGAGCGCGAGCGGTTGTCGGGGGAGATCCACGACACCCTGGCGCAGGGCTTCACCTCCGTGGTGGCGCTCAGCCGGGCGGCACAGCTGGCGCAGGAGCGCGGCGACGGTGCCCGGGTGGCCGAGCGGCTGCGCCTCATCGAGACGACCGCCCAGGACAACCTCGACGAGGCACGGATCATCGTGGCCGAACTGTCCGCGGTGAGCAGTCACACGCTGGTGCAGGCGCTGGAACGACTGGTGCACACCATCCGTCAGGCGACCGCCATGGAGGGTCGTCTCGACGTGATGGGGCCGCCACAGGGCGCTGGGCCCGCCGTGGAGACGGCCCTGCTGCGCATCGCACAGGAGTGCCTCACCAACTCCCGGAAACACAGTGGCGCCACGATGTTCGGGGTGACCCTGGACTACACGCGAGGCGACTGCATCACGTTGTGCACGAGTGACGACGGTGTCGGCTTCAACCCCGCGGCTGCGCCCCTGGGGTTCGGTCTGGGAGGCATCAGGTCCCGCGCCGATGCCGTCGGGGGCCAGGTGGACCTGCAGACCGGGCCCGGACGGGGCACCCGGCTGTCGGTGCGGGTGCCGCGATGACCGCCGCCCAGGGTGAGACGCGACCCCTTCGCATCGTCGTCGTCGACGACCATCCCGTGGTCCGCGCGGGCATCGTGGCGATGCTGAGCGAGCACGACGGACTCGAGGTGGTCGGCACCGGCCGTAACGGCGCCGAGTGCCTCAACTTGGTCGCGGATCTCGCGCCCGACCTGGTCCTGACCGATCTGCGGATGCCCGTCATGGACGGTGTCGAGACCACCGCGCGGTTGAGCGCGACCCCGGGAGCGCCTCCGGTGCTGGTGCTCACCACCTACGACAGCGACACCGACATCGTCCGGGCGATCGAGGCGGGCGCCCGCGGCTATCTGCTCAAGGATGCGCCGCTGCAGACCCTGGTCGACGCGATCCGCAGCGCCGTGCGCGGTGAGGAGGTGTTGGCCCCGGAGGTTGCTGCCAGGCTGTCCGCGCGGGGCCAGGTCGCCCGCTCCGCGCAACTGTCGGCCCGCGAGATCGAGATCGTCGCCCTCGTCGCGGACGGGTTGTCGAACGCCGCCATCGGTCGGCGGCTCTTCATCGGCGAGGCGACCGTCAAGACCCACCTGCTCCGCGCGTTCGCCAAGCTGGGGGTGAACGACCGCACGGCAGCAGTCAGCGCGGCGTACCGGGAGGGTCTGATCAGGCTCGACTGACCACCCGATCGTCAGCGTCCTGGTGGTGTCGGCGCCACAGATTTGCTGACAATGGTGGAGGGACCCTCTCGGTTGTCAGCGTCCTGGTGGTGTCGGCGCCACAGATCCGCTGACAACCGGGGTTTCGGCGAGACGCTCGCGCAGGCCCGCCGCCATGACCGCGATGGTCGACGCGTCGAAGAATCCTCCGGCGGTCTGCATCAGACGCTTCCTTCGCACCGGCGCCGCGCGCAGCCGCAGGCAGACCCGCGTGCGGTCCGGGCTCGCGTCGGGCTGCAGCGTGATCGACCAGGTGATCGCCGTCCTCCCGCGCTGCGAGGAGTAGACGATCGACGTGGGCCGCTCCAGCTCCTCCACGCGGAAGGTCTCCTGCGTGCCGCCGTAGTCCGGGATGACGTCGCCCACGGCGAGTGCCTGCCACTGCGGCAGGAGGCTTCGGGCGGCACGCCGACCGTGGGGCAGGAGACGCTCGATGGACCGCGGCAGATACCAGCCGGCACGTGCCTTCCCCAGCTGCACGAGCCACGGCCACACGGTGGCCGGTGGGGCGTCCAGCGTGAAGGCGCGGTCCATGATCACGTCGGCGCGCGCGACACGGTGATCGCCCGGCCGCGCGGCCGCGCGTTCGGCGTCAGTGGGAGTGGTGCTCGCGAACACGTCGGCCCCTACGTCGAGCAGTGGGGCGGGCGAGCAACCCTCTGCCTCAACGCGATTCCTTCAGGCCGTCCCACGTCCACTGCGGAATGTCCAAACCGTCAGGTACGTCGTCCGCGCTGCGCGGGTATTTCGCCATGGACATGGTGGTGGCCCACGCGAAGTAGTCGTGCAAGGCACCGGCGAGGCGCGGGTCCCCGGCGAGACCGGTGTCGGCGAGTGCCTGATCGAAGCAGGCGATCGCGCGCTGGTCCATGTCTTCGTGCTCGCCCTCGCCCGCGTGCAGGCGGACGACGGACGTCTCGTCGCCGTACGTGCCGGTGTACGCACGGGGGCCACCGAGCGCCTCCACCCAGTACGCCGCGAGTCGCTCGCTGTGGTCGGGACGGAATCCGTGATGGAAGGCATGCGCCACGACCTCGTCGGCCATCACGCGCTCGTGCCAGGCATGTGCCAACCGGGTCAGCCCCACCGTTCCGCCGGCGGCGTCGTACAGAGTCTCCGTCTCCATTTGTGCAGCATGCCACCGCCAGGCCCTGGCGGAAACCGTTCGGATTCCGGCCCGCATGCGCGCGCTCGTCGCGGTCCAGGATGGGGTGATGGACATCCGCCCGGCGACCGCCGGCGACGTGACGGCGGCGCCTGACTGGCTCGCGGGCATCGACCTGCGCGCGGACCGGTGGCGCGACGATGCCACGCGCGCGGTCGTGGGGACGGAGGACGGCATGGTCGTGGCCGCGGGTCATCTGTTCACCAGCCCTGTGCGCGACGACCGGTACTGGGTGGAGGTCGTGGTCGCGCCGCAGCGCCGCCGCCGTGGCCACGGTCGCAGCATCGCGAGGTACCTGGCGGACCTGCGAACCGATCCCAAGCCGATGTGCTCACGCGGCTTCGTCTCCTCCGCGGCTGTGCAATTCGCACGAGGCCTGGGCGCGCACGCTTACCAGACCTGCCCGCCGGAACGGGTGCAGACGGTCGATGCCGCGCGGCTCACGAGATCGCCCGTCGCGACCGTCGCGGGCACCGCCGTGGACCTCTCCGAGTTGCAGCGTGCATGGACCGACATCTATGAGTGGATGCACGCCGACTGGGCTCCCGTGGCACCAGGGTTCGAAGAGCCCCTGCTCGAGGACTTCGCCGATGAGCTCGACCTCGTGCACACCAGGGTCGTCGGTGAGGGTCGCGTCAGGGCCGCGGCGTTCGTCTTCGCCGATGCACCGGAGCCGGTGGTGGTGGCCGAGTGTCGTGAGCGTGACGAGACTGACGGGCTCGCACTCCTGCGCGCGTGCGTGCGGGACAGTCTGCTGTCGCTCGCCGAGGACGGCATCGCCGCCATCAGCTTCGACGGGCACGACACCGACCCGCACTTCCGGCCGCTGCTGGACGAGTTGCCGGTCAGCGGCGAGGCTTTCGAACTCCTGGAGTGGGGGTGACGGAGGGCCGCGCTAGTCGGTCGCTCCCGCGAGCGACGCGCGGCTCCAGGTGGGTCGCACGCCGGGGCAGTCGAGCAGGTAGTCGCAGATCTGCTCCGCCGACCAGCCGTGCGCCTCGCGCAGACCGTCCGCGATCCGGCGCAGGTATGCCGCGCTGGGTGCGTTGAGCGGCGCGGTCTCGATCGTCCAGGGCGCGGAGAACGTCACGACCGGGACACCCTCGAGTTCGCCGACCTGGTGCAACGTCTCGTACCGGCCGGGGCCGAGCGTCGCCACCGGTGCGTGCGCGAGCAGGCCGGCGACGTCCACCTCGTCCCCGGGCGGTCGGTGCATCTCCTGGGCGGCGACATCGCTGAACTGCTGCACGGTGAGCAGGTACGCGCGTGCCGCGACCGTCGGCGCCCCGTCCCGCACCGTCGGGTCGTAGAACGCGACACCGCCGGTCCAGGTCGGTGACTCCCACGCGAAGTAGAGCCGGCCGGGCAGCAGCAGCGGGTGGTCGCCGGTGGGCGGCGTACGGTCGCGGGCTCCGGGGTAGGTGCGCGAGGCACCCGACGGTCGGCCGCCGAAGAGGTAGTGACTGAACCGGTCACGTGACAGGTTCGAGCCGTACGCGGCGTACCAGACCTGCTCCATCAGGCGGCGAGACTGGCCGCCGACCGGCTGAGACGGCGCCCTCGGTTGGCGCTCATGACCGAGTCGATCACGAGCAGCACCAGCGCGATCCACACGATCCCGAAGCCGATCCAGCGCGCCGACGACATGTGCTCGCCCAGCAGGGCGACCCCGCAGATGAGCTGCAGGATCGGAGTGAGGAACTGCAGCAGCCCGATCGTCACGAGCGGCACCCGACGTGCTGCGGCGGCGAAGAGCAGCAGCGGCACCGCGGTGACGATGCCGGACACCGCGAGGAGAACAGCGTGGCCTGTGCCTTCCGTGGTGAAGGTCGAGTCACCGCGGATCGTCAGCACCGCCAACAGGATCACGGCGATCGGCGCGAGCACCGCCGTCTCGAACGACAGGCTCTCCAACGCGGTCAGGCGGCCGCCGACGCGCTTCTTCATCAGCCCGTAGCCGGCGAACGACAGAGCGAGGCTGACCGCGATCCACGGCGGTTTGCCGTAGTCGACGGCGAGGTAGACGCACGCGGCGACGCCGATCGCGACGGCCACCCACTGCAGCACCCTCAGCCGTTCCTTCAGCACCACCACGCCGAGCGCGACGGTGACCAGCGGGTTCAGGAAGTAACCGAGGGCGGCCTCGGTGACGTGGCCGGTGACGACCGCCTGCACGTAGATCGTCCAGTTCGCGGCGATCAGCAGGCTGGCGATGCTCAGTGCGACGAGGCGGCGCGGCTCGGCCAGCACCTCGCGTACGAAGCCCATCCGCCGACGCACCGCCAGGATCACCGCGCACACGAGCAGCGTCCACAGCACCCGGTGCGCCAGGACCTCCCACGCGCCGACGGGCTCGATGGCGTGGAAGTAGAGCGGGAAGGCGCCCCACAGCAGGTAGGCGACGAACCCGTACGCCGTGCCCGTGCTCGTCTCGGAGCGGGCCGGCTTGCCGTTCGCCATCGGGCGGTCCCTCGATCGGTCGGTGGAGGCTTTGAAATCGAAGGCTATCGGGCCGACGGACGCCGCCGAACCGGGTGGGGGTTCTGCGTCCGTGGCCAGTGCTGCAGCCCTGGCCACCGACGCAAACCGGCCACCTCGCCGCGCACGATCCACGGCTGGCAGGGATCAGTCGGAGACGGTCCAGGTGTCGTGACCGTGCAGCAGCTGCTCCAGTGCCCGGTCGTCGGCGGGGCCGCCGGCCGTGTCGATCGCGGCGGCGACCTGGCTGCGGACCCCGTCGTCGTACGTCGGTCTCGACACCGATCGGAAGACCCCCATCGGCAGCTGCGCGAACGACGGGTCGTCCAGGCGGCTCAGCGCGAACGCCTGGCTCGGGTCGTTGTCGTTCACCCGGTGCCGCACGACGCGTGCCGGATCAGCGGTGGCCTCCGGCTCGACGGCCAGGTGGCCTTCGGGGCCGCGTACGACGACGCGCGCCGTCTCGCCCTCGCCGGCCCGGATCGGCTCGCCGTCGACCAGCTGCATGATGCGCGCGCTCGCCTCGTCACGGTCCTTGACCAGCTGGAAGGCGCCGTCGTTGAAGATCGGGCAGTTCTGGTAGATCTCGACCAGGGCGCTACCCCGGTGCTCGGCGGCCGCGCGCAGCGTCGCGGTCAGGTGCTTGCGGTCCGAATCCATGGTGCGGGCAACGAAACTGGCCTCCGCGCCGAGCGCCAGCGACACCGGGTCGAACGGCTGATCCACCGATCCCAGCGGCGAGGACTTGGTCACCGCGCCGACATCGGACGTGGGGGAGTACTGGCCCTTGGTGAGGCCGTAGATCTTGTTGTTGAAGAGCAGGATCTTGATGTTGACGTTGCGGCGCAGGGCGTGGATCAGGTGGTTGCCGCCGATCGACAGCGCGTCGCCGTCACCGGTCACGACCCACACCGACAGGTCCTCGCGGGAGGTGGCGAGGCCGGTCGCGATCGCGGGCGCGCGCCCGTGGATCGAGTGCATGCCGAAGGTGTCCAGGTAGTACGGGAAGCGGGCGGCGCACCCGATTCCGGAGATGAAGACGATGTTCTCCCGGCGCAGCCCGAGGTCGGGCAGGAAGCCCTGCATCGCGGCGAGGATCGCGTAGTCGCCGCACCCGGGGCACCAGCGCACCTCCTGGTCGGAGGTGAAGTCCTTCTTCGTCTGCGCTTCGTCGTCGCCGAGCCGCGGGACTCCGGAGGTGCCGAGCTTCGGCATACCCAGATCGATGCTCATGTGAGGTCCTCCAGGTGCTCGTGGATGACGGCTGCGATCTCCGTCGAGGTGAAGGGCAGGCCGCGAACGGCGGTGTGGCTGCGCACGTCGACCAGGTACTTCCCGCGCAACAGCAGTGCGAGCTGGCCGAGGTTCATCTCCGGCAGCACCACGCGGTCGTACGCGCGCAGCACCTCGCCGAGATTCCCAGGGAACGGCGCCAGGTGGCGCAGGTGCGCCCGCGCGACCTTCGATCCTGCAGCGCGGCACAGCCGGGTGGCCTCCGCGATCGGGCCGTACGTCGAACCCCACCCCAGGACCAGCACGCGGGCGTCGCCGGACGGGTCGTCGACCACGACGTCGGGCACGTCGATGCCGTCGATCTTGGCCTGGCGGGTGCGGACCATGTGGTCGTGGTTGTCCGGGTCGTAGCTGATGTTGCCGGTGACGTCGGCCTTCTCGATGCCGCCGACCCGGTGCTCCAGCCCCGGCGTGCCCGGAACGGCCCACGGCCGCGCCAGCGTGTTGGGATCGCGCAGGTAGGGCGCGAATACCGGGTTGCCCTTGTCGTCGACGGAATTGGGCTCGGTCGGGGCGTCGACGTGCAGATTCGGCAGGTCGCCGATCTGCGGCAGCCGCCACGGCTCGGAGCCGTTCGCCAGCGAGCCGTCCGAGAGCACGATCACCGGCGTCCGGTAGGTCGTCGCGATGCGCACTGCCTCCAGCGCCGCGTCGAAGCAGTCGACCGGTGTCGCAGGGGCGATCACGGCGACCGGCGATTCGCCGTTGCGGCCGTACATCGCCTGCAGCAGATCGGACTGCTCGGTCTTGGTGGGCAACCCGGTGGACGGACCGCCGCGCTGCACGTCGACGATCACGAGCGGCAGCTCCAGGGAGACGGCGAGCCCGATGGTCTCCGCCTTGAGGGCGAGGCCCGGCCCCGACGTCGTGGTGAGGCCGATCGCGCCACCGAACGCCGCGCCGAGCGCGGCACCCACGCCGGCGATCTCGTCCTCGGCCTGGATGGTCGTCACGCCGAACCGCTTCAGGCTGGACAGCGTGTGCAGGATGTCCGAGGCCGGGGTGATCGGGTAGCTGCCCAGCACCAGGGGTCGGTCCGCGCGGTGTGCCGCGGCCACGAATCCGTAGGCGATGGCGAGGTTTCCGGTGATGTTGCGGTAGGTGCCGGTTGCCTTCGGCGCACGCCGCACGGTGTAGGAGACCGCGAACGACTCGGTCGTCTCGCCGTACGCGTGGCCCGCGTGCAGAGCCGCCAGGTTGGCGGCGAGGATGGCGGGCTTGCCCGCGAACTTGCGCTTGAGGAACGACTCGGTGCCGCTGGTCGGCCGGGAGTACATCCACGACAGCAGCCCGAGCGCGAACATGTTCTTCGCGCGTTCCTTCTCCTTGCGGGTGAGCTCGAAGTCGGCGAGCGCCGCGACCGTGATTGAGGTGAGCGGCACGGCGTGCAGCGCCCACGACTCGAGGCTGTCGTCCTCGAGCGGGTTGCTGGGATAACCGACCTTGGCCAGGTTGCGCTTCGTGAACTCGTCGGCGTCGGCGATGATCACGCCGCCACGAGGCAGGTCGCCGAGGTTGGCACGCAGGGCGGCCGGGTTCATCGCGACCAGTACGTCGGGCGCGTCGCCGGGGGTGAGCACCTCGTGGTCTGCGAAGTGCAGCTGGAACGAGGAGACGCCCGGCAGTGTGCCCTGCGGCGCTCTGATCTCGGCGGGGAAGTTGGGCAGCGTCGACAGGTCGTTGCCGAGACTCGCGGTCTCGGCGGTGAACCTGTCACCGGTCAACTGCATACCGTCGCCGGAATCGCCGGCGAATCGGATGACGACACGATCGAGGGTCTGCTGGGACTTGCTGCTCATGTGGCGAGTGCTCCCGTGGGGTCGGTCTACCTTCTCCAACCTAGGCCGCAGGCGATTTCATCCCGCCCGTACCCCCCGGTTTCACAGGATTTCCTGCTGCTTCGCGACAGCACGCTTTCAGAATGTGCTCGTGCGAGAAGGAGCTATCGCCCAGACGGGCGGCATACGCTCGCGGTTGTGACCTGGTGGCAGGACCGGATCGTGGAGGCCGGCAAGGAGCCCGTGGCGCTGTGCCTCGTGGCGTTCATCGCGACGTTCCTGCTGACCCGCCTCGTGACCCGGACGATCCGCAGCGGCCGTGGCCCGTTCCGTAACAACGTCAGCTCCACCGGACTGCACATCCACCACGCCGTGCCGGGGCTCTTCCTGCTCCTCGCGGGCGCTCTCACCTCGCTCGCGTCGTACGACTCGACGTCGCTCAACATCGCGGGGCTCTGCGTGGGTGCGGGCGCCTCGCTCGTACTCGATGAGTTCGCGCTGATCCTGCACCTGCGCGACGTGTACTGGGCGCGTCAGGGACGGGCGTCGGTGCAGGCCGTTGCGCTCGCGGGGATGGTGATGGGGCTGACGCTGCTCGGTTTCACCCCCGAGAACGTCGACGAGCTCACCGACCGCAACGCGCCCGTGCGCTGGGCCACCGTCGCGATCCTGCTGACGAGTTTCGTCTGCTGCCTGATCTGTGCGGCGAAGGGGAAGTACCGCCTGGTGGTGCTCGCCGCCATCGTGCCGATCGTCGCGTACGTCGGTGCGGTGCGCCTCGCGCGACCCGGCTCGCCCTGGTACCGGCGCTACCCCGAGGGCTCGCGCAAGCAGGTGCGCGCGCGGGGCAGGGCCGGCGGTTTCGACCGGCACATCGCGCACGGGCTGACCTGGTTCGGCGACCTGGTGGCCGGTGCGCCCTCTCGCGAGGACGCCGCCGCGGAGTCCGCCGAGCGTGCGGCCGTCCTCGTCGCCCCATCCCAAGAGGAGGACGATCCGGTCCGCAGCGGGCACGGCTCGCGTTCGTCGTCCTGACGCCGAGGCCACCCGGGTCTGCGTCAGTCGACTTCGACCGTCACCACCGTGTCCGGCCTGGCGGCCCCCATCGGAGAGTGCGCACTGCGGGCCGCCGATGTGGTGCTGCTGGTGACCGAGGCCGTGCTCGGGGCCGTCGAGGCGCTGGCGCGGGTGACGCGCACGCTGGAGGGGGTCCGCGCCGACTGCGACGGGGCGCCGCGAGTGCTGGGGGTGGTGGTTTCCAACTACACGGCCCGGGAGTCCTACCCGGCGCAGCTGCTCGCACAGCTACGCGAGCAATGGCCCGTGCTGGGCGTCGTCCCGCGCCGCGCGGTGATGGTCAAGGCCGAGGGGGCCGGCGGACCCGCAGCGGCCTGCGGCGCAGAGATAGGGGCGATCGTGGAGGAATTCGCGCAGCTGGCGCAGATCGTCACCGAGCAGGCGAACAAGGAACGAGGCTGACCATGCCACCCGAGGCACGCCCCGCGCAGACCGCGCCCCTGACACCGGCCCCCGACAACGGGCAGCACTACACCGACGCCGGCCGCGCCAGTGGCCGCCGTGGAACACCGAGCGAGCCGGCGATCTGGGGTCGCAAGCTGTCCAACCGGGTGCCGCAAGATCTCTACGACGCGCTCGAGGTGCGAGCCGAGCGGCTGGGCGTGCCGGTGGGTGCGTTGATCGTGCGCGCGCTGCGCGCTGAGGTCGCCGGCGGCGTCCTGGCCGATGACCTGCTGGACCGGCTCGCCGCAACGGCTGAGGCGGCCGGCAGCACACCCGAGCGAGTCCTCGCCGCAGCGGTCGAGGCTGAGGCAGCCCGACGCGGCTGCTGACTCGGCAGCTGCCCGCCTTTCGTCGTGACCTACGGCAACGGGTCGAGGCGGCCACCGTGCACGGCACACGGGCCAACGCCGGTCGTGACGTGGCCCTCTCCTTGTCCGCACCAGCTGAGCGCGACAAGTCCCTGCCGATCGTCGCGGAAATGCTGCTCGCAGAAATCGACTACCGGCCCGGGTCGTACCTGGCTTCTGCCCTGCTCGTCTGGCTCACTCACGACCGAACCGGTCCGAATCGGGTGAATGGTCGACTCCGCCCCACAGACCACGCAGGGAAGACCGTCGCGCTTGTGAGTCATGGGCGCAACCTACGCGCATCGCTCTGGCCCCGCGCGGTACCGCACGGGGCCATCTGGTCCCAGGGCGGCTGCTAACCCTTGCTGTCGGGGGTCCACCCAAACGGGATGTGGTTGGTGCCGTTGTTGCACATGTACTGGTCGGTGTGCGCTGTGGGGTCGTTGGTGCCGAAGCTGCGAACCGGGGTGAGGACACGGCTGACGGCCTGTTCGTTGCAGGACGGGCAGCGGTATGGGGTGGCTTCAACGCTCATGTGCCCAGTCTTTCGGGCGAAAGGCTCAGCCGTCGACTTTCCGCCGGCGCCCGTGCGGGTCCAGGCCGGCGGTCAGCTGCGCGACGGCGGTCTGAGAGGGCGCGACATAGCGCTGGAGGCTGGACAGTGCGGCGTGCCGTGATTTCGCCATCAGCAGGGCGCTGCTGGCGCCGGTCTCGGCGAGGTGGGTCAGTGCGGAGTGCCGCAGCTGGTGCAGGGTCGCGCCGTGGGTCGCGTCGGTGAACAGGGCGGAGGCTTGGCGGTAGGACAGCCGGGCGTGCCCGGTGGCGGGGTCCAGGTCGGACAGGGCAGGCAGGGCGTCGGTGCGTGGGGGCCGGCTGGACAGGAACACCGGGCCGCGGTCGCGGCCGGCGAGTACCCGGGGGAGTAGCCGCGCGGTGCCCGAGGCGTAGTGCAGGGTGTCCCGGTCGCCGCCCTTGCGGATGGTGCGAGCGGTGCGGTTGGTCAGGTCCAGGTCGCCCACGTCCAGGCGCAGGACTTCCTCCGCGCGGGCGGCGGTCTCGTAGAGCATCCGCCACAGTGCCCGCTCGCGCAGCGCGTGGCGCGGATCGGTGCACAGCCGCTCGATAGTCCTCTCGGCTCAGCGCGCGGTCGTGCTGCTGCGGGATGCGCCGCACGTGCACCAGTCGCCCGAACCGGTAGGCGGTGGCGTCGGTGCACCACTCCCGATAGGCGGCGTACGCCAGCAGGCCGCGGAGGGCGTTGATCGCCAGGTTGAAGGTGGCCGGTGCAGCGGCGTCGTACGCGGTGCGCAGCGCAGCGCGGCCTCGTAGTTTTAGGCGTCCAGCGCGGCCAGGGGCGTGCCCTCGGGCAGCTGCGCGCCGATCTGGCGCAGCGCGGTCGCCTAGGTGCGCCGGGTGGTGGCGGCGGTGGGTCGCTCCAGGAACGCGGCCACAGCCGCGGCCCAGCTGATCCCGCCGGGGGCGGCGTCGGGGTGGGGCGGCTCATCGGGGCACCTTCCGCAGTTAATCAGTGCTGCGGACGGTAATGGCGGCCCCGACAGGCCCGCCGTTGCGCGCTTCGGTGCCATAGGCACCGCAGATACAGGGCGTTATCTGCGGGACTAGAGCGATGGGAGCTGGTGGGCGACGATCCAGGCCTGATACCCCGCATCGGATCGCTTCTCCCAGAGGAACTCTCCGTCTGGGCCGTGCTCAGCGAAGTGCGCACAGCGGCTCATGCCTTCCCGGCAGAACGCATCGAGGGCGTCTGGGGGGAGGTCGGGATGATGAGCAAGCGCGTATACGAAGCCGTCTTCGTCAACCTCGTAGATGAGGACACAACCGAGCACGGGCGCTCCGCGCTCTTGCTCCCGAGCGCGGACGCTCTCATCAGGGACCACCGAGATCCCACTGCGCTGTAGGTAGTCCGCGTAGCTCTCGTCAGGTAGCTGGGGAAGGTGACTCGCGTCCCCGTCGTCATGCGGCATGGACACTCTGCACCTCTCGCGACGGTCCCGGCGACAGGGCGAGTTGGGTGCCCTATCCCTCCATCTTGCTCCCGCCGGAGCATGCACCCAGAGCGGTTAGGGGCACCGTAGCTATTAGCTTGCTCCCGCCGCTCGCGCCGGGCCGTCGCCAGTCCGCTTGCTCGACGGGTCCGGTGCACAGCGTTCCAACACGACCTGTCGCCCAGTTGCGTTGAGCATTACGTGGTCGGTTTCGTCTTTGGTTTCGTGGTCGATATGGCGTTTGAGATCCCACGCTGTTACATTTGCGTCATTCCGCCCCGCCGTCCTCCGGGATTGGCGGGGATTTTTTTTCCCCAGAAGGGTGTCGAGGGTGGCCGATCCGGACCGGATAACGGTGCTCATCGACTACCAGAACGTCCACGGCTGGGCGCGCCGGCTCTTCCACGAGTACGGCAGCGATCGGCCGCGCAGATCAGCAACGTCGACGGCAGTCCGACCGATGTCGCCGTGACATGGACCCCGCAGGAGAACCGGGGCGCCGAATATGTCTCCTACGTCGTCACCCTCAGCAGCGCAGACGGCCACACCTCGCGCCAGGTCGCCAAGACGCTCTACGTCACGGATCACGCCCCCGATCAGTTCGTGTTCGACTTCGGCACCTCCCATCAAACCAACCTCACCGCCACCGACGCGGGACTCTCCGGGCTTGCCTTCCCCCACGCCTTGGACGGCGTCACGGGAGCTTGGAGCGCAACGGGCGCCGTCGACGTTGACGGCGCCGACGTGTCCACCTGCTCATAGCTCCCACACGGGATCGGATGGCCCCGCGCGGGACCGCGCGGGGCCAGTTAGAGCACGGCGGCCGCGGTGGCCTCGCGCAGCGCTTCGGCGGGCAGCTCGACGTAGCGGCGGGTGGTGACGGGAGAGGCGAGCCCGAGCAGGGTCTGCGCGGTGAACAGGTCGCGGGTGGGCGCGTAGACAACGGTGGCGAAGGGTGTGGCCGGTGTAGCGGCCCCGAGCGCGTTGGACAGGATCTTGACCACGTAGGCGGGGGACAAGTGCCCGTCGTCGTTGCCGGGGAACAGGTGCGCGTCGCCGGTGTAGGCCGCAGCCTCGGTCAGGTGGCGGGCCAGGTCTCCGGTGTACGGGATGCGGCGCTGGTGGCCGCCCTTGCCGGTGACGGTCAGGGCCAGGTGCCCGGCGTAGTCGCGGGGTCAGGTCCCGGGCGTGGGTGCGGGCGATTTCCCCGCAGCGTAGGCCGAGCTCGGCGCCAGGCGGATCTTCAGCCCGGTCCGTTCATCGGAGCGGGACAAGGCGTCGGTGATGACCGCGTGCGGGGCCGGTTTCGCCACCGCGCGCGGGGGCCGGATGACCGGCAGTCCGCGCGGTCCCAGGTGTGGTGGAAGTTCCCGTCACTGGCGCGGATAGAACGTACGACGCCGCAGGGCCAGTCCTCCGACACGTAGCCGTGGACGATGTAGCACACGGTGAGGGGATCAATCTCGGGTGAGTTGCGAACTCCACCGGGACCACGTCGCGTCCAGGTCCGAGGCGTGTGCATCCTGAGTGAGGCGGCGTGCCACGGCACCGGGTGCGGCCAGTTCGAAGTGGTCGGCTGCTGGGGTGGGTCGCCAACCGAGTGCCGTGATCGTGTCGATGATCCGGGCTTCTGCCAGCATCCCTGGCAGCGAACGCGATTCGGGTGACAGATCGAGATCCTCCGCGACGGCGGGCGTTCCGTCGTACGTCATGCGGGTGCGGCAGCGCAGCGCTCCACCGGCCTGCCCGGACCGGCCGATGCCGACGGTGTCGCGCAGCAGCAACCGGCCGCCCTCGGCCACCTCGGCCCGGGTCGAGCGGCGTACGTCGGCGCCGTCGCTCACGACGAACGGCTCGGCCTGCCACACGAGCACACCGCCCTTCTCGACGTCGATGACGTTGTCCCACAACGCTGTCCCACCTCGCCCGTCGTACGCAACGGTCGCTGCGACATCGCGTACGACGAGGCGGCACCCTGCGCCGACCTCGAGGCGCACGCGCGCATGATCGCCGCCGAGCAGGGTGGCGGTCGTCGCGACCAGCGCCACCTCGACGGCGTCCGCGGTCCGCGCGACCAGCCGCGGAGCCAGCACCCCGGTCCGCAGGTGCACCCTCGCCGGCTCGGAGCCGCAGGACTCGACGCGGACGACGGTCTCCCGGTCGGTCAAGGAGTGTGCGCCGCGTGCTCGTGCGAGTGCACCGTGCCGTCGATGTGGGCGTGCGGCGCCATCGGACCCGGATCGACCGGGTGGTGGGTGCCGTCGCGGTGGGCCGCGATCATCGCGACGACCCAGTCGGCCAGGGCGGCGACGGTCTCCGGACGCTTGCGGGAGAGCCCGAGCACAGGCCTGCCGTCCCGGGCGTCGCGCCCCTGCTCGACCATGAGTTCGTCGTCGACCTCGACATGCTCGGCGAGGTCGATCTTGTTGACGACCAGCAGGTCGGCGCGGGCGATGCCCGGCCCGCCCTTGCGGACCACGTCACCGCCGCCGGCGACGTCGAGCACGAAGATCTGCGCGTCGACCAACGCGGGCGAGAAGGTCGCGGTGAGGTTGTCGCCGCCGGACTCCACGAGCACCAGATCCAAGGGTGCGAAGTCGGCCTCGAGGTCCTCGACGGCGATCGCGTTGGCGGTGATGTCGTCCCGGATCGCGGTGTGCGGGCACGCACCGGTCTCGACAGCGCGGATGCGCGCCGGGTCCAACACCCCTGCGGCACGGAGCATCTGGGCATCCTCATCGGTGTAGATGTCGTTGGTGACCACGCCGATCTGCAGCCGGCCCGCGAGCGTCCGGCACAGCGTCGCGATCAGCGAGGACTTCCCGGTGCCGACCGGGCCGGCTATGCCGAGGCGCAGTGTGCGGGTGGGGTGGTGGGGCGAGCCGGGCGAATCAGGCACGGAAGAGTCTCCTTCGGGCGGTGGCGTGGGCGTGCTGCCAGATCTCGGCGGCGGGTGCGGCCGGTGCCGGTATGTCGGCCGGCGTGCGCAGGTCGGCGACCTGCACGACGATCTGCTCCACGAGCGGGGCCACCTCGAGCGCCCACACGACGGTGTCGACCGGATCCAGCGGCGCGAGTTTGAGCGCTGCGGCGCACACGGATTGCACATCGTCGTGGCAGATCACTCGGGCGAGGTCGGTGGCCGACACGTCGAGTCGGGCGGCGATCCGGGCGATGGCGATCGGCCGCGGCGCACCCCGGCGGACCTGCCCGCTGCGCACGTCGCGCTCCTCGGTGAGGCGGGCGAGGAGGCGCTCGTACCCGCGACCCAGCTCCACCGACGCCTGCCGTACGACGTGACTCGGCGTCCGCGCGGCCCACGCCTGCTCGACCGGCTCGAGCGGACCACCCGCGAGCAGCACCCGCAGCGCGACCACCGCCGTCGCCGCGTCGACGAGGGTCGCGGTGCGGAGGCGCGTCGTGAGGTACGCCGGGATGTCGCCGCTCGGCATACCCGCCAGCAACGCGGGCTCCAGACCGCCGGACTGGGTGTGCCCACCGGTGGGCAGCCGCGCGTCGCCGAGCAGCAACGTCGCGAGCGAGCCTGTGGCGGAGGACATCTCAGAACATCGAGTAGAGCTGCGCCAACGGCAGTTCCGCCGCGGGCGCCGGCTGCACGACCTCGCCGTCGATGGCGATCGCGAAAGTCTCGGCGTCGATGTCGATGAGCGGCGTGGCGGAGTTGTTGACCATCTGCGCCTTGCCGACGTCGCGGGTGCCGCGCACGGCGACCAGTGCGCGCCGCAGCCCGAGCCGGTCCGCGAGCCCGCCGTCCAGCGCGAGCGGCGACACGAACGACATCGAGAGGTCCGCTCCGGCCGATGCCACGAGCGCCGGCCGCATCAGCACCGGTTGCGGGGTCGGGATCGAGGCGTTGGGGTCGCCGAGGGAGGCCCAGACGATCGCGCCGCCCTTGACGACCACCGACGGGCGGATTCCGAAGAACTTCGGCTCCCACAGCACCAGATCGGCCAGCTTGCCGACCTCGATCGACCCGACCTCGTGCTCGATGCCGTGCGCGATCGCGGGGTTGATCGTGTACTTCGCGACGTAGCGGCGGGCGCGCTCGTTGTCGGCGGGCAGCGACGCGCCGAGCGACCCGCGGCGGGCCTTCATCACGTGCGCGACCTGCCAGGTCCGGGTGATGACCTCCCCGATCCGGCCCATCGCCTGCGCGTCCGAGGAGGTGATCGAGAGCGCGCCCATGTCGTGCAGCAGGTCCTCCGCCGCGATCGTGGTTGCACGGATGCGGGACTCCGCGAACGCCAGATCCTCCGGCACCGAGGGGTTCAGGTGGTGGCAGACGATGAGCATGTCCAGGTGCTCGGCGACGGTGTTGACGGTGTGCGGGAGCGTCGGATTCGTAGATCCGGGAAGGACGTTCGGCTCAGAGGCGATCGACAGGATGTCCGGTGCATGACCGCCGCCCGCGCCCTCGGTGTGGAACGCGTGGATCGACCGGCCGCCGATCGCACGCAGCGTCGACTCGACGTACCCGGCCTCGTTGAGACTGTCGGAGTGCAGCGCGACCTGCATCTCGTACGCGTCCGCCGCCCGCAGCGCCGCGTCGATCGCCGCCGGCGTCGAGCCCCAGTCCTCGTGCACCTTGTACGCCGCCGCCCCCGCCAGCGCTTGCTCGCGCAGGCCCTCTGCGCTCACGGTGTTGCCCTTGCCCATGAGCAGCAGGTTGACCGGCAGATGGTCCAGGCCTCGATGCACGGACTGCAGGTGCCAGGGGCCGGGCGTCACGGTGGTGGCCTTCGAGCCCTCCGAGGGCCCGGTGCCGCCACCGCCGAGGGTCGTCAGACCTGTCGCCAGCGCCTCGTGCACCTGACTGGTCGACAGGAAGTGCACGTGCATGTCGATGCCGCCGGCAGTGAGGATGCGGCCTTCGCCCGAGATGACGTCGGTGCCCGGCCCGATCTCCAGCTCCGGCGTGATGCCGTCGGTGATGTCGGGGTTGCCGGCGCGGCCGATCCCGACGATGCGCCCGTCGCGGATGCCGACGTCGGCGCGTACGACACCCCAGTGGTCGAGCACGATCGCACCGGTGATCACGGTGTCGAGGGCGCCCTGGGCGCTGGTGCGGGTGCCCTGCGCCATCGATTCGCGGATCGACTTGCCGCCGCCGAAGACGGCCTCGTCGCCGTAGGAGATCGATCCGTCCGGCATCGTCGCGGTGAGGTCGCGCTCGATCTCGATCCACAGGTCGGTGTCGCCGAGGCGCACCTGGTCGCCGGTCGTCCCGCCGTAGAGCGCGGCGTACTTCGCGCGGTCCAGCTCAGCCATCGTGCTTCCCCGTCTGGATGCCAGGCACCTTCTGCCGCCCGGCCAGGCGCACCGCACCGACCTCGCGAGACATCCCCGGCTCGAAACGCACCGAGGTGCCGGAGGGCACGTCGAGCCGGAAGCCCTGCGCCGCAGCGCGATCGAAGTCCAGGGCGACGTTCGCGTCAGGCAGGTGCAGATGCGAGCCGATCTGGATCGGCCGGTCGCCGGTGTTGACGATGACCAGCGTGCGCCGGTCGCCGTCGGCGCGCTCGTTGATGGTGAGCGTGCCGGGCGCGACCCGGATGGCGCCCGGTCCGTCGTTGCCGCCGCTCATGCGATCGGGTGGTGCAGCGTCACGAGCTTGCGTCCGTCGGGGAACGTCGCCTCGACCTGGACGTCGGGGATCATCTCGGCCACGCCGTCCATCACCTGATCGCGGGTGAGGACCTCACGGCCGGACTCCATCAGGTCGGCGACCAGCGCGCCCTCACGGGCCCGCTCGATGACCCACGTCGAGAGCAGGGCGACGCTCTCGGGGTAGTTGAGCCGGACGCCGCGCGCGAGCCGGTCGCGGGCGACCATCCCGGCGACCGAGAGCAGCAGCTTCTCGGTGTCGGCGGGTGTCAGGTGCATGCGGGCCAGTGAAGCAACTCAATGTGTCGGCCACGTTTCGCCCTGTAACGACGAACATGCAGTCCGCGGCGCCGCCACCGGTCGATCCGCGCGGCTGCGCGGATCGACCGACGACGAGACCACGAACTGCATGTCGGTCGCTGCAGTCGGTGCAGGTCAGGCGATGGCGTCCTCCACCGAGGTCGAGGTCAGCCCGTGCGCCTCGGCGACCGGGGCGTTGGTGAGCGAGCCGTCGTACGTGTTGAGCCCCAGCGCGAGCGAGTGGTCGTCGCGGCAGGCCTGCTGCCAGCCCTTGCGGGCGAGCGCGACCGTGTAGGGCAGCGTCGCGTTGGTGAGCGCGTACGTCGAGGTGTTCGGCACCGCACCGGGCATGTTCGCGACGCAATAGAAGACCGAGTCGTGCACCATGTACGTCGGGTCGGCGTGCGTGGTCGGGTGGGTGTCCTCGAAGCAGCCGCCCTGGTCGACCGCGATGTCGACGAGCACCGAGCCGGGCTTCATCTGCGAGACCAGCTCGTTGGTGACCAGCTTCGGGGCGCGCGCGCCCGGGATGAGCACCGCACCGATGACCATGTCGGCCTCCAGCAGCTGCTGGCGGATCGCCAGCGACGACGACGCCAGCCCGTGCACCCGGTTGCTGTAGCGCCAGAACGACATCCGCAGCTTGTCCAGGTCGGTGTCGAGCATCGTGACGTCGGCGCCCATGCCGAGCGCGATGTTCGCGGCGTTCTGGCCGGAGACACCCGCGCCGATGACGACGACCTTGGCGTTGGCGACGCCGCCGACGCCGCCCATGAGCACGCCGCGACCGCCCTGCGCCTTCATGAGGGAGTGCGCGCCGACCTGCGGTGCGAGGCACCCGGCGACCTCGGACATCGGGTAGAGCAGCGGCAGGCCGCCGGAGGGCAGCTGCACCGTCTCGTACGCGATGCCGGTGACCTTGCGCCTCAGCAGCTCGTCGGTGAGCGGCTTGTCGGCGGCCAGGTGCAGGTAGGTGAAGAGCAGCTGGCCCTCGCGCATGCGGTGGTACTCCTGCTCCACCGGCTCCTTGACCTTGAGGATCATCTCGGCGTCGGCCCACACGTCATCGGCGGAGTCGATGATCTTCGCACCGGCCGCGACGTACTCCTCGTCGTGGATCGAGGAGCCCACGCCGGCACCCTTCTCGATGCAGACGTCGTGGCCCTGCGTGACCAGCTCGTGCACGCCGATCGGGGTGATGGCCACCCGGTACTCGTGGTTCTTGACTTCCTTGGGTACGCCGACGCGCACGGTGATCCTCCTGGGTCGATGACAACTCGTCGTTCCAGGATCGAACTTGGACGGGTCGCAACGCTAGGATTCTGTCGATTATTCGCCAGAGTCGCGGCGGGATGAACTTCTGTCGATTCTGCTGCCATGGGACGGGTGTTGATGAAGGAAGTTCGGTCCGGTGGTGTGGGTCACAGCGCGGCGCCGCTGGACGACACCGATCAGGTGCTGCTCGGACTGCTCGCGGCGGACGCCCGGATGGCCAACAAGGCCCTGGCGCGCGCGGCCGGCATCGCGCCGTCCACCTGCCTCAACCGGGTGCGGCTGTTGCGTGAGCGCGGGGTGATCCGCGGCTACCACGCGGACATCGATCCGGAGGCGATCGGACGCCCGATCCAGGCGTTCGTCTCGGTCCGGCTGCGCGCCGGATCGCGTTCGCGGATCAGGGAGCTCACCGGTCGGCTGGCGGCGCTGCCGGGGGTGCTGAACGTGTACTTCCTGGCGGGCGCCAACGACTTCCAGCTGCACGTGGCATGCGAATCGCCCTCCGCGCTCAGCAACTTCGTGGTCGACAACCTCAGCGCCTCCCAGGACGTGGCCCTCACCGAGACCACCCTGATCTTCGAGCACGTCGCCGGCCGTGCTCAGACCCGGCACACCCACCCCGGGTGATCAGGCCGGTCGGGCAAGCACGCTGACGGTGTTCGCGTTCGTTGACGGTGTTCGAACGCCGTCAACGAACGCAAACGCCGTCAGGCTCAGGTGCGCAGTCAGGCGAAGTCGAACCAGTGACCGTGCGGATGGGCGGTGCCCCAGTACGCCGGCTCCAACTCCGCCCCGTCGCGCCAGCGGCGGGCCCCCAGCACCGTGCCGCCCTGCGCGTCCCGCAGATGCGGCGGCAGCTCGACCTCGGGCATGCAGCGCGGCGGCTCGGCGGTGATCCAGCTGACCGGTCGCCCGTCACGGGCCGCGGCGGCCAGATGGCGCGCCACCAGCGGACGGCGGGACCGCTCGACGTACGTCAGCGCCCAGGAGCTGAAGAGCACGAGGTGGTCGCCGCCCGCTCGTGCCAGGGTGGCCGGCAGGTCGTCGATCATGTCGCCGCGATCGACGGCCGGCGGATCGGCGCGCAGCAGGTCCACGGCTGCGGTGAACCGTTCGTACCGGCCCGGCACCTCCGGCCACAGGCACGCGGCCAGCCACCGCACGGCGGACTCGTCGGACAGGTCGACGGGGTGCAGGTCGATGCCGCGGGCGCTCGCGATCGCCGGGAGTCGCAACCCGCCGGCAGGTCGGGCGGAGCGGTCCTCGCCCAGGCACTGCACGTTGGAGTCCGCCGGCCCGTACGCCGCCCGCTCACCGTGCGAGTCGCCAGGCGTCTCGATCGTCGTGCGGTAGCGGTCGATGCCCAGCAGCAACCCGGCACTGGCGCCGATCTCCACCAGCCCGACCGGCAGATCGGGCACGTCCGTGCAGGCGCGCTGCAGCAGCGCGGCCAGGTAGACGCAGCGGTTGACCTCGTTGGTCTGGGTGGAGCGGGTCGCGATGACCTCGCGCAGCCGGTCGGCGTGTGCCATGGCCGCGTCGCGCACTTCTGGCCACGGGTCTCCCGTCGCCACCGCGTCCGGCCCGACCACGCTCGGATACCACTGGGCGACGGGCAGACCGGGGTGATCGAGTACGAGGTCGTGCAGGGCCGCCAGGAGGAGCACGGGGCGCGCCTGGCCGGGCTGAGCCGACAGCAACAGCCCCGCCACCTCGTCGTCGCGGGCGGCGTTCGCGGTGATGGAGCTGTAGAGCGGCAGGTCGGCGTACTCCTGCGACCACGCCGTGAGCCGGTCCTCGATCGACTCCAGATCGCTCATCCGCGCATCATCACACCTGAGCGCGAGAGCGGGCGGCGACACGGGAAATGGACGGTGCCGAACGCGGAGACCCCCGCTCGTTAGGCTGCGGACCGTGAGTTCTGGGTTGAGCGGGTACCTCGTACTCGCCGGGGTGACGGCGGCCGGCGTGCTGCTCTTCGTCGCCGCCATGCTGGCCCGGCGCCTGCTCGCGCCGCGCGCGCCCAGCCAGGCCAAGGCATCGACGTACGAGTCGGGCGTCGACCCGGTCGCGGGCGGCTGGGCGCAGACCCACGTGCGCTACATGACGTTCGCGTTCCTCTACCTGGTCTTCGCGGTCGACTCCGTCTTCCTCTTCCCCTGGGCGCTCGTACTGCGGGACAAGGCCATCAACCGCGCCAGCCTGCTGGAGATGGGCATCTTCGCGGCCGTCATCCTGGTCGGCCTGGCGCACGCCGCCCGGCGCGGGCTGCTGCGCTGGACGCTCGACAACTGAGAGGGGAGCCGCCATGACGACCGATCTCCCCCTGCCGCGCGTCGGCCCCGCGCAGGTAGCCGCACCCAAGCCGATGCGCCTGGTGCTGAACTGGGGCCGCCGCTACTCCCTGTGGGTCTTCAACTTCGGGCTCGCCTGCTGCGCCATCGAGTTCATCGCAGCCTCCATGGCCCGTCACGACTTCATCCGCCTCGGCGTCATCCCGTTCGCTCCGGGTCCGCGGCAGGCCGACCTGATGGTCGTCTCGGGCACGGTCACCGACAAGATGGCGCCCGCCATCCGCCGGCTCTACGACCAGATGCCCGAGCCGAAGTACGTGATCTCGTTCGGCGCCTGCTCCAACTCCGGCGGGCCGTACTGGGACTCCTACTGCGTCACCAAGGGCGTCGATCAGCTGATCCCCGTCGACGTCTACGTGCCCGGCTGCCCGCCGCGGCCCGAGGCGCTCCTGCAGGGCATCCTCGCGCTGCAGGACCGCATCGCGAGCGAGCGCCCCAGCACCGCGTCGCTGCGCGAGAAGCTCGGTCCGTACGCCGGTCGCCGCGCCACCGCGGCCGAGGTGAGTCGCCCGCTGGTCGCACCTCCGGCACCCCCGGAGGCCGGCTCGTGACCGACGAGATCCCCACCGTCCGCTGCGCTCTCGCGGACTGGACCGACACGCTGCGTGACGCGCGCAGCGGCGGTTTCGCGATGTTCGACTTCCTGACGGCGGTCGACGAGACCGACCGCGCCGACGAGCCGGGCTTCGACATCGTCGCGCACCTCTACGACCCGACGCCCGGTGCCCTGCGCGAAACCCTCGTCACGACAACGGTGCCCGACGGTGAAGCGGTGCCCAGCTGCACCGGTCTGTGGCGCGGTGCGGCGTGGCACGAGCGTGAGACCCACGAGATGTTCGGCATCCCCTTCGACGGATTCGACGACGGCACCGGCCTGGGTCTGCGGCCGCTGCTGCTGCCGGACGGGTTCGTCGGCACCCCGCTGCGCAAGTCCTTCGTGCTGACCGCCCGGGTCAGCAAGCCGTGGCCGGGCGCCAAGGACCCAGCTGACACCCCGACCGGTCAGGCCGAACCGGCGAAGACCGACGCCAAACCGGCACGCGCGCCGCGCCGCCGGATGCAGCCGCCCGGCATCCCCGACCCCACCTGGGGTCCACGGTGAGCACGTTCGGCGAGGTCGTGCTGCGGTCGCTGTGCGTGCTGATCGGGTTCCTCGTGCTGCCGCTGCTCGTCGGGCAGACCGAGCACAAGCTGATGGCGCACATGCAGGGACGCCTCGGCCCGATGTACGCCGGCGGCTTCCACGGCTGGGCGCAGCTGGTCGCGGACGGGGTGAAGTTCACCCAGAAGGAGGACATCGTCCCGCTCGCCGCCGACAAGCCGGTCTTCCGTCTCGCGCCCGCGCTCGGCATCGTGTCCTACCTGCTCGCGCTCGCGGTCATCCCGTTCGGGCCGCACCTGGTCGCCGCCGGGATCACCGGCAGCCTGCTCTGGGTGCTCGCGGTCGGCGCGATCGGCACGGTGGGCACGCTGATGGCCGGGTGGTCCAGCGGCAACAAGTACGCGCTCATCGGCGGCCTGCGCTCCGCGGCCCAGCTCGTCTCCTACGAGGTGCCGCTGATCCTCGCGGGCGCCTCGTTCGCGATGGCCGCCGGATCCTTCTCCCTGGTCTCGATCGCCCACGCGTGGACCCCGTGGTGGCTGCTGTGGCAGCTGCCGGGGGCGATCGTCTTCCTGGTCGCGGGCACCGCGGAGCTGCAGCGTCCGCCGTTCGACATGCCGGTCGCGGACTCCGAGGTCGTGATGGGTCCGTGGACGGAGTACACCGGCCTGCGGTTCGCCCTCTTCCTGCTCGCCGAGTACGCCGGCATCGTGGTGGTCTCGCTGCTGCTCGCCGTGCTCTACCTGGGCGGCTGGACCGGCCCCTTCGACCACCAGATCGGTCCGTTCTGGGTGCTGCTCAAGGGGTTCTTCTTCGCCGTGATCATCCTGTGGATGCGGATGTCGTGGCCGAGGCTGCGTGAAGACCAGCTGCAGCGGGTCGCCTGGCTCGGGCTCGTGCCCCTGGCGCTGCTGCAGATCGTGCTGACCGCTGCAGGGGTGGTGCTGACGACATGACCGATCAGGACAAGAAGGGCTTCGTCCCCGGACTGCTCAAGGGCATGGGCACCACCGCGCGGGCGATGACCAAGCACGCGCACACCCAGGAGTACCCCGACGTCTCACCGCGGCTGCCACCGCGCTCGCGCGGAGTGATCGCCCTGGAGGAGTCCAACTGCACCTCCTGCATGCTCTGTGCGCGGGAGTGCCCGGACTGGTGCATCTACATCGACTCCCACAAGGAGACGGTGCCCCCGACCACCGAGGGCGGGCGCGAGCGCAAGGAGAACGTGCTCGACCGCTTCGCCATCGACTTCAGCCTCTGCATGTACTGCGGCATCTGCATCGAGGTCTGCCCGTTCGACGCGCTCTTCTGGAGCCCGGAGTTCGAGTACGCCGAGACCGACATCCGCGACCTGCTGCACGAGAAGGACCGGCTGGGCCAGTGGATGGCCACGGTCCCCGCGCCGCCCGCGCTGGATCAGGGCGCGCCCACCTCACCCCAGCCGTCTCACGTCGGTGGATCCACGGAACCTCCGGAGACGGAGCAGCCGGCGCCGTGACGACGTACGACATCTTCTTCTCGATCCTCGGAATCCTCTGCGCCGCCAGTGGGCTCGCGGCGGTCACGACCCGGCACCTGATGCACGCCGCGCTGTGGCTGATCGTGTGCCTCGCGACCCTGGCCGGGTGCTACCTGGTGCTCGGTGCCGAGCTGGTCGCGCTGGTGCAGCTGCTGGTCTACGTCGGCGCGATCGTCGTGCTGGTGCTCTTCGCCCTCATGCTCACCCGCGCGCCGATCGGCCGCAGCCACGACCACGACACCCCGCTGCTGCAGCGCGCGGTCGCCCTCGTCATCGCCGGATCCGCCGGGGTCCTGCTCGGCATCGTGCTCATCACCGGCGTCCGCGGCGGCACCGTGCGGGTGCACGGCGGCTCGACGAACGGGCTCGCCCGGATGCTCTTCTCCACGTGGGTCTGGCCGTTCGAGCTGCTGTCGCTGCTGCTCCTCGCGGCGCTCGTCGGGGCGCTGGCGATGAGCCGGTCGCTGGTGCCCGCGCGCGCGACCCGCCGCACCGGGGAGGACTCGTGATCCACCTCTGGCCACCGCTGCTGCTGGTCGCGATCCTCTTCGGCACCGGGCTCTTCGGTGTGCTGGCCCGTCGCAACGCGGTGCTGGTGCTGGTCGGCGTCGAGTTGATGCTGGCCGCCGCCGGGCTGCTCTTCGTCACCTTCGGATCCACCATCCGCGACACCGCCCGCGCCGGGCACGTGCTCACCATCTTCCTGATCACGATTGCGGCCGCCGAGATCGCCGTCGCGCTCGCGGTGATCCTGGCCGTCTACCGTTCGCGCGGTGACATCGACGTGACCGTGGCAGGTGAGGACGACCTGTGATCGACACGCTGACCGACAGCAGCGGCTGGCCGGTGCACCCCTCGCAGCTGATCGTCCTGCTGCCGGCCCTGGCCGCCGGCCTCTCCCTGGTGCTGGTGCGCCGGGCCCGCGTGCCCGCGTTCGTCATCGCCCTGCTCGGCTCGCTCCTCGGCCTGGTCGCGGCTGCGGCGCTGATGGTGCAACAGCTGCGCGGCACGGCCGAGGGGTCCAGCGGCACCGTCGGCGCACTGCCGCTGGGGCGGGTGCTGCAGGCGCCGATGCGGCTCGGCGTCGACCGGTTCGCCGTGCTGCTCGCCGTCACCGTCGCGCTGGTCGCGCTCGTCGTCCAGCTGGTCGCCCGCTGGTATCTGCGCGAGGACGCGCGGTACGCCGGGTTCGCCGCCACCGTGAGCCTCTTCACCGCCGCCATGCAGCTGGTGGTGCTGTCCGACGACGTGCTGCTCACCGTCGTCGGCTGGGAGCTGATGGGCTGGTGCTCCTACCTGCTCATCGGCCACGACAGCGAGCGGGAGAAGGCCCGGCGGGCGGCGTACAAGGCGTTCCTCGTCACCCGGCTGGCGGACGCGCCCTTCGCGATCGGCCTGATCCTGCTCGCCACCGGCGCCCACACCACCGCCATCTCCGGGATCGTCACGCACTGGCAGGCGCGCCCTTCGGCACTGCTCACCGGCGGTCTCATCGCGGTGATCGTCGGCGTCGCGGGCAAGTCCGCGCAGGTGCCGTTCCAGGACTGGCTGCCCGACGCGATGGAGGGCCCGACGCCCGCCTCGGCGCTCATCCACGCGGCCACCATGGTCGCCGCCGGCACCGTCGTCCTGGCCCGGCTGCTGCCCTTGCTCGAGCGCTCCGACACCGCGCGCACCGTCCTCGTCCTGGTCGCCGGGGTCTCCACCGTGCTGGCCGGCTTCCTCGCCTACTGCCAGACCGACCTCAAGCGGCTGCTCGCCTGGTCCACCGTCTCCCAGGTCGGTCTGATGCTGATCGGGATCGCGGTCGTGCCGGTGGGCCACCGGGGCGATCTGGCGTTGAACCACCTGGTCTCGCACGCGATGTTCAAGGCCCTGCTCTTCCTGGTCTTCGGCTGGCTGTCGGTCCTGGTCGGCGGCACGGTCGTCGCGCGGATGTCCGGCGCCACCCGCGCCCACCCCGCGACCCGCGCCCTGGTCGCGATCGGGCTGCTGTCGCTCGCCGGTGTGCCCCCGATGGCGGGCTTCGTCAGCAAGGACCTGATCGTCGACGAGGCCGCCACTCGCGCGGTCGACGGCGACGGCGTCAGTCGGATCGCGTTCGTGGCGCTGGCACTCTCGGTCGCCCTGACAGCCGCCTACTGCATGCGTGCCTGGCTGATCCTCGACCACCGCTCCGTCGTGGAGCGGCACGAGGCGCTGGAGATCGTGCAGGACTCGGTCACCGTCGAGGAGGTGGGCATCGTGGAGCTGTTCGTGACCAGCGCGCAGGTCGACCGGCGCGGCCGGGAGGTGGGCCAGGCGGCCCCCGTGCCCGTCGAACCCGAACCCGAGCCGAAACCGGAGCGGATCCCGCGGCCGGACGCCGCTTCGCGGCTCGGGCTGCGGGTGCTCGCGATCCTCGCCGTCGTGGGCGGCCTCGTGGTGACGACCCCCTTGATCGACCTGGACTGGGCGCATCCGGCGTGGGCGCTGATCGCCGCCACCCTGCTGCTCATGGCCGCCGTCGCCGTCTTCGTCCGGGTGCAGTCCCTCGGCACGCCGTACGGCGACGCGGCTGCGCGTCTGCCGATCACCCTGCGCAGCAGGGCCGACCGCGGCCTCGGGATGGACGGGGTCTACGTCGCCCTCACTCGTCCGGTGCTGGCGCTGGCGCGGCTGGTGGCCGACGGCGAGCGCGGGCTGGAGACCGGCGTGCACTCCACCGCCAAGGGGGCGCGTGGGCTCGCCGGAGCGGGCGCGCGGCTGCAGAACGGCACGCCGACCGCCGGCCTGGTCGCGGTCGCCGTCGGTGTCGTCGCCGTCGGCCTGATCGGGATATCCCTGTGGTAGCAGCCCTGCTCGTCGCCCCACTCGCACCGTTGCTCGGTGGGGTCGCACTGATCGCCGCCGACCGCAGCCGCCTGCGGATCGCGACCGCGGCGGCGTACGGCGTCGCCCTCGCGCTCGCAGTCGTCGCGCTGGCCGCGGCCCTCCTCTCCGTCTGGAAGCGTCCGGCGATCGACCACTCGTGGGTGCCCGCCATCGGGATGCGGCTGCACCTCGCCATCGACGGCATCAGCGCGCCGCTGGTGGTGCTCACGGCGGCGATCGGCGTGCTCGTGGTGCTGCACGCCGGGTGGAAGGAGCCCTCCGCGACGTATCTCGGCGCGTTGCTGATGGTCACCGGAGGCGCACTCGCGACGTTCCTCGTGCAGGACGCCATCGCGTTCTTCCTGGCGTTCGAGCTCGTGCTGGTGCCGATGTGGCTGCTCATCGCGCGATTCGGCGACACCACCCGCCCCGGTGAGCGCGACCGAGCCGCAACGATGTTCGTGCTCTACACCGTGCTCGGCTCGACGCTCATGCTGGTCGGGATCCTGGTGCTCGTGGTGTCTGCGGGCACCTCCGACCTCACCCGGCTGCAGACGGCCCACCTGGCGGGGAGCACCCAGACCGTGGTCGCCGCGCTCCTCATGATCGGCATCGGCATCAAGATCCCCATCTGGCCGCTGCACTCGTGGCTGCCCGCGGCGCACACGGCCGCGCCGACCGGCGGTTCGGTGCTCCTCGCGGCGGTGCTGCTGAAGATGGGCACCTACGCCGTGGTGCGCCTGGTGGTCTTCCCCCTGCCGGGTGGCCTGCACACCGTCGCGCCCTTCGTCGCGGTCTTCGCGGTGATCGGGATCCTGGTCGGCGGGCTCGTCTGCCTGGTCGAACGCAGCCTCAAGCGACTCATCGCGTGGTCGTCGGTGGCGCACATGGGGTTCGTGGTGCTGGCCCTGATGACCGGCACCACGCTCGGGGTCCAGGCCGCGCTCTACGGCAACATCGCGCACGGCGTCATCTCGGCGCTCCTCTTCGTCGTCGTCGGGGGCCTGAAGAAGCGCTGGGGCGGCGACGACCTGCAGACCGCGCGTCACGCGCTGCGCCAGGTCAGCCCGCGCCTCGGGCTCGCGCTCGTCGTGGGGTTCGCCGGGTCGCTCGCACTGCCCGGTCTGGCGGGCTTCTGGGGCGAGATCCTCACGCTCTTCTCGGCCTGGTCCCCCGGCGACCGGCCGCTCACCCTCTTCCGGATCCTGGCGGTGGCCGCGGCCACGGGGTCGGTCCTCGCGGCGGCGTACGCGCTGCGGGTGCTGCGCGGCGTCTGGGCGGGCACCGGCTCCCTCCCGTACGACGGTGACGTCGTCGCCGATGACGCGCACTCGGTGGAGTGGGTCGTCATCGCGCTGCTAGTGGCCGGTGTCGTGGCGCTCGGCGTGTGGCCGATCCCGGTCATGCATCAGACGGCGTACGGCCTCGCCCACGTCTCCCGCGTGCTGGTCGGGGGTGCGCCGTGAACCCCACCTTCGGCTGGCTGACGCTGGCGCCGGTGCTGATCCCCGCGGTCGGGGCGATCGGCATCCTCCTGCTCGACGCGCTGCTCCCGACGCTGGGGCGGGTCCACTGGATGCTCGGCGCGCTGCTGCTCGCGGCCGGCGCGGCGACGGCGACCCCCGTGCTCCTGGACACGGCGCACCGCTCACGCGCCACGCTCTGCACCGAGGGCACCTGCTGGTACGCCGTCGATCATGTGGGCGCGGGCCTGCAGCTGGTCGCGCTGCTCGCGTCGATGTGCGTCGCTCTGCTGGCCTACCCCATCCGCATCCCTCACGAACGCGCCCCGATCCAGGTGGCGCTGCTGCTCACCAGCGCCGCCGGTGCGGTCGCCGTCGCCGGAGCGCACGACCTCGGCTCGTTCCTGGTCGCGCTGGAGGTGTCGACGCTGCCGACGATCGCGCTGGTCGTGCTGCGGGCGCGGCACGCGGCCATCGACGCCGGGCTCACGCTGCTCACGACGTCGCTGGTCTCGTTCGCGGTGCTGGCCATGGGCGCGGGCCTGTGGTTCGCCGCGACCGGCACCGCGCGGTTGGAGGCGCACGCCGCGCTGCAGGCCGGCGACAACCCGGACCTGCGCCGGATCCTGGTGCTGTCTGTCGGATTCATCGTCGCGGGGCTGGCCTTCAAGCTCTCCCTGGCGCCGTTCCACCTGTGGACCCCGGAGACCATCGGCGCGTCGTCCGTGCCGGTGGGCGCGCTGCTCGCGACCACCTCCAAGGTGGCAGCGGTCGCGGCCCTCGTGGCGGTCTTCCGCACGGTCACCGACCTCAGCTCCGCGTCGATGGCCTCCGTCGGCGTGGTCGCCGTGCTGTCCATGACGGTCGGCAACGTGATGGCCCTGCGCGAGCGCGGAGCCCTGCGTTTCCTCGGGTGGTCCACCGTCGCGCAGGCCGGATGGATCGTGCTTCCGTTCACCACGGCCACGGCGGACTCGGGTCGCCGCAGTGCCCAGTACCTCGCCGTCTACGCGCTGGCCACCATCGTCGCGTTCTCCGTGATCACCGCCCTCGCGCACGCCGAGGGGCGCCAGCACGTCACCCGCCTCGCGTCGTACGGCGGACTGCTGCGTCGTCATCCCCTCCTCGGGGGCGCGCTGCTGCTGTCCCTCCTGACCTTCGCCGGGCTGCCGCCCGCCCTCGCGGGCCTGACCGCGAAGATCGTCGCCCTGCAACCGATCACGACCGGCCACCTGTGGGTGCTCGCGGTGCTCGCCGCCGCCAACGCGATGCTGGGGGTGGCGGCATACCTGCGGTGGGTGCGCATCATGCTCGGCGCCTCGATCGATCCCGAGGAGCCCGACCCGGTGCACCCGGTGCACCTGTTCGTCGTCGGCGCGTCCGTGCTCGCGCTACTCGTCTGCAGCGTGCTGCCGCAGGCCGCCCTGGGGCTGTTCGGGTGATGTCGCAGGACCCGTCCGCGACTGCGGAACAAAGCGCCTCCCGGTAAGCGTTTTCAGGGCATGCACAGGCACTTCAACGGGCTCAAGACCACGCTGCTCTTCGGTGGCATCTGGGTGCTGTTGCTGGGCGTGGGCGCCCTCGTGGCCGGCGGGCGGTTCATCTGGATCTTCGCCCTCATCGGGCTGGGCACCACGTTCTACGGCTACTGGAACAGCGACAAGCTTGCAATCCGCGCCATGCAGGCCTACCCCGTCAGCGAGGCACAGGCCCCCGCGATGTACCGGATCGTGCGCGAGCTGTCGACCGCCGCCGGCAAGCCGATGCCCGCGCTCTACATCTCACCGACCCAGGCTCCGAACGCCTTCGCCACGGGTCGCAACCCGAGTCACGCAGCGGTCTGCTGCACCGAGGGCATCCTGCAGCTGCTCGACGAACGTGAGCTGCGCGGGGTGCTCGGGCACGAGCTCATGCACGTCTACAACCGCGACATCCTGACCTCCTCCGTTGCCGCAGCGCTCGCCGGGATCATCACCTCCGCCGCCCAGATGATGATGTTCTTCGGGATGTTCGGCGGCGGTGACGACGAGGACCGCCCCAACCCGATCGTCATGCTCGCCATGGCGTTCCTCGCGCCGATCGCGGCGACCGTGATCCAACTGGCCATCAGCCGCACCCGCGAGTACGACGCCGACGAGGACGGCTCCAAGCTGACGGGCGACCCGCTCGCCCTCGCGTCGGCGTTGCAGAAGCTGGAGGACGGTGTGGCCCGCGCGCCCCTCGCACCGGAACCGAAGGTCGTCAACGCCAGCCACATGATGATCGCGAACCCGTTCCGCGCGCAGGACGTGTCGCGCGCGTTCTCCACGCACCCCCCGACGCAGGAGCGCATCAAGCGGTTGCAGGGCATGGCGTACGGCCAGATCCAGAAGTGATCCGACCCCGTGGTGGGTCGGTCGGGCGCCATGCCAGGGTGTGGCCATGGCGATTCTGCAACGCACCGAGGCCGAGGCACGCGCAGCCCTGATCGAGGTCACGTCGTACGACGTCGACCTCGACCTCGACCGGGGTGACACCGAGTTCGGCTCTGTCACGACCATCCGGTTCAGCGCCCGGCAGCCGGGGGAGTCGACCTTCCTCGATCTGAAGGCCGCGCGCGTGGGGTCGATCACCCTGAACGGCACCGCGGTCGACCCCGCGGCGATCGACGACGGGCGGGTCGCCCTGACCGACCTGGCCGCCGACAACGAGGTGCACGTCGCAGCCACGATGAGCTACAGCCGCGACGGCGAGGGACTGCACCGCGCGGTCGATCCCGAGGACGGCAAGGCCTACGTCTACGGCATGTCGTTCATGGACGCGGCGCCGCGGATGTACGCCTGCTTCGACCAGCCCGACCTGAAGGCGCCGTACGACGTGCGCGTCCGCGCGCCGCAGGACTGGGTGGTCGCGGGCAACGGCGACGCGACCCGCACGGCGCCGGGCGAGTGGACCCTCGCGACGACGAAGCCGATCGCCACCTACTTCTTCACCGTCTGCGCCGGCCCCTACGCCACCGTCACCGACGAGCACGACGGCATCCACCTGGAGGTGCACGTGCGCGCCGCCCTCGCGAAGGAGCTGGACGAGCAGGCGCCGGACATCTTCCAGGTCACGAAGCAGTCCTTCGACCACTACCACCGGCTCTTCGGCGTGCGCTATCCGTGGGGTGACTACCACCAGTTCTTCGTGCCGGAGTTCAACGCCGGAGCCATGGAGAACCCTGGGTGCGTCACCTTCCGCGACACGATGATCATGCGCGGCACGCTGGCGCCCGACCACCTGCTGTCCCGCGCCAACACGATCGCGCACGAGATGGCGCACATGTGGTTCGGCGACCTGGTCACCCTGCGCTGGTGGGACGACCTGTGGCTCAACGAGTCGTTCGCGGAGTACATGGCGGGCCGCGCCGTCGAGGAGGCGACCGACCACGACGAGTCGCGGATCGCGTTCTCCGCGCAGCGCAAGACGTGGGGGTACGCCGCAGACCGGGCACCCTCCACCCACCCGATCGCCGGCTCGCCCGCGCCCGACGCGCTCTCGGCCCTCACCAACTTCGACGGCATCTCCTACGCCAAGGGCGCCTCAGCGTTGGCGCAACTGGTGCTCTACGTCGGCGACGACGCCTTCGTCGCGGGCGTGCGCGACTACCTGTCCCGGCACGCCTTCGGCAACGCCACCCTGGCGGACTTCCTCGGCGCGATGGAGAAGGCGAGCGGGCGCGACCTCACGCAGTGGAGCGAGCAGTGGCTGCGCACGTCCGGCGCGGACGTGCTGCAGGTCCACACCGAGACCGACGGCGACACGGTCGCGGACGCCGAGCTGCGGCGTACGCCGCCCGCCGGTCACCCGGCCGACCGGCCGCACGTGCTCGACGTGGCGGGCTACACCGACGGCGCGCAGATCTGGCGCACCCAGGTCGAGGCCGCGGCGGACGTCACCCCGCTCGGCGAGCTCACCGGCCGGGAAGTGCCGCAGATCCTGCTGCCCAACGCCTCCGACGAGACCTGGGCGCAGGTCGCGCTCGACACGTCCAGCCTGGAGGCGCTGCGCACCGGGCTGCGCACGCTGCCCGACTCCGGCACCAGGGCGGCCGCGTGGTCGGCGCTGCTCAACGGCATGCTGACCGGCGGCGTCGATCCCCGTCTGGTGCGCGACAGCGTGCTCGACTTCTGGCCGGCCGAGACCAGCTTCACCCTGCTGGCGTACGTCGCGTCGCAGAGTCGGGGTGCCCTCCTCGGCGGATATCTGCCGCCCGACGAATCGACAGCGGCAGCGGAGGCGTTCGACGACGCGGCCCGCACGATGCTGGCAGCGGACGACGTCAGCCTGCCTGCAGGGATCGCCGCCGCGACGATGGTCGCGCACACCACGCACGACGAGGCGACCCTGCGCGACTGGGCCGACGGACGGCACACCCCCGCCGCCCTGGAGGGCGACCCCGACTTCCGCTGGCTGGCGATCCGGCGGTTGTGCACCCTGGGCGCACTCACCGCGGCCGACGTCGACTCCCACCTGGCGCAGGACCGCTCGATGTCCGCCGCCCTCGACGGGCTCACCGCGAAGGCCTCCATCCCGACGCAGGACTCCAAGGAGTGGGCGTGGCATCAGGTGTTCGGCGGCCAGCAGCTGTCCAACTACGAGGCCGGTGCGGTTCTCGGAGGAATCTTCCGGCCCTCCCAGATCGATCTGGTCCGGCCGTATGTCGCGCGGTACTTCGCCCAGGTCGGCTCGCTGGCGCAGACCTTCGGAGGAATGCCGGCCGAGCAGCTCACCCGCGCCGGTTTCCCGCACGTCGTGGTCGAGCCGGCGACGCTGGAGGCCGCGCGAGCCGCCATCGACGGCGAGGGCCTGTCGGCGGGCATCCGACGCGCCCTGATCGACCAGACCGCCGCCCTCGAGGAGCGGATCACCTCGCGGCGCAGGTACTTCCCCGACTCGCTGTGACGCTGCGCTGGAGCGTCCAGGTCGGGTCGGTGGGTGACGCGCCGTGGCTTGCCGAGGATGTCGACCTGGTGCTCCCCGCGGCGTCGATCGGCAAGCTGCTCCTGCTGGGGGTGGCCGCCGAGATGTTCGAGGCGGGCACCCTGTCGCGCGAGGCGCCGCTGTGCCGGGCCGACGGGGTCTTCGTGCGCGACTCCGGGGTGTGGCACACCTTGCAGCAGGAGGTCCTGCCCGCCGTCGACGTGTGCCGACTCATCGGGGCGCACAGTGACAATCTGGCGACCAACGTCCTGCTGTATCACGTAGGCATCGCGCAGGTGCGGGAGTACGCCGATCGCCTCGGCCTGGCCCCATTGGTGCTGCTGGACTATGCGCGAGGCCATCGTGACCCGGCGGATCCCGACGTCGCGCCGACGCTCTCGGTCGCAAGTGCGTCGGCGCTGATCCGCTTCATGGAGTTGCTGGACGCCGGTCGGATCAGCGCCGAGGTGGGGGAGTGGCTCTCACTCGACACGGACCTGTCGATGGTCGCGGACGCGTTCGGACTGGACCCGTTGGCGCACAACAGCATCGGCGGCGGCGATCCCGGCCGCTTCACGCTGGTGAACAAGACCGGCACGAACGCGGGAATCCGCGCGGACACCGGTCTCGCGCACGCGGGAGGTGAGCGGACGGCATACGCCGTGATCGCGCAGTGGGACCAGGCGACCGACGGCGACATGCTGGACGAGGTGATCACCCGGATGCGCGACATCGGGCGGCAGATCCGCGACCGCCTCCAGTCGGCCGCCTCCTGAAACGATCGAGCGGCCCCGGGCCGAAGCCCGAAGCCGCTCGAGAGAGGTGCTGGTCAGTCCCTGGGGCCACCGGCCACGTAGAGCACCTGACCGCTGACGAAACCGGCCTCTTCGCTGCAGAAGAACGACGCGGCGGCGGCGATGTCCTCGGGCTTGCCGCCACGGCCGACGGGGATGCCCGCGGCTGCGGCCTTCTTGAACTCCTCGAAGTCCATCCCGACGCGCTCTGCGGTCGCCTTGGTCATGTCGGTCTCGATGAATCCGGGGGCGATCGCGTTGGCGGTGACACCGAACTTGCCGAGCTCGATCGCCAGCGTCTTGGTGAAGCCCTGCATGCCGGCCTTGGCGGCGGCGTAGTTGACCTGGCCGCGGTTACCGAGCGCGGAGGTGCTCGAGAGGTTGACGATGCGGCCGTACTTCTCCTTGGTCATGTACGCCTGGACCGCGCGGGTCATCAGGAAGCTGCCGCGCAGATGCACGTTCATGACGGTGTCCCAGTCGTTCGCGCTCATCTTGAAGATGAGGTTGTCGCGCAGGACACCCGCGTTGTTGACGAGCACGGTCGGCGCGCCGAGCTCGGCGGCGACCTTCTCGACGGCGGCCTGCACGTCGCTCTCGTCGGCGACGTTGCACGCGACGCCGACAGCCTTGCCGCCGGCAGCGACGATGCGCTCGGCGACGGCGGTGCAGGCGTCCTGGTCGAGGTCGAGGACGCCGACGGCCATCCCGTCGGCGGCGAGCCGCTCGGCGACGGCGGCGCCGATCCCTCGGGCCGAGCCGGTCACGATGGCGGTGCGGGTGCTCTGTTCTGGCATGGAAACGTCCTTGTCTCTCGTCAGGTGCTTGGTGGTGGTGAGGCGCCGCGGGGCGGCGCCGTCGGCTCCACCCCTACGTTCTCACGAGCCGCTGACCGCCAACTCGCGGACGCCCGCCGCGAAGTCCTCGCGCGGTGCCCAGCCCAGGTCACGGCGGATGGCGGCGGAGTCGGCGGTGATGTGCCGGACGTCGCCGAGGCGCCACTGGCCGGTCACGACGGGCGCCGGCCCGTCGAGAGCGGTCGCGAGTTCCGTGGCCAGGTCGCCGACGGTCCGCGGGGTGCCCGATCCGACGTTGTACGCGCGAAAGCCCTCGCGCGGCTGTTCGGCCGCGGCCACCACGGCGCTCGCGATGTCGCGCACGTGCACGAAGTCGCGGCGCTGGCCGCCGTCCTCGAAGACGCGCGGCGCCTCGCCCCGCCGTGACGCGGCCGCGAAGAGCGAGGCGACACCGGCGTACGGCGTGTTGCTCGGCATGCCCGGTCCGTAGACGTTGTGGAAGCGCAGCGCGGTCGCGGACGACGACGTCTCGCGGGCCCATGTCGTGGCGTAGTGCTCCTGGGCGAGTTTGGACACCGCGTACGCGTTGCGCGGGTCTGCGGCGACCTCCTCGGCCACCAGTGCGGGGGCCAGGACCCGCCCGCAGGTGACACACCGCGGCTCGAAGTCACCGGCCTCGAGGTGCTCCGGAGTGCGGGGGAGACCCCTGCTCAGCCCGTGCACCTCGCATTCGCCGCGTCCTTCGCCGTAGACGACCATCGAGGCGGCCAGCACGAGTTCGCGCCGTCCTGCGGCCGCCATCCGCGCGAGCAGGGTGGCGGTGCCGACGTCGTTGGAGGAGGCGTAGTCCGGCAGGTCGGAGATATCGACGCCCAGCCCGACCTTCGCGGCGAGGTGGATCACCGAGTCCACCTCGCGCAGCGCCTCGTCGCAGGCGTCCGCGTCGCGGACGTCGCCGCGCAGGAAATGCGCACCGTCCGGTGGGGTCCACGACGGGACCGGGTGCACGTCGGCGCGCAGATTGTCCAGCACGAGCACGTCGTGCCCGGCCGCGAGCGCGGCGCGCAGGACGTGCTGCCCGATGAAACCGGCACCGCCGGTGAGAAGGATGCGCAACAGGTGGCCTCAGCTCGCGAGTGGGAGCACGATCGTGAACGCGCAGCCGTCGTCGGTGTTCTCGAACTCGACGGCGCCGTCGTGCGCGTCCACGATTTCACGGGTCACCGTCAGCCCGAGACCTCCCCCGGCGGTCTCGCCCGACGGTGCGTCGTCGAGCGGGTCGCCGTGCAGGCCGATGTCCCGCAGGCGGGGCACGTCGCCGGGTGCGAAACCGCCGCACCGGTCGGTGACCCGCAGCAGCGCCTGGCCGGGTCTCTCCCCGGCGCGCAGCTCGACGGTGACCGCGCCGCGCGCGGGGGTGTGACGGATCGCGTTGTAGACCAGGTTGGTCAGCGCGCGGTTGAGCTGGCCCGGATCACCCATCACCTCGGCGGCGACCGCCGCCGAGCCGGTCAGGCGCACCTTCTCCGCGTGCGCGACCCGCTCGAGGTTCGACATGGTCGTCGAGAGCAGCGCCGAGAGGTCCACCCGCTCGTTGCGGCGCTTGCCCATCCCCACATGCAACCGGCTGAGCTCGTAGAGGTCGTCGACCATCTCGGTGAGTTGCTGCACCTCCGCGGTGATGCGGTCGTGGTGTCGCGCGTGATCGGCGCCGATGTCGTCCCCGAGCTCCTCGGCGGCCGCCCGCAGGCCGGTGAGAGGGGTGCGCAGATCATCGGAGATCCAGGCGACCAGCTCGCGGCGTGAGGCCTCCAGTGCGTACTCCCGCTTTCGGGCGTCGGCGAGGTTGGCACCCATCTCGCGCATCGCGTGGTGTAGGCCGCGCAGTTCCGGTGACATGGGTTCGGTGTTCCGCGTCGGGACGCCACCGCTGTTGATGTGGGCGATGTCGGTGTGCAGGAACGCGCTGTCGCGCCGGAAGGTGCGTGCGCTCAGCAGCGCCGCCACCGATGCCAACAGTCCGGCGATGACGGCGGCGACGATGGTCGCGTGTCCGTCGTCGGTGCTGATGAGCATCGCGCGGGCGTTCCCGGCGATCGCCGCCACGGTCGCGAAGGTCGCCACCACGGCGATCGAGACGTGTCCGCCCGTCCAGCCGCGACGGCGGACGGGCCAGGTCAGCACCCATGCCACCGCCGATCCGCCTGCACCCCACAGCAGTGCGATGGCGAGGATGTGGAGGAAGTGGTGGGGCACGTTGGCGAGCCTAAGGCTCCAGAGGTGCGGACGGTGTCGACACATCCCCGGCCGCGCGAATGCAGCGCACGGGTCCCCGATGAGGCAGGCTGTCGGGTGATGATCGATATTGTCCTTCCCTGCCTGGACGAGGCAGCCGCTCTCCCGCACGTCCTGGGCGACCTCCCGGACGGCACCCGAGCGCTCGTCGTCGACAACGGCAGCACCGACGGCAGCCCCGAGATCGCGCGTTCGCTCGGCGCGCACGTGGTGACAGCGACCCAGCGCGGGTACGGCGCTGCCTGCCACGCCGGGCTGATGGCGGCGACCGCCGATCTTGTCGCGTTCGTCGACTGCGACGGTTCGTTCGATCTCTCGATCGTGCCTGCGCTCGCGGCGCCGGTCCTGGACGGCAGTGCCGACCTCGCCGTCGGCCGGCGCCGACCGGTGGCCCGCGGTGCGTGGCCGGCCCACGCGCGTCTCGCGAACGGTGTGCTCTCCTGGCGGTTGCGCACGCTCGGTCTGCCCGTGCACGACGTGGGCGCCGTGCGGGTGGCGCGTCGCACGGCTCTGATCGATCTCGCCCAGATCGACCGGCGCAGCGGATATCCGCTGGAGACCATGGTGCTGGCGGCGAAGGCCGGGTGGCGGGTCGTGGAGACCGACGTCGACTATCACCCCCGACACGGACGATCCAAGGTCACCGGGACCGTGCGCGGCACCGTGCAGGCCATGCGGGACATGACCGTGGTGCTCGCCCGATGACCATCACGCTCGCGAGCGTGATGGTCATCGCGAAGGAACCGGTGGCCGGTCGGGTCAAGACCCGCCTCACCGTCGCCATCAGCCCGGAGCAGGCGGCCGCGGTGGCGGCCGCAGCCATCCGCGACACCCTGGATGCGATGAGCATGGTCCCGGCTCACCGTCACGTGCTGGCCCTCGACGGCGAGGCAGGCGAATGGGTGCCGGCCGGCTGGTCGGTCGTGGCCCAGCCCGAGGGTGGGCTGGACCGCCGGCTGGCCACGGTCATCGGCGGCCTCCCGCCCGGGCCGTGCCTGCTGGTCGGGATGGACACCCCCCAGGTCACCCCATCCATGTGCGGATTCGATCCGAACTCCTACGACGCGTGCCTCGGGATGGCGACCGACGGCGGCTACTGGGCCATCGGCTTCGCGGATCCCGCCATGGCACCCGAGGTGATCGAAGGAGTTCCGATGTCGACCGACCACACCGGGGCCGATCAGCTGGCCCGGATGCTGCACGCAGGTCTGCGCGTGCAGGAGTTGGCGCCGCTGCTCGATGTGGACACCCCGGAGGATGCGGCGCAGGTGGCCGCTCTCGTGCCGGCGAGCGCGTTCGCCGGTGCTTGGACGACGGCGATGGCGGCGACTGCCGCAGGGGCCGACGTATGAGGATCGGCGCACTGGCGGCGTACGAACAGGCGCTGCGCGACCGCGGCCCTCTCGGTCTGCACACCACGTCCGGTCACCGGATCGAGTTGGACATGGCCCGCTATCTGGCCGACGCCGACGCCGCGGACACCACGGTGTTGGAGCGCTGCGTGGGCCCGGTGCTGGACGTCGGATGCGGCCCGGGTCGCATCGTCGGAGCACTGACCGCTGCCGGCACGGCAGCCCTCGGCGTCGACATCGCGGACGCCGCGGTCGAGATCACCCTGCAACGCGGTGCCCTGGCCCTGGCCCGGGACATCTTCTCCCGGCTGCCCGGCGAAGGACGCTGGCGCACGGTCCTGGTGCTCGACGGCAACTGCGGCATCGGCGGCGACGTGCCGGCGCTGCTGCGCCGGATGCGCGAGCTGACCGCCGCCGACGGCACGGTGATCCTGGAGGCCGCGACCAGCGTGCCGGGCACGGACGAGGTGCTCACCGCGAGCTTCAGCACGGACGGCGAGGACGCGCCGACCTTCCCGTGGGCCGTCGCGTCAGCGGACGTGTTGCAGCGCTACGCCGAGGAGGCGGGCCTCGCGCTCGTGGAGCACTGGACTCACTCCGGCCGGGACTTCCTCATGGTCCGCAGCGACAGCACGTACAGCACCGCCGTGCAGACGACCACGACGGCCGCGATGATCCCGAAGTTCGCCACGTAGTTCTGCCGCAGCAGCGCCAGGGACGGGCTGCTGGCAGTGCCCTGACGCCAGACCACGAAGAACGCGACCGAGCCGACCAGGGCGATCACGAGCAGCGCGCCCTGCACGAACCCGCGCAGATGCGGCGGCAGCAGCTTGGCGAGCAGCCACCCGACCAGGAGCACGACGTTCGCGATGATCAGGTCGTGCAGCAGGATCCCGCTGATCAGCCATTCGCCGAAGTTGAGGGTCTTGATATAAGGCCGGTCCACCCAGAGCAGATGCAGCCCCCAGACGGCGGCCGCCATCCCGAGCACGCCGAGGGCGCCGCGGACGATGCGCTCAGGCATGCGAGACCACCACCGTGTCGACCCACTTCGTCTGCAGCTCGCCCTTTCGGTCCGGGGCGATGAGGCGCAGCGGGTATCCGTGGTCGAGGGTGAGCCGTTCACCGTGCAGGTGGGTCGCGAGGAGGGCCTCCTTCAACTGTCCTGCCGTGATGGTCGACCTGCTGAACCCGTGCTTCTCCAGGGAGCTCACCGTCACGATGCTGTCCGCGGTGCCTCCGACCATCGCGACGATGTCGAGCAGCGACGGCCCGGTCCAGGTCGCGCGCCGACTCCAGCCCTCCACGCACGCGATGGACAGATCGCGGGTCTGCGCGGGCATCGCCTCGATCTGCTGCAGAGTGAGCGTCCGGGTGCCGGTGCCGGTGCCGCCCCGCACGGTCAGCCGGTAGTCCGCGGATACCGCGGTCTTGCGCACTCCGGCAGCAGCCGCGGTGCGGTTGACGGGCAGATCCTGTTGCGGCGCGCGGTCGGGTCGACGGGGCGCCAGCAGTGCCACCTTCGCCAGCGGGCCGACCACCTGGCCGACCGTGGTGAGCCCGACGATGCCCGCCCCGATGCCCACGCCCGTCACGGCGCCGCGACGGGTCAGGCCGTGCTCGTCGACCATGGGTCCGTCCAGCTTCGTGGACAGCCCGCGGCGAATGATCGGGAGTTTGACGGCGATGTGCAGCAGGAGCGCGCCGATGACCACCCACCCGAGCGCGTAGTGCACCGACGCGAACGGCCACTTGAACGGGTAGTACTGCAACACGTTGAGCATCCCGGTGGTCAGCTGCACCAGCGCCCCGGCGATCAGGACGGCGACGGACGCACGCTCGAGCGCGTGCAGCACCGAGCGGACCGGCGGCCACTGCGCCAGCTTGTTCTGCACCGACCAGAGCTTGGCGAGCAGCAACGGGATCGAGGCGAAGCCGGTGATGACGTGCAGTCCCTGGGTGAAGCGGTATCCGCCGGCCGGTGTCGCGGGCGGCGGGAGCCACATCCAGGGGTGGGACTGGTAGTGGCTGATCACGCCGGTCACGAAACAGATGCCGAACGCGATGCCGACAGCAGTGCCGAGTCGAGCCGTGACCGACTCGTGGTGCAGCCGGCCGCGGTCTTCGCTCGGCCATCCGGGCGGTGGGGAGCTCGGCAGGCGCAGCTTCACGGACGGCATAGGTCGATCATGCCTCCCGTCGGCGTCCCGTGCCGCCGTCCGAGGTCACGATCTGCGGACGACTTGCGCGGGAGCGGGGTCAAAGACCCAAATCGCGACCGATCAGTTCCTTCATGATCTCGTTGGAACCGGCCCAGATCTTGGTGACCCGGGCATCGCGCCATGCGCGGGCGACCCGGTACTCGTTCATGAACCCGTAGCCGCCGTAGAGCTGCACGCACTCGTCGAGGACGTCGTTCTGCACCTGCGCGGTGAACCACTTGGCCTTCGCGGCGTCCACCGAGGTGAGAGTGCCTGCGGCGTGCGCCACCAGGCAGTCGTCGACGTATGCCTGGGTCACCTCGACGCGCGTGACCATCTCGGCCAGCTTGAACTTGTTGTGCTGCAGGCTTCCGATGGGCTGCCCGAAGGCCTTGCGCTCCTTCACGTAGTCCAGGGTCTCGGCGAGGATCTGTGCGACGTGGCTGATGTTGCTGACTGCGGCCCCGATGCGCTCCTGCGGCAGGCGCTGCATCATCGCGATGAAGCCCATGCCCTCCTCGCCGATCCGGTTCTCGTCCGAGACGCGCACGTTGTCGAAGAAGAGCTCGGCGGTGTCGGCCTCCTCCTGTCCGACCTTGTCGAGCTTGCGACCGCGGGTGAAGCCCGGCATGCTGTCCTCGACCATGAAGAGGGTGATGCCCTTGGCGCCCTTCGCCGGGTCGGTGCGCGTCGCCACGATGATGAGGTCGGCCCCGAAACCGTTGGTGATGAACGTCTTCGAGCCGTTGATCAGCCAGCCGTCACCGTCACGGACGGCGGTCGTCTTCAGCGCCGCGAGGTCGGAACCGCCGGACGGCTCGGTCATCGCGATCGCGCAGACCTTCTCGCCGGCGGCCATGCCGGGCAGCCACCGCTGCTTCTGCTCTTGGGTGCCGAGGTCGACGATGTACGGCGGGCAGACGTCGGAGTGGATGCCGAAGGAGGAGGAGACCGCCGCGTTGAACTTCGCGATCTCCTCGGCGGCCACCGCGTTGAAGAGGTAGTCGTCGACTCCGGCGCCGCCGTACTCCTCGGGGATGTCCAGGCCGAGGAAGCCCTGCTTGCCGGCCTCCTGCCACATGTCGCGCGCGATGGTCTTGTCGCGCACCATCTCCTCGGCCCGCGGGCGCAGGGTGCGCTCGACGAATTCGCGCACGGAGGCGCGGAACGCCTCGTGGTCCTCGGAGTAGATGTTGCGGGGCATGGCGGTGTCCTCGTGTCGCGAAGGGGGCATCGGAAGTGAACGGTGCAGCGCTCCGTCACTGACTAAGCGCTTGCTTAGCGTCCCAAATCTGCGGCATGCTCGTCAACATGTCCGCCGCCATTCCCGCGCCGCCGGCCCGGGCCGCGAGAGACCGACTACTCGATGCTGCGCGGACGTCTTTCGCTGACAAGGGTTTTCACGGTACGACGACCCGAGACATCGCGGCGGCCGCCGGCATGAGCCCCGCCGCGGTCTACGTCCACCACCGCACCAAGGAGTCGCTGCTGCACGAACTGTCGCTGGAGGGGCACCGCGCGACGATGGCCTCCCTCGACGCCGCGGTCCACGACTGCCCGGACGACGCAGTGGCGCTGCTGCACGCCTGGGTGACGGCGTTCGTCACCGGCCACGCGCTCGGACACACCACGGCGCGCATCGTGAACTACGAGCTCGAGGCGCTGACCCCGGAGCACCGCGTCGAGGTCGAGCTCTGGCGTTCGCGGATCCAGGACTCCCTGATCGACATCCTCGAACGAGGTTGTCACGCTGGGGAATTCGCCGTCGGGGACACGCACGTGGCCGCGAGCGCGATCGCCGGGATGGGCGTGGACGTCGCGCGCTGGTTCCGTGACGACGCGGGCACGGCCGCGACCGATCTGGCCCGGGAGTTCGCCGATCTCGCCGTGCGGATGGTGCGCGCCTGATGCCGCTGACCGGACGCACCTTCCGTGCGGTGCTCTTCGACAACGACGGCACGCTGGTCGACTCGATGCCGGCCGCGGCCCGCGCGTGGGTGCAGTGGGCCGACGAGCACGACGTGCCGCGGTCGGCCCTCGAGGGCATCGCCGGGATGCCGGCGGCGGCGATCATCGCCAAGGTCGCGCCGGGGGTCGAACCGGTGGCCGCACTGGCCCGGATCGAGGAGCTGGAGCTGCGGGACACCGCAGATGTGGTGGCTCTGCCCGGCGCGGTCGAGGCCGTCGAGGCGACCCGGGACCGCTGCGCGATCGTCACCTCCGCCACCGGCGACCTCGCCGCCGCCAGGCTGAGCGCGGCGGGCATCCCGACGCCGACCAGGCTGGTGACCGCCGACGACATCACCCGCGGCAAGCCCGATCCCGAGCCGTTCCTCATCGCAGCCCGCCTTCTCGGGGTCGAGCCCGATCAGTGCCTGGTGGTCGAGGACGCGCCCAACGGGCTCACCGCCGCACGGGCCGCCGGGTGCGCGACCCTCGCTCTGACGACCAGCCATACCGCCCACGAACTGGATGCCGATCTCGTGGTGGCATCCCTGGCCGACGTGGTCTTCGAGTCCACGTCGGCCGGTCTACGAGTGCGGGTGGTCGAGCCGTCCTAGCGGTAGTTGGTGAACTGCAGCGCGACGTCCAGGTCGGCGCCCTTGAGCAGCTGCTGGACCTCTTGCAGGTCGTCGCGGGACTTGGAGGAGACCCGCAGCTCATCGCCCTCGATGCGGGACTTGACCGATTTGGGCCCCTCGTCGCGGATGAGCTTGTTGATCTTCTTGGCGTCCTCCTGGCTGATGCCGTCCTTCAGCGTGGCCGAGAGCCGGTACTCCTTGCCCGAGAGCTTGGGCTCGCCGTCGTCGCTCATGTCGAGCGACTTCAACGACACCCCACGCCGGACGAGCTTGGTCTGCAGCACGTCGAGGATCGCCAGGACCCGTTCCGCGGTGTTGGCCTTCATGACGATGGTCTCGCCGCTCCACTCGCAGGAGGCGCCGACGTTGCGGAAGTCGTAGCGGGTGCCGATCTCCTTGGACGCCTGGTTCATCGCGTTGTCGACCTCCTGCTTGTCGACCTTGCTCACGACGTCGAACGACGAGTCGGCCATGGCTGCTCCTTCGGCTGGGGGTGGTGCGTCGGCGGGAATCGAGTATGCCGGACCCGCCCCGACGCGGTCGCCTCGACGGCGATCGGCCCGCCCGGACCGGGTGTGTCACCTTTCCGATTGGAGTGGTCGGGCACCCGTTGCTACCCTTGCGCTCGCACTCATGCCAGGTTGCCCGAGCGGCCAATGGGAGCGGACTGTAAATCCGTCGCGAAAGCTTCGAAGGTTCGAATCCTTCACCTGGCACCAGCAGTGTTCGATGCAGACAGCGCGTCCTTCGGGGCGCGCTGTCCGCGTCTGGCGTGGACCATGCTCCGAGCGCCCACCACGACCGGCTGCTCGGCTCCATACTGGTGCGATGTCGAGGATCCGTCGCGGGCCATCTCCGTGGGTGTGGGTCGCCCTGGTCGGATGGTTCTTCGTCGTATTCGGCTTCGCGACGCTGATGGACGAGGACCGCGTGCGGTTCAGCGGGTGGAGGTACCTGGCCTTCCTCGTCATCTTCGTCGTCATTCCAATCGGCTCGCTCGTGTTCTGCCGATGGCGCTCGGAACGGTCCGCGCGGCTGCGATTCATCGACGGCCTCCCACGGCCTGATCAGCCCGACCTGCCCCGATGACCTCCGCGCCGGTCCGTGCTGACGACGGCCCGTTGCTGCGGATGGGGGACCCGGCTGGGCGCCGGCTGCTCGCGACGACCATCCTCGGTTCGGGCATGGCCTTCCTCGACGGGACCATCGCCAACGTCGCGCTGCCACGCATCGGGCGCGATCTGCACGCCGACCTCGCCGGGCTGCAGTGGGTGGTGAACGGCTACACCCTGACCCTCGCCGCGCTGATCCTCGTCGGCGGCTCGCTGGGGGACCGGTTCGGCCGTAAGAAGGTGTACGGCGCCGGCATCGCGGCGTTCGCGGTCACCTCGGCGCTCGCCGCCCTCAGCCCTACGATCCAGATCCTCGTGGGCGCCCGGATGCTCCAGGGGGTCGCGGCCGCTCTCCTCACGCCCGGGTCGCTGGCGATGCTGCAGGCCTCCTTCCGCAAGGAGGACCGGATGAAGGCCATCGGCGCCTGGACCGGAATGCTCGGCATCGCGACCGCGGCCGGGCCCCTCGTCGGCGGCTGGCTGGTCGGCATCGAGTGGCGCCTCGCGTTCTGGATCAACGTGCCCCTGGCGGCGGTGGTGCTCTGGCTGCTGCGCACCGCGCCGGAGTCCAAGGACGACGAGGCCAGCACCCATTTCGACATCCCGGGCCTGGTGCTGGCGCCGGTCGCGCTCGCGGGGATCACCTGGACGCTCACCGCGTGGCCGAACGACGGTGCCGAGCTGCGCACCGTCCTGCCGCTGGTCGTCGGAGTGCTCGCCGCCGTCGCGTTCGTGGTCGTCGAGCGGCGCACCGAGCACCCCATGGTGCAGCCCTCCCTCTTCGCGGACCGGGTCTTCACGGTGATCAACCTGGTCACGCTCGCGGTCTACGCCGCGCTGGCAGGGAGCTTCTTCTTCCTGGCCGTCTACCTGCAGGTCAGTGGTGGGTGGACGCCGCTCGCCGCCGGGGCGGCCACCGTGCCCGTCTCGCTCATCATGTTGGTGCTGGCGTCCCGGTTCGGCGGTGTGGCGACCCGGTTCGGAGCCCGGCTGCCGATGATGGCCGGGAGCGCCCTGCTCGCGGTGGGCCTCGGCTGGCTGGCGCTGGCGCCCGACCATCCGACGTACCTGACCCAGTTGCTGCCCGGGATCCTGCTGATGGGGTTCGGGCTCAGCATGCTGGTCGCGCCGCTCACCGGCACCGTCCTCGCCGCGGCGCCCGACCACGAGGCGGGACTGGCCAGTGGCATCAACAACGCCGTGTCCCGTACTGCGGGACTGCTCGCCATCGCCGCGCTGCCCCTGGTGGTGGGCCTCAGCGGCGACCAGTACCGGGTCGGGCACGAAGTGGCCCGCGCCTATCGGTCCTCGATGTGGGTGTGCGCCGCCCTGGTGGCCGTCGGGCTGCTGCTGACGGTCGCGGTCGGCGGACGGCAGATCGACCAGGTCACGAGCGCGCCGGACGGCGACGCGTCGTCTGCGACCCCCTGACGTTCCCCGACCGCTCGGCCCTCAGCGCTGGGCGATGGGTGCGGTGATCAGCTCGTCGGGGATGCCGAGCGCGTCCACCAGATCGGTCACGTGGCCGCGCAGCTCGCCGCACAGCTCGTTGATGGTCGCCGTGACCAGCCGTGAGCGGGTCGTGTTGAGGCGACCGTGCTCGATGAACCAGGCCTTGTCCTGCTCGATCGAGTCGAGCGCGTAGAGCGTGAGGGTGCGACCGAGGAGCTCCTTGGCGGGGCCGCCGGTCATCTCGGTGTACGCCGCCTGCGCCTCCTCGAGGATGACCCGGTCGATGTGCGTGCGGGCCGCGAAGAGCACGTGGTCCTGCGCGTTGTTGAAGAGCTGGAACGCGTTCTCCTTGTTCGCCTTGCGCAGTCGCATGCCAAGCGTCTCCAAGGCGTGGTCGGCGCGCTGCTCGAACATCGAGAGCTGCCAGCCGTGGTCGTCCATCGCGCTCTCGTTGTCGCGGCCCTTGGCCAGGTCGACCAGTCGCTGGATGCCGGCGCGCCCGGTGGTGCGCTCGACGACCCCGCCCGCGACCTGCTTGCTCAGCTTGCTCACCAGTTCCGGACCGGCCAGGCCGCCCCACACCTCGGCGAACTCGGTGAGCAGTCCCTTGGCGACCAGCTGCATGAGCACGGTGTTGTCGCCCTCGAAGGTCGCGAAGACGTCGACGTCCGCACGCATCTGACCGAGTTGGTTGTCGGCCAGGTAGCCGGCACCGCCGCAGGCCTCGCGGCACACTTGAATGGTGTCGACGGCATGCCACGTGGTGGTGGCCTTGAGCCCGGCGACGCGGGTCTCCAGTTCGCGGCCGGCGTTCTCGTCGCGCTCCTGGCCGTCGACCTGGGGCGTCCCGTGCAGCTCCTGCAGCAACTCGGTCACCGAGTTCTGCGCGAAGCTGAGCGCATAGGACTTCGCCAGGCGCGGCAGCAGCTTGCGCTGGTGCGCCAGGTAGTCCAGGACGACGGTCTCCTCCTCCTGACCGGGCGCCTCGAACTGGCGGCGGACCGAGCCGTAGCGGAGCGCGATGGCCAGCGCCTTCTTCGCGGCCGCACCGGACCCGCCGCCGACGCAGACCCGCCCGCGCACGAGCGTGCCGAGCATGGTGAAGAAGCGGCGGTTGGAGCTCTCGATGTCCGACACGTAGCGACCGTTGTCGTCGATGTCGCCGAAGGCGTTGAGCAGATTGGCCTTCGGCACGCGTACGCCGTGGAAGGCGAGGGTGCCGTTGTCGACGCCGGGCAGGCCGGCCTTGTCGCCGTTGTCGCCGATGGTGACTCCGGGGAGCGGCGTGCCCTCGGCGTCACGGATCGGGACGAGGATGGCGTGCACGCCGTGCTCGCCCTCGGCCGTGCGCAGCTGAGCGAAGACGACGGCCATCCGCCCGTCCCGCGCGGCGTTGCCGATGTAGGTCTTGACGGAGGACTCCGTGGGGGAGTCCAGGACGATCTCCTGGGTCGCATCGTCGTAGACGGCGGTGGTCTCCAGGCGCTGCACGTTGCTGCCGTGGCCCACTTCGGTCATCGCGAAGCACCCCAGCAGCTTGCAGGTCATGATGTCTTCGAGGTACGTGGCGAAGTGACGCTCGGTGCCCAGGCGCATCACCGCGCCGCCGAAGAGGCCGAATTGCACGCCGGTCTTCACCAGCAGTGAGAGGTCGCCGAGGGCCTGCATCTCGAAGAGGACGCACGATGCGCCGTAGTTGTAGGTGCCGCCGTACTCGGTGGGGAAGCCCACCCGGCCGTAGCCCTGCTCCGCGACCCGCAGCAGCTGGCGCAGCACCCGCTCGCGCTGCTCCTCGACGGGCAGTCCCGGCTCGCCGAGGAGATCCTCGGGGGCCAGCTCGGTGCGGGCGCGTTCGCGCAGCTCCCACCACGCACCGTCGACCGTGCGGCGCAGCTGCTCCGCGACCGGTGAGATGCCCGGCGTCGGGGTGACCGACGACGGGCTGGACGCTGCCGTGGTCGAGTCCTGAGCCTTCGAAGGCGTCTGCTGGGCGGCGTCCGGCTGCGGGTCTGACGTGGAGGTGGTGGTCATCACGACTCTCTCTGATGGTTCTCGATGAATCCGTTCAAGCCGACTGCGGCGAATTCCGCAAGCTGCTCCACGATCTCCGCGCGAGGCACACGTTGCGGGTCGGTGACCCAGCTGTCGGCAGACTCTCGCACGAAACCGACGAGTCCGGCGGCCAGAATCGGGGCCAGCGCCTCGTCGCGTCCCCCTTCGCGAAGATTGGCGGCGAGTAGGTCGCTCAGCCGCTCGGCGATGCTCGCCGACAGGCCGATCACCGGGTCGGAATCCCGGGGGACCTGGACCTGCGGGGGACGGGTCACGAAGCGGTAGACCTCGGGGTCGTTCTCGACCAGTGCCAGGTAGCTGTCGATGGCGGCGATGAGCACGCTGCGCGGGTCGACCGACGACGGCCGGCGGGCCGCATCGGTGCGGTCCAGCGCGGCGCTGAAGTCCGCCAGGATCAGCCGGTCCACCGACGCGCAAACAGCGAGGTAGAGGCCGAGTCGGTCGCCGAGGTGGCGGTAGATCACGGTCTTGCTGGTGCCCGCCTCGGCCGCGATCTCGTCCATGCCCACGCCTGCGCCGTGCCTGCGGATCGCCCGAAGGGCGGACTCCGTCAACTGCACCCGCCGCTCTTCGCGGTGGGCGGTCCATCGCGCGTCGCGCCCGTCGACACGGTGCGTGCGGGATCTGGTCATGGAGAGCAGAGTATCCGAAACGCGGTGTATCTGCTACTTTGAGTACCGGTAACTTCTCCCCGGCCGACGGGGACCCCTCACCTGCAGGAGATGAATCGATGAGCCCACGCGACGTGTTCGTGCTCGGCGGCAACCGCATCCCGTTCGCCCGGTCCGGCAGCAAATACCTCAAGGCCTCGAACCAGGACATGCTGACGGCTGCGATCGACGGCCTGGTCGCTCGCTACCACCTGCAGGGCGAGCGCCTCGGCGAGGTCGCGGCGGGTGCCGTGATCAAGCATTCGCGCGACTTCAACCTGACCCGCGAGGCCGTCCTCGGCTCCCACCTGTCACCCGCCACCCCGGCGTACGACGTGCAGCAGGCCTGCGGGACCGGCCTGGAGGCCACCATCCTCACGGCCAACAAGATCGCGCTCGGTCAGATCGACTCGGCGATCGCCGGCGGTTCGGACACCACGTCCGACGCCCCGCTCGCGGTCAACGACGACCTGCGCAAGACGCTGCTCAAGGCCAACTACGCGAAGACCCCGAAGCAGCGGATCTCGGCCCTGCTCAAGATCCGGCCCTCGCAGCTCGCGCCCGAGCAGCCGAAGAACGGCGAGCCCCGCACCGGGCTGTCGATGGGCGACCACATGGCCATCACCGCGAAGGCCTGGGGGGTCACCCGGGAGGCGCAGGACGAGCTCACGGTGGCCAGCCACCAGCACCTCGCGGCGGCGTACGACCGCGGCTTCTTCGACGACCTGGTGACGCCCTACCTGGGGGTCACCCGCGACCAGAACCTGCGGCCGGACAGCTCGGTCGAGAAGCTGGCGACCCTCAAGCCGGTCTTCGGCAAGGGCGACGCGGCCACCATGACCGCCGGCAACTCCACGCCGCTCACCGACGGCGCGTCCGCGGTGCTGCTCGGTTCGCGGGAATGGGCCCAGGAGCACGAGCTGACCCCGCTGGCGCGCTTCGTGGACGCCGAGACCGCCGCTGTGGACTACGTGTTCGGTGACGAGGGCCTGCTGATGGCTCCGCCGTACGCGATCGCGCGTCTCCTGAAGCGCAACGGCCTGACGCTGCAGGACTTCGACTTCTACGAGATCCACGAGGCGTTCGCCTCGACGGTGCTCTGCCACCTCGCGGCCATGGAGGACCCGGCGTTCTGCAAGGAGCGCCTGGGCCTGGACGAGCCGCTCGGCGCGATCGACCGCTCCAAGCTGAACGTCGCCGGATCCTCGCTCGCGGCAGGACACCCGTTCGCCGCGACCGGTGCGCGCATCGTCGCCACCCTCTCGAAACTCCTGCACGAGAAGGGATCGGGCCGCGGCCTGGTCTCCATCTGTGCCGCCGGTGGTATCGGCGTCGTCGCGATCCTGGAGGCAGCGGAATGACCGACACCCTGACGACCCTGGTCAACCAGGGCATCGGCAAGAAGATCGCGGTGCAGCTCGGGCTGCCCCGCCCCACGATCCTGCATCGCTACGAGCCCGGGCAGGTGCTGGTCGACGGCTCCGTCGCCGTGGGCGGCATCGGCGAGGGCCCGAACGTCGCTGCGGTGGAGGCGATCCTGGCCGACGCCGGCGTGGCACGCGTCGAGGCGACCGCGGACACGGAGTACGGCAGCAAGCCGGCGGCCGTCGTCTTCGACGGCTCCGGCGCTCGCACCCTCGATGAGCTGGAGCAGTTGCGCGCCGTCCTCGGCCCGGCACTCAAGGCGCTCGGCAAGAACGGCCGCCTGGTCGTGCTGGGCACGCCGCCGGCCGACGTCCACGATGCCGAAGGAGCCGCCACGCAGCAGGCGCTGGAGGGCATCACCCGCTCGCTCGGCAAGGAGATGCGCGCCGGCGGCACCGCCAACCTGCTCTGGGTGGCGAGCGAGGCATCCGGTGACCGCGGCGTCCTCGAGGCCCCGCTGCGCTTCCTGTTGTCCAGCCGCTCGGCCTACGTCTCGGGCCAGCCGATCCGCGTGCTCGAGGCACCGGTGCAGCAGCCCGAGGACGTGCACGCGCCGCTGCGCGGCCAGGTGGCCGTCATCACCGGTGCCGCGCGCGGCATCGGTGCGCAGATCGCCCGGGTGTTCGCCCGGGCCGGCGCCGAGGTCATCGCCGTCGACATCCCGGCGGCAGGCGATTCGCTGGCCGCGGTGGCCAACGAGATCGGCGGGACCGCACTGCAACTGGACGTCACGGCGCCCGACGCGGGCGAGCGGATCGCCGCCGCGGTCAGCCGGCTGTCCGGCCACCTCGACGTGATCGTGCACAACGCCGGCATCACCCGCGACAAGCTCTTCGTCAACACCGACGAGGGCCGGTGGGGCAGCGTGCTCGACGTCAACCTGCGCAGTCAGTTCCGGATGAACAAAGTGCTGCTCGACCCGGCCACCGCCGGTGGCCTGCGCGACGGCGGCCGCATCGTCAGCGTCGCCTCGATCAGCGGGATCGGCGGCAACCGCGGCCAGTCCAACTACGCGGCGTCCAAGGCCGGTGTGATCGGCATGGTGCGCGAGCTGTCGCAGGAGCTCGCGGACCGGCACATCACGGTCAACGCGGTGGCCCCCGGGTTCATCGAGACCGAGATGACAGCGCGGATCCCGATCGCGACGCGGGAGGTCGGACGGCGGCTCAACTCGCTGCTGCAGGGCGGGCAGCCGGTCGACGTGGCCGAGGCCATCGCGTTCTTCGCCGAGCCCGGGTCCGCCGGCGTCACCGGCCAGGTCCTGCGCGTCTGCGGTCAGAGTCAGCTGGGGGCCTGAGGTGACACGCACCGTGGAGTTGTCCTCGGCGCCCTCGCTCGGGCCGCTGTTCGCCCAGGCCGTGGTCCGGGCCCCGTTCCGCAAGGGCCGCGAGCTTCCGGACCTGGTCGTGCGGCAGCTCGGCGCGTCGGTCGATCGCGACCAGCTCGCGGCGTACGACGACGTGTGCGGGTTCGCCCTCCGCGACACCCTGCCCGCGACGTACATCCACGTGCTGGTATTCCCCCTGCAGACCCGGGTGATGGCCGACGCGGCGTTCCCGTTCCCGCTCGTCGGCAGCGTGCACCTGACCAACACGATCGTCCAGCACCGTCCGGTCCTGGCCGGTGAGCTCCTGGACATCGAGGTCAGGGCGACCGACGTGCGCCCGCATTTCCGCGGCGCACAGGTCGACCTGGTCGCCGAGGTGTCGGTGGCCGGTGAGACGGTCTGGCAGGAGGTCAGCACCTATCTCTTCCGCGGCCAGAAGGTGGCGGGCACTGCCCCCCTGCGCAGCGTCGACCCTCAGCTGCCGACGGTGGCCGGGGCGCTGTGGCGGGTGCCGGGAGACATCGGACGCCGGTACGCCGCGGTGGCCGGCGACGTGAACCCCATTCACCTGCACCCGCTGGGTGCCAAGGCGCTGGGCTTCCCCACGACCATCGCGCACGGGATGTGGAGTGCGTCGCACGCGCTCGCGGCTCTGGCCAACCGCCTGCCCGACGGATTCACCTACACGGTGGAGTTCAAGAAACCCATCCTGATCCCGTCTTCCGTGAACTTCGTTGCACAACAACGAGACTCGTCATGGGATCTGGCGCTGACGAATGCCCGCAAGGGCACGGTGCACATGACCGGATCGATCAGGGCGCAGGCGCCGAGCACGATTTCATGATCGAAGCGGCTCTGAGGTAGCCTCTTCGCTGCGCTGCCGGGACGGTGGGCGACCACGTGGACTCACGTCGGTCGGATCCGTCCCAAGGTCGCGCAGGCCCCTATAGCTCAGTCGGTAGAGCGTCTCCATGGTAAGGAGAAGGTCAACGGTTCGATTCCGTTTGGGGGCTCGGTAACGCCTGCATCGGGAAGATTTTTCCCGATGCGACTGTTCCACCTGGCGGGGTAGCTCAGCTGGTTAGAGCGCACGACTCATAATCGTGAGGTCGCGGGATCGAGCCCCGCTCCCGCTACGAGAATCGTCCTTGAGTAAAACCGGTATCACCCGAAGGCAGGTAGCCCAGTGGCTAGCAAGAGCGCAGACATCCGTCCCAAGATCACCTTGGCGTGCACGGAGTGCAAGGAGCGCAACTACATCACCAAGAAGAACAAGCGCAACGACCCTGACCGGTTGGAGATCGCGAAGTTCTGCCCGCGCTGCAGCAAGCACACCGCACACCGCGAGACCCGCTGACCCGTTCGGTCAGCCCGTACGACCACCGAACCGGCCGTGCCGGGAGCGTCCACCGCTCCCGGCGCGGCCGGTTCGTCCGTTCCGTCCCTGACGGACGTGGCGCCGAGGATGGATCCCGGCCGCCCTGCCTCTGCCCCCGCCGGGTGCCGGTTAGGCTCGCGTGCCATGGCCGTGAATCCACAGGTGGAAGGTCGCACCTATCCGCCGACCGATCCGTACGTCGTCTCCCGGGCGAAGATCGCCGAGTTCGCCGCCGCGGTGGGTGCGCGCGATGCCGCCCACACCGACGTCGCCGAGGCCGGACGCCGGGGATACGCCGACGTGGTCGCGCCCCCGACGTACGCGATCGGCATCTCCCAGAGTGCGGAAGCTGCCGCGATCCTGGACCCCGAGGCCGACATCGACTACTCGCGGGTGGTGCACGGCGAGCAGAAGTTCACCCACCACCGGCCGCTCGTCGCCGGTGACGAGGTCGTCGCGCAGACCACGATCGCCCGGGTCCGGGCCGCCGGCGGCCACTCGATGGTGACCCTGGAGACGCAGATCAAGACCACCGGTGGCGACCTGACCACCACCGCCACATCTCTGCTGGTGATCCGCGGCGGAGGCGACGCATGAGCCCGGTTCCCCAGGTCGGCGAGCAACTGCCCGGCCGCACCATCCATGTCGATCGGGCCACCCTGGTGCGCTACGCAGGGGCCAGTGGCGACTTCAACCAGATCCACTGGGACGAGGCGACCGCCACCGCCGTGGGCCTGCCGAACGTCATCGCGCACGGCATGTGGACCATGGGCGCCGCCGTGCAGGTGGTCGTCGACTGGCTCGGCGACGCCGGCCGGGTGTCGGACTACTCCGTGCGCTTCAGCGCGCCGGTGCCGGTGCCGCACGACGGCGGCGCCGACGTGCGGGTCGAGGCGAGCGTGAAGTCCGTCGACGAGCAGGCGGGCACGGCGACGATCGCGTTGACGGCGACGGTCGACGGCACGGCGGTGCTGTCGCGGGCGCTCGCGACCGTGACCCTGGCGTGAAGGAGGAGCTCGACGTCCCTCTCGCCGGCCTCACGACCATGCGGGTGGGCGGTCCCGCGCGCCGGCTGGTGACGGTGACGAGCACCGACGAGCTGGTCGACGCCGTCCGCGAGTGTGACGACGCCGAGGAGCCGCTCCTGGTGCTCTCCGGAGGTTCGAACGTCGTCATCGCCGACGAGGGCTTCGACGGCACCGTGGTGCGGATCGCGACCCGCGGTGTCGAGGTGGACTCCGCCGACGCGTGCGGGGGAGTCTTCGTCCGGGTCGCCGCCGGAGAGCCCTGGGACGACCTCGTGGAGCAGGCCTGCGCCAGCGACTGGTCCGGCATCGAGGCACTGTCGGGCATCCCGGGGTTGACCGGCGCGACGCCGGTGCAGAACGTCGGCGCGTACGGCCAGGACGTCTCCCAGACCATCGCGCAGGTGCGGGTCTGGGACCGCCGCGAGGAGGCGGTGCGCACCTTCGCCAACGCTGACTGCCACTTCACCTACCGGCACTCGCTCTTCAAGGGCCGCGAGCGGTACGTCGTGCTGGACGTGCTCTTCCAGCTGCGCCCCGCCGACCTGTCCCAGCCGATCGCGTACGCCGACCTGGCCGCCGGGCTCGGTGTCGAGGTGGGTGACCGGGTGCCCCTGGCCGACGCACGGGCAGCGGTCCTGGAGCAGCGGGGCCGGCGCGGGATGGTGCTGCAGGAGTCCGACCACGACACCTGGTCCTGCGGTTCGTTCTTCACCAACCCGATCCTGAGCTCCGCCCAGTTCGACCTCTTCGAGCAGCGCGCTGCGGCCCGGTTGGGCCCGGACGCCCCACGGCCGCCGAGGTTCCCGTCCGACGAGGGCATCAAGACGGCGGCCGCCTGGCTGATCGACAAGGCGGGCTTCGGCAAGGGATACGCGATGCCCGGTCCGGCGGCCCTGTCGACCAAGCACACGCTGGCGCTCACCAACCGCGGCGGCGCCACCGCCGCCGACGTCGCGGCCCTCGCGCGTGAGGTGCGCGACGGGGTACACGACGCGTTCGGCGTGCAGCTGGTCGCCGAGCCGGTCATGGTCGGTCACGCCCTCTGAGCGGTGTGCGCCAGGTCGAGGCGCACCGAGTCCTCCAGGGGGGTCGGCGTGATCCCGAAGTGCTCCTGCGCCGCGCTCGAATCCATCACGTACGGCCCGCGGAACTGGTACTGCGTCTCGCGCATCTCCTTGATGAACGGGTTGAACACCCCACCGATCCACACGGCGGCGTAGGGCATCGACCGGACCTTGGGCTTCGCGCCGAGCTGAGCCGCGGCGATCGTCGCCAGCTCGCGCATCGTCGACGGTGCGACGCTCGGAGCGTGCCAGACCTTGCCCCAGCTGCTCGGGTCGTAGGCCGCCGCGATGAGGGTGCGCGCCATGTCCTGCACGTTCGTGAAGGTGTGCGGCGCGTCCAGGTCGGCCGGCACGTACGCCGTGCGTCCCTTGCGGAAGGCAGGCGTGATGGTGGCCTCCATGTAGGAGTTGCCGCCGAGGTAGTCACTGCCGCGGACCTCCACCGCGTGCAGCCGTCCGGCGCGGTGGGCCTCCATGGCGTCGGCGGTCATCCGGGCGCGCACCTTGGCCTTGTGGCCGGTGGCGCTGTCCGGCATGCCCTGGGTCATCGGGCCGTCGACCGGACCGTACGGGTAGAGGCTGGCGGTGGTGACGAGCACCGCACCGGAGCTCTCGGCCGCGGCGAGCAGTGCCTGGGCCATCGGCGGCCAGGTCTCCTGCCACTGGTCGTACGGCGGGTTGATGCAGTTGTAGATCGCGCGGGCGCCTGCGCAGATCTCGCTGAGGCGAGCGGCGTTCGACGCATCGGCGGCGACGGCCGTAGTGCCGGGCACCGCGGTGCCGCTGCGAGTGACGACGACGACCTCCGCGCCGCGCTCCACCAGCTGCTGGGCCACTGCCGAGCCGACCGGACCGGCTCCGACGACGACGTGCTTGTCCATGATGATCTCCTCTGTCGATAGCAATACGAGAGCGGTGCTCTCGGTTACGAGCATCGCTCCGGTACTGGGTCCATGTCAAGAGCACTGCTCTTTTTTGTTGGCACTGCTCTCGAATGTGTCATGATCGGCCCATGACAGAACGCCGCACCGGGGCGCGTGAGCGGGTCCGCGCCGAGACGACCGAGGACATCAAGCGGGTCGCGCGAGAGCACCTGGCCACCGACGGCGCCGACCTGTCGTTGCGCGCGGTCGCCCGAGACGTGGGCATGGTCTCCTCGGCCGTCTACCGCTACTTCCCGAGTCGGGACGACCTGCTCACCGCGCTCGTGGTCGACGCGTACGACGAACTGGCCGACGCCGCCGACGAGGCGGAACGCACGGCGCCCCGCCGTGATCCGCACGCACGATGGATGGCTCTGACCCGCGGGATCCGAGCCTGGTCGCTCGCTCACCCGCACGAGTACGCGCTGCTCTACGGCAGTCCCGTGCCCGGTTACCAGGCTCCGGAGGACACCGTCGGGCCGGCGAGCCGCCCACAACTGCTGCTCGCGCAGATCCTGCGTGACGCGGCGGCCGGGAGGTCGTCGACGGCAGCACAGGGGGACCGGCTGGGTCGAGGACTGCGGGCGGACATGGTCACCGCTGCCGCCTTCCTCGACGTGCTGGAACTCCCGGGCGCGCTCGTGGCCCGGGGCTTGCTCGCCTGGACACAGCTCTTCGGGGCCCTGAGCTTCGAACTGTTCGGTCGCTTCGAGGGCGGCATCGAGGACCCGGGCGCGCTGTTCGAGTTCGAGATGCGCGCCATGAGCGACTACCTGGGGCTGCGAGAGCGCGCTCACTGACCCGGAGTCGTCTGCGGCCGATCATCACGGTTCGGTCTCGTGGAGGCGGGGAACCACCGGCGGCCGTGCCGCTCAACGTACGCTCCGGGCGGTGCACGGCCAGGGGGCCGTGCCGTCCCAGGAAAGCAGACCTCCATGTCCCGTCGTTCCGTCGCGCTCGCCGCGATCCCACTCACTCTGGCGCTGGGCGCCGCGACCGCAGGCCACGCAGATGCCGCGGTCGTCGGTCACCACCAGGGCGCGCTGAAGGCTTTCAGCGCGAAGGTCCGCACCCACGCCGACGGCGACGCTCCGGTCATCGGCAGCTGTTCCCTCATCGTCCCGGCCACGGCCCGTGTCGTGCAGCCCGAGTACCAGGTGCCCGTGCGGGTGACCGGCGGGTGCGCCCTGCACCCCGGACCCAACGCCGCCTGGATCATCGGGAGCGAGGAGAACCCGTCCGACTTCATCCTCTTCGACGATCAGAAGAGCACCACGTGGGACATGTACGACGACACCCCGCTCGGCACCCACACCTGGGCCGGCGACGGGGCCTACGACGAGAACTTCGACAACGCCTACAGCCAGAACAGCCCTCAGACGACCACCAAGGTCGGGTCCTGGGCGGGGTTGAACACCTCGCGCTCCGGCAGCAGGGTCACCCTGAGCACTCACGTGGTGCGCTACTCCACCGCCAACGAGGTCAACATCCCGTGGGCGGGGGAGACCGGCGTCATCCAGTACAAGACGGTCGGCGGGTCGACCTGGACCGGCCTGAAGGACGTGGTGGCCGACAAGAGCGGCAACTACTCCTGGAGCTACACCTCCAGCGCCGCGCGTGACTACCGCGTGGTCTACAAGGAGGCGACCTACATCTGGGGCGCGACCAGCCCGACCTCGCGTCGCTGACGCAGCGCGACAGCGGACGGCCGCGGGCACCTCATGGGTGCGCGCGGCCGTTCGCCGTCGATGGGCGATTACGCCGGCTCGGCCAGCCAGGCGTCGATGTCGAGCAGCGCCGCGCGCTTGAGCTCCGTCGGCGCCCGCGAGGCATGCAGCGAACGGCGGGCCAGCTCGGCCAGTTCCGCGTCGGTGAATCCGTGGTCCTCGCGCGCGGAGGCGTACTGCGCGACCAGACGGTTTCCGAACAGCAGCGGGTCGTCCGCCCCCAGGGCGATCTGCGCGCCCGCGTCGAAGAGCCGCCGCAGCGGGACGTCCGCGGGGTCGGGGTAGACGCCGAGCGCGACGTTGGATCCGGGGCACACCTCGAAGGCAACTCCGGCATCCAGTGCCCGGTCGAGGACGGCGGTGGACTCCACCGCCCGGACCCCGTGCCCCAGCCGGTCCGGCAGCAGGCTGTCCAGCGTCTCGCTCACCGCCTGGGGCCCGAGCAGCTCACCGGCATGGGGCACCGACGCCAGACCGGCGGACCGGGCGATGTGGAACGCGGGCGCGAACTCGCTGGTGTCGCCGCGGCGTTCGTCGTTGCTCAGGCCGAAGCCGATCACCGTGCCGCTGGCGGTGCCGGCGTACTTGGCCGCCAGCCGCGCCAGGGTCCGCGCCTCGAACGGGTGCCGCATCCGGGAGGCCGCCACGATGACGCCGACGCCGACGCCGAACTGCGCACCGGCCGTGGCCGCCTCGTCCAGGACGATCTCCAGGGTTGGCGAGATGCCGCCCAGCCGCCCGGCGTACGACGTCGGGTCGACCTGGATCTCCAGCCAGCGCGAGCCCTCGGCCGCGTCGTCCTGCACGGCCTCCCGCACCAGTCGGCGCAGGTCGGCCTCCTCCTGCACGCACGCCCGCGCGGCGTCGTACAACCGCTGGAACCGGAACCAGCCGCGTTCGTCGGCCGCGCTGAGGGTCGGCGGCCATTCGCCGCGGAACGACTCCGGCAGCCGCAGCTCGTGCTCGGCGGCCAGCTGGTGCAGGGTCTGCACCCGCAGGGAGCCGGTGAAGTGCAGGTGCAGGTGCGCCTTGGGCAGCCGCGCGATCGATCGCATGATGAGCCGACGCTACGGGAGAGGGGAGCTCGTACGGCGGGCGGACGCCCCCGGCGCGTTGCCGGGGGCGTGCCTCAGAGTCCGGCGATCGCCGCTGCGGGGTCCTCGATCGCATCGGCCACGCATCGCATGAAACCCGCGGCAGTCCCGCCGTCGCAGACGCGGTGGTCGAAGACGAAGCTCATCTGGGTGATCCTGCGTGCGCAGATCTGTCCGTCCACGACCCAGGGCCGATCCAGGATGCGGCCGAAACCGAGGATCGCGACCTGAGGGTGATTGATGATCGCGGCGCTGCCGTCGACGCGGAAACTGCCGTAGTTGTTGAGCGTGAACGTCCCCGCGCTCAGTTCCTCGGTGGTGTTGCGGCCCTCGCGCGCGGTCGCCGTCACCCGCCGGATGGCCGTGTCGAGCTGCGAGGTCGTCATCGCGTCCGCGCCGATCACTGCGGGCACCACCAGGCCCCGGTCGCCCTGCACCGCGATCCCCAGGTTCACATGCGGCAACTGCACGATCTCCTGTCGCTCGGTGTCCAGTCGCGCGTTCAGCACGGGGTACTGCTTGAGCGCGGCGACCGTGAAGCGCGACAGGTACGCGAGCAGGCCAGGTCCGGATGAGCCGGCGGCACGGGTGCGCTCGCGAAGCTCCCACAGTGCGGTGGCGTCCACATCGACCCACACCGTCGCCTCGGGGATCTCCGACCTGCTGCGGCTCAGCGCCGCCGCAGCGGCCTTGCGGAAGCCGTTGAGCGGGATGCGCACCTCGCCGGTGACCGGCCCGACCGCGGGGACGGGGGCCGCCGTGGATCGCGCGGCCGAGGAGCGCTCGACGTCGGCGCGGGTGATCACTCCGCCGGCCCCGGTGGCCTCGATGGCGTCCAGGCGCAGACCGCGCTCGCGGGCCAGGCTGCGGACGAGGGGAGAGATCACGAGCGGCACCCGCTTCGCGGCGGCGGGGGCGGCAGGTTCGGCGCGGTGGCCGTTCGGCGCCGAGGCCGCGGGCAGCATCGTGTCCCTGCTGGACGCAGCAGGCGGGGCAGACACAGAAGATGCGGCAGCGGCGTGGGCTGCGCGCGGTCGACGCCGCCGACCGGTGGGGGCGTCGCTGGAGGTGCCGTAGCCGATGAGGACGTTGCCGGACCCGGCGCGTTCCTCCTCGCGGTAGCTCGCAGCGGACTCTTGCGCCGGGGTGGCGTCGGGGGAGGGCGTCGAGATCGCACTCGCCACCGTGATCAGCGGCCGGCCGACGTCCAGGGTGCTGCCCTCGGCGGCGTGCAGCGTGGCCACGACGCCGGCGAACGGCGACGGCACCTCGACGACCGATTTGGCCGTCTCCACCTCCACGATGCTCTGGTCCACGACGACGGTGTCACCCTCGCTGACCAGCCACCGCACGATGTCGGCCTCCGTCAGCCCCTCGCCCAGATCGGGGAGCAGGAAGGTCTGGTCGCTCACTGGTCCTCCCACTGCAGATCGTCGACGGCGTCGAGCACCCGGTCGACGCTCGGCAGCTGGAAGTGCTCCAGCTTCGGCGGGGGGTAGGGGATGTCGAAACCGGTCACCCGGCCGATCGGCGCGGCCAGCGAATGGAAGCAGCGCTGCGTCACCCGGGCGACGATCTCCGAGGACACGCTCGCGAAGCCGGCGGACTCGGCGACCACGACGGCGCGACCGGTGCTGCGGACCGCGGCGGCGACCGTCTCGTCGTCGAACGGCACGATCGAGCGCAGGTCGACCACCTGCAGGCTGCGACCCTCCTGGGCGGCGACCTCGGCGGCCTCGAGGGCGACCGGCACCGACGGGCCGTACGCGATGAGGGTCGCGTCGGTCCCCTCGCGGCGTACGACAGCGGTGCCGATGCCGGGTCCGTCCGTTCCCAGCGCGACCTCCTCCTTGCTCCAGTAGAGCTTCTTGGGCTCCATGAAGACCACCGGGTCGTCGGAGGCGATCGCGGCGCGCAGCAGCGTGTAGGCGTCGCTCGGAGTGGCCGGTGTCACGACGTGCAGCCCGGGCGTGTGGGCGTAGTAGGCCTCCGAGGAGTCGCAGTGGTGCTCCACGCCGCCGATGCCGCCGCCGAACGGCACCCGGATCACCATCGGCAGGTGCACCCGCCCGCGCGTGCGGTTCCTCATCTTGGCCACGTGGCTGACGATCTGCTCGAACGCCGGGTAGCCGAACGCGTCGAACTGCATCTCCACGACGGGGCGCATCCCGTTCATCGCCATCCCGACGGCCATCCCGACGATGCCGGACTCCGCCAGTGGGGTGTCGAAGCACCGGGTGTCGCCGAACCGCTCGTTGAGTCCGTCGGTCACCCGGAAGACGCCGCCCAGGGCGCCGACGTCCTCGCCGAACATCAGCACGGAGTCGTCGGCGAGCATCGCGTCCCGCAACGCCCGGTTGAGCGCCTGCGCCATGGTGAGCTTCTCGTGTTCGATCGTGCTCATCGCCCGGCCACCTCTCGGCTCGACTCCTCGGCCACCTGCGCGGCCTGCTCACGTAACTGGGGGGTCTGTTCGGCGTACACGTAGGCGAACAACTCGCGTGCGTCCGGCTCGATGTCCCGGTTGAGTCCCTCGCGCACGTGCTCCGCCACCGCGTCCGCCGCCGCCCTGGCCTGCTCATGCGTCTCGTCGGTCATCAGGCCACGGCTGCGCAGGTGCTTCTCCAGCCGTGTCAGCGGGTCCCGGTCGACCCACGACGCCACCTCGGAGTCGAGCCGGTAGCGCGTGGCGTCGTCGGCGTTCGTGTGGGCCTGCATGCGGTAGGTGTGCGCCTCGATGAGCTGGGGGCCCTCGCCGCGGCGCGCCCGCTCGACGGCGTCGCCGAGCACCGCGAGCACCGCGGCGATGTCGTTGCCGTCGACGCGCTGCCCGGGCACGCCGTAGCCGATGCCCTTGTGCGCCAGCGAAGCCGCAGCGGACTGACGTGCCAGCGGCACGGAGATGGCGTACTCGTTGTTCTGGATGAAGAAGACGACGGGCGCCTTGAAGACGGCCGCGAAGTTCAGGGCCTCGTGGAAGTCGCCCTCACTGGTGCCGCCGTCGCCGGTCAGTGCCATCACCACCGTGGACTCCCCGCGCAGGCGCGCGGCGTGGGCCACGCCCACCGCGTGCGGCAACTGGGTGGCCAACGGGGTGGTGGCCGGCGCGACCTGCGTCTCGTACGGGTCGTAGCCGCTGTGCCAGTCGCCCTTCAGCAGCGTCAGCACGTCGACCGGGTCGACCCCGCGCTCGACCGCCGCGACCGTGTCGCGGTAGGTGGGGAAGAGCCAGTCGCCCTGCTTCAGCACGTGCGCCGCCCCCACCTGGCACGCCTCCTGCCCATGCGAGGAGGGGTAGACCGCGAGGCGGCCCTGGCGCACCAGGGCGTTCGCCTGGTCGTTCAGCCTGCGTGCCACGACGAGGCGCTCGTACGCGCGGAGCAGGTCTGCGTCCGACGGCAGTTCGTAGCGCTCGCTGCCCGATCCCTGCACCTTCGTGCCATCGGCATCGATGAGCCGGACCGGATCGTCCGCCGGCAGGAGACCCAGCACGTCCTCAGATGTCATGGGGAGATGCTGCGCGGAGCGCCAGTCGTACGCAACACCCGGGTCGAAACGGAGATAGAGTGCTCGATCAAGACTCGCCTGGTGACCATTCGTCCAGAAGAGCGCGCTGCCGGCCCGGAAGAGTGAGACAGATGACACCGCTGGACGTCATCGACACCAGGATCCTGGTCGAGTTGTCCAAGGACGGGCGTATGTCGGTCCGTGCACTGGCGCAACTGCTGCACATCTCCCGCGCCAACGCGTACGCGCGCGTGGACCGACTCCAGCAGTCTGGCGTGATCCGTGGCTTCCGCGCCGATCTCGACCCGGTCGCCACCGGCCTCGGCACGACGGCGTACGTGACCCTGAACCTGCGTCAGGCGGACTGGCGGGTGGTCCGCGAGCGGCTCCGAGAGTTGCCCGGTGTCGTGCACATCGGGCTGGTCGGCGGTGAGTTCGACGTGATCCTGCTGGTGCGGGCCATCGACAACGCCCACCTGGGCCGGCTCGTGCTGGGAGTGATCCAGGAGATGCCCGGAGTGGTCAACACCCGCACCTTCCTCGTGTTCGAGGAGCCGACGCTCGACGCCACGGCCGCGATCTTCGACCGGCTGTGAGCAGCGCCCGCCCGGGGATGGAGTGTCCGCTGGGAGCCGGCGCCCAGCGCGGGTTCGCGCCACGTCGCGGCGGTCGCGTACACTCGATCGCTGGGTGGTTGACCGCAACCACGCTGGCTGCTGTCCGGACCCGGTGGGTGCGGCGGCAAGCGGCGAAGGGCGGTCGTGCCACCCGGGGTTGCATTCTGGTGACCCGTGAAGGGCACTAGCTCAACTGGTAGAGCACCGGTCTCCAAAACCGGGGGTTGGGGGTTCAAGTCCCTCGTGCCCTGCGTCGACAACGTCGGCCGGAGCAGGACATCCACGTCCGGCGTCGACCGATGAGGACAAGCCGATGCAGACGTACCTCAGACGAGAAGAAGCAGACGAGAAGAAGGAGCGCCGCCGGTGACGGATGCCAGCACGACCGCTGCACAGCGCGGTGCGAGCGCGGGCACGCCTGCCCGCAGGGGCCTGGTCGCCCGGCTCGTCCTGTTCATTCGTCAGGTCATCGACGAGCTGCGCAAGGTGGTGCGCCCCACCCGGCAGGAGCTGCTCAACTACACCGCGGTGGTGGTGGTCTTCATCTGCCTGGTGATGGGCTTCGTCGTCGGCCTGGACCAGGTCTTCGAGCGTCTGGTCAGCTTCGTACTCGGAGAGTGACTACGTCGCCGAACCGACGTACGCGCAGGAACAGCCGGCACCGGCAGATCGCCTGGGCGCGCCCCGCACGACACACGCACGACGCAATGAAGGAAGCAGGTCAATGACGGATCAATGGACGCCCGAGAGCGCCGAAGCCGACGAGGCGGACGCAGCGAGGGTCGATTCCGGAGCCGGTGAGACGGCGTCCGCGGACGACACCCTTGCGGCCGAGCTGGACGCGGAGAGCGCCGACGGCGACATCGACTCCGAGCAGCGCGCGACCCCCGACCCGGGTGACGTGGCCGCCGACGACGTCGACGTCACCGATCTCGACGAGACCAGCACCGAGGACGTCGACCTGTCCGGCATCCCGGACGCCCCCGAGGTCGAAGAGGGCACCCAGGCCGAGGTCGACGCCGAGGCCGATGAGGCCGACGTCGCCGCTGAGGAGGAGGCGGAGGAGGACGGGCTGACCGCCGACGAGGACCCTCGCGAGACCTACATGGCGGAACTGCGCTCGCAGTTCGGCGAGTGGTACGTGCTGCACTCCTACGCCGGGTACGAGAAGCGGGTCAAGGCCAACCTGGAGACCCGCATCTCCAACCTCAACATGGAGGACTACATCTTCCAGGTCGAGGTGCCGATGGAGGAGTTCACCGAGATCAAGAACTCCCAGCGCAAGGTCGGCACCCGCGTCCGGATGCCCGGGTACGTGCTGGTGCGCATGGATCTGACCGACGAGAGCTGGGGCTCGGTGCGGCACACGCCCGGCGTCACCGGCTTCGTCGGCAACTCCCACCAGCCGTCCCCGCTGACGATCGACGAGGTCGTCACGATGCTGAACCCGGTCTTCGAGGAGCCCGAGGGCAAGGAGACCGGTCGTACGACGTCCGGCTCGGGCGCGCAGGGCAAGGGCGCCGAGGCGCCCGAGGTCGACTTCAACGTCGGCGAGTCCGTCACCGTCATGGAAGGGCCCTTCGAGACCCTTCCCGCGACGATCTCCGAGATCAACCCCGACACCCAGAAGCTCAAGGTGTTGGTGTCCATCTTCGGCCGGGAGACACCGGTCGAGCTGTCGTTCGAGCAGGTCGCCAAGATCTGATCGGCAGCACCGCCCTCGCCGCTGCGGCGAGGTTTGCAACCGGGTCATCGCCCACGGCGTGGGCCCATCACCAGGAAAAGGAAGTTCAGCATGCCCCCCAAGTCCAAGAAGGTCTCCGGCTTCATCAAGCTGCAGATCCAGGCCGGCGCCGCCACCCCCGCACCCCCGGTGGGTCCCGCGCTCGGTCAGCACGGCGTCAACATCATGGAGTTCGTCAAGGCCTACAACGCCGCGACGGAAGCCCAGCGCGGCAATGTGATCCCGGTCGAGATCACGGTCTTCGAAGACCGGTCCTTCACCTTCATCACCAAGACCCCGCCGGCCGCCGAGCTGATCAAGAAGGCCGCCGGCGTCGCCAAGGGCTCCGGTGAGCCGCACAAGACCAAGGTCGCCAAGCTGTCCAAGGCTCAGGTGCGCGAGATCGCCGAGCAGAAGATGAGCGACCTGAACGCGCACGACATCGAGCAGGCGTCGAAGATCATCGCCGGCACCGCTCGTTCGATGGGCATCGACACCGAGGCCTGATCGACTCTGCGCCGGCGGGCATCCCGTCCGCCGGCGTCCTGTGGCAGGGCCGGCTTCGGCCCGAGGACCACGACTCCACGCACCACCCCACAAGGAGCAGCACCATGAAGCGCAGCAAGTCCTACCGCGCCGCCGTCGAGAAGATCGACGCCGACGCGCTCTACAGCCCCCTCGACGCGGTTCGCCTTGCCAAGGAGACCTCGACCACCAAGTACGACGCCACGGTCGAGGTCGCGTTCCGCCTCAGCGTGGACCCCCGCAAGGCCGACCAGATGGTCCGCGGCACCGTCAACCTGCCGCACGGCACCGGTAAGACCGCCCGCGTGCTGGTCTTCGCCAACGGTGACCGCGCCGCAGCCGCCGAGGCCGCCGGTGCCGACTATGTCGGGTCCGACGAGCTCCTCGAGCGCGTCGCCGGCGGCTGGACCGACTTCGACGCCGTCGTCGCGACGCCGGACCTGATGGGCAAGGTCGGCCGTCTGGGCAAGGTCCTCGGCCCGCGTGGCCTGATGCCGAACCCGAAGACCGGCACGGTGACGATGGACGTCGCCAAGGCCGTCACCGAGATCAAGGGCGGCAAGATCGAGTTCCGCGTCGACAAGCACGCGAACCTGCACTTCATCATCGGCAAGACGTCCTTCGACGACAAGCTGCTGGTGGAGAACTACGGCGCCGCCCTCGAGGAGATCCTGCGCCTCAAGCCGGCCTCCTCCAAGGGCCGCTACATCAGCAAGGCGACGATGTCGACGACGATGGGTCCCGGCATCCCGCTGGACTCCTCCCGCACCCGCAACCTGCTGGAAGAGGCCACGGCCGACGCCTGATCGATCGACGTACGGAGCGCCCCCACCCTCTCGGGTGGGGGGCGCTTCGTCGTCCGCGCCCCGAACTCCAGGGAACCTGTCTAGGTTGACGGGCGTCGTACCGACACACGCCGCCACGAGGGGAACCCATGAACACTTCGCGCACGTCGACCCATCGACCGAGCACAGCCGCCGCAGTCGCTGTACTTGCCGCCGGCTCCATCTTCGTCGTGGGCTGCAGCTCCAGCGGGGGCTCGCCGGGAGTCACCTCGAGCAGCGGCAGCTCCAGCGCCACGTCCGGCGGCTCCAGCACGAGCTCCAGCACCCGCTCGACCTCGAGTTCCACACCGTCCAGCAGTGCGGCAGCGTCGTCGTACACCGCGGGCCAGAAGATCGGCGCGGGCACACTGCAGAACCGGATCAAGGCGGCCATCGTCAAGGCCGGCGGCACCTACTCCTCCACGACGACGTCCAGCGTCCTGACCTCGACGTCGCAGTCCAAGATCACCGGCGCCCGCACGGATGCGACCGTGCACGAGGTCATCCGGGGCAAGAAGGTGACGGTCATCATCGTCGACGGGGTGGCCTACATCTCCGGGACGGGACTCGGCGCCAAGCCCTACCTGAAGGTCACCAAGAACAGCACGGGCACCCTCGCAGAGAGCTTCAAACCGCTGCTCAACCTGGCCGGCGGGGGAAGCCTGAGCAACGCCGAGCAGTGGACGGTGGCGTCGTCCTCTGCCAGCGGCACCACCCTGACCGCATCGCCGGCCGCGGGCACGAACGTCACCGACACGCTCGATGCGAAGGGGCTGCCCGTCTCGACGGTGACCAAAGCCGCCACGGGCACCTCGACCATCAAGTACTACGACTTCGGCAAGCCGGTGACCATCACGGTGCCGCCGGCCTCCCAGGTCGCGGACATCAGCGGCGTGCAGTCCACCTGATCGGTGCGCCGGAGGGCCGATTTGGTCCTCCGGCCGCGCCGCTCCTAGACTGAGCGCACCAAAGACCGCCGGCTGCAGGCTCACCCGAGCCCGCCGAAGGTCCCGCCTTTCCAGGTAGGGCAACCAGCGCAGGTGAGCAAGAGGCAGATCCGACCATCGCGTCGGATCCGATGACGCGCGAGAGCGCAGTCGACACGAGCCCCGCGCCACCGCGCCGGGGCTCTTCTTCGTATGCGGGCCCATCACGCCGACGGCCACACCATCGAAGGAGGTCCGCATGGCGAAAGCTGACAAGGCTGCTGCCATCGCCGAACTGACGGAGAAGTTCCGTCAGTCCGATGCGGCCGTTCTCACGGAGTACCGCGGCCTGACCGTGGCGCAGCTCTCGCAGCTGCGCAGCTCACTGCGTGAGCACGCGACCTATGTCGTGGTGAAGAACACGCTGACCATGCGTGCTGCTGCCGATGCGGGCGTCACCGCCTTCGACGGCCAGCTGCAGGGACCGTCCGCGATCGCCTTCGTCACCGGTGAACCGGTCGAGGCGGCCAAGGGCCTGCGTGATTTCGCCAAGGCCAATCCGCTGCTCGTGATCAAGGGTGGTGTCCTCGACGGGAACACCCTCACGGCGGCTGACATCGACAAGCTCGCGGCTCTCGAGTCGCGAGAGACCCTGCTCGCCAAGTTCGCCGGAGCGATGAACGCATCGCTCAGTGGTGCGGCTGCGCTCTTCCAGGCGCCGCTGTCCCAGACGGCGCGCGTGGTCGAGGCGCTGCGCGCCAAGACCGAGCAGGAGGGTCCGGCCACCGCGCCGGCACCCGAGACCGACGTCGCCGAGGGTGGCGACGAGAGCTGACCTCCCTGCATCCGCAGGACGTCGGCAATCCACCAGTACATCCGCCACTCACGGCAGCAGTACCAACAGAAAGGACGCCACCTCATGGCGAAGCTCAGCACTGACGAGCTCCTTGACGCGTTCAAGGAAATGACCCTCATCGAGCTCTCCGAGTTCGTGAAGCAGTTCGAAGACACCTTCAACGTGACCGCGGCCGCCCCGGTGGCCGTCGCCGCCGCCGGTGCCGGTGGCGCCGCCCCCGAGGCCGAGGCCGAGCAGGACGAGTTCGACGTCGTCCTGACCGCCGCGGGCGACAAGAAGATCCAGGTCATCAAGGAGGTGCGCGCCCTCACCTCCCTCGGCCTGAAGGAGGCCAAGGACCTCGTGGACGGCGCCCCCAAGGCCGTCCTGGAGAAGGTCGACAAGGCTGCGGCCGACAAGGCCAAGGAGCAGCTCGAGGGCGCCGGCGCGACCGTCGAGCTCAAGTGATCACCCGGGTGTGACGGGGCGTTCGCGCCCAGCCACGCCCACCCGCGCGTACTGCGCGTGAGCGGCGGGATCGACCTACGGGTCGGTCCCGCCGTTCGTCGTTTTCCAGGGAGGATCGCGCACGTTACCGGCCGGTAAGGCCGAAGTAAATTGTCTCTCCAGGCTTCGAATATTGCTTGTCGATCTTGTGCGTCTGGTGTGTGCTCATCCGCACGGACGCTCCAGACCGGGCGTCCGCGTCACGCACGCAACACACATGTCACGCAACGCCGACCCTCACGATGGGACACGTAACGCATGAGCAACGCACGCACAGCCTTTCGCACGATGAGCGGGCTCGCCGCCACCCTGGCGCTCGCCGCGGTCGCCGCAGGACCCGCGCACGCGAGCACCCCCGCCGCGCACGCCCAGCCGCACATCATCGGCGGAACGCAGGCCAGCTCCCCCTACATCGCCCAACTGGTCTTCCAACAGGGCAGCGGCACCTACGGCTGCACCGGTGAGGCCATCTCGGCCGACTGGGTGCTCACCGCCCAGCACTGCATCGACGGCACCAGCTCGATGAACGTCTACTTCAGCAACGACACCTCCAACCCGGGCCCGGCGATCGCGGCCGACGACTTCGAGGCTTCGCCGGACGGCGATGTGGCGCTCGTCCACCTGTCGCGCTCGGCCTCGATCGGGAGCTACGCGCCGCTCGCGAACTCCTACAGCCCCGCCTCCGGCGACTCGGGCACCATCTACGGCTACGGCCTGCGCGCCGGCGGCGCACAGCCGGACTACCTCTACAAGGCCGACGTGAACGTGCTCGGCTCCAGCACCGACGCCTACGGGGGACGGGCCGTGCACGTGCAGGGTCAGGACGGCGCGTCCAACCACGGCGACTCCGGCGGCCCCCTCTTCGTCGGCGGCGTGGTCGTCGGGGTGTGCTCGACCGGTGATACCGCCGACCCGGGCTCGGACATCCACGCGACGTCCAACTACGCGAACCTGACCGACAGCCGGGGATGGATCTCCAGCACGGCCGGCGTGTGACCGCCTGATCGACCGGTGGCAGGGCCGGCCCGGGAGATCACCCGGGCCGGCCCTCGCCCGTTCCGCCCAGCCTCCGTTCCCCCGTCCTGGCGGGCGTGAGTGCTCGCTGGTCCCGCCGTCCTCGTTGTGCTCGGCGTGCCCGTCGTGGGCGGCCCCGCGAAGATTTCTGGCGCGTGGTCCTTGACCCGGAAGTCTTCAGGGTGCACTCTCGGTGCTGCAAACCACGCAAGCGCGTCGGGACCGAGCGCCGCGATCACCAGCCAGCGCACGTACGCGCGGCCGGGGGATTCGCAGGCTGGCCGGTCCGGGTGCGTCCGACTGAAGACCGGTGACCGGTCCGAGGCGGTCGAAGCCTGGTGGCGGGTGGACAGCCCATGCCTTCAGGTGTAGTGTTGTGCTTTGCGCTGCCCTCCATCAGCCAATCCTCACTGTCCACGGCACTCACTTCGTGCGTCCTCATCGGCCCGGTCGGCTACTACCGCCGCGGTGAAGACACTCGATTTGCAGAGCCGGTGTCGCGCTGTCCGCGACCAGGACGACAGGGTCGGATGCCGGTTGGGAACGCGTGACCGAACCGCCCGCCCGTCAGGCCTGTGGAAGGACTCTCCTTGGCTGCCTCGCGCACTGCGACATCGAAACTCACTACGGCGAAGACGGCATCGGGCCGCCTCTCGTTCGCGAAGATTCGCGAACCGCTGGAAATGCCCGATCTGTTGGCTCCCCAGACGGAGAGCTTCGACTGGCTGCTCGGCAACGAGCGCTGGCAAGAGCGGGTCGCCGCGGCGAAGGCCGCCGGTAAGGCCGAGGTCAACGACCGCTCGGGTCTGGAGGACATCTTCGAGGAGATCTCTCCGATCGAGGACTTCGCCGAGACCATGAGCCTGTCGTTCCGCGACCACCGGTTCGAAGAGGTCAAGTACTCCATCGAGGAGTGCCGCGAGCGCGACATGACCTATGCCGCGCCGCTCTTCGTCACCGCGGAGTTCATGAACAACACCACGGGTGAGATCAAGAGCCAGACCGTCTTCATGGGCGATTTCCCGCTCATGACCGGCCGCGGCACCTTCATCATCAACGGCACCGAGCGCGTCGTCGTCTCCCAGCTGGTGCGTAGCCCCGGCGTGTACTTCGAGCGCAACCTGGACAAGACCTCCGACAAGGACGTCTACACCGCGAAGATCATCCCCAGCCGCGGTGCCTGGCTCGAGTTCGAGATCGACAAGCGCGACCAGGTCGGCGTCCGCGTCGACCGCAAGCGCAAGCAGTCGGTCACGGTCCTGTTGAAGGCCCTCGGCTGGAGCGAGGCCCAGATCCTGGAGACCTTCGGCCAGTACGACTCCATGCGCGGGACGCTGGAGAAGGACCACACCACCACCCAGGACGAAGCCCTCCTGGACATCTACCGCAAGCTGCGTCCGGGCGAGCCGCCCACCCGCGAGGCTGCCCAGAACCTGCTGGACAACCTGTACTTCAACGGCAAGCGCTACGACCTGGCCAAGGTCGGCCGCTACAAGGTCGACAAGAAGCTCGGCCTCGATGTCGCGCTCAACACCTCCACGCTGTCGGTCGACGACATCGTCGCCACCATCAAGTACCTGGTCGCGCTGCACGCCGGCGAGACCGAGATGGCCGGCACCCGTGAGGGCAACGAGGTCACGCTGCCCGTCGAGGTCGACGACATCGACCACTTCGGCAACCGTCGCCTGCGCAACGTCGGCGAGCTCATCCAGAACCAGGTCCGTACGGGTCTGTCGCGGATGGAGCGCGTCGTCCGCGAGCGGATGACCACCCAGGACGTCGAGGCGATCACCCCGCAGACCCTGATCAACATCCGCCCCGTGGTGGCCTCGATCAAGGAGTTCTTCGGGACCAGCCAGCTGAGCCAGTTCATGGACCAGAACAACCCGCTCGCCGGACTGACGCACAAGCGTCGACTATCCGCGCTGGGCCCGGGTGGTCTGTCCCGTGACCGCGCCGGCATGGATGTGCGCGACGTGCACCCCAGCCACTACGGCCGGATGTGCCCGATCGAGACCCCTGAGGGCCCGAACATCGGCCTGATCGGCTCGCTCGCGTCGTACGGGCGGATCAACCCGTTCGGTTTCATCGAGACCCCGTACCGCAAGGTCACCGAGGGTCGGGTCACCGACGAGGTCGTCTACCTGTCCGCCGACGAGGAGGACAAGTTCGTCATCGCGCAGGCCAATGCGGCCCTGACCGATGACGGCACGTTCGCCGAGGAGCGCGTGCTCGGCCGCACCAAGGGCGGCGAGGCCAGCGACGTACCGGCCGGCGAGGTCGACTACATGGACGTGTCCGCACGCCAGATGGTCTCCGCGTCCACCGCGCTGATCCCGTTCCTGGAGCACGACGACGCCAACCGCGCCTTGATGGGTGCGGCCATGCAGCGTCAGGCCGTGCCGCTGGTCCGCTCCGAGGCGCCGCTGGTCGGCACCGGCATGGAGTACCGCGCGGCACTGGACTCCGGTGACGTGGTCCGCGCCGAGAAGGCGGGCGTCGTTCAGGCGGTCTCTGCTGATCTGGTGAACGTCATGAACGACGACGGCACCTACTCGACGTACAAGATCGCGAAGTTCACCCGGTCCAACGCGGGCACCTGCTACAACCAGCGCGTCGTGGTCACCGAGGGTGACCGTCTCGAGGCCGGTGGCGTCATCGCCGACGGTCCCGCGACCGACGGCGGCGAGATGGCCCTCGGGAAGAACCTGCTCGTGGCGTTCATGCCCTGGGAGGGTTACAACTTCGAGGACGCGATCATCCTCAGCCAGCGTCTCGTGCAGGACGACGTGCTCTCCTCGATCCACATCGAGGAGCACGAGATCGATGCCCGCGACACCAAGCTGGGCCCGGAGGAGATCACCCGCGACATCCCCAACGTCGCCGAGGAGGTCCTCGCCGACCTGGACGAGCGCGGCATCATCCGCATCGGTGCCGAGGTCCGCGACGGCGACCTGCTGGTCGGCAAGGTCACGCCCAAGGGCGAGACCGAGCTGACCCCGGAGGAGCGCTTGCTGCGTGCCATCTTCGGTGAGAAGGCGCGTGAGGTCCGTGACACGTCGATGAAGGTTCCGCACGGCGAGACCGGCACGATCATCGGCGTCAAGGTGTTCGACCGCGAGGAGGGTGACGAGCTGCCCCCGGGTGTGAACCAGCTGGTGCGCATCTACGTCGCCAACAAGCGCAAGATCACCGACGGCGACAAGCTCGCCGGCCGACACGGTAACAAGGGCGTCATCGCCAAGATCCTGCCCGTCGAGGACATGCCGTTCCTGGAGGACGGCACCCCGGTCGACGTCGTGCTCAACCCGCACGGTGTCCCGCGCCGGATGAACCTCGGGCAGATCCTGGAGTTGCACCTGGGCTGGGCCGCCAGCCGTGGATGGGACATCGCCGAGAACACCGGCGACACCTCGTTCAAGTCCGAGATCGCCGCCGACGCGCACCAGGCCCCGCCCGGTTCCCGCGTGGCGACCCCGGTCTTCGACGGTGCGTCCGAGGGCGTCATCACCGGACTGCTCGATTCCACCCGTCCCACCAGGGACGGCAAGCGCCTCATCGGTGCGTCCGGCAAGACGCAGCTGTTCGACGGTCGCTCCGGTGAGCCGTTCCCCGAGCCCGTCTCGGTCGGCTACATGTACATCCTGAAGCTGCACCACCTGGTGGACGACAAGATCCACGCCCGTTCCACCGGTCCGTACTCGATGATCACCCAGCAGCCGCTCGGTGGTAAGGCGCAGTTCGGTGGTCAGCGGTTCGGTGAGATGGAGGTCTGGGCACTGGAGGCCTACGGCGCGGCGTACGCGCTGCAGGAGCTGCTCACCATCAAGTCCGACGACGTGATCGGCCGGGTGAAGGTCTACGAGGCCATCGTCAAGGGCGAGAACATCCCGGAGCCGGGCATCCCGGAGTCGTTCAAGGTGCTCATCAAGGAGATGCAGTCGCTGTGTCTCAACGTCGAGGTCCTGAGCAGCGATGGTCAGATCATCGACCTGCGTGACTCCGACCAGGAGGTCTTCCGCGCAGCGGAGGAGCTCGGCATCGATCTGTCGCGGCGCGAGCCCAGCAGCGTCGAAGAAGTGTGATCGCCACCCGTACGGCGGCGTGCGCAAGCCGCCGCCGTACGGGGATCGCTCTTCATCTCCTGACTAGCTAGAAACAAACGAAAGAAGGACAGCAACTGTGCTGGACGTCAACTTCTTCGACGAGATCCGCATCGGTCTCGCAACTGCCGAGGACATTCGCCAGTGGAGCCACGGCGAGGTCAAGAAGCCCGAGACCATCAACTACCGCACCCTGAAGCCGGAGAAGGACGGACTCTTCTGCGAGAAGATCTTCGGTCCGACCCGTGACTGGGAGTGCTACTGCGGCAAGTACAAGCGGGTGCGCTTCAAGGGCATCATCTGCGAGCGCTGCGGTGTCGAGGTCACTCGCTCCGCCGTACGCCGTGAGCGGATGGGCCACATCGAGCTCGCCGCCCCCGTGACGCACATCTGGTACTTCAAGGGTGTCCCGAGCCGCCTCGGCTACCTGCTCGACCTTGCTCCGAAGGACCTGGAGAAGGTCATCTACTTCGCCGCCTACATGATCACCTCGGTGGACGTGGACCAGCGGCACGCCGACCTGCCCTCCTTGGAGGCCCAGATCGAGGTGGAGAAGAAGGAGCTGGAGAACCGTCGCGACAACGACGTGAACACCCGCGCCGCCAAGCTCGAGTCCGACCTGGCCGAGCTGGAGAAGGAGGGCGCCAAGGCTGACGCCCGCCGCAAGGTGCGCGAGTCCGCCGAGCGCGAGATGAACCAGATCCGCAAGCGCTCGGACGCTCAGATCGAGCGCCTGACGCAGGTCTGGGACCGCTTCAAGAACCTCAAGGTCCAGGACCTCGAGGGCGATGAGGTCCTCTACCGCGAGATGCGGACCCGTTTCGGTCTGTACTTCGAGGGCGGCATGGGCGCCCAGGCGCTGCAGAAGCGTCTGGAGACCTTCGACCTCGTCGCCGAGGCCGAGTCGCTGCGCGAGACGATCGCGACCGGCAAGGGCCAGCGCAAGACGCGCGCCCTGAAGCGGCTGCGGGTCGTCATGGCGTTCATCCAGACCAAGAACAGCCCTGTCGGCATGGTCCTGGACTGCGTCCCGGTGATCCCGCCGGACCTGCGCCCGATGGTGCAGCTGGACGGTGGCCGCTTCGCGACCTCCGACCTGAACGACCTCTACCGTCGAGTCATCAACCGCAACAACCGCCTCAAGCGTCTGCTCGACCTCGGTGCGCCCGAGATCATCGTGAACAACGAGAAGCGGATGCTGCAGGAGGCCGTCGACAGCCTCTTCGACAACGGCCGTCGTGGTCGCCCGGTCACGGGCCCCGGCAACCGTCCGCTGAAGTCGCTGTCCGACATGCTGAAGGGCAAGCAGGGACGCTTCCGCCAGAACCTGCTGGGCAAGCGCGTCGACTACTCCGGCCGTTCGGTCATCGTGGTCGGTCCGCAGCTGAAGCTGCACCAGTGCGGTCTGCCCAAGCAGATGGCGCTGGAGCTGTTCAAGCCGTTCGTGATGAAGCGTCTGGTCGACCTGGACCACGCGCAGAACATCAAGTCCGCCAAGCGGATGGTCGAGCGTGCGCGTCCGGTCGTCTGGGACGTCCTCGAAGAGGTCATCACCGAGCACCCGGTGCTGTTGAACCGTGCGCCCACCCTGCACCGCCTCGGCATCCAGGCCTTCGAGCCGCAGCTGGTCGAGGGCAAGGCCGTGCAGATCCACCCGTTGGTCTGCACCGCGTTCAACGCCGACTTCGACGGTGACCAGATGGCGGTCCACGTGCCGCTGTCCACCGAGGCGCAGGCCGAGGCCCGCATCCTCATGCTGTCGAGCAACAACGTGTTGAAGCCGTCCGACGGCCGTCCCGTCACCATGCCCAGCCAGGACATGATCACCGGCATCTTCTTCCTCACCTCCGGTGACGGACAGGTGACCGTCGGTGAGGGCGACCAGGAGCAGCTGCGTTCCTTCGGCACCCCCGCCGAGGCGCGGATGGCGCTGGACCGTGGCGAGATCAAGCTCGGCTCGACGGTCCGGATCCGGCTCACCGACCAGGTGCCGCCGACCGGACACGCGCTGCCCGAAGGCGCTGTCGCCGACGAGCTCGGTCGCATCTCCAGCCTCACGCTGGAGACGACCCTCGGTCGGGTGCTCTTCAACGAGACGCTGCCCGAGGACTACCCCTTCCTCAACACCGCCATCGACAAGAAGGCGTTGTCGACGGTCGTGAACGACCTGGCCGAGCGTTACCCCAAGGCTCAGGTCGCCGCGTCCCTGGACGCGCTGAAGGAAGCCGGTTTCTACTGGGCCACCCGGTCCGGTTGCACCGTGGCCATCTCCGACGTCCAGACCCCCGGTCGCAAGCTGGAGATCCTGAGCGGTTACGAGGGCAAGGCCGCCAAGGTGCAGGGTCAGTACGAGCGTGGCCTGATCACCGACGATGAGCGCCGTCAGGAGCTCATCGAGATCTGGACCCAGGCCACCAACGAGGTCGCTGCAGAGATGCAGTCCAACTTCGACCCGAACAACCCCATCTTCCGGATGGTGTCCTCGGGTGCCGGTGGCAACTGGCACCAGGTCCGGCAGATCGCCGGTGCGCGTGGCCTGATGGCCAACCCGAAGGGCGAGATCATCCCGCGCCCGATCAAGTCCAACTTCCGTGAAGGCCTGTCCGTGCTGGAGTTCTTCATCTCCACGCACGGTGCCCGCAAGGGTCTGGCCGACACCGCGCTGCGTACCGCCGACTCCGGGTACCTCACCCGTCGTCTGGTGGACGTCAGCCAGGACGTGATCATCCGCGAGGACGACTGCGGCACCGACCGTGGCCTGACCCTGCCGGTGGCACAGCGTGCCGCCGACGGTTCGCTGACCGAGCACGACGACGTGGAGACCTCGGTCTACGCGCGGACGCTCGCCACGGACGTCGAGTCCGGCGGGGAGGTGCTGGCAGCTGCCGGCTCCGACCTCGGTGACGTCAACCTGGACCGGCTGCTCGCGGCCGGCGTGGAGAACGTCAAGGTCCGCTCGGTGCTCACCTGTGAGTCCCGGGTCGGCACCTGCGCCAAGTGCTACGGGCGGTCGCTCGCGACCGGCAAGCTGGTCGACATCGGTGAGGCGGTCGGCATCATCGCCGCGCAGTCCATCGGTGAGCCCGGCACCCAGCTGACGATGCGCACGTTCCACACCGGTGGCGCCGCGGGTGACGACATCACCCAGGGTCTGCCCCGCGTCGTGGAGCTGTTCGAGGCGCGTACGCCGAAGGGTGTCGCCCCGATCGCCGAGGCCGCAGGCCGCGTGCAGATCGAGGAGACCGACAAGGCACGTCGCATCCTGCTGACCCCGGACGACGGCTCGGAAGAGCACGCCTACCCGGTCAGCAAGCGTGCGCGGGTGCTGGTCTCCGACGGCGACCACGTCGAGGTCGGCGCGCTGCTCGTGCAGGGCGCCATCGACCCCAAGCAGGTGCTGCGCATCCTCGGCCCCCGTGCGGTGCAGAAGCACCTCGTGGACGAGGTGCAGAGCGTCTACCGCCAGCAGGGTGTCTCGATCCACGACAAGCACATCGAGGTCATCGTGCGGCAGATGCTGCGCCGGATCACGATCATCGAGGCCGGCGACACCGACCTGCTGCCCGGTGAGCTGGCCGAGCGCGGCCGGTTCGAGGACAGCTCGCGGCGCACCGTCGCCGAGGGTGGCCGTCCGGCATCGGGTCGTCCCGACCTGCTGGGCATCACCAAGGCGTCGCTCGCGACCGACTCCTGGCTCTCGGCGGCCTCCTTCCAGGAGACCACCCGGGTGCTCACCGAGGCGGCCATGCACGCCAAGAGCGACCCGCTGCTGGGGCTGAAGGAGAACGTCATCCTCGGCAAGCTCATCCCCGCCGGCACCGGCCTGACGCGTTACCGCAACGTGAAGGTCGAGCCGACCGAGGAGGCCAAGGCGGCGCTGTACGCCCTGCCGGACTACCAGAGCTACGACTACCCGTCCTTCGGGCCGGGGTCGGGCGAGGCCGTCCGCCTGGACGACGCGTCGCTCGGGCTCGACTGACCGACGTAGCAGAAGCGCGCCCCACGGACCGAGAGGTTCGTGGGGCGCGCTTCGTTCGTGAGGTTCAGTGCGGGCGAGGGGTGGGTCGTCGGCGGTGTGGTCGCTTTCCTGCGCCGGTGCCGGTTTGAGACGGCCTGGATGAGGCGCGTTGCCGTCCACTGCCGTTGTCGGCCGCCGGGTGCGTCGGAGTGTGGCGTTGCGGTCACTTTCCTAGGACGCACGTCGCCCGGGTGGATTACTGGCGCTGCGGTCACTTTCCTGCGCGAGGCAAGCCGGGAGCGGCAGCCGGAACGGGCGGCTCCTTCCAGGCGCCTCAGACATGACCCGACCGTGCAACCGGCCCACCGAGGTGGGTTGACGGTCGTGCGGTCACTTTCCGACCCGCGGCCTATCGGCGCAGGTGGGTGCCGGTCCTTCTTCTTACGTCGGTGCCGGTGTGCGGGGAACCCGCAGATCGGCGGTCAGCTGGGGCGGTTCAGCTGCCACGCGCTCGCGCCGGAGTCGCGGAAGCGCAAGGTGGCGTAGGGCGCCAGGGTCTTCGCGTGCTTCATGGTGTTCTCCTCGTAGACCCAGCGCACCCCCTTGTCCCACAGCTGACGTGCGGCGGCCGCGGTCGGGTGGGTGTAGAAGCCGTCGTTCAACTGCAGCAGTTGCGGATGCCAGTAGTCGATGGTCACCGAGTCGCGTCCGTGTGGAGCGAGCCGGGTAGCGGTGTTGGTCGCGGTCCAGCCCTCGATCAGAGCCTGCCGCTGGGAGAACGCCGTGACGAGCCAGCGGCGGGTGTCGCAGTGGTACGGGGCGCTCTGACGGGTGCAGTGCCGGTTGGTCATCACCAGGTCCTCGACGCCGGAGTGGTCGCGGATGTAGACGGCGGCGGCGATCTGGGCGTTCGAGCTGGCCCCGGCCTCACTGAGTTTGATGTGCTGGTGAGCTGAGGGCTCCTTGACGTTCGAGAGGTACTGGCCGTAGACCACCGGTCCGGACAGGACGACAGCCCCGGCAGCGGCGCTGAGGCCGATGCGCGCGCCGTACCGACGATCGGTGTCACGGGTCGCGATCACCGCGATCACGCCGGCCGCCACGAGGATGACGAGGCCGATCAGCACCGATTCCTCCAACCGCCGGAAGGTGTGTGTCCGAAGCGGTCCGAGGACCAGCGTCGGCAGAAGCACGAACGCCACGGCGCCCAGGCCGGCGAAGCCGAGCAGCAAGGCCCGCCCTCGCACGCTCAACGTACGCAGCACCCGGTCCGCCCCGATCGCCGTGGCGATGGCGGCGAGCGGGAGGGCGGTCAGTAGGAAGTACCCCTGGCTCTTGCCGGGGTGGGAGAACAACCCGGTCGCGGCGGCTCCCGCGATCGAGGCCCCGAGGAGCACCCAGATGACCGGGTCGCGCCGGTCCTCCCGGCGCCACAGCGCGGCGAATCCCAGCAACGCAGGCCCGAGCCCGATGAGGATGGTGATCGCGGAGAGGGCGCGCTGTTGGAAGTACGTCGGTGCGCCGCCAAGCTCACCCGCGAGCCGGGTCTGCTTGGCGGATTCGGTCACCCCCAGCATCAGGCCGGACGCGGACCCGTGGAAGACGATGGCGAGCGTGGCCACCAGCGCCACCCCCATCATCAGCAGGTCGACCACGAGATGCGGCACCAGACGTCGGCGCCAGATCAGCGCCGCGAGCAGAGCCAGACCCAGCCCGGCGATCACGACCGGTGCGGTCGACCCCTTCGTGCCGGTGGCGATGACGGTGAGGATCGGCACCATCACGATCGCGCCGCGTAGAGCCTCTCCCCGCCACCGCATGGCGAGGATCGCGATCAACGCCATCAGGGTCGGGATCCCCAGGCCCAGCGTGGGGGACTGCGGGGTGATCATCGGATTGATCGCCAGCGTCCGCACCGGCGCGGTCACACCCGCGAGTGACGCCAGAGCGACCGCCCCGAGGGCGATGCCGGCGCTGCGGGTCAGTCGCAGGCACAGGGCCGCGACGCAGGTCACCGAGACGATGGGCATGATCGCCGGCAGGAAGCGCATCAGCACCTCGTCCAGCGGCACACCGGTCGAGGCGGTCACCTGGGCGATCCACGCGTGCGCGAACCACTGGTAGCCGAGCGCCTCCCCGATGACCGTCGGCCAGGCGGCCGGGCCGCGTTCGAGCAGCTCGGAGGACAACGCCAGGTGCAGATAGGTGTCGACGTGCGGCTGACCCACTCCAGTGGCCCAGCGCGGCTGGTTCACGCGGAAGTACGCAACCAGCATCGGGAACGTGGACGCGGACAGCGCCGCGATACCCCCGCCGAGCCACCACGGCAGCGGCGACCAGCGTGCCGACATGATCCGGCGCCGCGTCACGGGGACAGCGAGCAGGAGCGCCGCGACCAGCAGCGGGAGCACCAGCGCGATCCACCGCTGGTGGCTGTACCCGGCGATCGTCTGGGTCGGCACGACGATCGCGATGCCCATCGCGAACCCCATCGCCAGGTCCTCGAGCAGCCAGCCGTCACGAGGGCGGACACACCGCCACAGCAGCACACCGGGCAGCAGCTGGGTCACGGCCACGCCGAGAACGGCGCGCACGACCTCCGACCCGGACAGGCCGTCGACGCCGGCGTACGCCAGATACAGGGCCAACACGGCCAGGAGAACCCAGTAACCGCCTGCGGTGCGTGCGAAAGCGGCGCGGCGGCGGACGGCAGGTAGGGTCTGGGTCGCGTGCACGGCGATACGGTAGCTGCAGGTTCTGCAAGGTTCGTTCAGGTTCGTTCAGCTACGGTGCGACACGTAGGGAGGCCGGACGAGCCGGCCCCACTCGATGGGAAGGACGCGGTGACGCGGCAGGACGACGCGGCGGTGCATGGCGGCGTGCCGGGCAGCCGTCGGTCTCGCTATTTCGAGACTCGGCTGGCACCCCACTCTTCACGGACGCGTCCTTCGATGCGGGCTTTGCCTTCAATCTGCTCGGGCTACTTCGCGACCACCGCTCCTCGCCCGGCATGCGGGTGGAGCTGGTCAGGCCCCGCTCCATGCTCTTGACCATGACATCCCCCGGCTCCCCCCTCTCGTCCTTGGTGGCGTGGTACCTGGCGGCGCCGGCCAAACCTCTTGCCGGTCAGATGCTCGTGATCACCGGCCGATCGAAGGAGTGAACATGCCCGACCGTCTCTCGCTCACGGTGGTGCTGCCCACCTACAACGAGAAGGACAGCATCGCCGCCTGCATCACGGCGTTCGAAGCCATGGCAGAGGTCGACGAGGTGCTCGTCGTCAACAACAACGCGGCCGCCGGCACCTCCGAGGAGGTCGCGAAGACCGGCGCCCGGGAAGTTCACGAGAGCCGCCAGGGCTACGGTGCCGCGATCCAGCGGGGGTTGCGCGAGGCGCGTACGGATCTGGTCGCTGTCTGCGAACCCGACGGCACCTTCGACCCCGCGGACCTGCGCAAGCTGCTCGCGTTCATGCCGGAGTGCGGCTTCGTGGTCGGCTCGCGCACGGTGGCCGAGTTCATCTGGGACGGCGCCAACATGGGCTGGTTCCTCAAGTGGGGCAACTGGGGCGTCGCCAAGTGGGTCGAGGTGCTTTACAACACCACCAGCCTCTCGGACGTGGGCTGCACGTTCCGGGTGATGACACGGGCCCACGCCGACCATCTGCTCAAGCACTCGACGCTCGACGGGTCGGCGTACGGCTTGGAGATGCTGCTCCTCACCGCCAAGAGCAGCACGAAGATGGTGCAGGTCCCGGTCAACTATCACCCACGGGTGGGGGAGTCCTCGGTCACCGGGGAGCTGCGCAAGACCATTCCGCTCGGCATGGAGATGTTCACCATGACTGCGCGCAAGCGCTTCACGTATCCCAAGAAGGAGCCGCGCGTTCAGGCCTCATCGTCCTCGTCTTCGTAGGCGGCAGTGAATGGTTCGCCGTTGCGCGAGACGAAGACGTGGTGCTTGTAGGCCCAGAAGCGGAAGACCGTGGCGAGTACCAACCCGATCCCGTTGCCGCTGATGTTGTCTGCCAGCTGCGAGTCGTAGCCGAGCAGGTAGTGCGAGACGGCCAGACACGCGGCGGCGATCGCGATCCCGACGGCCGACACCACTGCGAAGAGCAGGAACTCGTGGTGCATCCGGTCCCGGCGGGTATGACGGAAGGTCCAGTAGCGATTGCCGAGCCACGCCACGATGACCCCGGCGATGCTGGAGATGACCTTCGCGGAGATGGGGTAGTCGTGCAGCGGGCCGGGGCCCTCGATACGCAGCAGGTTGAACCCGCCGACGTCGGCGACGAAGCCGACGAAGCCGACCACGCCGAAGCGGAACGCTTGACGCAGCCCGCTGCCGTTGTGCGCCGCCGGTGAGGGGCGGACGGTCGCCTCATGGGTGGACATCGATGACTTCCGACGGTGGGTGACTGAGCGGGGACGACAGTACCAACGGGTTCCTGATGCCCTTCTCAGCCGCCAGGCCGGACCGTCGAACGGTGGCCGTACCCTGACCCGGTGACCCGGCGCTGGCTGATCGTGTGCGTGCTGGTGCTCGCATCCGGTCTGGGCGGGGTGCTCCTGACCTCGGTGCTCACCCACCGTCCCGCGTTGCAGCAGATCTCCCAACCGGGTCCGATCGTGGTCGTGCGGGTGCCGCAGCTGGATTGGAACTCCACCTCGACCACGGCGAACCCCACCCTCTACTCCCTGGCCCGCAAGGGCGCGGTCGGCGCGATGCTCACGCGGGATCTGTCCGGGCACAGCTGCACCGGTGACGCGTGGCTCACCCTGTCCGCCGGCACCCGCACGGCGGTCGGCGCCGTGGTGAAGGAGACCCTTCCCGGTGCCGCGGTCGGGCAGTGTCCGCGCGTGCCCACCGCCACCCTCACGAGTGCGAGCACCGGGTACTTCCCGCAGTGGTCGCAATGGCGCAAGATCGCGCTGTCCCGGACCCCCAAGGCGGACATCGGGCGACTGGCCTCCACGGCGGCGGCGGCCCATCAGTGCGTCACCGCTGTGGGCGCCGGCGCCAGCCTCGGGGCGGCGGACCGTCAGGGGAAGGTCGCGCACTACGTACCCCGCGTCTCACAGGCCGACTTCACGTCGTGCCCGATCACGCTGGTCAGCCTCACCACCGGTGACGACTCCGCCCTGCGTCAGGTCGTCGCCAAGGTCCCGGCCGACGCGACGCTCGTGGTGGCCTCGCTCGCGGACGACGCCTCCCGGGAGCATCTGCGCTCCGTCGTCATCACCGGGCCCGGTGTGCCGCACGGTCGCCTGACATCGCTGAACACTCGCCAGATCGGGATGATCGGCACCGTCGACCTGACCGCGCTGATCCTGCACCGGTTCGGAAGCGCGGCGCCCACCCTTCCCGAGGCCAGGGTCCCCTCGGTCGAGCCGTCCAGCAGCGCGTACGGCCCGGTCACCCTGGCGCGCGACCTCGGCCAGGAGCTGGCGGTCCAGCACTCCGTGTTGCGCACCTTCTTCCCGAGAGCCCTGATCATCGGAGCGGTGATCGTCGTGCTGGGCGTGCTCCTGTGGCGCCTGGGGGTATGGCGGACGCGGCGGGCCGAGCGTTCGACGGCGTCGCATCCCTTCCTGCGGGCCGGCATCGGGGTCACCGCCGGTGCGCTGGCGTCGCTGCCTGCGGCGACGTTCCTGATCGGGGTGCTGCCCTGGTACCGCACGGGCCATCCCGGCGTCGCGCTCACCGCCGGCGTCCTGCTGATCGCGGTCGCGATCTCGGTGATCGCGTGGGCCGGGCCCTGGCGGCGGCACCCGATCGGCCCGCTTCTGGTGATCCTGGTGGTCACCGGCTACACCGTCCTCGACGACGCCATGCACGGTTCCCGGCTGCAGCTCACCTCGATGATGGGTCTGCAACCGTTGTACGGCGGGCGCTACTACGGGATGGGCAACGTCGGGTACGCGATGCTCGCGACGAGCGCACTGCTCATCGCGGCCCTCTTGGCCGATGCCCTGATCAGGGCCGGCCGTCGCGACCTGGCGACCGCGACCGTGGTGCTCGTCGCGGTGCCGGCGATCCTCGTCGACGGTTCTCCCGCATGGGGCGCCGATGCCGGCGGCCCGGTGGCCATGATCCCGGCGTTCGCCTATCTCGCTCTGAACGCCGCCGGATTGCGGGTGACGTGGCAACGGGTGGCGATGATCGGCGGGTCGACCGCGCTGGTGGTGGGGGGACTGGCGGTCCTGGACTATCTGCGGCCGCCGAAGTACCGGACCCACCTCGGTGACTTCGTCGCGGGACTGCGCCACCACGGTCAGGCGGGGACCCTCGGCAGGATCGGCAAGCTCAACGCGCAGATGCTGACGTCGTCGCCGCTCACCCTCTTCGTGCCGCTCCTGCTCGTGCTCGCCGTCGTGGTGCTCGTGGCCCCGAGTCGACGCTTCAGCCGCCCCATAGCCCGGCTGTGGTCGCAGATCCCCTTCCTCGGCAACGGGCTCGCCGCCGCCGTGATCTGCTGGGTCATCGGCTTCTTCGCCAACGATTCCGGCACCGGCATCCCGCCGATCGGCATGCTGATCGCTGCTCCGTTGCTCGTGGTGCTCGCGACGATCCCCTCCCGGCAGCGGCATGAACGACCGGCCTCCGGGCACGCGGCGGACCTGCACCCGGCTCCGGAGGGATAGGGCGCCGAACGCGCACCGGGTGCCCGCGCGCGCGGCCCCGGAGTGGATTTGGAGCGGTATCACCGGCCCGGTACGCTTAAGGACTGTGCGTGGCTCTGCCCTGCGCTCGAACGACCGGCATGGCGCGGTGCACGGGAACAAACACGTGCGTTTCCGCGCTGAAGAGGTTGTTCGCGGCGCATCAGGCCACGACACACGCCCTCGCCGGGCAGCCTGACCGGATCGTGTCGATCGACACGGGATGTCAGGAAGTGCGGGGGAGGGCTCCGGCGTACGCCAGGCCGACACACCCGAGTGCGGGGGTCGGTAGGGGTGGCGCCGGCAATCCAAGGAATCGTCCGGGCAGCAGCCCGGGCGAACGACGAGACACGAACAGACGGAGTCAACAGGTTGCCTACCATCAACCAGCTCGTCCGTAAGGGTCGGCAGGACAAGGCCACGAAGGTCTCCACGCCGGCGCTGAAGGGCAGCCCCCAGCGGCGCGGTGTGTGCACCCGCGTCTACACCACGACCCCCAAGAAGCCGAACTCGGCGCTGCGCAAGGTGGCCCGCGTGAAGCTGACCTCGGGCATCGAGGTCACCGCCTACATCCCCGGCGTCGGCCACAACCTGCAGGAGCACTCGATCGTGCTCGTCCGCGGCGGTCGCGTGAAGGACCTGCCCGGCGTGCGGTACAAGATCGTCCGCGGTTCGCTGGACACCCAGGGTGTCCGCAGCCGCCAGCAGGCTCGTTCCAAGTACGGCGCGAAGAGGGAGAAGAAGTAATGCCACGTAAGGGTCCCGCCCCGAAGCGCCCCCTCGTCATCGACCCGGTCTACGGGTCGCCGCTGGTCACCCAGCTGATCAACAAGATCCTGCTGGACGGCAAGAAGTCCGTCGCCGAGCGCATCGTCTACGGCGCCCTCGAGGGCACCCGCGACAAGACCGGCACCGACCCGGTCGTCACGCTGAAGCGCGCGCTGGAGAACGTCAAGCCCAGCCTCGAGGTCAAGAGCCGCCGTGTCGGTGGCGCGACCTACCAGGTGCCGATCGAGGTCAAGCCCGGCCGGGCGACGACCCTGTCGCTGCGCTGGCTGGTCGGCTACTCCCGGCAGCGCCGCGAGAAGACGATGACCGAGCGACTGATGAACGAGATCCTCGACGCGAGCAACGGCCTGGGTGCCGCGGTCAAGCGCCGCGAGGACACCCACAAGATGGCCGAGTCCAACCGGGCCTTCGCGCACTACCGCTGGTGATCCACGGCTGACCCGTGTGGTCGCCGGCCAGAACGGCGACCACACGGGAGCCGCACCACAACATTCGACGAGCGGATAAGGAACCACACCGTGGCACAGCAGGAAGTGCTGACCGACCTGAAGAAGGTCCGCAACATCGGCATCATGGCCCACATCGATGCCGGCAAGACCACGACCACCGAGCGCATCCTCTTCTACACCGGTATCAACTACAAGATCGGTGAGGTCCACGACGGCGCGGCCACGATGGACTGGATGGAGCAGGAGCAGGAGCGCGGCATCACGATCACGTCCGCCGCGACGACCTGTTTCTGGAAAGACAACCAGATCAACATCATCGACACCCCCGGGCACGTCGACTTCACCGTCGAGGTGGAGCGCTCGCTGCGCGTGCTGGACGGCGCCGTGGCCGTGTTCGACGGCAAGGAGGGCGTCGAGCCCCAGTCCGAGACCGTCTGGCGTCAGGCCGACAAGTACAAGGTCCCGCGCATCTGCTTCGTCAACAAGATGGACAAGATGGGCGCCGACTTCTACTACACGGTGCAGACCATCGTGGACCGTCTCGGTGCGACGCCGCTGGTCATCCAGCTGCCCATCGGCAGCGAGTCCGACTTCATCGGCGTCGTCGACCTGGTCCGCATGAAGTCCCTCGTGTGGCGCGGTGAGACCAAGCTGGGCGAGGACTACGAGGTCGAGGAGATCCCGGCCGAGCTGCAGGACAAGGCCGACGAGTACCGCACCCACCTGGTGGAGCGCGTCGCCGAGTCCGACGACGCCCTCATGGAGAAGTACCTGGGCGGCGAGGAGCTGACCGAGGCGGAGCTGAAGGCCGGCATCCGTGCGATCACCATCGCCGGCGAGGTCAACCCGGTGCTCTGCGGCACGGCGTTCAAGAACAAGGGCGTGCAGCCCATGCTCGACGCCGTCGTGGACTACCTGCCCAACCCGCTCGACGTCCCCCCGATGATCGGCCACAAGCCGGGCGACGAGGAGACCGAGATCGTCCGCAAGCCGAACACCGAGGAGCCCTTCTCGGCGTTGGCGTTCAAGGTCGCGACCCACCCGTTCTTCGGGACGCTGACCTACGTGCGCGTCTACTCCGGCCGGATGTCCACCGGTGGCCAGGTCATGAACACGACCAAGGGCCGCAAGGAGCGCGTCGGGAAGCTCTTCCAGATGCACTCCAACAAGGAGAACCCGGTCGAGACCGCCTCCGCGGGTCACATCTACGCATTCATCGGGCTGAAGGACACCACCACCGGTGACACCCTGTCCGACGTGAGCAACCAGGTCGTCCTGGAGTCGATGACCTTCCCCGAGCCCGTCATCTCGGTGGCCATCGAGCCGAAGACGAAGGGCGACCAGGAGAAGCTGGGCACCGCGATCCAGAAGCTGGCGCAGGAGGACCCGACCTTCCAGGTCGAGCAGGACGAGGAGACCGGCCAGACCATCATCAAGGGCATGGGCGAGCTTCACCTCGACATCCTGGTCGACCGCATGAAGCGGGAGTTCCACGTCGAGGCGAACGTCGGCAAGCCCCAGGTG